>CAVIJI010000034.1:6831-23971 GCA_963642885.1 bacterium
GGACAGGAGAGAAAAAGACGGGCGGGAACAGAAAACCTTCCCGCGATTGTCGGTATGGCCGCGGCGGTTCGGGAATCGATGGAAAACATCGAGAAGAATAACAAGTCGATTATCTTAAAAAGAGACAGAATTATATCCGAACTAAAGAAAATACCGCATTCGGTATTGAACGGCGATGATAAAATAAGATTACCCGGCAACATCAATATGTGTTTCGAAGGAATTGACGGTGAAGCATTGATACTCATGCTTGATTTGCACGGGATACAAGCGTCATCGGGTTCGGCATGCAATTCCGGCTCACTCGATCCAAGTCATGTTCTTCTTGCCATCGGAAGAAATCCCGAAATTGCCAGAGGATCGCTCAGACTTACCATTGAGCAGGATCTTACCGACGAAGACACCGATTATATAATTAAAACGGTTGCGGAAACAGTTGAGTATTTAAGAAAAAAATCACCTCTCTGGCAGGATAAGATAAACGGCAAGCGTCCGTTTATAATCTGAAACGAGCTATGTGATGACATAATGTATTGTTTTGGATCGGAGAAAGTATGAAATTTGTATCATGGAACGTAAACGGATTTCGAGCCGTTTTGGAAAAAGGCTTTGCGGATTTTTTCACGGCGGCGGACGCGGATATTTTCGCAATTCAGGAAACAAAGCTTCAGCCCGAGCAAGCGAAATTTGCGCCGATGGGTTATTTGAGATATTTTTCGAGTGCCGAGAAAAAAGGGTATTCCGGTACTGCGGTGTACACTAAACACGAGCCGATTGATGTAAGATACGGTATTGACGGTAAGTACACCGACGAAGGACGTCTCATTACGTTGGAATTTGATGAATTCTATTTTGTCAATTCATATACACCGAACTCTCGGTATGAATTGAAGCGTCTGCCATACAGAATGGAGTACGAGGATGACCTCAGAGAATATTTAACGGGCATAGCCGAAAACAAGCCGGTCATTTTGGCGGGCGATTTGAATGTGGCAAGGAATGAGCTGGATTTAAAGAATCCGAAATCGAATATAGGCAATCCCGGCTATTCGTATGAGGAAAGAGCAAAGATAAGCGAATTGCTTTCAAGCGGTTTTACCGATACATTCCGATTCTTTTATCCCGACAAAGCCGATGCATACACATGGTGGTCATATATGTTTAATTCACGCGAGAAAAATGTGGGATGGCGTATAGATTACTTTATTACCTCCGAATCGTTAAACGACAAATTGGCGGATGCGGAGATATATTCGGATATTTACGGAAGCGACCATTGTCCGATAGGTCTTAGTATAAATTTATAAAATCAAAGCTCTGTTTCATCTCGACATGAGGTTAAATAGAGTTTTTTCGTAATTGAATTTATGTAAATATTAATAAATTCTTGTTGAAAACACTGACACAATACTATATAATTAGAATAATATCTTTCTAACGGAGTGAAATATGCTTTCTTCACCGAACAACAGTGAAAACAGTAAAGAAGGTTTCCTTGCCGCATTTATAAAATCCAGTCTTATACTGTCGGCTCTCGACAGGTTTACACAATACATATATACGCTTTTGCAGAAGGGATTTTTCGGATTTATTTTTACGGGGTACAATAACCACCTAAGAACAACTATTCCCGAAAGATTCTCGAAAACAAAATTCGCCTCACATGAGAGGGAGTTCCGCTACGGTACGTGCAGAAGAATCGAGTCAAGCGTAATAATCGCGGGAATATCGTATGTAATGAAATTCCTGCTGGGATGCCGACTGAAAGTGTTCGGAGCCTTCTTCTCATCTTTCGGATTATATACAACCGTAATCGCATTTATATCCTCGATAGTTGAAAACAACGTTGCTGGATTGACCGAAAATACAGACGTATGGTTTTCGATAATTCTTATTTTGTCCTCGGTTCCGCTGATAATGTCGCGAAAAAGTCTGTCGGAAGCGCTTTTGTCCTCGGCAATCGGCAGATTTATCGTTAATATTACAGGATATACCGATAATGAAGTCGAGGATGTCGTCGGAGACGGAGGACGAGTGAATTCCGCCTTTCTGGTGGGAATAATCTGCGGTGCTCTGACATACAGAATTTCTCCGATTTACATTTTTTCGGCATTCGCTTGCGTAATAGCGGCATATCTTGTTTTGGTAAGACCCGAGCTCGGAGTTATGGCAATGTTTTTCCTGATGCCGTGGCTTCCGACAATGATTCTTGCCGCTCTCGTGATATACACGACTGTTTGTTATTGCATAAAGCTGTTTCGCGGGAAGAGAATATTTACCCTCGAGCCGATAGACATCGTAGTGTGTGCATTTGCCGTTATGCTGTTTTCGGGAGGATTTATTTCTCTTTCGGACAGTTCTGTAAAGCCCGCATTGCTTTTCGTGTGCCTGCTGTGTGCGTATTTTCTCACGGTTGAACTTATTAAGACGAGACAATGGCTGGTAAGATGCTCGACTGCATGTGTATTGTCGGCTGTGCTTGAGTCTTTGTATGGTATATTTCTATATTTCACGGGAGGCGGATACTCGTCACGTGCATGGTTGGACAGCGAAATGTTTACGGCCATAGGCGGACGTGCCGTCGGTTCACTCGACAATCCGAATATGCTCGGTGAATACCTCATATTGATAATTCCCATAGCGTTTGCCATGCTCATCGGAAGAGGAGAGGGTATGCGCCGCGTCAGTGCTTTTATCTCGATTGGAATATTGGGCTCGTGCCTCATTCTGACATGGAGCCGCGGTGCATGGCTCGGATTAATGCTCGGTATAGTTGTGATGATGTTTATGTGGCACAGCAGATCACTATGGCTTGTTATCATCGGAGTTGTATCGCTGCCGTTTGTTTCGTCGGTATTGCCGCAGAATATTATATCACGGTTTACGAGTATAGGAAACCTTTCGGATTCTTCAACGTCATATAGAGTACACATATGGCACGCAACCGTTGATATGATAAAAGATAACGTTTGGAACGGAATCGGGATAGGTGAGGGCGCGTGGAATCGTATGTATCCGATTTACACCTATATGGGTGTGGAAGCGGCGCCTCATTCGCATAATTTATATCTTCAGATATGGCTCGAATTAGGTGCCTTCGGACTATTGATATTTTTGGCTTTTGCTTTCATGCTGTTCAGCTCCGGATTCACGCTTTTCTCGAATCTTTCCGACTCAAGTGTGACTCTGAAAAATGAACTCAGGGAGAATATCGTCTTTTCGGCAGACGGAAGAGGCGGATGCGGTATCGGCTTGGGCATGAACCGTTCGAAAACCCAGCTGCGTATATCGTGTGCGGGACCGCTGTGCGGAATAGTGGCGGTGCTTGCTCAGGGAATGACCGATTATATATGGTACAATTACAGACTCTACCTTATGTTTTGGCTTGTGTGCGGTCTTGCGTCGGCATACATCAGAAACGGTTTTGCGATGATTGAAAACGAAAGCGTGATGTCGGCCGATGAAAATACCGGCAATGTCGAATTTCGTCTTACCTCTTCGAAGAAAAAATCCGATAAAGTGAAAGGCAAAAATAAAGATGAATAAGAACAGAAAGCTTCGGTTTAATGCCATTGATGTTTTGATTTTACTGCTTATAGCCGCAGTTGTATATGTATTGATGAATGTTTTCGTGAATAATTCCGATTCCGCACAAAGCACCGATTCCGTGAATTACAAAACGATACAGTATGTCGTCGAAATATCGAATCTCGATGAAAGATTTGCTCAATCGGTAAAAGCGGGAGACAGTGTTCAGGATGCTATCGAGAAAAAGAGTATCGGAACCGTAGTAGGAGTTCAAACTGAACCGTATAAGCAAAGTAATTTCAGCTTTGACGAAAACAAGGAAGTTATTTCGGAAGTCGAAGATAAAATTTCAATGAAAATAACCATTGAAGCGGAAGCTGTAGATACCGAGACTGCATACACGGTTA
Source organism: bacterium (assembly GCA_963642885.1). Taxonomy (GTDB): domain Bacteria; phylum Bacillota; class Clostridia; order Oscillospirales; family CAG-272; genus UMGS1696. Next base: position 10,767 of record CAVIJI010000034.1, read on the forward strand.
ACGGTTATCAGATATTGGTCGGTAAGCAATTCAGTCTTATGCTTCCGGAAATGTACGGTGTAGGATTTTGCATCGATTTAAACGACAGCAATTAATCCCGAAAAGGAGTTAAAATGACACAGTTTATTTTCAGCGCGGTTGCAATTGTTTGCGCAATGCTTCTTGCGTATACGATGACACCCGCGGTGCGTGTGCTCGCATTTATGATAGGTGCGGTTGATGTACCGTTAGATAACCGCAGGATGCATACAAAGCCTATCCCGCGTATCGGAGGCTTGGCTATATATCTGAGCTTTTTGATAACCACGCTTTTGTTTTGTGATATAAGTAAACAGCTTGTTACCGTATGGGTAGGCGGAGCTGTACTTGTCGTTCTCGGAACACTTGACGATATTTACCGCTTAAATGCTTGGCTGAAGTTTGTGATTCAGATTGCCGCGGCTTTGTTCGCCGTATGGAACGGGTGTGTAATCGACCATATTAATCTCTGCGGTGTATACATACATCTCGGCTATTTCAGTATTCCGCTGACCGTTCTTTGGATAGCGGGACTGACAAATGCCATTAATTTCATTGACGGATTGGACGGTCTCGCCTGCGGTGTTTCGGCAATTTCTTCGTTTTCGCTTATGATAGTCGTTCTGCTTAACGGAGATATCGTAAATACCGTTGTATTCGGTATTCTGTTCGGGTCATGTCTCGGTTTTCTGCCATTCAATTTAAATCCCGCGAGAATATTTATGGGTGATACGGGTGCACTTTTCCTCGGTTACTCGCTCGCGGTGATGTCCGTCAGCGGCGTATTCAAGCTGCATGCGGTACTCGCTTTCATTGTCCCGCTTATAGTATTGGCAATACCGATATTCGATGCGTTTTTTGCGATAATCAGAAGAATAGCGGCGGGAAAAAGTCCGTTTTCGGCTGACCGCGGTCATCTTCATCATAGACTTATAGATATGGGCTTCACTCAAAAGGAATCCGTAAGACTTATATATGCTATATGCGCAATGCTCGGTCTCGTAGCCATATTCTGTACGGAAGCGATGTTTAATAATATGCGGTTCGTTAAATCCGTAAGTATAGCGGTTATAGCTATAGTATTGTTAGCGATAAACTTCGTTATTTTGCGTAATCCGAATTTACGCCGTCATTCGGGTATTATAGAAGATGATATGACAATATCCGACTACATAAGCGAGCTTGATCCGGAAAAGGCTAAAAAAGTGGAAGAACACAACGGTGCAACAGAGGAAGAAATAATAGAAATAGAAAAAAGCATAAACAGTAAAAAAGACGATGTCGAAAAAGAAGAAAAACAGGATTAATACTCATTCTTTGATAATTATCGTTATTGTGTCGGTTATATTGATTGTATCTTTGGTTATAATCTCCGTATGCGTTGCCAACGACAGAATTCCCGAATTTATTCGGGTTATTTTCGGAATCAATCAAACAGAGAATACCGATACGGCATCCGTGACGATTCCCGATATGGTATCGGATAACGGTGCAGATGAAAAGTATACTTATTTCGACTTATCGGCGGAAGAAATGTTCGATATGATGCGTGATAACGAGTCATACCGCAGAAAACTGAGAATTATTTCTTCGTATGAAAACGAACGTGTCGTAACATCGTATACGATTACGGTAAAGGGAAAAACCTTCAAATCCGAAGGCACTTCCGAAATGATGATCGGAGACGGCGATAAGCTGTATATATCATCGCAGATAGGTGATTTTACGGCCGATGCCGTCACGGATGTGTACTCGGAGATCGGCATTGTTTCAATAGATAATGTCAGAAATATGATTGACGGCAGGAAATATAAGTTATCATACGGTTCAGACCAAAGAAGCATTAAAGTTATTTTATATGACGAGAGCGGAGTACCGACCGATGAATTCGAAATATCGATAGAGAACGGTATTGTCACTACGGAATATCACTACAATAACGGTGTGATTTACAGAGCTGTCGTAACCGATTCGATAACGGAATACGACGGTGACGATTTTGTAATTACGAAAGGGTAGTTTATGGAAAAAAGCAAAAAACTCGGAGCACTTGATATTTTTATAATTGTTATACTTGTCATATGTATTGTAAGTATAGGCTTCAGATATTTCACGGACAGTAATTCCGATGTTTCCGAAAGCACACAGCTTGATAACTATAAGATTTCATTTAAGGTTATGGGGATACGTGATTCTTCGGCACGAAATTATATGAACAAAGGAGCAAAATTTTATATTGATGAATCGAACACGTATATAGGCACCATAAGTGACGACAGCATAACAATTACGGATGCGATGAAATATTATTCCTCACTTGACGGCACGTCGGTTACCGCAGCGAATACAGGTACGGGAGATTTATATAAGGTTGATGTGGAGGCCTCGTTTGATACTCAGGGTAAAATAGATTCAAGCGGACGTTTTCTTCTCGGAGGCAACCAATATATCGGCGAGAATCAGGAAATACAGATACACAGCAAATATCTTTCAATAACAATACTTATTACCGATATAGCTAAAACAAGATAGAATAAATAAATGCCGTAATCAAACGTTCGGTTGTTTGATTACGGCATTTTTCGGCAATGCGAATTATTTGATTGCATAAAGGGTAACGTCCCACATGGGTATACATCTGACTCTTCTCAGATAGAGCTTATGCAACGGAAGTAACTCGTGAATTTTGAATATCAGCGAAAAGAGATCGTCTGTTTTATGATAAAGCGAAACCGCCATGTCGGGTTGACATCTTTTTATCAGCTCCATACCGCCTCTCAATGCTTCTTCCTCCGAGCCTTCAATGTCCAATTTGATAAAATCTATATTGCTGTCGGTAAAGTATGTATCAAGTGTTATGCATTGCACAGAGTAATTTTTAGCACGGTGATTTTTGCCTTTTTCACCCGCACCGCGGCTTCCCGAGGATGAATATTCAACCGTTCCGTTATAGTCGGACAGTGCGGCGTTTATCGGGACAATGCGGCATTTTTCCTCGCTGTCTGCATACGTCCGAAGCTTTGTGAAGGTTTTCGGATCGGCTTCAACCGCATATATCACCTCGGGTGACAAGACATCCGCAAACATTGACGCACTGTCTCCCTTGAATGCTCCTCCGTCGATAATCTTCGAGATGCATTTGTCGGAAAAAAGAGATTCAAGCGTTTCTTTTTGTTCTTCGGTTCTCAAAAGAAATTGCATTTTGCCGCTGAGTCGGAAATTAATCACATCATCAAACAGCATAACCGATGTGCTGTCGCAGAAAAGTGAACGTGCGGCGGTGAGCTCGGTGATATGTCCGTCAAAATATGTTCTATCGAAAAGTTCTCCGCCATACAGAGGAACATCGGGTATTATCAGTTCATGACGTTTGTCGAGCTCTTCAATAAAGCCGCGTACGCTTTCGAGAGTTGTACCGAATGCCAGCAGAACTATGATGTCGTTTCCGTATTTCGATATTACATCCGTGTAAGAAAGTACCGGAAAATCATGAAATGAACGTTCTCGAACAAATCCGTCGGAGGCGAATATGCCGTCTAAAGCGACATTATACATATCGAGAGCGGCAATGATTTTATCGGCTCCGTTGCCTGTGCCGTAGAGGAATATCGGCTTATCATGGCATTGGAGTCTTTCCCAAAGAGATTGTTTTATATATTCCGCCATTTTATTCGATTCCGTAAAAACTTGCGGCGGTATTCCAGAGAATATTTTCACGTTCCGCCTCGGTAAGCTTTAATCTCATAAATAATTTCAGCTCGTCTTCAATACCCGCTACGGGATAATCGGTTCCGAACATTACTCTGTCGGAGCCGAATTTACCGATTAATCTTTCGGCATGTTCGGGAGTTATATATTCAAGTACACTGCAAATGTCGAACCAAAGATTTTCATAACCCGGCAGGAGTATTTCCGCGTCTCCCCATGCTTTGTAGCCACCCATATGCGCCGCAACCACCTTTAATTTCGGAAAATCCTTCAACACCTTCACAAGTTTGAGCGGCTCTGAAAAACGGTACATAGGTCTGTTGTCACCCATATGCAGATATAACGGCATATCCTTTGACGTTAATATCTCGTATAACGGATAAAGTTTTTTATCGTTAATGTCTATGCTTTGAATGTCGGGGTGTATCTTTACTCCCTTCAGACCGAGAGAGATACAGCGATTGATTTCTTTTTCGAAATCGGGGTAGTCCTGATGCATTCCTGCGTAACCGATTGTTTTAAAACCGCGGGAACGTGAAAATTCCGCAAGTGATGCGATAGAAGTGTTAACTTTTTCTACCTGACGGGCATTTGTAGCAACGGAAAAAATCAAAAAACCTTCGACGTTGTTTTTTCGTGCTTCTTCTTCGAGATTTTCATATGTTCCGTTTCCTTCGAGGGCAAACTCGTAAAAATTCGATAAGCTGTCACATGCTCTGCTTGCAATCGCGTTCGGATAAGTATGTGTATGGGTAACAAAAATTCTGTACATTCAAAATATCCTTGATTTTTATAATATAATGTGATACAATCAATATAATAAATATTATAACACAACATAAGGAGAATTGCAATGGATTGCTTGTTTTGCAAAATAATATGCGGTGAGATTCCATCGACTAAAGTTTACGAAGACGAAAATATATATGCCTTCAAGGATATAAATCCCGAAGCACCGTGTCATGTTCTCGTTATTCCCAAGAAGCACATCGAATCAATGGATGAAGTAAACGAAGAAAACAGCGAATATATCGCCAAGATATTCGAAAAAATTCCGTCGATAGCAAAGCTCGGCGGAGCGGTAAACGGTTACAGAGTTATTTCAAACTGCGGTGATGATGCCGGACAGTCGGTTCATCATCTTCATTTCCATATAATAGGCGGCTGCAAGCTTCCGCTTCACGTTTTTCCCGAAAAAGAATAATAACATAAACAGAACTTTATAAGTACGAATAGTAAAGAGCCCCCTGTCATCTTGACAGAGGGCTCTTCAACTTTTATATATTATTCCTTGACAAATTCACTGTAAATGGCCTTTAGAGCTTTGTCGAAATCGGCTTCGTCAATGCCTAAAATTATATTCAGCTCCGAGGAACCCTGGTCTATCATACGGATATTGACTCCCGCGTCGGCGACGGCTTTGAAAACACGGACGGCGATTCCCTTTGAACGTACCATACCTCTGCCTACGACAGCAATCAATGCAAGGTTTTCTTCAATTGACACCGTATCGGGCTCAACCATCTGGCAAATACGGTTTATAAGGCGCTCTTTACATTCGGATATTTCAAATTTATTCAGTATGACACTCATGGTGTCGATACCGGAGGGAAGATGTTCAAATGAAAGGTTTTCTTTTTCGATTGCTTCAAGTACCTTTCTTCCGAATCCCTTCTCGGAATTCATAAGCGCTTTTTCTATGGTTATAACACAGAAGCCTTTTTTACCTGCGACACCTGTGATGACATTGTCGGCATCATAATTATCGGTGTGAGATACGATCATGGTACCGGGATCGCTTTCATCGTTGGTGTTTCTTATATTAATCGGAATACCCGCGAATCTTACGGGGAATATGGCATCTTCATGCAGTACGGACGCACCCATATACGAAAGCTCTCTCAGCTCACGATAAGTAATGCATTTGATTGTTTTCGCATTCGGAATTATTCTGGGGTCGGCCATTAAGAAACCGTTGACATCGGTCCAGTTTTCGTATAAATCGGCGTAAACGGCACGAGCGACAATCGAACCCGTAATATCACTTCCGCCGCGTGAGAATGTACGTATGGTACCGTTAGGCTGAGAGCCGTAAAATCCGGGAATTACTCCGTTAGTATGCTTTTTCATTTCTTCCGATAACAAAGAATTGGTTAATTCCGAATCAAAAGATCCGTTATCGTGAAATCTTATATAATCTGCGGGATCAATAAAATCATATCCGAGGTAGGCGGCCAATATTATGCCGTTTAAATATTCACCGCGGCTCGCGGCGTAATCACGTCCCGCATGGTGCAGTACAGCCCATTTAATATGTTCGTACTCACCGGAGAGATCGAGATCAATACCCAGCTCGTCGATAATCGAATTGAATCTGTCTTTTATCAAATCAAACAAGCTGTCGAATTTTTCGACATCATAAGCGTTGTTGTAGCAGTTGTATAACATATCCGTAACCTTCGTGTCTCCCGAAAATCTCTTGCCGGGAGCGGAAGGAACAACAAATCGACGTGCGGGATCATTTTTTATTATTTTTCCGACTTTTTTGAATTGTTCGGCATCCGCAAGAGAGCTTCCGCCGAATTTGACGACTTTAATGTTAAAATTGTTCACTTTAATTATCCTCGGATTAATGTTATTTTGCGGAATTCCGAACAGAATAACGGAGATCGGATATTCCCGTGGGGCAGCAAGAATGTTGTATTAATTAATCTTATAACATGCAATAAATAATATTGTTGACAACAAATCGACTATGTAGTATAATATGCTAAAGTTGTTATTGGGAGTCGATGCTTATGAAAAATACTGTTTTTTCTTCAGCGGATATACTGATTCCGCTTTTTTCAAATGATAGGGATAAAATGAATAAATGGTCTGTTATTGCCTGTGACCAGTTTACATCGGAAGAAGAATATTGGAATAAATGCCGTGATATAATATGCAAGTCCCCGTCTACGCTCGACTATATATTACCCGAGGTATATATAGGAAGCGATAAGGAAAGTGAGATGCTGGCAAGCATAAAACAAAACTCCGACGGATTTGACGAATCGGAAATGAAAACGATAAACGGAATGATATACGTAAAGCGCAGTCTGCCGAACGGAAAAACCAGACGCGGTATCGTCGGAATGCTCGATCTCGAAAAATATGATTACAACAAAGGTGCGACATCGCCGATCAGAGCTACAGAGGAGACGATAATATCGAGAATTCCGTCAAGAGGTAAGATACGTGCTTTTTCACCAATAGAACTTCCGCATATTCTTATTCTCGTTAGTGACAGGGAACTGTTTGATGCTGCCGAAAAAAGTGCGGATGAAAAGCTATATGATTTTGAACTTATGCAGGGTGGGGGACACATTGAGGGATACGGAATTGTCGGAAATAATCTCGAAATGTTTTCTAACCTTGTCGAGAACTATGAGCGGAAGCATGACGGCGGCGTTATGTACGCTGTCGGAGACGGCAATCACTCGCTTGCCGCGGCAAAGGCTCACTGGGAAAAGCTGAAGAAGAACGGAGCGGCAGACAATCATCCCGCAAGATATGCTCTGTGCGAACTGACGCCGCTTGACGATGACTCTTTGGTATTTGAGCCGATATACAGACTTCTGAAAAACTGCGATGTCGAAAAGCTTATGACGGAGCTGTATCGTATAGCGTCAAACGACTGTAACTCAACACAGAAAATCACGGTAGTGACCAAATCCGACAAGAAGGAGCTTGCGTTTGTAAACAAAACGCACCCGCTGACTCAAGGGACTCTTCAGAAATTCATCGATGAATATATCGAAAAAAATCCGGAGACTTCATGTGATTATATCCACGGTGAAGAATCATTGGAAAAGCTTGCGCGAAAAGAGAATACTGTCGGATTTATATTCGATGGAATAGATAAATCGGAGCTTTTCGAATATATAAAAACATACGGTACTCTTCCGCGCAAGACTTTTTCAATGGGGGAAGCCGAAAGCAAGAGATATTATCTCGAAGCAAGAAAGATTATACTTTAATCTTAGCAATTGAGAGGGAATAACCCCTCTCTTTTTTTGTGCTTCTTTATATTATACAGGTTTTAAGACTCGAATGATACCGTCAACTTTTTCGATACTGTTAACAATATCATCGCTGACCTCTGCCGATACATCCACTAAAGTGCATGCATAGTTTCCTCTCGAACGGTTTAACATATTTTCTATGTTAATATTTCTCGAGGAAAATGCGGTGGAGATATGAGATATCATATTCGGAATATTTTTATGCAGTATTACGATACGCTGACCGTGGCTAAGCGGCATTTCAACGGTGGGATAGTTAACACTGTTGCGTATATTACCGTGCTCAAGGTAGTTTATGAGTTCATCGGCGGCCATCGATGCACAGTTGTCCTCGCTTTCTTCCGTGGATGCTCCGAGGTGAGGAATTGCGATAACGCCTTTCATGCCCGCTGTTTTCGCATTGGGGAAATCGGTTACATAGCGTCTTACTTTACCGGAATCGAGAGCATTCTCCATTGCACAATCATCGACAAGTGCGTCCCTGGCGAAATTCAGTACTATGACACCGTCCTTCATCATACCGATGGTTTCGGAATTAATCATATGCTTTGTGTTTACCAGCGGATCACTGTCTGTTATCAGTGGTGTGTGAAGCGAGATGAAATCGGCATTTTTTAATATTTCTTCACGTGAGTCGACTTTTTTAACGGATCTGGAGATTTTCCATGCGGAGTCAACCGAAATGTAAGGGTCGAATCCCAATACTTCCATTCCCAAAGCTACGGCGGCATTGGCAAGAGGACCTCCTATGGCTCCTAAGCCTATGATACCGAGGGTTTTGCCGAGCAGTTCACTTCCCGCGAATTTATTCTTCTCTTTTTCTACCAGCTTAGCTATATCGGGCTCGGATGCTGAACTCTTGACCCAATTGATTCCGCCTACTACATCTCTGCATGCGAGAAGCATTCCGCATATTACAAGCTCCTTAACCGCGTTGGCGTTAGCACCGGGAGTATTGAAAACAACTATACCTTTTTCGGCACATTCATCGAGCGGAATATTATTTGTTCCTGCGCCGGCTCTTGCGATGGCCTTGAGATTATTTTCGAATTGCATGGAATGCATATCGGCGGAACGAACCATAATGGCATCGGGTGAGGAAATATCGCTTCCTACCTCATATTTATCACGTGCAAATTTATCAGTGCCGCAGGATGCGATTTTATTCAGTAAGTTAATTTTGATCATAACAGCCTCTTAATCTTTTGGATTGTTTAATGCGAAAGTTTTCATGAAGTCTACGAGTGCTTCTACGCCTGAATACGGCATTGCATTATAAATAGAAGCTCTCATTCCTCCTACGGAACGGTGGCCTTTCAGGTTTTTCAGTCCGACCTTAGATGCTTCGGATGCGAATTTTTTGTCGAGCTCTTCATTACCCGTAACAAACGTCACATTCATCATAGAACGGCTTGATTTTTTAACCGGTGCGATATAATAATTCTGCGAATCGAGATATGAATACAAAAGCTCGGCTTTCTTCTTGTTCAGCTTTTTCATTTCTTCGAGTCCGCCGAGCTCCAAAAGCCATTCATATACAAGTCCTGCCATGTAAATAGCGTAGCACGGCGGAGTGTTGTACATGGAGTCATTATCCGCCATAAGCGACCAGTTGAGCATGGAGGGTGTAATCGGATTTACCCAACCGAGTAAATCATCACGTACGATAACGACGGTAAGCCCTGCGGGAGCCATATTTTTTTGTGCACCTGCATATATAACTCCGAATTTCGATACATCTACGGGTTCCGAGAGGATGCACGATGACATGTCCGCGACAAGGGGGATGTCACCGGTGTCGGGGATATAATCGAATTTAGTTCCGTATATTGTGTTGTTGAAGCAGATATGCACGTAATCCGCATCTTTTCTGAATGAATCACGTGTAGTCTGCGGTATTTCGGAGAAATTCTGCTCCTTTGAGGATGCGGCTGCAACACAGTCGCCGTACTTTAAGCCTTCCTTATATGCCTTGGTCGAGAACTGTCCCGAGAGAATGTAATCGGCTTTGCCCGTTTTCATAAGATTAAGCGGTACGGAAGCAAATTGAGTCGACGCTCCTCCCTGCAAAAACAGAACCTTGTAGTTGTCCGGAACCTGCATGAGCTTTCTGAAATCGGATTCGGCTTTCTGAATAATAGCTTCGAAATCAGAGCTGCGGTGGCTCATTTCCATAACCGACATACCGCTGTTTTTATATAAAACCAGTTCCGATGCGGCTTTCTCAAGTACGCCGAGCGGCAGCATAGAAGGACCGGCCGAAAAATTATACACTCTTTCCATAACATTTAACCTCCGATAATTCGATATATAGAATAATGCTATAACAGACTATAAAATACTTTTATGTCAGTGGAATAATTATACCGTAGATTTGTATAAATGTCAATCTGTTTTAACTTGTTTTTATAACAAGAAATAAGATAAATTTATATCCGATTTTATGCAAGAAGAAATAAAAATAACATATCGGTATATTTATATTTAAGAATAGGAACAAACCGCGAATATATATCGTCAATATAGTAGAAAATAAAATTAACAGGATGGGAGAAATTATATGAAAATCAAATTTGTGTCGTTGCTTTTGGTTGTTCAGTGTATTTTGCTCGTGTCATGTGCATCTTCGGGCAGTTCATCCGATACCGCATCTTATTATGCGAAATCGGCGAGTGATTATATCGGAGCGTATACGGAAGGATATGACCCTGAATATGGGGTGGAAACGACAGCCGCATCCGAGATGAAGTCTTCGGACAGCGCCGCTAACGATTTATCGGAAAGAAAAATAATCACAACCGCAAGTCTTTCATATCAAACCCAATCTTTCGATGAATTTGTTAATTCGATTACACAATGTATAACTTCTTATAACGGATATATCGAATCCTCCGAAATGTACGGCAACGGAATGTACTCTTCATATTCAAGCAGAAGCGCATATATAACAGCCAGAGTGCCCGCTGACAGTTACAGCGAGTTCATGACAAGTGCGTGTTCACTCGGAATACTGACGTATCGCAGCGAAAGCAGGGACGACATAACAATGAATTATGTGGATACGGAGAGTCACATTAAAGCACTCGAGAGTGAGAGGGATGCACTTATTACACTTATGGAAAAAGCAGAGTCTCTGACAGATGTAATAGACCTTCAGGCGAGACTGTCGGATGTTAATTATGAGTTGGATTCATATAACTCTCAGCTCAGAAAATATGATAATCTGGTGTCGTATTGCACCGTAAATATTAATATAAGTGAGGTAATACGTGAGGTTATTCCGGAAGAGTCCATGACTTTCGGTGAAAGAATCGCAAACGGCCTCGAAGAATCGTTCATTAATATAGGAGAAGACTCGAAGGAGTTTGCGGTTTGGTTTGTTACCTCCTTGCCTTACATAGTGATATGGGCTGTAATTGCGGTGATTGTGATTATTGTTATCAGGTGTGCCGTTAAGAGAAGACGTTCGAAAAAATTAAGTAAAAAGAAGGTAAACGAGCTTGTACGGAAGGCAAAAGAAAATAACGCCGAAAACAATAATTAAACTGCTTGTCATACTCATTACCGTAGGACTAACCGCTTCTGCCGTGATTAACGCCGCAATGTGCATCTCGGTCAAAAAGTGCATAATTACATCGGATGATGCTTCCGGATACAATGCCGACTGTATATTGGTCCTCGGTGCGGGTGTGAGAGAAGACGGAACCCCGAGCCTGATGCTTCGTGACAGACTACTGACAGCAATAGAACTGTATAAAAACGGATGTGCTCCCAAGCTGCTTATGAGCGGTGACCACGGAAGGATCGATTATAATGAGGTCGCCTGTATGAAAAGCTTTGCCATAGAACACGGAGTTCCCGAGGATGATATTTTTCTCGACCATGCGGGCTTTTCTACCTATGATTCCGTTGTTCGCGCGAAAGAAGTATTCGGAGCGAAAAAAATCATTATTGTAACTCAAAAGTATCATATGTACAGAGCTTTATATGATGCAAAGGCTTTCGGTTTGGATTGTGTCGGAATCGCGGCTGCAGGAGACGATTATCGCGGACAGAGTCTGCGTGATGTAAGGGAGTTTGTTGCACGTACCAAAGATTTTATCTATACGGTTATAAAACCCGAGCCGGTCTATCTCGGAGAAAAAATATCACTTGCGGGAAGCGGAACGGTTACCGATGGCTGAGTAATTCGGGCAAATAAGACGTATCGTGCTGTTTGAAATCAAATGGCACGATACTTTTTTGCGTATATTTATTCATTGCACAGGGCATCTTAAAGGTAAATATAATAATTGTTCCGCAAATGAAAAATGTTGTTAAGTTTATTCTTGAAAAAAAAACTTTAATGTGGTATAATAATAGCTGATTTTTGAAAACAGCAGAATACCGTATTGACATATTCTGTAAACGATTTTTTTGAGTATTTTTATAGAAAGAGCGTGTTGAATGGCTGAAATTAATTTGCGACAGTCCTATCTTGATACGAAAAAAGCACTGTTCGATAAGTATTACGAAAAATTAAATGACAAACAGAGGGAAGCTGTTTACCATATAAACGGTCCTCTTCTTATATTGGCAGGCGCGGGAAGCGGTAAAACCACCGTGCTTGTAAATCGCCTTGCGTACATTATTCGTTACGGAGACGCTTATAATTCGAATTTGTACCCTTCTGATTTAAATGAGAGCCTGCTTGAAGAAATGAAATCGGCTCTTGCGTTTGACCACGAAAAGCTCGGAGAATACCTCGGAAGATTCGCCGTTAATCCGCCACAGGCATGGCAGGTTATGGCGATAACATTTACAAATAAGGCGGCAAAAGAAATTAAAGAGCGTATTTCAGCTATTTTCGGAGCCGACAGCAAGGAAGCGGCCGACATCAAAACCGGTACTTTCCACTCTATTTGCGTACAGATTCTCCGTAAATACGGTGACAATATCGGATATGACCGTAATTTTACGATTTGCGATACGGATGACAGCAAGAAGCAGATTTTATTATGTATGAAGCAGCTCAATATAGACGATAAGCTTCTGCCCGTAAAAACAGTTCAAAACGCGATTAGCCGTGCCAAGGACAAGCTTATCGGTCCGGAGGAATATACGGCAAATGCGGGAACCGATATGAAATTCAAGCAGATAGCCCAAATATACGAGCTTTATGCCGCAAGGTTAAAATCGCAGAATTTGCTTGATTTCGACGATATTATTATGCAGACGGTTCGTCTCTTGACGGAATGTGACGAGGTAAGGACACTGCTGCAGAATCGATATAAGTATGTGTCGGTTGATGAGTATCAGGATACAAATTCCGCACAGCTGGAACTCACATTATTACTTTCCGCGAAGAACAAAAATATTATGGTTGTCGGAGACGATGACCAGAGTATATATAAATTCCGCGGTGCGGTTATAGAG
>CAVIJI010000035.1:0-3258 GCA_963642885.1 bacterium
GAGACAAATGTTATTGTGTTTCCCGTGCTTTCATTTGTTACATCTACAGATGTAATGCAAGGATATTGTGTTTCGGCATCTATTATCGGAGGCAGGTCATTATCGATTTTATAAACACCGGGCGCGTCGCACGAAACAAGTGATATCAGTACAACAGAGACAGCTATGATATTTAAAATTCGTTTCATAATATTATTCCTTTCGTTTCAATTGCCGATATAAGGAAAGCTATAACAGTATTATATTAAATTATCGCCGATAATGCAACAGATGAGTCTTTTCTTAAAAAATTGTTTTCAATATTCGGAAAATATGATATAATTAATTCGATATCGCACTCGGCGGCAAATTAGTGCCGCGGCTAACTTAAGAAAACGCCGATTTAATCAAATACGGTTAATTCGGCTTTTACTTGAAAAAATAACGGATCGGCAGTGAGTATGAAAAAATTTTTGATAATAGACGGAAACAGTATCATAAACCGTGCTTTTTACGGAATCAGACCTTTAACAACCCAAAGCGGTATACCTACGAATGCTGTATACGGCTTTCTTACAATGCTGAAAAAGCATTTGGATGCACTGTCGCCGGATTATATAGCGTGTGCATTCGATGTGCATGAACCGACGTTCAGACATAAGGCATATGCACAGTACAAGGGAACGAGAAAGGGAATGCCAGATGAACTGAAAGCTCAGATGCCGTACGCGAAACGCGCGGCTTCTGATTTGGGCTTTGAGGTTATAGAATGCCCGGGATTCGAAGCGGACGATATAATCGGTACAAGTGCCGGTATGGCAGAGAAGAACGGTATATTCACATATATTCTTACAGGCGACCGTGACTCACTGCAGCTTATAACAAAAATGACAAGCGTCATTCTTACGAAAACAAAAGAGGATATAGAATTTACGGAAGAACGCTTTATCGACGAATACGGTATTACACCGAGTCAATTCGTCGACGTGAAAGCGTTGATGGGGGACAGCTCGGATAATATACCCGGCGTTGCGGGAATCGGAGAAAAAACCGCATTGAAACTCATACAGACAGCGGGCAGCTTGGATGCACTGTATTCATCGGAAAATTATTTCGGTCAAACCGCATCGGTTTCGAAAAAGCTCGATGAGGGTAAGGACAGTGCGTATATGTCGCGGGAGCTTGCTTTGATTTCAAGAGAGGCACCGATATGCGATTCGGAAACGCTGTTTTGTAAACACGAAAAAAAAGCGGATGACTTTACCGCATTGTGTACCGAACTCGAATTTTCGGGAATGGCTAAAAGATTCGGTATGGATTGTGTCAATACCGAGAATGTACAATGCATACCGAACGAGCTGAAGGTCTCTTTTGTTAAGGAGCTTCCGAATTACGAGAATGCAGCCGTTCTTTATTACGACGGAAATTTCGCTGCGGTGACGGATGACGGTGAGAATATATACATGATGAGCGGAGTCGGTGCCGATACTGCGGCAAAATTCGCATCATCCAACAGGATAGTTTGTCACGATTTAAAGACTTTACTGCGGACAATCAATAATGACGGGGAAAACATCGACTGTATATATGACACTATGCTTGCGTGTTATTTGCTTTCGCCCGGAAAGAGTAAATACGGGTTGGAAACCGTGGGTATCGAATACTACGGCAAAGAAGTTGTTTCTCCGGCTGAAAAAGCTGCTGCAATATACAAGATATGGAAGACAAGTGAACAAACTATAGAAGAAGAGGGCATGAGCTCTCTTATGACGGAAATAGAGATACCGCTGTCAAAGGTTCTTGCGAAAATGGAAAGTGTAGGCTTCAAAATCGACGGTGACGGTATCAGAGCATACGCTAAGGAACTTGCCGCTCAGGAAAATGTGCTTGCCGATTCTATATGGGCACAGGCGGGACACAGTTTCAATATAAATTCGACAAAGCAGCTCGGTGAAGTACTTTTCGATGAAATCGGTCTTCCGTCAGGTAAAAAAACAAAGACAGGATACTCCACCGACGCCGACACACTTGAAGCGTTAAGACCTTATCATACCATTATATCGGATATTCTAATGTACCGTCAAACCGCGAAACTGAGAGGAACATACGGAGACACACTTGCCGATCAGGCAGACGAAAACGGACGAATACATACTAAACTCAATCAGACGGGAACAGCAACGGGCAGACTCGCGTCAAGTGATCCGAACCTGCAGAATATACCGGTGCGCGGTGAGATGGGGCGTGAACTCAGAAAATATTTTGTAGCCGATGACGGGTATGTGCTTCTTGATGCCGATTATTCCCAGATTGAATTAAGACTTCTTGCCGTGCTCTCTGATGACAAGGCGATGAAAGAAGCTTTTATAGGCGGTGAAGATATACACGCCGAGGTTGCGTCTCAGGTGTTCGGTGTTCCGATTGATGACGTAACGCCCGAGCAGAGGCGGCGTGCGAAAGCGGTTAATTTCGGAATAGTATACGGAATAGGAGAATTTTCTCTCTCAAAGGATCTCGGAATAAGCCGTAAAATGGCAAAAGAATATATAGAGAATTATCTGACAATGTATTCCGGGGTAGATAAATATTTGAAAACAACTGTCGAAGAAGCGGTAAAAAACGGATATACGACAACGATGTTCGCACGCAGGAGAAATATTCCCGAGCTTGCGGCTAAGAATAAAAATTTAAAGTCATTCGGTGAAAGAGTGGCAATGAACAGCCCGATACAGGGAAGTGCGGCGGATATAATCAAGATAGCTATGATAAATGTCGATCGTGCGCTTAAGACCGCGGGACTGGATGCAAGACTGATTATGCAGGTACATGACGAGCTGATTATAGAAGCACGGAAAGATTGTGCCGCGGAAGCCGCCGAAATACTCATAAACGAAATGGAAAATGCCGTAAAGCTTACGGTACCGTTGACAGTAGAGTGCGGTGAAGGCGCAAATTGGTATGACGCCAAATAATCCACACGGAGCTTTATTGTCCGATGTATGTAATTTGCGGCTGTTTATTGACATAACGCAAAAGCTATGATATCATTAAAAAAATACAATTGATTAAAGGTGTTTTGGTATGAGTGAAATATTACGCGGCGCGGCTGTTGTCGGTCAATCCGGAGGACCTACAGCTGCGATAAATGCGACTCTTGCGGGAGTCATAAGGGGATTTTACGAAAAACGCGATGTCATAACGAAATTGTACGGAATGAAAAATGGCATCGAAGGACTTCTTGCCGAGAAAATGTACGATCTCGGTTTGTTGTTTGCCGAC
>CAVIJI010000035.1:3304-17812 GCA_963642885.1 bacterium
TGCCGACGGTGATAATGAGCTCGATAAGGAGAAGCTGGCTCTTCTGTCGCAGACTCCTGCTGCGGCTTTAGGTTCATGCAGAAAAAAACTGCCTAATCCTGACGATGACAGGGAATTCTATGTCAATCTTATCGCGATATTTAAAAAATACAATATCCGTTATTTCTTCTATATAGGCGGAAACGATTCGATGGATACCGTTGCGAAGCTCACTAAGTATCTGAAATGTTCCGACTATAAAATGTGTGTGATGGGCATACCGAAGACAATCGATAACGATTTATGCGCAACCGACCACACCCCCGGTTACGGTTCGGCTGCGAAATATATAGCCGCTGTTATACAGGAGGTTATACGTGACTGTGCCGTTTACACAATGAAAGCAGTTACCATTATCGAGATAATGGGAAGAGACGCGGGTTGGCTGACAGCCGCAGCGGCACTGCCGAGACTGATAAACGGTACGACGATCGATTATGTATATCTGCCGGAAGTAACTTTTGAACTTGACAGATTTTATTCCGACATTGAGAAAGCCTTCGAAAAGCACCCCAATGTCGTTATTGCGGTATCGGAAGGAGTTAAGTTTGAGGACGGACACTATGTAGGCGAGGGTAAGCAGTCGGGCAGTGCCGACGTATTCGGACACAAATATTTATCCGGCACTGGAAAGGTTCTCGAAAGTATTGTGAAGGAACATTTCGGCTGCAAGGTACGCTCTATTGAATTGAATCTGCCGCAAAGATGTGCGTCTCATATGGCATCTGCCGTAGATATTTCCGAATCACAGAAGGCGGGCGAAACAGCGGTAGTTAAAGCGGCAAACGGGGTAAGCGGATGTATGATAAGCTTTGTACGCTTGAACGGCGGTTATGAAATCGCATACGAAGCAAAGGACATTGCCGAAATAGCCAATGCCGTGAGAAATGTTCCGCGAGAGTATATTACCGAAGACGGAAGCAATGTTACCGATGAATGTCTCGAATATATCAAGCCGCTCATATCGGGCGAGGTTGAAACGAGATACGAAAACGGACTGCCCGTTCATTATATTATCGAAGGCGATTTGATTTGAGGTGAAATCGAAAATGGCTGAAAGAATTTTTAAATCGGCAGAGGAATTAATCGGACATACTCCGCTGCTTGAAATGACCCATATTGAAAAAAGTCTCGGATTGGGTGCGAAGGTTATAGCGAAACTGGAATATCTCAATCCTGCCGGATCGGCTAAGGACAGAGCCGCACGTGAAATGCTCGACGACGCGGAAGCGAGAGGGCTTGTCAACAAGGATACCACCATAATAGAACCGACAAGCGGCAACACAGGCATCGGTCTTGCTTCGGTAGGTGCCGCAAGAGGATACAAAATCGTAATAGTGATGCCCGACAATATGTCTGTCGAAAGACAGAAAATTATGAAGGGTTACGGAGCCGAGGTTTTGCTTTCAGACGGTACAAAGGGTATGAAGGGAGCCATCGATTACGCGAACGAGCTTGCTGCGACAATACCCAACAGCTTTATTCCCGGACAGTTTGATAATCCCGCAAATGCTGCCGCCCACTTTAAGACCACAGGCCCGGAAATATGGGATGACACCGACGGAAAGGTCGATATATTCGTATCGGCGGTAGGTACGGGAGGAACGATAACGGGTGTCGGACGGTACTTGAAATCGATGAATTCTCGTATTAAGGTGGTTGCCGTGGAGCCCGAGACGTCACCAGTTCTCTCCAAAGGCTACAGCGGTAAGCACGGAATACAGGGTATAGGCGCGGGATTTGTGCCGGAAGTTCTCGATACGAGCGTATACGATGATGTAATTACCGTTTCCGACTCGGATGCGGTATCGACCGCAAAAATGATAGGCATTAAAGAAGGAATACTCGTCGGCATTTCGTCCGGCGCGGCAATGCATGCCGCATTGAAGCTTGCCGAAAAAGATGAGAACAAAGGCAAAAATATAATAGTTCTTCTTCCGGATACGGGAGAGAGATATCTTTCGACCGTTTTGTTCGACTGAAAAATGTTAAAAACATAAAACCGCGGTATTTCCGCATAAATTCTCTCGTAGGATAATTTGCCTTGCGAGAGAATTTTTTGTTCGTTTTCACTGCCGCAATGGTGAACGATAAAGTAAAAATTTAACACTAAAAATGTTGATAATACATTGTCGAAAGAGTATAATTTATGCACAATCCATTCTGACGGTTTTGAATGTTATGTATGGAGTGAATGGCGTTATATGGGGGTGAAAATTGTGAACGTCGGAGTTCTTATCGCAGCGGTGACAGCACTGCTCGGAGGTGTATGTATTTCGTATGTGAATTATACTGTTACAGACAAAATAATGAAAAGCAATCCCGATAAGATTTCATTCTCCGCAGTATACCGCCAGATAATGAACATTATTTATCTTGTGGCTGTTTATTTTATATCGACAGTATTTGTTTCGTCGGTTGTCTATCCGCTTGTCGGAGCGGTAATCGGCTTGACGATACCGATGTTTTATTTCACGTATAGGCTTGTGAAGAAAAACGATGATAAAAATAAACGGTAATACAGGATCGGAAAGGAGAAAATTCACTTGAAATGGGTGAAAAATCTGAAGTACTGATTAGAATTTTCGGGATTTTCGATATTACGGGTGAAGTTGTCGCGATGTTCGCACTGCTTCTGCTTACCGCGATTTTGTCGATAATCGCCACGAAGAATATGAAAATACGTCCCGGTAAATTTCAGAATATTATGGAGACGGCAGTCGAGGCGCTGGACAATTTTATATCCGGTATAATCGGAAAAAAGCTCGGACGTAAATATTTTTACTTTCTCGGCTCACTGTTTATGTTTATCATAATGGCAAACTACTCGGGTTTGATTCCGGGAATGGGATTGACGAAATATATAAAGGCTCCCACGTCTTCGCTG
The DNA here is from genome assembly GCA_963642885.1 of bacterium. GTDB lineage: Bacteria > Bacillota > Clostridia > Oscillospirales > CAG-272 > UMGS1696. The sequence continues at coordinate 6,231 of CAVIJI010000035.1, forward strand.
TCCTGTACGCTCGGACTCGGTCTTGCATCGTTTGTATTTCTGCAAATAGCCGGTATCAGATCAAACGTAAAGCATTACTTTAAAAAGTTTGTCAGCCCGATGTTTTTCATGCTTCCTTTATTATTACTTGACGAAATAATAAAGCCCGCATCATTGGCATTGCGTCTGTTCGGTAATGTTTTCGGAGAAGAAACCGTAACCGAAGAATTATACGGAATTCTTCCTATAGGAGTTCCCGTTATAATGATGGTTCTTTCACTGCTGTTCTGTGCTATACAAGCTGTTGTATTCACAATGCTTGTTTCCATCTATCTGGAAGAACAGGTTGAGGCAGAGTAGTCTATTTAAGAACATGCCGATGAAACGGAAATTTCACATCGAATAGTTCAAACTTTTGCTTTACTTTGTGAAAATACGTATTCAATCGGCCGCATATTGATTATCAATACCTATAATCAGGGTAAAAAAGGAGTAAGAAAAAATGGAACAATCAGGAATTATCGCAATCGCGGCGGCTATCGCAATCGCAGTAAGCACTATATTCCCCGCAATCAGCCAGGGAATGACATCTAAGTCCGCAATGGAGGCTATCGCACGTCAGCCCGATGCCGCCAACAATATTCGTTCTACGCTTATTATCGCATTGGCACTTATGGAAGCACTCACCATTTACGGCCTTCTTATCGCATTTATACTTTCTTCTAAGATCTGACAACTGACAGGTAGATTATAAAGGCAGGGAAGAAAATTGACGATACAGCTACCTATACTTTTATGGACGCTGATATGTTTTTGTCTCTTTATGCTTATAGTAAACAAGCTGCTGTTTAAGCCGATGTTTAAGCTGATGGATGAGAGAAACAAAATTATAGAAAACGCGGCTCATAAAAAAACGGAAATGGAAAACGCTCAACTCGAATATGAAAAGAAGTTGAGTGAGGCTGCCGAAAACGCCAAGAAAAACGAAAACGAGCGTGCGGAAGCTATGTTGGCGGAGGCACGCACCGAAGCGGCGGAAAAAATCATGAAAGCCGAAGAAATCAGTAAGAACAGACTCGCTCTCGCAAAGACGGATGTTGAATTCGGAAACGGTGAGCTTGACAGTAAGCTGAACGAGAATGTGGATAAGCTTGCGGAAACTTTTATTTCGCATCTGATTTCATAGAACGGGAAACATATTATGCAATTCATATACGCACTAATTAACTTTTTAATTCTTGCCGCAATCGTATGGCTGCTGGGAAGAAAAATGATAGCCTCCATATTCAAGGGGAGACTTGAAAAGATTAACAGCGACCTTGACGAAGCGGAAAAAATCGAAAAAACAGAATATGTTGCTCCCGAGATACCGGATATTCCCATTGTATCTTCGGGAGAAACGATTAAAGCGGCGGAAAAAAGCATTGCCTCGATAAAGCAATCCTGCGATGATGAAATAAAAAATATGAATAAGCATTGTGATGCGGAAATTTTGGAAATGTATTACGATGTTGTTTCCGCTAAGCGTGCGGATCTTATTAAAAAGGTCAAGAACAGAATTATCGAACTGCTCGGAGAAGAGCCGTACAGCACAAAGCTTCATAACAAGCTGATAGATTTGGCTGATATGATTCTCGAAAAAATCAAGGTTACTCCCGGCGACATAGCTTATCTGAATAACCATGATGTGCTTTATGTGACTCTGACCTCTGCTCAGCCTCTCCCCGACAGCATAGTCGAGAAAATAAACGAAAAGACCAAACAGCTTGTTGCCGAGGTTAACGGACGAACATCATTCTGGGTGAAGGTTGATGAGGAGCTTATCGGCGGACTGAGACTTCGTATCGGAGATACGGTTTACGATGCCACAGTAGAAAACCATTTGTATAATCTTCAGCAGACTCTGGACAAACGCCCTCTTTGCGGTGATGAAACTCCCGACGGAATCATAGAGGATATTATGAAAGGCATATCCGAGTTGGATACCACAATACAGGAATTCCAGCTTGGACGAGTAATAAGTATTTCGGACGGAATCTGTTGGCTTGACGGACTTGCCGATATTATGTACGGTGAAGTAATTGAGTTCGACTGCGGAGAACGCGGTATGGTACTTGATATTGAACCCGATAAAATCGGTTGCATTGTTTACGGTGACTACGCCAATATCGAAGCGGGAAGCCGCGTAAGACGAGTCGGCAGAATAGCGAGTGTTTCGGTAGGCGAAGAACTGCTCGGCAGAGTAGTCGATCCTCTCGGACACGCACTGGACGGCAGAGGAAGAATTTGGACACGCGAAAAACGTCCGATAGAGTGCAGAGCTCCCGGAATACCGGACAGGGAATCCGTCAGCCGTCCTATGCATACGGGTATTAAAGCAATAGATGCGCTTGTTCCGATAGGAAAGGGACAGCGTGAGCTTATTATCGGTGACCGCCAAACGGGTAAGTCATCGATAATACTCGATACGATAATCAACCAGCGCGGCAAGAATACAATCTGTATATATGTTGCGATAGGTCAAAAAGATACTACGATAGCCCTGCTTGTCGAACGACTCGAAAAATACGGAGCGATGGATTACACCACCGTAGTCTGTGCGCCTGCGTCAAGCTCCGCTTCTCTTCAGTATATAGCACCGTTTGCCGGAACGGCTATGGCAGAATACTTTATGTATTCGGGTCGTGATGTTTTGATATTCTATGATGATTTATCGAAGCACGCAGTCGCATATCGTGAGCTTTCTCTTTTGCTCCACAGACCGTCGGGACGTGAAGCATATCCCGGAGATGTTTTCTATCTGCATTCACGTCTTCTCGAACGTGCCGCACAGCTGTCATCAGAGCTCGGCGGCGGTTCATTGACCGCACTTCCCGTAATCGAAACTCAAGCCGGTGATATATCGGCATATATACCCACGAATGTTATATCCATTACAGACGGTCAGATATTCCTTGAAAGCGAACTCTTCAACGAAGGCCAGCGCCCTGCGATAAATGTGGGACTGTCGGTATCACGTGTCGGAAGTGCCGCTCAGACTAAGGTGATGAAGCAGGTTTCGGCAAATCTGAGAACACGTCTCGCACAATACAGAGAGCTTGCGGGATTTGCTCAGTTCGGTTCGGACCTTGATAACGACACAAAAGCTGTGCTTGATTCCGGTAAGCGTATGATGGCTGCCCTGAAGCAGAGCAGGTTCACGCCTCTCGATGATTGGCAGCAGGTCTTGATTATATTTGCCGTGTCGGAAGGCTTTGCATCGGCTGTTTCGGAGAACGATATATCGGAATATGAAAAGAAACTTTATTCGTATTTTGAAGCAAATCACGAGGATATAGTCGACGAAATCAAAACAGGCAGAAAAATGTCGCCCGAGCTCATCGAGAGGTTAAAGAAAGCTCTCGGAGCTATGACGAAAGCAGAGGCATAGTCATGGCGGGAATGAGGGAATTAAAAAAACACCTGAAGAGTGTTAATATCACAGGTCAGCTTGCGGGTGCTATGAAAACCGTTTCTTCGGCTAAATTTTCCCGTGTAAATGCCGTTAACAGTTCATATTTGAAGTATGCGGCGGCTTGCGATGATATAATTTCGATGTTCGGTCACGATTTGACAGAAGAATTCCCGTGTGGAGATAAAGATGCCCCCGAATGTGTGGTTGTAATATCCGCAAACAGAGGGCTGTGCGGCGGATATAATTCTACGGTTTTGTCATATGCGGAAGAATGCCTGAAGGAATATGAAACATCGGGCAAAGAATATAAGATTGTCGCGTGTGGAAAGGTCGCCTCGGCATATTTCGCGGAGCATGGCATTAGTACGGACAGTGAATTCATATTCGGTGATGTTCCGATATTTGACGAATGCAGTACGCTGTATGAGTATCTCAGAAACGGGTATTCACACGGCAAATACTCGTCGGTCAGTTTTATATATCAGCATTTTAAAAACATGCTTACACAAATACCGTCTGAAAAACGGCTTTTGCCGCTCGACGGCATAAAAAGCGAATCGAGAGATGCGGGAGACATGATATACATTCCCGACAGAAAAACAGTTATGAAGAATGCGTATCTGACCTGTATTGATTGCTCGATTTATTCGATTGTACTTGATGCGGCTACAGCGGCACAAGCAGCCACTATGATGGCTATGCGTGAAGCAACCGATAATGTAAAAAGCACTGTTGCCTCACTTGAACTTGAGATAAGCCGAAAACGGCAAAGTGAGGTTACGTCGAGCGTTATAGAAACATATTCTCCGGAAACGGAATAACATTTTATTATAAAGAACGGTAAACAAATGTCAACGAAATCAAAAGGAATTATAACAAGGATAACAGGCCCTGTTGTTGATATACGTTTCAGCACACTTGAGCTTCCCGATATATTTCACGCTGTCGAAATTATCAACGGAGATAATGTATATACTACCGAGGTTCTGCAGCATCTCGGAAACGGAGATGTCAGATGTATATCTATGGTTCCCACTGACGGTATGTCGAGAGGAATGACAGCCGTTGATACGGGACATCCGATATCGGTGCCCGTTGGTGAGGGTACACTCGGACGTATGATTAATGTTTTAGGCGGGCGATCCGATAGACAGAGCTGGGGAGATTAAAGCAACAGACTACTGGCCGATTCACCATCAGTCTCCTAAATTTACCGAAATCAAAACCGCGGATGAGATACTTGAAACGGGAATCAAGGTAATAGACCTTATGACTCCGTATGCAAAGGGAGGAAAAATAGGTTTATTCGGCGGAGCAGGTGTCGGCAAAACGGTTCTTATTATGGAACTTATCAGAAATATTGCTTTTGAGCATGACGGATATTCTGTTTTTGCGGGAGTTGGTGAAAGATCGCGAGAGGGCAATGATTTATGGAACGAAATGAAACAGTCGGGTGTCATAAATAAAACCGCACTTGTATTCGGTCAGATGAATGAAACCGCCGGTGCGCGACTGAGAGTACCGCTTGCGGGCCTTACGCTCGCCGAGTATTTCCGCGAAAACTCACACAAAGATGTCCTGCTGTTTATAGACAATATTTTCCGTTTCTCTCAGGCGGGCTCAGAGGTATCGGCTCTGCTCGGAAGGATGCCGTCTGCCGTCGGCTATCAGCCTACGCTTGCATCCGAAATGGGAAAGCTACAGGAACGAATAGTTTCGACTAAAAACGGCTCTATTACATCGGTACAGGCAATATATGTTCCCGCAGATGACCTTACGGACCCCGCACCCGCAACGACATTCTCACATCTCGATGCAACGACGGTTTTGTCGAGAAATATCGTAGAACTCGGTATTTATCCCGCTGTAGCACCTCTTGAATCAGGTTCACGTATGCTGACACCCGATATTGTCGGAGACAGGCATTATAAAACGGCAAAGGAAGTCACGGGAATATTGCAAAGATATAACGAGCTTCAGGATATTATAGCACTGCTTGGAATGGACGAGCTGTCGCCTGAGGATAAGAATACAGTTAAGCGAGCACGAAAGATACAGCGTTTCATGTCTCAGCCTTTCCATGTTGCCGAAGGCTTCACCGGAATTAAGGGTGTTTATGTACCCATTGAAAAAACAATATCGGGCTTTGAAGCTATACTCGGAGGCGAATGCGACGACATACCTGAACAGAAATTCATGATGATGGGTTCTATCGAGGATGTGTATGACGCGTGGAAGAACGACAGGGTGTAGGCTATGGCAGATAAAACTTTAACAAAGCTGATTAAAGTTACGCTTGTTACTCCGAGCGGACATTCGCTCGATTCACCTGATGAGTATGAATTCGAATGTGATTCACTTCACATGAACGCTCCCGATAATGAAAAAGGAAAAGGCGGCGGAGCATTCGGTGTCAGATATGGTCACGCAGATACGCTTGCGGTTCTCGATAAGGGCAATATAACCGCATATTCGAACGGAGTAATTATAAAAAAATTATACATTGAAGGCGGATATGCGAAGATAAGCCGAGACAAGGTTGTAATAATTACATCGTCATACAGGAAAACATAAAGAAGCACGGGTATTCGTATCATAACGAATACCCGTGCTTCTTTCAACAACAAAAGGGAAGACCGAGTGTCTTCCCCTTGTTGTTATTAAGAGGTAATATGCTTAATTAGATTATCTGTGCAATTTATCTTCTCTTTTTGGAGATGGCATAGCCGGCCGCAGATACTACTGCGGCAGCTGCTGCGATGATACCTGTGTCGAAGGTCTGAGGAGCTTCTGTCTCTGCCGCTGTTGTTTCTACTGTTTCTTCAACGGGAGCTGCTTCTGTTGTTTCAGCTGCAGCTGCAGGAGCCTCTGTCTCTGTTTCGGGAGCTTCTGTTTCGGCGGGAGCTGCTTCTGTTGTTGTTGCAGTATCTGATGCGGGAGAGCCGTAAAGCTCGATGGTATATACATCACATGACTTCAGCGTGCTGTCATCCATTCCCGTGGGAGCATAAAGGTAGAATGTGTGCTTGCCTGCATCAACGGTAAATGTACCGGATACCCACTGTTCCTCGGCACCTTCTACGAGGTCAATGAACACACGATGTTCACCATTCGGATCGTCAACAGAATAGTCAATACCGCGATTTGCACCTGTACGTGCTATATATCCGATATAGAATGTTACATCTGTCTTTTCGCTTACTTCAAAGTCATACCATGTAGAGGTATCGTTCTTTAAGCAATATGCTAGTCCACCGGAGGCAAGGTTGTGAAGGTCAACGCCTATACCGCCCTTAGCATCGTATCCCGTCAATTCGTCCATATCTCCTGTGACAAACAGAAGCTCTTCACCGGTGGTATCGGGAGCTTCGGTGTAGGTAGTGAATTCCTGATTATCCGCGAATGCAGTTATAGCAAACGCCGAAACAATGCATAGACCCGCTAAAATAGCGCATAGAACTTTTTTCATATTAATTCTCCTTATAAAAAATAATATTCATACCATGATTTTATCAAAAAACGACACAATTGTCAAGTGAAAATGACCGAAAATATCAATAACTAATAAATAGCTTTGTGCGAAACGCATAAAAAAATCCCGAACACACATAAAGATATGTGATTCGGGATAGTAATTTATGCTCTCTGAAGATTTTCTTTATGATACTGCAGCATATACAGCTCATAGTAACGTCCCCGTTTACCGAGAAGCTCATCGTGATTTCCTTCTTCGAGTATTTCTCCGTGAGACATAACTATAATTTTATCCGCGTGCTGTATAGTGGATAATCTGTGCGCGACAATTAACATTGTTCCTATATTCATCATTTTTGAGAGTGAATCCTGAATTAAAAGCTCGGTTTCTGTATCGATATTGGCAGTGGCTTCGTCAAGAATCATAACCTCCGGACGCTGTACTATTGTTCTCGCAAAAGACAGAAGCTGGCGTTGACCTGCCGAGAAATTATTTCCGCGTTCACGCACCTCTTCGTCAAGACCGTCTGACAGCTTGGAAATAAATTTATCGGCGTTTACCTTACGGCATGCTTCCATTATTTCATCATCATTTACATCTTCACGTCTGAGTAGAATATTACTTCTGATTGTGCCCGAGAAAAGGAAGACATCCTGCAGCATTTGACCGAAATGTCGGCGTAAAGAACTGATTTTGAACTTTCGTATATTGATGCCGTCAATGAGTATTTCTCCCTTTTGAATGTCATAGTTGCGGCATATCAGTGAGAGAATTGTTGTTTTGCCTGAACCGGTTGCTCCGACAAACGCAACGGTTTGCTTGGCACCGACCTTAAACGAAACATCCTTTAAAACCCATTCACCGGGATTATAAGCGAACCATACATGTCTGAATTCTATGTCACCGTTTATGTGGTCAATGTCTACGGCATCGTCGTCATCGACAACCTCCGGCTTGACCGCAAACAAAGTAAATATTTTCTCAGCCGAAGCAAGAGCGGATTGAAGCCAGTTGAACTGTTCGGCAAGACTCTGAATCGGGTTGAAAAATTTTGAAATATACATGTAGAAGGTTACGAGTGTACCGCTTGTAATGGTTTGACCGAGGAACGTTGTGTTTTTAATATATCCGCGTCCGCAAAGATAGAGCAGGCACATTACCGATGAAATATACAGCATATACACAAGAGGTCTGAAAATACCGAAGACAAATATCTGTTTTTGTTTAGCCTTGCCGAGCTTGCTGTTTTTTATTTCGAATTGCTCCTGCTTATATTCTTCGCGATTAAATACCTGAATTACCTTCATGCCGGAGAGATGTTCCGAGAGAAAAGTATTGATATCCGTAGAGGCATCCTTTACTTCACGGTAAGCTTTACGTGAGAATTTACGGAATATGAGTGTAAACAGAACAATAAACGGTACAAAGCAAAGAATCATAAGCGTGAGCTCATAATTCAGGCATAGCATGGCAGTTAAAACACCGATGATGACAAACATATTCTTAACGAGATTTACGAGAATGTTTGTGAACATCATTGAAATCGCATCGGTATCGTTGGTTACTCTCGTTACGAGCTTTCCTACGGGGATTGAGTTCTGCTGTGAGTGAGACAGCGACTCGATATGAGCAAACAGATCGAGACGTATGGCGGAAACTATTTTCTGACCTGTCTTTTGTAATACTATAGCTTGAATATACGTGCAAATGAGTGATACAACGAGAATACCGGCATATACGATTACATAGGAGAAAAGCACCGACATTTCGAAATCGTTCTTTATAATTTCTTCGATTCGACCTATAAGGAGAGGGGAAATAATATCGTATGCAATCGAGAAAATCATGACGAGCAGGACGATGACAAAGCTTCCGATATAAGGTTTCGTGTATTTCAGAAGATTTTTCAGTATATCGGACTCCTTCATATTACGTTCGAAACCGATGGCGTTCTTTTTGTCTTTAATCGAAAGAAACGCGATGATGAATACAACGGATATGATTCCGATTAATGCGCCTACGAGCAGAAGGGGATAGTATTCTTTCATAATTGTTTGTCCTCCTTTTCTTCATCAAGACGCTGTAATTCTACCATGGTGTGATATTCTTTGTTTGTATTGTAGAGTTCGTCGTGGGTACCGACGTCGGCAATTTTACCGTCATTAACGAATATAACCTTATCCATTTGTTCGACAGCAGTGACTCTGTGTGCAATCAGAAGGGTGGTCTTGCCTTTACGTGTCCGTCTGAGGTTTTCGAGTATTGTTTTTTCCGTATTGGTATCGACTGCGGATACGGAATCATCGAGAATAAGTATAGGCGAGTTCTTTACGATGGCTCTTGCAATCGAGATACGCTGCTTTTGACCGCCTGAGACAGTGACGCCTCGCTCACCGAGGATAGTATTGTATCCATCGCCGAATTGTGTAATATTATCGTGAATGTCGGAAAGCACAGCCGCCTCTTCAACCATTTCATGACTCAATGACGAATCCGAGAATAAAATATTGTTTTCGATAGTGTCTGAAAAAAGGAAATTATCTTGAGGTACATACGCTATTGCCGCTCTGACATCCTTGATTTTCAACTTGTTTACATCATGACCGTCGATAAACAGCGTTCCGTCGGCAACGTTGTATGTTCTGAGAAGCAGGTCTACGAGTGTGGTTTTACCCGAGCCGGTCGCTCCGATTATACCGATGTTTTCACCTGCGTTGATTTTCAGACATATATCACTGAGGGCGTCGAATTCGGCATCGGGGTAACGGAAGGTCAGGTGGCGGTATTCTATATCACCGTGAATATTGTCAATATTAACCGCATCCGCATTGTCGGTCACATCGGGAACTTCGTCAAGCAGTGCGCTTATTCTTCCGAGCGATGCTTTGCCGCGCGATGCCATTTCAATGAGCTGTGAAATAGCCATTATGGGCCATACGACGGACGTGAAATAGCTGATGAATTCAATCAGCTCACCGGCATTGAAGATTTTCTCGTGAACCAAATAGCCGCCGTAACCGAGGATGACACAGATGACTGACTCGACAAACAGCGTCACGAAAATGTTCAGAAATGTCGATGCCTTCGTATACTCGACATTTGCGTTTTCGTTTTCTATGTTCAGCTTACGGAAAGCGGAAAGCTCGGAGACTTCACGGACGAATGCCTTGATTACCGATATACCGGAAAAGCTTTCCTGAGAAAAATCCGATAAACTCGAGAACGCTTCCTGCCTGAGTTCCCATTTCCGCCTCATATTCTTGCCGACTATCGTTCCTACCGACAGGAGAAGTATCATCGGAATAAGCGACAGGAATGTCAGCATACGGTTCATGCACCACATTTTCCACATGGACATGACACCGAGAATCAGGGCATCGAAAAACATGAGGATACCCGAGCCGAAGCAATCCTGTACCGTTTGCAAATCGTTTATGAATTTTGCCATCAGATCTCCGACTTTGTTGTACTGGTAAAACGAAACGGAGAGATCCTTACAGCGATCGAACATACGGCTTCTGAGATCCGTTTCGACTTTAATCGCCGTGCCGAAGAAACATATTCTCCAAAGAAATCGTCCGAAAACCATTACAATAATAACGATTATCATCGGGCGGCATATCTCATCAAGAAGAAAATTCATGTCGAACGCACGCACTGTACCGTCGGACATGGTTATCGAACTGTCGTTTAAACCGTTTACTACGGTTTTATACAGCTCCGGAACAATCAGTTGGAAATAATCAACCATAATCAGCGCAAGAACGCCGAGTAAAAGTATTGGAGAATATTTCACGTAATATTTATTCAGGTGTTTTCCGAAAAGCAAGATATTTCCTCCAGATTTTTTTAATTAATCCATACAGATTTAAATAATACCATATTCAAATCGGAAAATCAATAGTTAAATTAATTATTAACAATAGGATAAAAACGGAGCGTCGATGCTTACATTGACATTTAAGAAAGCATATGATATAATTACTCAGACATTTTACAATGCGGAGGATAGTATGTATCAGCTGAATAACGCGGCGGAGTATCTTGTTATGACAGCCGAAAAGCTGCCGAACAAGCTCGCCTTTGCGGATGACGAGAACAGCTTCACTTTCGGTGAGCTTCTCACTGCATCCATGAATGCGGGTGAGAAAATATACAATGAATCGGGTGGTACGGGTAAACGCATTGCCGTGCTGGTTGACAGAACCGTCGTCTCCCTCGTAGGATGTTTTGCGGTTTTGTTTGCGGGCTCCTGTTATGTTCCGATAGATGTGAAAATGCCTGCCGAACGGATGAATGATATTTTTTCGCAAATAGAGCCGACGGCTGTGCTTTATTCTTCGAAAAACGAAAAAACAGCCGCGGCACTTCCGACAAGATACAAGACGATTATGATAGAGGATATAATATCGAAGCCGTGTGATCCATCCTATCGGAAGAAGGTATCGTCGTCGGTTCTCGACATAGATCCCGCATACATGATATTCACCTCGGGTTCCACGGGAACGCCGAAGGGAATTTTAATATCTCACAGAAGCCTTATAGATTTTACCGAGTGGATGGCGAGTATTTCCGGAATAACGGAAAATGATGTCCTCGGAAATCAGGCACCGTTTTATTTCGACCTTTCGGTTAAGGATATATATCAGACCCTGCGCAATGGCTGTACGACAT
>CAVIJI010000035.1:17822-23394 GCA_963642885.1 bacterium
GACATATATCATAGCAAAGAAAATGTTTATGTTTCCCACTTTGCTTGTAGATTATTTGAACAAAAACGAAGTTACCACACTTATTTGGGCAACTTCGGCATTCAGATTGGCTGCGGATTCGGGTGTATTCGAAAAGAAACGACTGAATTCGGTCAGACAGGTAATACTCGGAGGCGAAGCACTCCAGGCAAAGCATGTCAATATCTGGAAAAAAGCGGTTCCGGAATGCCGTTTTATAAATCTGTACGGCCCGACAGAGGTTACCGTCGATTGCACATACTACAAAATCGAGAGAGATTTTGCCGATGGAGAGCCTATACCGATAGGAAAACCATGTGAAAACATGGAGATAATTTTGCTTGATGACGAGCTGAAGCCCGTGAGGGACGGTGAACCCGGAGAAATATGTGTACGCGGAGCGGGACTTGCAATAGGATATTTCGGTGATAAGAGTAAAACAGATAAAGCATTTATACAAAACCCGCTGAATCCTTACTATCCTGACAGACTGTACCGTACGGGAGATATCGCAAAGTATACGGAAGACGGAAATCTTGTTTTTCTTTCACGCAAGGACGGACAGATAAAGCATATGGGATATCGTATAGAGCTCGGTGAAATCGAGACCGCACTTTCCGGTATTTCGGGTATCGGTGATGCCGTGTGCTTTTTCGACGAAGAGAAGGATGCAATCGTGTGCTGCTGCAAGACTAAGCTCGGTACAGCCGAAATAGCCTCCGAATTAAAGGAAAAGCTTCCGCGTTATATGCTTCCGAATGAATGGAGAATAACTGATACGCTCCCGATGAACGCAAACGGTAAAATAGATCGAGTGAAGCTTAAGGAAAGCTACTTCAATGAGAAAAATTAACGAAATCGATGAGTTGAACGCACTGATAACGGCACATTTCGGCAAAGATTATGTTTCAAACTTTTTTTTGCCGAGAGAAACGACAGAAAAGTATATTTCGGCAGGCAGAATTTCGATATGTGAAATCGGTGAAAGTCTGTTTATACTTTTGAAGCGGAGCGGCTTCTCGTCTCTGTACTACTGTATGAAAAAAGGGGACATTCCCGATGTTTCATTCATATGTGAAACCACGGTAACGGAGACACCGTTTCGTGATAAGGATACGAGTCTGAAAGATGCCGATAAAGTTCTTGAGAGCATCGGATTCGAAAGAGAGTTCTATCGATGTCGAATGAGCTTGAAGCACAGCGAGGCTTTACCGTCGGAGCTGCCTGAAAATATCAGGTATGCGAGCACGAACGATGCGGACGACGTGAAACTGCTGCTGTATTCGAACTTTAACGAATTAACGGGATGTTTACCTGATGACGATGAAATACTCGCTGCACTGAAGGAAGAAAGATTTTTACTGTATGATGATGGTAAACCGTCTGCTCTGCTGCATTTCGAGAGAAAACGTACGGCATATGAGTTACGGCATTTATGCGTATCGAGCCACATGAGAGGGCGCGGTGTCGGCACAATGCTCGTCGGCACGTATAATAAGCTGATATCGCACTGCGGACAGGTATGGGTTCGCGAGGGTTATCTTTCGGCTGAAAAAATATACGAGAATAACGGCTATACCGCTGACGGAATGAGGTCATCGGTGCTTATATACAGGAAAGGGAATTAAAATGAAAAACGAAAAAAAAGAAAAACTGCTTGCGATACTGACGGACATTTGTCCCGATGTCGATTTTGAGACAGAGACTGCTCTTATAGATGACGGGCTCATTGAATCGCTTGATATAGTTGCGATCGTCACCGAAATTATGGCGGAGTTTGATGTGGAAATCAATGTCGATGACCTTCTTCCCGAGAATTTTAACTCGGTTGACGCCATTCTCGCTTTGATTGAATCTAAAAACGACTGATGAACTTCATATCGGTATCGTTTATCGTATTTCTTGCCGCAACCGTCTTAGTATACTATGTTTTGCCCAAAAAATACGCATGGTGTGCATTGCTTGCGGCAAGCATTGTTTTTTACGTCTGGGACGGTGGATACAAGACAGTGCTGTACCTGATATTTACGGCGGCTGTTACTTTTTCTGCCGGAATATTGCTTGACAAGCTGAATGAGAAAAAATCGTTAATTCCGAAAAGCGATAAGAAAAAGCACGAAGAAACGGTAAAACACAAAAAGGCTGTCGTAGCGGTTGTTTGTGTGGTTTTGTTCGGAATGCTGTACATACTGAAATATTTGGATTTTACCGTTAATACAGCGGTTTCGTTATTCAAAGTGTTCGGTGTTGCGATTGAGCCGAATGTACCGTCGCTGCTTGTTCCGCTCGGAATTTCATTCTATATTTTTCAGTCAATCGGATATACGGTGGACTGTTACAGAGGAAAATATAAGGCCCAGCACAACTTTCTGAAGTATATGCTGTTTGTATCGTTTTTTCCGCAGATAGTGCAGGGACCGATATCACGATATGATTTGCTGGAATGTCAGCTTACGGCTCCCGCACATTTCGATACTGATAAAATCAGAGACGGAATTCAGCGGATGCTGTGGGGCTACTTCAAAAAAATGGTTATAGCCGACCGTGCGGCGGTAGTTGTTGCGGCTTATTTCGGTTCATATGACAGTTACGGCGGTGCTGTTGCGGCATTTTCGGTCTTGATGTACTGCATTAATTTATACTGCGACTTCTCGGGTGGTATCGATATATCAATAGGTGCCGCCGAACTATTCGGTATTACCATGGAGGAGAATTTCAAGCGTCCGATTTTTGCTTTGTCGTTGTCGGAATACTGGAGACGCTGGCATATAACGCTCGGCGGATGGATGAGAGATTATGTTTTCTATCCGTTGTCGCTTTCTAAGCCGTTCGGTAAACTCGGTAAGTGGTCGAGAAATAAGATAGGCGGAAAATTCGGAAAAATACTTCCGACAACCGTTGCCACATTCATTATATATCTGATTATCGGAATATGGCACGGAGCCAACTTCAGATATATAGCATACGGTTTTTATAACGGTGCTATTATTACATCCTCGGTTTTGTTGGCAGGTGTTTACTCGAAAATAAAGAAAAAGCTTAAAATCAATTCCGAATCAAATGGATGGAAGGCTTTTTCAATGCTGCGTACCGCGGTAATCGTGTTTATCGGAAGGTATATTACACGATCTCCGAGACTTCTGGTGGCAGTACAGCTTATCATCAAAACCCTGACACCTTCTGAGCTGAGTTTCGGCGAATTGTGGGACGGTACGCTTACTGGCATGGGCATAACACTTTCGGATTATATAGTGATAGGCATTTCGGTGCTGCTGCTTCTCGCGGTTGAATTCTATGAAGAAAAATGCGGAAGGAATGTCATATCGATAGTCAATAGTAAAAAAGGAATAATACAATTTGCCGTTTTACTTACATCGCTTATAGTAATTTTAGTATTCGGAATTATGCGCGGTTCGTATATTTCGTCTGAGTTT
This sequence comes from bacterium, assembly GCA_963642885.1. Taxonomy (GTDB): domain Bacteria; phylum Bacillota; class Clostridia; order Oscillospirales; family CAG-272; genus UMGS1696. The sequence continues at coordinate 21,275 of CAVIJI010000035.1, forward strand.
ATCTATAAGCAATACTGAGTGTGAAAAAAGGAGTACTGTTATGACAAAACAGGATTATGCAGATTTATTCAATATGATGCATCCGGGTTTCTTCGAACTGGAGCATATAAAAAGAATACCCGAGACCGCTGTTTGCGAGGAAATGGTGTTTCCGCTTAATGAATTCGATCCGAAAGTATATGACAGAAAGCCCGATTGTGATGTAACGTTCGGATATTTCGACGGGGATTACGACAAGCTGAAGCGTGATGTTTATCGTGTCGCCGATGACTGGGTCGATTATTTCAATAAAGACGAAAGAATATACTGTGCTTTTATAAACGGTGAGGCGGTAAGCTTCTGCATAGTCGATGATATGGGCGAGTATACGCTAAACGGAAAAAAGATAAGAATCGGCGGCCCCGGATGTGTGGGTACGGTTCCGGAGTACAGAAACCGCGGTATCGGATTGAACATGATCAATAATGCAACCGAAATACTTCGTGATGAAGGTTTTGATTACAGCTGGATACATTATACAGGTGTCTCAAAATGGTATGCAAAGCTCGGCTATAAAACAGTGCTGAAGTGGAACGGTAAGGGTATAATACAGCCGATGACCGATTGAACGGTCGATAACATGCTATTGTAACGAGGACAGATTAATGAAGTCAAAAAAATGGCTGGTTATGTTTTTTACCACCGTCGCATTTATGCTTGTGCTGATATGCGTGTTTAACTTGATAACAGACCCTTTCGGAGTGTTCGGTGATAAAATAATGAACTGGTACAGTTATGATATTACCAATAATCCGAGGACAGCGAAAATATCATACCTTGACGAACATTACACGGAATATGATTCGTATATTATCGGTTGTTCGTCAACTTCTTCGTTTCCGACCGAGGATTTCGGGAAGTATCTTGATGCGAAATTCTATAACATGATAATGTACGGTGCCGATATGCTTGATGTAGAGCAAATGGTGGCGTATATGATAGATAATTACACGGTTAAAAACCTGGTGCTGAATGTTTACATCGACAACGGAGCAGTGTACGATGAGGAATCAAACAAATATACTCATTCGATGATGGCACGTGTCGACGGTTCGAATCGACTGGAGTTTTACTCGCGTTTTCTTCTCGCCACTCCTTCGTACGGTGTCGCAAAGATTAAGGCATACAATGAACGCACTTGGCTGTCACAATACTTCAATATATTCGACGAAAAAACCGGAGCTTATGATAAACGTCGGCGTGATATAGAACCAATATCCGATATTGAAAACTATTATAAAGCATATCCGGAATTCACGAATTATCCGCACGGAAATTATCTTTTACCTGCAGTCGAGGATTGTATAAGCAGTGTATCGAATATAGTGTCCATGTGCAATGAAAACGGCGTAAATCTGATTGTAGTCGCAGCTCCGGTGTATTATGAATACATGAATAATTTTTATCCCGATGCCGTGTGCGCATTCTATACACGACTCGCCGAGGTTGTGGATTTTTGGGATTTTTCGTATTCATCGGTAAGCTTCGAACCGAGGTATTTCTATGACCGCACACATTTCCGCAATAATGTAGGACATATGGCAGCCGCGAGAATTTTCGGCGATGACAGTATCTATATTCCGTCAGACTTCGGATATTTGGTTACTGCGGAAAATGCCGCGGAATATTTCGACACATATTTTAATGCGGAACAACAGGATACTGATGAGTACACAAAGGATGTACCGGTGCTTATGTATCATAATATCGCAGAGGAATCAAACGATATGACCGTAACGCCCGAAACCTTCCGAATGCATATGGAAACTCTTACCGCAAACGGATATACGGCTGTTACACTTAATGAAATGGTGGACTATGTTTATTACGGTGGAGAACTTCCCGATAAACCCGTGCTCATCACATTCGATGACGGTTATTACAGCAATTACGAATATGCATACCCGATTCTGAGCGAGCTCGGAATGAAGGGTGTGATATTTACGGTCGGTACAAGCTTCGGCAAGACGACGTATCTCGACACCGAATCACCCATAACCCCTCATTTCGGAGAAGAAGAAGCAAAAGAAATGACCGAATCGGGTGTTATATCTTTGCAGAGCCACACATACGATATGCAC
>CAVIJI010000036.1:0-22958 GCA_963642885.1 bacterium
AACGAAGACGGCAGTCAGACACCGCCCGAGAAACCGAATAATGAAAGACCAGATGATACAACAGAGAAATACGACGAAGATAGTACCGATTCCGATAACTTTGCAAACAGAGGCAAGGGCTTCGGCGGCTTCGGAAATTTCGGAGGCGGGGGCACGTTTAATGAAGAAGCCGAAGAAGGTGTGTACATAAAGATTTACGGCGGAAACATTACGGTATCGGGAGGTAATGATGTTTTCGATTCAAACGGTACACTTGAAATTTTCGGCGGAAACATTACGGTAAAGAATAAAAATATGGTTGTTTACGGTGATCCCGACTGCATAATCGACACAAACGGCACCGTTTCCATAAGCGGAGGAACATTTATCGCTTTTTCACGCGGAGAATCGTCTGCATCACAGGTAGTGTCGATTCCGAGCATAACCTTATCCGTAGAAGAAGACGGTACAGCGGTTTCGGTTGTGAATGAAAACGGTGAGATTGTTCTTGAAATACAGAATACCGAAAAATGCAGTGCACTTTATATTGCATCGGATAAACTGATCAGTGGAAACAAATATACGGTAACATGCGGCGAAGATAGCCGCGAAGTAACCGCAAAGTAAAAGTAAAGAAAAAAGACGCCTTTCGGCGCCTTTTTCTTTGTCGATTAAACAGGGTGTGGTCTTACGCGTTTTTCAGTATCTCGACAACGATATCCCATAATCTTGCGAGAGATGAAACCGAAAGAACTTCGTCGGGAGAATGGAGATTTCTTACATCGGGGCCGATAGAAATCATATCCATATCGTTTTTCTTTGCTTTAAGCAATCCGCATTCGAGACCTGCATGAATTCCGATGATTTTCGCATCTATACCGAAAATGTTTTTTACGGAATCAATGTACAGCTTTTGCATTTCGGAGTTTTCCGTATAATCCCATCCGGGATATCTGTCGGTATGCTTAACTTCGGAATCGGTGAGAAGTGCCGCGCATTCGATTATGTTTTGCATATCGTCAAGCTTTGATTCAACAGAGGAACGGGATGAAACGACAATTTCAAAACCGCATTCCGCTTTTCTGATAACGGCGAGATTCGAGGATGTCTCCACAAGTCCGGGAACGTTCTTGCTCATTGCCTTTACTCCGTTCGGGAGTATTTTAAGTAATGAAACAAGCTCGAGAGAGCGGCGATTTGACATGAATTCTGTATTTTCCGCGTGAGTAACGGTGATTTTAAAGTCTTTATCATCCGTAATAAGCTCACTACGTATCTTATCGGCTTCTATATTGAGTGCGGTGATAAACTTTTCATAATCTTTAACGGCGATAACGGCATGGCATTCACGCGGAATCGCATTATCACGATTTCCTCCGATGATTTCGGATATGCGCATATCACTGCTTTCATTTGCGGCGTACAGAAGTCTCGCCATCACCGCAACGGCACCCTTTCTTCCGATATTTATATCTGTGCCCGAATGACCGCCGAAGAGACCGCCTATCTCGATTAAAATTCGTGAATAATTGTCGGGAACTCTTTCATTATCCGCAGTGAAGAATACATGTGAACGAACACCGCCGGCACACGATACCGTTGCCTCGTATTCTCCCTCCGAGTCGAGGTTAACAAGACGGCTGGATTTCAGAACAGACGAATCAAAACCTCTCATGCCCGATAAGCCCGTCTCTTCTTCGGTAGTGAACAGGCACTCCAGTTCGGGATGAGGAAGATCGGAATCGAGGACGGCAAGCATTATCGCGACCGCGGTTCCGTCGTCGGCACCCAAGGTAGTTCCGTTAGCCGTCAGAAGATCTCCGTTCAAAATAAATTCGATTGGGTCGTGCAGAAAATCATGCTTTACTCCGCGGTTGGATTCGCATACCATATCAAGGTGTCCCTGAAGCATGATAGGCTTGCGGCTCTCATATCCGGGTGTTGCTTTAGCTCTTACCAACACGTTTCCCGATGCATCAATTGAAGCCTCATGGCCCAATGAAACGGCTGTAGAGCGTACGAATTCCGCGGCCGCGGCTTCGTTTCCGGATCCGCGGGGAATGTCCGAAATTTTTCTGAAATATTCAAAAACCTTTTTGGGTTCCAAATCTGTATATAACATATAAATCCTCCGAGTAATCTATTTGTATTGAATTATATCACCGAAGTGATTTCAAATCAAGTGGCGCATTGTTACAAGTAAATTTAATTCTTGATATTTATTTATCCGTATCTTTGTGATATAATAATTCACGATAGATTATTATGGAGTAACAGCCAATGGGACAATTATCCAATCTCGTAAAAACATTCTCGATGAGAGAAAATAAAAAGTTTAATTCGGCGGTAATTCTTGCGTCGGGAAACGGAAAAAGATTCGACAGTGAGCAAACAAAGCAGTTTGTGCTGCTTGACGGCATTCCCGTTTTTATCAGAAGTATATTGGCGTTTGAAAAAAGTGCGGCAACAGATGAAATTGTACTTGTAACACGTGAAGCGGATATAAGAGGATGCCGCAATTTAATCGATGATTACGGTATAACAAAGGTTACGCGTATAGTCGCGGGTGGAGATACACGGCAGGATTCGGCGAGAATCGGGTTCGAGGCGGTAAATCCCGCGTGCGGTTATGTTGCGATTCATGATGCGGCGAGGTGTCTTGTGACATCCGAAATGATTGACAGGACATTTGCGGAGGCATATGTTGTCGGAGCCGCGGCGTGCGGTACACATGCAACTGATACGATTAAAAAAGCAAATACGAGTAATAATATAACAGAAACCATAGACCGTGATGCTGTCTGGAGCGTACAGACACCACAGATATTCATGGCGGAGATGTATCGTGCGGCGGTATATACGGCCGTTAAAGATAATTTTTCGGCTACGGATGATTGCGCACTGTGTGAGAGATTGGGCTTTAAGGTAAGGCTGGTAGACTGCGGTAAGACCAACATGAAAATAACATATCCTGAGGATATCGCCATAGCGAAAGCGATTCTTGATTATCGAAAGAACGAGGTGAGCCAATGAGAATAGGACACGGTTATGATGCTCATCGCTTTTGCGAGAGCAAGGAGCTTGTCATAGGCGGTGTACATATAGAATCGGAGCTCGGCTTGCTTGCACATTCCGACGGAGATGTCCTTGTTCATGCATTAATCGATTCATTGCTCGGAGCGGCGGGAGAGCGTGACATAGGCTTCAATTTTCCCGATAACGACAATGAGTATTACAATATCGACAGCTGTATTTTACTGAAAAAAACAGCCGACATAATAGCCGAGGACGGATTCGAAATAGAGTATGCCGATATGACGGTTATCGCTCAAAAGCCGAAGCTTAATCCGTATATTACGTCGATGCGCGAGAAAATCGCGTCGGTACTCTCGATACCCGTCGAAAGGCTGAACATTAAAGCAACAACCGAGGAAAAGATGGGCTTTACCGGACGAGGAGAGGGAATATCGGCCCATGCGGTGTGCTTGCTTCGGGAAAAAGTCATATAGAGGAAGATATAGTTATGAAAATCAAAATGTCTCCATCGCTTCTTGCATGTGATTTTTTACATCTTGCCGATGAAGTGAAACGTGCCGAGAAAGCGGGGTGCGATATGCTTCATTGTGATGTAATGGATGGAATTTATGTACCCAATATAAGCTTCGGTTTTGATATAATAAAGAAAATTCATTCGATTACCTCTTTACCGCTTGATGTCCATATGATGACTGCGGCACCGCAGAAGTATATCGATGTTTTATGCGAATCAGGTGCGGCTTCGGTGACAATACACAGCGATGTTTTGACGAAAGCGCAGTTGACGGAAACTTTAAAGCATATACGGAGCCTCGGAATGAAGTCTGCGTTATCACTCAAGCCGATGTGTCCCGCATCGGATGTTTTCGATCTTGTGGAATATTGCGATATGATTCTCGTGATGACTGTCGAACCGGGATTCGGAGGACAAAAATTCATGACATCCATGCTTCCTAAAATCAGGGAAATAAGGGATTATCTCGATAAAAATAAACCCGAATGTGAAATAGAGGTCGACGGCGGTATAGGAGAGTCCACCATTGCGGACTCGGCTGAAGCGGGTGCCAATGTTTTTGTTGTCGGAACAGCATCGTTTAAATCCGCCGATATGGGTGCGGCTCTCGATAAGATGGCGGCCGTTGCCGAAACTTCATACAATAAGTAGAATACTGACGGTAAAACTCCGATGTAAGTGTTTTGTAATGACGGCTATATACCGAGTTACACATTGCTTATTTGGGAGTTTTTTACGTATCCGATAGGACAATTCCGAATATTTCGGGGTATGTAAAGCCGTATAAAAAGCAATTGTAAAATTTGGCGGAATCATACTGATTTATTATGCGTAATTCTATGTGAAATCACAAATCAAAAATTGAATGCGGTTGTTTAAAATTTGAGTAAAATATGGTATAATACTAAAGGATAATGCAGTTTGTTCTGCTCGTTTATTAAAATATAATATTGTTACAAAGGGGTAAATTATGAGTGACAGCTTGTTCGGAGAGCTTTCAGTTATCGGAATGAAGGGTTGTGATAAGTTCATTAACCAGGTCGATTACTATCTTCGGGAGTGGCGTAATCACGATGATGACAGTACGTTCATCACTACTGCCGACTGCCCGCGATTCGGTTCGGGTGAAGCAAAGGGTATGCTTCATAACACGATGAGAGGTCATGATGTATTTATTATATGTGACTGCTTCAACTACGGTGAAACATACCGTATGTACGGAAAAGAAGTTCCTATGAGCCCCGATGATCATTTCCAGGATTTAAAGCGTATTATAGCGGCTATTGCGGGTAAGGCGAGACGTATTACTGTTATTATGCCTATGCTTTACGAAGGCAGACAGGATAAGCGGTCATCACGTGAGTCTCTTGACTGTGCTATAGCACTCCAAGAGCTTGCAAATATGGGTGTTAACAATATCATAACCTTTGATGCACATGATACCAGAGTATCAAACGCCATTCCTTTGACCGGCTTCGACAATATTAAGCCTACATACCAGATGCTCAAGGCCATTGTAAGAGATGTACCGGATATTTCCTTTGCACATGACGATATAATGATAATCTCTCCCGACGAAGGTGCGATTAAACGTACAATGTACTATGCGTCCGTTATGGGTATAGAGCTCGGTATGTTCTACAAGAGACGCAACTATTCCGTTATCGTAGACGGAAAGAACCCCATAGAAGCACATGAATATCTCGGCTCAGACCTCAAGGGCAAGGATGCGATTATCGTAGATGATATGATTGCTTCCGGAGACTCGATTATCGACGTAGCAAAACAGCTCAAGGGAAAAGGCGCAAAGAGAATTTTCTTCTTTGTAACCTTCGGTTTGTTTACAAACGGTTTTGAAGTATTCGATAAAGCGTATGAAGAAGGACTGTTTACGAAGTGCTTTACAACCAACCTCATTTACCATCCCGAAGAACTTAACAAGAAGGAATGGTATTCCGAGGTTAATATGTGCAAGTATGTGGCACTGATAATCGATACACTTAATCGTGACCGTTCCATCAGCACGCTTTTGAACCCCGCCAAGAAGATACACAATATACTCGAGGAGCAGAACATTAAGAATCAGCTTCAGCAGAAAATAGAACTTTAATATATATCGGAGAGAATATGCAATATTTTAAAATGAGTGCGGCCGAGAAAATAGCCGAGGCAGCACAGAAATTGTCAACCGACGTATGTCTGACATCGGAAGACATACTTGCTATGTTAGAATATCCTCCAGACTCCTCTATGGGCGACATTGCGTTTCCGTGCTTCAGACTTTCTAAAATAATGAGAAACGCTCCTCCTAAGATAGCGGCTTCGCTGGCACAGATGATAGGAGATTTCGGAATAGGATCGGCAGCGGCGGTTGGCGGTTACTTGAATTTTAAAATATCGCCCGAATATCTTGCGGATCATGTACTCGGCGAGATAGAAGAAAAAGGTGAAAGGTACGGCTCATCAAATGAGGGAGAAGGGAAGACGGTTGTTCTCGACTATTCCTCACCTAATATATGCAAGCCTTTCCATATCGGGCATCTCGGAACGACTGTCATCGGTCATTCGTTAAAGCTTCTCCATGAATTTGCCGGATACAATTGCGTAGGCATTAACCATTTAGGTGACTGGGGAACCCAGTTCGGTAAGCAGATAGTCGCTTACAGAAAATGGGGAGACCGCGAAACAATCGAAAAAGGCGGAATCGATGAACTCGTAAAAATTTACGTAAAGTTCCACGAAGAAGCGGAAAAAGATCCTGCGCTTAACGATGAAGCAAGAAACGAATTCCACAAGCTCGAAGAAGGAGACAAGGAAAACTTAGAGCTTTGGAAATGGTTTGTTCAGGTATCGATGCAGGAATACGAAAAAACGTATAAACAGCTGGGTATTTCGTTCGACTCATATAAGGGCGAATCGTTCTACATGGATAAGGTACAAGCTCAGGTAGAGGTTTTACGTGATAAGGGACTTCTTAAGCTCGATGACGGTGCGTCGATTGTCGATTTATCCGAATACAATATGCCTCCGTGCCTCATACTTAAAAAGGACGGTTCGACGATTTATCCCGCTCGTGACATTGCCGCAGCGGTTTACCGCAAGCAAACCTACGATTTCGACAAGTGTATATACATAACGTCGTCCGCTCAGAGCCTGCATTTTGCTCAATGGTTTAAGGTAATCGAGCTTGCCGGCTATGATTGGTATGGGAAGCTTGTTCATGTTCCTTACGGTACGGTTTCCATTGACGGAGCCAAGCTGGCTACCAGAACAGGTAATATTGTTCTTCTCAAGGATTTGTTCCGTCAGTCGGTTGAAAAGGTCGGAGAGATAATGAATGAAAAGAATCCCGATCTTGAGAACAAGGAATCCGTCGCCGAGGCTGTCGGAGTCGGCGCGATTGTCTTTAATTATCTGTATAACAGCAGAATTAAAGATATTAACTTCAGTCTCGAGCAGGCACTCAGCTTCGAAGGAAACACGGGCCCGTATGCACAGTATACGTATGCGAGAACGTGCAGTATCCTCGCAAAGGCAGATGAAGCAGGTATTAAAGGCAATGGAGGACACATTACACACAAGAGTGAAGAAGAATTGCTCAAGACATTGTCGATGTTCCCCGAGAAGGTTCAAAATGCGATAAACGAGTATGAACCTTCGGATATTACACGATATATAATCGATGTTTGTACGGCATTCAATCACTTCTATCGTGACTGTCCGATAGTTACAGCCGATGATAAGGATGCAAGAGAATTCAGAATCAGAGTTACAAGAGCTGCTAAGAATGTGCTTGGTACGGCACTGCACCTTATTTGTTTAAAGACACCCGAAAAAATATAATATAAAATATATGAGGTTAATATGTCAGGACATAGCAAATGGAATAATATAAAAAATAAAAAAGAAAAAACCGATGCTCAAAAGGGTAAGGTATTTACTAAAATAGGCAAAGAGATTCAGATGTGCGTACGTGAAGGCGGCGGAGACCCGAATACAAACGGAAAGCTTCGTGACCTTATTGCGAAGGCAAAAGCAAATAACGTTCCGAACGACAATATCGATCGTGCAATAAAGAAAGCTCTCGGTGCGGACAGTATCCAGTATGAAGAAATCATTTATGAAGGCTACGGCCCGTCAGGTGTAGCTGTTATTGTCGAGACCGCAACCGACTCGAGAAACCGTACTGCTTCCGATGTGCGCCATTTCTTCGATAAATACGGCGGAAATTTAGGTGCTTCCGGTTGTGTATCGTATATGTTTGACGATAAGGGTGTTATCATTCTTCTTAAGGAAGATAACGAAGGTGTTGACGAAGATGCACTTATGGAAGCTGCTCTCGAAGCAGGCGCCGAAGATTTCTCATCCGATGAAGATACCTACGAAATAACCACAGAGCCCGATGATGTATATGCGATCCGTGAAGCGCTCGAAAAGCTCGGTTATAAGGTAGAATCCGCAGAAGAAGATAAGATTCCTCAGAATTACGTAACTCTCGAAAATGAGGACGACATTAAGAATATGAACCTTCTCATCGAGCATCTCGAAGACAGCGATGATGTTCAGGAAATCTATCACAACTGGGAAAACTGCGACGACTAAGATAGTTTAAGCAAAGCTAAATAGAAAAGTGTGCCCGAAGTCAGAACTTCGGGCACACTTTTTGTGTGAAAACAAAAAAAGGGATATCGACACTTGTCGATATCCCTTTTGAATCAATGCGGGAAAATATTATTCAAAGAGCTTGCTGTACTTGGTAAGTCTCTCGTACTTAGCCTTAGCGAATGTTTCAGCTTCGGCAAAGAGCTTTTCGGCTCTTTCGGGGTTGGACTGAGCAAGTCTTGTATAACGGTTTTCGTTCTTGAGGAAGTCCTGATAGCTTGCTGTGGGTTCCTTGCTGTCGAGTGAGAAGGGATTCTTTCCTTCGGCCTTGAGAGTCGGGTTGTATCTGAACATCTGCCAGTAACCTGCATCAACTGCCTTCTTCATCTCGAGCTGGCAGTTAGCCATCGTACCCTTAATGCCGTGCATTTCACAAGGAGCATAACCGATAACGATTGAAGGTCCGTTGTAAGCTTCGGCTTCTGTAAGAGCCTTCAGGAGCTGGTTCATATCAGCACCCATAGCAACCTGTGCAACGTATACATAGCCGTAGGACATAGCGATTTCGGCGAGGTTCTTCTTGCCGATAGCCTTACCTGCTGCAGCAAACTGAGCAACCTGACCGATGTTGGAGGACTTGGATGCCTGTCCACCTGTATTGGAATATACTTCGGTATCGAATACCATGATGTTTACATCTTCACCGGAAGCGATAACGTGGTCAAGACCACCGAAACCGATATCGTAAGCCCAACCGTCACCACCGAAGATCCATACGGACTTCTTAGCGAGGTAGTCCTTTTCAGCGAGAATTTCGGGAGCTATGGTGCAACCGTCGGCAGCTGCTTTTTCGAGCTCGGCGATGAGTGCGTTAGCGGCGGGAGTATTAGCCTTACCGTCATCCTTTGTATCGATGTATGCCTTAGCGGCAGCCTTGAATTCATCGGATGCCTTTTCGGAATTCATCATTTCTTCAACCTTACCGATGAGTCTGTTGCGAATGGTCTTCTGGCCGAGATAAATACCGAGACCGTGTTCGGCGTTATCTTCGAACAGGGAGTTAGCCCATGCGGGACCATGACCGGATTCGTTGTTAACTGTGTAAGGAGTTGCGGGAGCGGAGCCACCCCAAATGGAGGAGCATCCTGTTGCGTTGGAAATATACATTCTTTCGCCGAAGAGCTGTGTGATAAGGCGAGCATATGAAGTTTCGGCACAACCTGCGCATGAGCCGGAGAACTCGAGTAAGGGCTGCTTGAACTGGCTTCCCTTAACGGTAGCATTGATAAGCTCGGGCTTTTCGGATACGTTTGCAACAGCGTAATCGAACGGAGCCTGCTGATCATTCTGTGTTTCCTGGAGAACCATACGGATAGCCTTCTTGTCGGTACCGTCCTTTTCAGCCTTAGCTGTTACAGGGCAGGCCTTAACGCAAAGCGTACAACCCATACAATCAAGAGGAGAAACAGCGATAGTGAATTTATAGTTTGTCTTAACAACAGGTTTAGCTGTGAACTTCGTTGCAGCGGGAGCAGCGGCAGCTTCGTCTTCAGTCATAGCGAAGGGACGAATTGCGGCATGCGGGCAAACGAACGAACAGTTGTTACACTGGATGCAGTTTTCGGGAATCCACTCGGGAACATAAACCGCAACACCGCGCTTTTCGGAAGCTGCAGCACCCTGCGGGAATGTACCGTCAACATAATCCTCGAATGCGGATACGGGAAGCTTGTCACCGCGCATAGCGTCAACAGGTTCAACGATCTTGTTAACAAATTTAACGAGGTCATTTCTCTTGCCTGTGAATTCAGCCTTGGGAGCGTCGGGAGCAGCAGTCTTCCATGCTTCGGGAACATCGATCTGTGTGAACGCATCGGCACCGGCATCGATTGCGGCATAGTTGAGGTCAACCATTGCCTGACCCTTCTTAATATAGGACTTATAAGCCATCTTCTTCATGTATTCGATAGCTTCATCCTTGGGAAGAATATTTGCAAGAGCGAAGAATGCGGACTGAAGAACAGTGTTCTTTACCTTAGCATTGCCGATCTTCTTTGTTGCGATAGTTGTAGCATCAATTGTATAGAACTTGATGTTGTTGTTTGCGATATATGTCTTAACTGCGGAGGGAAGGTGCTCTTCGAGCTCAGCCATATCCCATGAGCAGTCGAGCATGAATACACCACCGGGTTTAACATCTTCGACTATGTCGTATTTCTTGATGTAAGACTGGTTGTGGCATGCTACGAAGTCGGCCTTTGTGATGTAGTAAGGGCTCTTAATGGGCTTGTCGCCAAAACGGAGGTGAGAAATTGTAATACCGCCCGTCTTCTTGGAGTCATACTGGAAGTAAGCCTGAATGTACTTATCAGTGTGGTCACCGATAATCTTAATGGAGTTCTTGTTTGCGCCGACTGTACCGTCACCGCCGAGACCCCAGAACTTGCAGGAGATTGTACCCTTAGCCGAAGTATCGGGAGCGGGCTTCTCTGTAAGCGAATGTCCTGTTACATCGTCAACGATACCGATTGTAAAGTTACTCTTGGGACATTCGGAAGCGAGATTTTCGTATACTGCGAAGATAGACTGCGGAGGAGTATCCTTTGAACCGAGACCGTAACGACCGCCGACAACCTTAATGTCGTTCATGCCCATTGTGGAAAGAGCTGTAACAACGTCGAGGTAAAGAGGTTCGCCGAGGGAACCGGGTTCCTTTGTTCTGTCGAGAACGGCAATCTTCTTACATGTAGCGGGAATAGCTTCTGCGAGCTTGGATGCAACAAAAGGTCTGTAAAGACGAACTTTGATCAAGCCGACTTTTTCGCCTGCCGCATTCATGTAGTCGATAACTTCTTCGGCTACATCACATACAGAACCCATAGCTACGATAACTCTTTCGGCATCCGGAGCGCCGTAGTAGTTGAAGAGCTTATAATCTGTACCGATCTTGGCATTAACCTGATTCATATAGTCTTCTACGATAGCAGGGAATGCTTCATAGTACTTATTGCATGCTTCTCTGTGCTGGAAGAAGATGTCGCCGTTTTCAGCGGAACCGCGGAGAACGGGATGTTCGGGGTTAAGAGCACGTGAACGGAATGCTGCGATAGCGTCCTTATCAACCATTGACTTGAGGTCGTCGTAATCCCAAACTTCGATTTTCTGAATTTCATGAGATGTTCTGAAGCCGTCGAAGAAGTTGAGCACGGGAACACGGCCCTTGATAGCTGAAAGATGAGCTACAGCTGCGAGGTCCATGACTTCCTGAGGGTTGGATTCGGCCATCATAGCGAAACCGGTCTGACGACATGCGTAAACGTCACTGTGGTCACCGAAAATGTTCAGTGCATGAGATGCAACGCAACGCGCGGATACGTGAATAACGCAGGGAAGAAGTTCACCGGCGATTTTATACATGTTGGGGATCATCAGAAGGAGACCCTGTGAAGCAGTATAGGTGGTAGTAAGAGCACCTGCTGCGAGAGAGCCGTGAACAGCACCTGCGGCGCCTGCTTCGGACTGCATTTCGATAACCTTTACAGTGTCACCCATGATATTCTTCAGACCGCCCGCAGACCATGTATCGGTCACATCGGCCATAACAGAAGAAGGCGTAATGGGGTAGATGGCAGCAACTTCCGTAAACGCATAAGAGGCGTGGGCGGCAGCGGTGTTACCATCCATGGAAAGCTTTTTTCTTGCCATGTTATATATCCTCCAAAAATATTATGAATAAGCAAATATAAACTTAACCGTGATAACGGTAAATCATATCTGTACTATTATAACGCAAATACAGATAAAAGTAAATATGTTATCCCAGAAACAATTATAAATTTTTTGATATAAAAACTGTCCGAAAATATTAATGCGGCATTATTCGGAATAAAGGTAAAACAAAACGGGCATGCTCGGCAGTATGTACCGCTTAATGAGTACATATCGTATAAACTCGCCCGTTTTGATTTAATTTATCAGCCGTTAAGCTTAGCCTGAGCTTTAAGTCTGTTTTCGGTATTCAATATTTTCTTGCGAAGTCTGATTGATTTGGGAGTGATTTCGATAAGCTCATCCTCACCGATAAATTCTATAGCCTGCTCGAGAGAGAAGATTTTCGGAGGTGTGAGGATAAGAGCTTCATCCGCACCCTTTGAACGGATAGCCGTGAGGTGTTTCTTTTTGCATACATTGACAGCGATATCAACCTTTTTAGGACACTCGCCGACCAGCATGCCTTCGTAAACCGGTGTCTGAACGCCGATGAACATCGTTCCTCTGTCCTGAGCATTATAGAGTCCGTACGATGTAGCTTCACCGTCTTCACTTGCGACAAGAGAACCCGTGAATCTCGTAACGACTTCACCCTTGAAGGGCTGATAGCCGTCAAAAATCGAGTTCAGTATACCTTCACCGCGAGTATCGGTCATAAATTCGCTTCTGTAACCGAACAGGCAGCGTGCGGGAATCGAATAATCGATCTTCATTCTTGTTCCGTGAAGGTTCATTTCGAGAAGCTCGCCTTTTCTTGCACCGAGCTTTTCGACAACCGCTCCGACATAAGGTTCGGGAACGTCGACGGTAACTCTTTCCATAGGCTCGCATTTAACACCGTCGATTTCCTTATAAATTACACGAGGTGTCGAACAGCATATTTCATAACCCTCGCGGCGCATTGTTTCGATAAGAATGGAGAGGTGCATTTCGCCTCTTCCGGCAACCTTGAAGCTGTCTGTGGTTTCACCGTCACTTACTCTGAGTGAAACGTCCTTAAGAGTTTCCTTATAGAGACGTTCTCTGATCTGACGTGATGTAACAAACTTACCTTCGCGGCCTGCGAACGGGCTGTCATTTACGGAGAATGTCATCTCGAGTGTGGGCTCGCTTACCTTGACGAATTCAAGAGGTGTGGGGTCAAGCGGGGATGCAATGGTATCTCCGATGGTAATGTTTTCGGCACCGCTGAAGCATACTATATCGCCCATAGAAGCTTCGGTTACTGCTTTTCTTGTAAGACCGTCTATAGTATAAAGAGAAACGATTTTCGTCTTTTTCGGAGGAGCATCGGGGGTATGATAGTTAGTGATAACCACTTCTTC
The DNA here is from genome assembly GCA_963642885.1 of bacterium. Taxonomy (GTDB): domain Bacteria; phylum Bacillota; class Clostridia; order Oscillospirales; family CAG-272; genus UMGS1696. The sequence goes on from CAVIJI010000036.1 coordinate 13,228, forward strand.
ATTCTGGTGAATTGTACCTCTTTCAATACGGCCGATACCGATTCTGCCTACATAGTCATTGTAGTCGATTGAGGAAACAAGAAGCTGTACGGGAGCGTCGATTTCTCCTTCGGGAGCGGGAATATAATCGATGATCGTATCGAAAAGCACGTCAAGGTTTTCGCCCATTTCGTACGGATTGAGAGATGCTTTTCCCGTACGTCCGCTGCAGAAGAGAACAGGTGAATCAAGCTGTTCGTCATTTGCTTCAAGCTCCATAAGAAGCTCGAGAACTTCATCGGGAACCTCGTCGAGACGTGCGTCGGGGCGGTCGATTTTATTTATAACGACGATTATTCTGTGACCGAGCTCCATTGCACGCTTAAGGACAAAGCGTGTCTGAGGCATAGGACCTTCGGCGGCATCAACCAAAAGTATAACGCCGTTTACCATCTTGAGAATACGTTCAACCTCACCGCCGAAGTCGGCATGGCCGGGGGTGTCGACTATGTTGATTTTTATACCGTTGCGGACAACGGAGGTATTCTTCGCCAGTATGGTGATACCTCTTTCTCTTTCGAGGTCACCCGAGTCCATAACACGTTCTCTTACAACCTGGTTTTCATGATATGTGTCACACTGCTTGAGCATCTGGTCAACAAGCGTGGTTTTACCGTGGTCAACATGAGCTATAATTGCGACATTACGAAGGTCTTCTCTTATCAAAATTATTACCTGTCAATTATCTTTCTTTTGGGGAAGATAATCCTTTCGCATATAAATTCTTTTATCTTTGTCAACCTTAGTATTATATCATAAGAACAGTCAAAAAAAAAGCTTATAACCGCAAATAATGCAATTTCAGCACTTTGTAGAAATTATAAGCCGCTTTTTTACCTATTTTTGTTGAACTGAAAATTCTCTTTTCAATTATGTTTTTCCCAGAAATCATGCAGTATGACGTCCAGAGATTCGATGTTTCCGGTATATTTTATGTGTCTCCAGTGTGAGGGAAGCATCATCTTTATGTTAATGTCATCGAGTCTGTCGTCAACCAAAACGATAACACCGCAGTCGTTTTCTGAGCGTATGACTCTGCCCGCAGCCTGCATTACCTTGTTCATGCCGGGGCAGATGTATGCGAAATCACGTCCGCGTTCGTTCTTTTCATCATAGTATGCCGCCGTGATATTTCTTTCCGCCGAAAGCTGAGGCATTCCGGTTCCTATTACTATAGCTCCGATTAGGCTTTCGCCGATTAAATCGATACCCTCCGAGAACATTCCCCCGAGAACGCAGAAGCCTACAATGGGACCTTTGGTTTGATTTTTGAACAGAGAAATAAATCGTTCCCGTTCTTTATAATTCATCTTTTGCTTTTGCATTACAATGTTTTTGTCGGGCATGATTTCCGAAAAAAGTTTGCAAACATTACGCATGTATTCGTATGACGGAAAATATACTATATAGTTGCCCTCTCGTGCGGAAACGGTTTCGGCGATGACCTCGGCACAGTCGTACGCACTGTCGCGTCTGTCTGACAGTTTTGTGCTGATTGAGTCATATGCCACAAGACATAAATTTTCTTTTTCGTAAGGAGATTCAAGCTCCAGAACAGATGAGTTTTTAAGTCCGATAATTTCCGAAAAATAATCGATAGGAGAAAGAGTAGCGGAAAAAAGGACAACCGCTTTTGCGGGTAAAAGCATGGAGAACAGAATTCCGGAAGGATCGAGACATAAAAATTCGGCTTTTACATTATCATTTTCACGAGATGCGAAAAAACGGAATTTTTCATCGAAAAAAGACGAAACAAACACTATTTTCGATAATTGCCTTTTGTAATTTTCAAGAAGCTCCGCATATCCGTAGTTCTGACGGATTATTTTTCCGAGTAGACGTGACAGGTTTCCCGCACATCTGATAAGCTCCGACGGTGTGCTTCCGCTTTCGTAGAAGCCGTATGATACCTCGCCGTTTTTCGTGCTTTTAACGTACTCGCCGTCGCTGCACATTTCTTTTACTTCATCAAGTGCGGATAACAGCTCATCCGTTTTTGCCGTTAACTCCTCGTTATCCTGTATATGCATCTCGGAAACGGCGCGCAGCTTTTTCACATCTTCCGAGGATATCACAGCGGAATACGTATTGCGTGTTCGGTCGGGAAGATTATGCGCTTCATCAAATAAAAACACATATTTTTCGGTGCTGTTTATGTTTTTGAAGTATCTCTTGAAACGTATCCCGTCATCGATAACGTAATTATAATCGCATATTATAACCTCGCAGCTTTCCGAGAGATCCAAAGCGAGCTCGTACGGACAAACCTTGTGAGATACCGCGGTTTTTATTATTCTGTCGGCTGTGTAAACCTTATCGTTTGAATTCAGTAAATCCTCGAGAGCCGCAAGCTGTCGTTCACGGTAGGAAATATATGTTTTTCCGAAATCGTTTGATATACTGTCGATGCTTTCGCAGCATGAACAATCGCTTTTATTCTCCTGTTTGTTTTTATACGGACACATCAATTCTTTTGCGTATATCATGAGTGAATGAATGTGAGGAGCGTATTTGCCGATGCGCGACATGGTGTCAAGTGCGGATATGCCGGTAATATTTTTTGCCGTAAGGTAAAATATCCTGTCGATTTCACCTGCTCCGAGGGCTTTTACCGAAGGAAAAAGTACAGATATGGTTTTTCCTATACCTGTCGGAGCGGAAACAAGCAGGGAACCGCCTTTTTTTATCGTACGATAGGTTTGATTTATAAAATCAAGCTGTCCATCACGCACCGTAGTATACGGAAAGGGGAGTTTTTTTGTTTCGGACGGAAGAACAAGGTGTTTGTCGGCAAAGGCTTTAATGATTGTATCGGCACGTTCGAGCAGAGTGTCAAACATTTTCTTCAGAAACGATACCGAAAATACCGAAGAGAAGACGATTTTTTCACCACTTGAGCGTTTGATGTAGCTCAGGCGAATGTTTACCGCTGAAAGAGAGGCGGAATCTGCATAAATATATGCGTATACCGCAGCCTGAGCAAAATGCTCGGGATATGAAAATGCACAGAGATTCGGATGAAAAGAGAATACCGTCTTTATCTCCTCAACAGTGGGAATACCATCGATTTCGGATATAATATCCGCGTATCCGCTTACGGCAACTGTGTATTTATCGTTTGAAACAAGCTTCTCGAGCGGGACCTCCGTCTGTGCACCGTGTATTGCCTCATCGGTTTCGGATATATTATGCAGTATAACACCTTGCTCGGATGCCGAAACGATTCTGTTTTCGCCGTAAACACATTCATCGAAGGATGACAGTATTTCTTTTTTAAATCCGTATTTTTCGCTGAGCAATCCGGCATTGTCACGCTGAAAAGCATACGAAGCAAGCTCAACGACGGACATACAGATCGTATTTGTATCGTTTATATACCGCATAACATTCTCCTTTCAAGAGGATACCGAAATATTATATCATATTGCCGGGCGTATGTCTACAGATTAATATTTAAGGATTAAATCCTTGCATTTTTTATATTCGGATGTTATAATGATATAGATTTCGTATAATGTTGGAGTTATAATATGGTTCTTGATAAAAAAGAAACGACAGTAGCGTACCGTTGCCCTGCGTGCGGCTCATCCGTCATGAGTATGGTAGGTATATTTGCACTTACGGCAGATCTTATAAAGTTGAAGTGTCCCTGCGGTGAGTCGGAGCTTGAGCTTGTTTACACGAGAGATAAAAAAATCAAATTGAATGTGCCTTGTCTTTTCTGTCCCACACCTCACAGTTATACAATATCGTCGCAGATGTTTTTCGAGAGAGACATTTTCGCGATACCATGCAATTATTCCGGAATAGATATATGCTTTGTCGGAAGCAAGGATAAGGTTCAGGAGGCAATGAAGAAAAGCGAAAAGGAGCTTCTCGAAATGCTCGGTGACAACAGCTTCGAAGATCTTGCCGATGTACGCGGAGAAAACCTCGAACCGAATGATCCGCAGGTGCTCGATATTGTCTTATACACCGTTCGTGAATTGGCAGAAGAAGGAGCTATCGAGTGCGGATGTGACGGGGATGGTGAGTACGGCATCGAAATATACGACGATCATGTCAAAGTATGCTGCACTAAATGCGGACATTACCTGAATATTCCGACTACAAGCCTAATCAAAGCAAATGATTTTCTTGAGAGCGATAAACTCGTACTTAATCTGATTCACAAATAACCGAGAATTTCATGTAGTGTAATTATCCGTAAGTGTGTTTATTCGTTTTGTCATAAAGAAAGCTGCCGCAAACAGTTTTTTACTCTGTTTGCGGCAGCCGTTTTTTTTACATCAGTGCATTGAACCTTCGAGGATTGTTCCGTCGGAATGGAAAAGCGGGAGCTTTTCGAGATAAGTTATGTCATCTCTTGTTTGAGCATCGCCCTCGGCGAGAATTGTCATCTTACCGACAATGTTTCCGCCGGCAGCTTTGATAAGCTCCTCGATCGCCTTAAGAGATTCACCCGTCGATATAACATCATCGACAATGAGAATGCGAGAGCCGTTTATAAGGTCGGCTTCGGCTTTATCAAGGAACAGACTCTGTTCGCCTTGAGTTGTTATCGAGTGAAGCTTGAATTCAAAGACACCGCTCATATAAGCCTTGGCTTTTTTTCTTGCTACAAAGTATTTACGATTTCCCGCGATTCTCGACATTTCATGTGCAAGCGGAATGCCTTTGGCTTCGGCGGTAACGATATAGTCGTATTCGGGTGCAAGCTTCAGAAGGGCTTCCGCTGACGCGGTGGTTAATTCGGGATCTCCGAAAATTACAAACGCTCCGATTGAGAGACTGTCATTTACAGGGCATATGGGAAGCTCACGGTGGAGTCCCGCGATGTTGATAGGATATGTTTTCATAATAACGTCATCCTTAAATTTATTAATAATTATTAATATTTATCTGAGTTTTATGCCGAGTTCTTTTTCAAGTGACGCGAGTATCGATTTTACTGCATCATCGGCTTCCGTATCCGTAAGAGTTCTGTCGGAAGCACGGAGCATTACCGAGTACGACATACTCTTCTTGCCGATGCCGACCTGAGGACCGCGGTAAATATCGAATAATTCCGCTGAGGATACAAGACTGCTTGCCGCTTTGATTGCATTTACAACGGATGCCGCTTCAAGCTCTTCGTCGCATACAAACGAGAAGTCTCTTTCGATAGCGGGGTGCTTGGGAATAGGAGTGAATTCGATTTCACGGCGGCGTGCTTCGAAAATATTGTCTCCTTCAAGCTCCGCAAGATATACTCTCGCACCGATTCCGTAATTCTCGCTTACTTCGGGATAAGCTTCACCGAATATACCGAGCTTTTTATCGCCTGAGTAAACAACGGCACATCTTCCGGGATGGAAGGTGAGAGCATTGCTTTCGGATTTGAATACGGCGTCTTTGATGCCCGCGATATCGAGGATAGCTTCAATGTATCCTTTCATTCTGTAGAAACCGTTTTTATCGTCCGAGGTTGTAAATCCGAGAGTAATTCTCGCGGGTTCGTCGGGAAGCTCGTCGGCGGATTTGGGCAGGTAAACCTTAGACATTTCGAACAAGGTTACGGCTTGATTTTTCTTAGCGTAGTTGTCTGCGAGAACCTTCAACATGGAGGGAAGCGTAGTCGTACGCATAACGGATGTGTCTTCTCCGAGAGGGTTGGAGATAACCACACATTTTCTTCTAATATCGTCGGGAGCAAGTCTGATTTTATCGTAGTATGAAGGGCTGATGAAGGAGAATGTTTCGATTTCATCCATACCCATTCCGACAAGCATGTCATGAAGATTATTGTCGAAGTTCTGTCTGTCTGTTCTTGCACCGAGAGTAGGCGTAGCGGATTCGGAAAGAGTGGATTCGAACTTGTCATAACCGTACATACGAAGTATTTCTTCGGCTACATCGTTCATGCAGCGAACATCGTCACGGAACGAAGGAACGGTTATGGTATGCAAATCGTCAGATACTTCGAATTCAAGCTTTTTGAGAACCTCCGCCATGTATTCCTGAGTAAGGTTTACACCGAGGAAACGATTGATTACGTTTGCATCGAGAGGAAGATGTACGGGCTGTTTCTTTACGGGATAAACGTCGATTGTTCCGTTTACTATTTCGCCTGCTCCGAGCTCCTCGATAAGCTCGCAGGCTCTGTTGAGAGCAGGCATTGTATTCTCGGAATCCAGACCTTTTTCGAATCTCGAAGAGGATTCGGTTCTCATTCCGAGCTTCTTTGCGCTGACACGTACGTTGCCGGGATGGAATGTAGCCGACTCGAATACAACTGTTGTGGTTGAATCGGTAATTTCACTGTTCTCGCCGCCCATTACACCTGCGAGAGCCACAGCCTTGTCATGGTCTGCGATAACAAGCATACTCGAATCGAGTGTGTGAGGAATGCTGTCGAGTGAAATAAACTTTTCGCCTTCCTCCGCACTGCGGACATTGATTTCGGAGCCGCTCAGGCACTTGTAGTCAAATGCGTGCATAGGCTGACCGTATTCGAGCATTACATAGTTCGTTATATCGACAATATTGTTTATGGGACGAACACCTTCCGAACGCAGTTTCATTCTCATCCAAAGAGGAGACGGGCCTATTTTTACGTTCTTTACCACTCTTGCACTGTATCTGTAGCACTTTTCGGTGTTCTTTATATTCACGGAGAGATAATTTTTGATATCATCGCCGTCATTTGCCGTAAATTCGCTCTTCGGAGTGTGCAGTGAAAGCTTTTTGCCGAAGGTAACGGCGGATTCACGTGCAAGACCGATAATAGAGAGACAGTCGGGGCGATTAGATGTGATTTCGAATTCGACTACGTCATCACGAAGTCCGAGAGCGTCAACCATGTCGGAACCGAGAGGAATGTCACCGAGTCCGACATCACCGAGAATGAGTATTCCGTCTTCTACTGCACCGGGCATGTCATGCAATGTCAGACCCAATTCGGCTATAGAGCAGAACATACCCTCGGAAACCTCACCTCTGAGTTTTCCTTTCTTTATTTTTACGTCACCGGGAAGATGTGCGCCGTCGGTAGCAACGGGAACAAGTGCACCTTCGAATACGTTTGTAGCCGCCGTTATTACCTGCAGCGGTTCTTCTTTGCCTATGTCTACTTTGCAGATGACAAGCTTTTCAGCATTCGGGTGACGGATAATTTCGAGTATTTTACCGCAGACAACACCGGAAATGTTGCCGCAAATTGTTTCGTATCCTTCTACCTTTGAACCCGACATTGTCATTCTGTCGCAGTATTCTTTTATACTAATATCGCTGACGTCAGTGTAATCCGCCAGCCATTTCATTGAAAGCAGCATAATATATAAACCTTTCTTTTATATACATCGTGTGTGCGTCTATTTTATCATTGAATCGATATAGGTCTTGATGATATCAACGGATTTCTCACCGGAGTTTCCGTTTATCACGAGGTCGGCTCTCCATCTGCAGGGCTCGATAATTTCGTTGTGTCTGAAGCGTACTGTGTCGATATATCTCGAAGTGACTTCATCGAAGGTTTGTCCCATGGAGGTGAACCTTTTGATTCTTCTGACCAGTCTTTCGTCACTTTCAAGGTCGACGAAAATTTTCAAATCGAGTTTTTCGTATATTTCGGGAAGATACAACGCGAACAATCCTTCGATAATGACGACTTTGTGCTTTTTCGAATCAAGTTCGTCATTGAAATCACGGTACAGCTCGTCGAGCAATAATGCATCGGGATGATTATGCTCGACATATTCTATTCCCGTGATGGGAGCTATGGTTTTTATAGACGGTTTTCTGAAATATTTATCCATGTGAAAAACACGGCAATCATCTCCGTAGCAGCTTTCGAGCTTTTCGGAGAGTGTGCTTTTGCCGCTGCAGGTTCCGCCTGCTATACCTATAACATACATAGTGTGCCTCCGTTGTAATGTTGGGATAAACCGAGTTAATCGAGTGCCGTGCCGAGAGGGTTGATGAAGTCTTCTGTCGAAAACAACACCAACTCGGCGGTTTTCCGAAAATTCAATGACAGCCTTTAATTGTGCGGAATAAATCAGAATTGACTAAGGAAACGAACATCGTTTTCGTAAAGAAGTCTCATGTCGTCTATATGGTATTTGAGCAGAGCGATTCGCTCGATTCCGACACCGAACGCAAAGCCGCTGTATACCTCGGGATCAATGCCGCACATGCGAAGTACGTTCGGATGAACCATACCTGCGCCGAGAATTTCAATCCAACCCTCACCTTTGCAGAGACGGCAGCCTTTACCGCCGCACGCGAAGCATGATACATCGACTTCTGCGGAAGGCTCCGTGAACGGGAAGTGGTGCGGACGGAATCTGATCTGTGTTTCTTCACCGTACATACGGCGTGCGAACATTTCGAGAGCACCCTTGAGGTCGCCCATGGTTATGCCTTTGTCGACAACAAGTCCTTCCAGCTGATGGAACAGAGGCGAGTGAGTTGCGTCAACCGCATCCGAACGATAAACACGGCCGGGAGAGATGATTTTAATCGGAGGCTGAGTTTTCTCCATAACTCTTGCCTGAACGGGAGATGTCTGTGAGCGGAGCAAGATATTTTCGGTTATATAGAATGTGTCCTGTGTATCGCGTGCCGGATGGTCCTTGGGAATGTTCAAGGCCTGGAAGTTGTAGTAGTCGTATTCAACCTCGGGGCCGTCTACAATCGAATAACCCATTCCGAGGAATATGTCCTCGAGCTGACGCTGCACCAAAGCGAGAGGATGTGTATGTCCGGCACGAATTTTATCACCCGGAATAGTTACGTCGAGCTTTTCGGCATCCAGCTTTTCTGCCTGTTCACGTGCTTTCTTTTCTTTTGTGATTTCATCTATCTTTTTTTCTATTTCGGCGCGAATGTCATTCGCAAGCTGTCCGATAACGGGACGCTCCTCTGCCGAAAGCTTACCCATACCGCGAAGAACGGCGGTAAGCTCACCTTTTTTGCCGAGATATTTGATTCTCAGCTCTTCTATCTGTGCCGAAGGAGCCTCAAGAGCTTCAAGAGCTTCGGCTTTGATTTTTTCAAGGGTCTCTCTCATTTTTATGATCCTTTCTGAATATTGTGTATGTTGCGGTGAAGACAATAAAAAAGCCCCGTAACGGATAAAATCCGATAAACGGGACGAAACGACCGCGGTACCACCCGAATTCCGCACAAAAAGTACGGCACTCCAACGGTTTAACGCACCGAATACGTTTACGGCTGAATATCACCGCAACCGCTTGACATCTGAGATGTACTCGGAAGTGAACAAGTACGGACTTCACACACCGAAGCTCACAGCCTTCCGACTTCGGTTCTCTTTGGCGGAACTTGACCGTACACTCTTCCTCAAAGCGTTTTTTGTATTACGAATGCATTATAGCACTTTTACGGCATTAATTCAAGGGTATTTCTTATTTTTTTATTATCCGAATTTGTACAACCGGCAAAGAAACGTGTATGTGATTAATGATTAAGGAACGGCGGAATAGCCGATTTTCTTTGTATAATGCATATATTGACTTTTTTTGCTTAAAAATGTATAATTAATCGTAATTTCTTGGAGTATGGAAATACTGATGATTAACTACAACAATTCGACGTGACCCTCCTATAATTCGATGATTGAGCAATTAAATTTAGAATTGAATTATTGATAGAGGTTATTAATGACATCAAATACAAAACCCACATTC
>CAVIJI010000037.1:0-10856 GCA_963642885.1 bacterium
CCATATACTTTTGTTATGATCGGATTATTTGCAGGCTTAAGGCGTGAGGAGATTTTGGCTCTTCAATGGGACTGCGTGCATATTGATGAGGATGTTCCCTATATTTCCGTCCGCAGAGCGTGGCGCAGTGTCAACAACAGACCGGATATTTCGTATGTGCTTAAAACTCCTGCGGCAAGACGAGATATTCCGATACCGCAAATTCTCGTTGACCGGCTGAAAGAAGTGAGAGAAACATCAAACTCTGATTTTGTGATTTCCGACTCGAACGGACAGCCGTTGGCGGAATCGCAGTTCGTCAGGATGTGGCACTATATCAAAGCACGCACTGCAGAGGAGAGAAAAATCTATCGTTACATTAACGGTGAAAGACTCTGTCACACAATCTCCCCGCAGCTCGGTGAACGGTGCAGGACTAAGAAAAGTCTGATTTACACGCTGGATTTTTATGTGTCTCCGCACATTCTCCGCTACACCTATATAACGAATCTGATTTATGAAGGTGTTGACCCCAAAACGGTGCAGTATCTGGCAGGCCATGAAAACAGTAAGGTCACAATGGATGTCTACGCGAGAGTAAAATACAATAAGCCGTGGGAGCTTGCCTCGGTTGTAAACGAAGCTTTCAGAGCGGCTGACAGTAAGACAGGTCAAGAAGATAATCAATTCAGTGCTTGATTTTCTTGCCCGCAAGTTTGAATGCGTACATTAAAAATCCGACTATATTGGCAAGAAACGAGCTCGTTCACTTCGGTGAGCGGGCTCGAATTTTTGACCGGCACACGTTATGGAGCAGGTGTCTGCGCCGCCTTACCGCGCAGCATTTGAGAGCGGTGCCTTTCTATAATGAGGAGCGTGCCAAAATAAATTATGCTTGAAATTATTATGATTCAGGGTATAAGATTGATATAGAAGATTGGCAGTCGACAACGGCACAAACACGCCATAAAAAACGAATAAGCCGATTTCAGATGGGCTAACCGCTAGGGGAAACGGGAGCGAAAAACCCGAAAAGCCTTGAAAATACTGAGGAAATGGATGTCATATCCTGCAGTACGGCCTCAAAGCCGCACGTCGCGCACCTCAGTTCTCCAAGAGATAACCGAAACCGCGAAAACAGAATATTTATTCGAGAAATCCCCCGAAAACGCCGTTTTCGGGGATTTTTTTATCTGATTCAACCCTATTTGCCGAGGCAATGAAACGGGCTGACTTCTTTCATATTAAAGGATTAACGAAATTCCGCATACAGGCCGGATTTTTTCGTTTTGAGCCTTTCCCGCTCGGGGAAACATTGCCCCGAGAGAGAGAAAAACATGAAATTTTTCTCCTCATAGCACAACCCCGACCGAAAAATCGGAAAAATGCTATTACCTCTCTCCGATGCGGTACGAATCCTTTTATACCGTACAGGCAGAGGCTTTCGATGCGGATACTGTGCAAAAGTACCGTTTTTTCACTTTAGTCTATTGTATTATATCATCTGTCATGGTATAATAAGATATCAAAATGGGTGAATTATATTCACTACGGCAAAGGAATACCGACACCACATCAGAAGCGAACTCCGAGACCTGCGGTGTCGACTGCCGCGGGTTTCATCATATCCGCAGGATTATCCGCAGGATCATTTGTCGGAAATTCACTGTGCGAAAAGCGAAAAATAAACGAAAAGGATCTGCCATATCAATGTATAGAAAATTCGGTAAACGCGCGATTGATACAGTTCTCTCCCTGCTTGTACTGATTATCCTCTCTCCCCTGCTTCTGGCAACGGCGATTGCGATAAAGCTGACATCACACGGGCCTGTGCTGTTCAAACAGCAAAGACTGGGACTGCACGGGAAAGAGTTTACCATTTATAAGTTCCGCTCTATGACGGTAGGAGCAGAGCACACGGGAAGCGGTGTTTACAGCGAAAAAGGCGATCCGCGTGTAACCGCAGTCGGAAGATTCATACGCAAAACCAGTATTGACGAGCTTCCGCAATGCATAAACGTACTCAAGGGTGATATGGCGATTGTCGGCCCGCGCCCGCCGCTCACATACCACCCGTGGCCCATAGACCAATACACCGAGGAACAGCTCCATATGTTTGACGTTCGGCCCGGCATAACGGGCTGGGCACAGGTCAACGGCAGGAAAACCGTTGAATGGCCGCGCCGCATAGAGCTGAGCGTGTATTACACAAGAAATCTATCGCTTGCTTTTGACATCAAGATACTGGCGCTTACCGTTCTGAAGGTGCTCGGGCACGAGGACAACGAAAACACAGGCGCGACAGTTTGAGGAAAAACAGATGCTGAAACTCATGTACATTACCAACGACCCGACGGTCGCGAAAATCGCGGCGGAGGCGGGCGTTGACCGCATTTTCATTGATATGGAGGTGCTTGGCAAAACGGAGCGTCAGGGCGGTATGGACACCGTACGGTCGCATCATGTACCGAAGGATATCGCGGCGGTTCGTGCGGCTGTCGGCGGCAGAGCCGCAATCATGGCGCGTATCAACCCGCTGAATCCGTGTTCTCGGGCTGAAATCGACGCTTCCGTTGAAAACGGCGCGGACGTTATCATGCTGCCTATGTGGCGCACCGCCGATGATCTGCGTCGGCTTGTGTATATGGTCGGCGGTCGTGCGAAGGTTATGCCCCTGCTTGAAACCGATACGGCGGCAGATAATCTGTCGGAAGCGGTAAAGGTGGACGGTATCGATCAAATGCACATCGGTCTTAACGACCTGCACCTGTGCTATCATCAAAAATTCATGTTTCAGCCTTTGGCAGACGGTACTGTCGACAGGCTTTGTTCTGTACTGCGTGAGGCAGGTATTCCGTACGGCTTCGGCGGCGTAGGCCGTTCCGGTTCGGGAATGCTTCCCGCGGAATATATTTTAGGCGAGCACTATCGTCTCGGCTCGCAGTATGTGATTCTGTCACGCAGCTTCTGCAACACGGATAAAATCACGGACACAGACGAAATCAAGCGCATTTTTACCGAGGGCGTGGCGGATATTCGCCGTGTCGAGCGGGAATGCTCCGCATGGACAAGGGAGCGGTTTGACGAAAATCACCGCATGGTTTATACGTGCGTAGAAAAAATTGTGAGGGAAACGGACTCATGAACGTTCTGACAACAGGCGCGTTTCAGCCGAACGGCAAGGAGCTTGCGGAATTGGAAGCCGCAGGACACAAGGTATTTGCGCATCTCGATGAGCGTGCCGCGGTAGAGTACCCCGAACGCTACGAGGCTGTCGTATGCAACGGCCTGTTTTTATACAATCCAATCGAAAAATTTACATCTCTGCGGCTGATTCAGCTCACAAGTGCGGGGCTTGACCGTGTGCCGCTTGACTATATTCACGCTCACGGCATCGAGCTGCACAATGCCGAGGGTGTATACAGTATCCCTATGGCGGAGTTCGCCGTCGGCGGAATTTTGCAGCTATATAAGCAGAGCCGCTTTTTTGCGGCGAATCAGGTGCGGCACAAGTGGGAGAAGCACCGCGGTCTTACGGAGCTGTACGGCAAGCGGGTGTGCATTCTCGGCTGCGGCAATGTGGGACGTGAGATCGCAAAGCGGCTGAAGGCCTTCGGCTGTCGTATCACAGGCGTAAACCGCACGGTACGTGAGCTTTCCGATTTTGACGAGGTTCTGCCGCTTGATAAGCTGTCGGACGTTGCAGCGGCGTGCGATATTCTGGTTTGCTGTATCGCTCTGACGCAGGAGACGCGCGGCATCGTGAGCGAAGAAATTTTCGGCCGTCTGCCTGCCGATGCGGTATTCGTCAATGTCGCACGCGGCGCTCTGACAAACGAAAGTGCAATGACCGCATGGCTGAGAAGCGGCGGCCGCGCGGTACTTGATGTGTTTGAAGAAGAACCATTGCCCGAAACAAATCCCCTGTGGGATACGGAAAACGTAATCCTGACCCCGCACAACAGCTTTGTAGGAGACGGAAATCGGGCAAGACTGTGGGAGAGAATCAGTAGTTCGCTGATAGGAGACAAGGTATGAAAGTCCTTTTAGTTGCCACTGTACAATCGCATATCTGCCAGTTTCACAAGCCGCTTGTCGCCATGCTGCACGAGCACGGCTGTGAAGTTCATGTAGCGGCACGGGATAACCTTGCCGAAAAGAACGGCCTGAAGCTGGACTTTGCGGAACAGGTCTTTGATGTACCTTTCCGCCGTTCGCCGTTTTCGCCGAAAAATCTCGGAGCCTACAAACAGCTCAAAAAGATCATCGACGAGGGCGGATACGATATTATCCACTGCAACACGCCCGTCGGCGGCGTGCTGGGACGGCTGGCGGCACGGCGTGCGCGCAAGCACGGTGCGAAGGTATTCTACACCGCCCACGGCTTCCACTTTTACAAGGGCGCGCCGAAGAAAAACTGGCTCGTGTGGTATCCCGTTGAAAAGTTCATGTGCCGCTATACGGACAAGCTTATTACGATAAACGAAGAGGATTTTCTGTTGGCAAAGGCCAGATTTGAGGTTGATGCCTACCGTATTCACAGTGTAGGTGTGTCAACGGAGCGGTATCGTCTGCATTCCGAACAAGAGACGGAACTGTTTCGCAAAGCCGAAAATCTGACCGCACAGGACTTTGTCGTATTGTGCACAGGTGAACTGAATGAAAACAAGGATCAGCGGACGCTGATTGATGCGGCGGTGCTCTGCCGAAATCGTATTCCGAGACTGAATGTCCTTTTAGCGGGAAACGGCCCGTTGGAAGCGGCTCTGCATGAGCAGATCGCAAATAACCACGCAGAGGATTATATCCGACTGCTCGGTTACAGAACGGATTTGGAAAAAGTCGTCCCGACAGCCGATGTTATTGTTTCGTGCAGTCATAGAGAGGGGCTCGGTCTGAATCTGATTGAGGGAATGCTGTGCGGGAAGCCCGTTGTTGCCGTGGAAAACCGCGGACATCGCGAGCTGATCGAAAACGGTGTGAACGGATATCTTGTACCCATCGGCGACAGCAATGCCTTAGCGGAAGAGCTTGTTCGGCTCCATAATGACGGCAACCGAGAGGAGCTCGGTAAATCCGGATACGACAAAGCACAGCTTTATACTGACACCAATGTGCGGCGGGAGCTGGCGCACATTTACGAACTCGGAGAAAATTAATGCGATATTCCCTTATTATTCCCGTTTATAACGCCCAATCGACACTGCGCCGTTGCCTTGACAGCATAGTAAATCAGCCTTTTTCGGACTACGAGCTGCTTCTCATCAATGACGGCTCCACCGACGGCGGCGATGCTGTCTGTCGTGAGTATGCGGACAAATATTCTTGTATACGGTATTTCGCGAAAGAAAACGGCGGTGTGTCCTCCGCGCGGAATCTGGGACTTGATGAGGCTAAGGGCGAATATATTCTGTTTGCGGACAGCGATGATTACGTATCGGAAAACTACTTCTCGGTAATTTCGTCCTCACTCGACGACTGTAGCACCGACCTGCTGTTATTCGGATACCGCAATTTCGGCACAAACACCCTCGAGCGTGATACGGGTGTTTTCTTCGAAAACACGGAAATCGGGGTCGCCGAGCGTGTCTCTTACGCCATGCATCGGTATCTGTTCAGCTCACTATGGAATAAAGTATTCAAAAGGCAAATCATCGAGCAGCACAATATTCGTTTTGCAAACGATTTGGCAATAGGAGAAGATCAGACCTTTATTTTCGCCTACGCCATGCATATTCGCTCGATTGCATCCGTAAGCGACAAGCTGTACAACGTGGATGTCAGCGGTGAAAATTCCCTTTCCCGCAAGGCTCGCCCATATCTGACGGAGCAGCTGACGGAAGTCAACCGTCGGATGTACGCGGCATATCGCGCCGCGGAGCACGTGCCCGAGGCCGCGCGGTATTATGAGGCGGCGCTGTCATGGATGAGCTACCGCAGTGCCTATTCCTGCTGCAAGGAGCTGCTGAAGTTCAATTATTCAACTAAACAGCGGCGGCAAGAAATACGGAGAATCTGCGGACTATACCGCGCGGAAAGAATTAAGCCCGTCGGTCGGAAATGCCGTATCATCGCACTGCCTGTGCGGCTGGGATGGAGTGGGGTAATAGATTTTATGATATGCCATAAAAACAACAAATAGAGGGAATATGCGTATGCACCCTATAAAAATACTGATTATCGCCGGCGCAATGGATGTCGGCGGAATAGAAAATCAGCTGATGCACCTTCTGCGCAACGCGGATAAAGAGAAGTTTCAAATCGATTTTACCACAACCATGAACCACCCCTTCTATCAGGATGAAATCGAGAAACTTGGCGGAAAATGTATCCGCATTCCCGCGACAGAAGGTCGGCATTTCATTCGCCATTGTAAAGCACTCTTTCGGGTTATGAAAGACGGTCAATATGACATTGTCCACTCTCATGAGCTGTTTCACAGCGGTATGGTGTTATTGACGGCTAAAGCGGCGGGCGTGAAACACCGCTTTGTTCATGCGCACAACTGGTCGGACGGTGACGGAACAGGCAGGCAGACTGTCGTACGAAAGCTGTACAACTCCGTCATGCGGCATTGGATTATGCGTTACGGGACGGAGTTTTGTGCCTGCTCCACGCTTGCGGGACGTTTTCTGTACGGCGAAAAGAAAACACATGAGCCGAATTATCATCTGATTTTCAATTCCGTAGATACGGGCAAATTCATCGACAATTACGACAGAAAAGAATCGGGCGAATTCATCGATGACGGGTGGACGAATATTATACAAATCGGCCGCTTTTCCGATGTGAAAAATCAGCTTTTTACCGCGGAAATCGCACGAGAATTTAAGCGCCGCGGTGAAAAGATTCGGATACTCTGTGCGGGAAACAACGGAAACGAGTACGAGCGGCGAGTGCGGACGGCAATTTGCGAATACGGAATCGGCGAACACATGCTACTGCTCGGCGTGCGCAAGGACATTGACGTCCTTGCACGCAAGTCGGCGGCATTTCTGCTGCCGTCACTATATGAGGGAATGCCGCTTGTGATGATTGAAGCACAGTCGGCAGGACTGCCATGTGTAACGGCGGATACATACTCCCACGAGGTGGATTTCGGAATCGGTTATGTGCGGTGGCTGCGGTTGGAGCAAGGTGCGGCAGAATGGGCTGACGCGATTGAAAAGGCTGTGAACATGGGCCGTGCCGATAAAAACGCAGTTATAAATGCCGTAGAAAAGTACGGTTTTGATTCACGTGTATTTGCACGCCGTTTGTGTGATTTATACGAGCTTGCGATTGAGAGAAAGTGAGATTTCATGATGAAAGAAACCTTCGGTAAAAGAGGCTTTGTAACGATTGCCACAGGTCGGGAGCGATATTATGCTCTGGCAAGAAATCTCCTGCGCTCATACCGCAGTTTTGCGAAAACGCCGTATCCGTTTGCAATCATAGCCGACAGAGAAAATGAATATACCGCGGAATTCGACCATGTGATTATTATTTCAGATGCTTCCAACAGCTACAATGACAAGCTGAAGCTGTTCCGTGAACTTCCCTATGATGAGACGATTTTCATAGATGCCGACAGTCTGGCATATGGTGACTTGAACGCATGGTGGGATATTTTCGGTAATGCGGGAGACTTTTGTCTCTTCGGTTATGCATGGCGCGATTTGAATTGCGGAAGAGGTTGGTTTGTTCCCGCGGGAATGAAAGAATATCGAAAAGACATATCATTTATTCCCGATTTTAACGGCGGAGTTTACTATATGCGTAACACACAGGCTTGTGAACGGGTTTTCGATATCGCAAATCACTGTGCCGAGCATTACCGCGATTATCGCTTTAATGATTTTGTCGACCCCGCAGATGAACCCGTACTCGCCCTCGGTATGGCAGTGTGCGGCTTTGAGCCGATTGACATACCCGGGGAGCTGGTATTTGCTCCGCCAAAGAAAAAGCTCGATGCGGATATTTCGGCTCCGCGTGCGATTTTTCATCAGTCAGCCGACAAAAGTTATCCCGTTCGTCTGATTCACTTCAGCAATTACCGTACACAGCTCTCGTTTTACCGCAACGAAATCATCAAATTAGATAAATTAAACGGGGGGGGCGGAGGTTTGCTGTATAAAATGCCAAACTCGGTTCGATATACGTTTTTGCGTATTTCGGATATTGTTCCGTTTACAAAACGTGTTTTCCGAAAGGTTAAAAGGATTTTGCACATATGATCACCATCCTCTTCTTTATTGAATCCCTCTCGGGCGGCGGGGCTGAAAAGGTTCTGCGCAATCTGGTAAATGCGATGGATCAGACGAAGTTCTGCATCACTGTGCAGACGCTTTACCGAGAGGATGCGGAAAAGTATCTCGCGCAGGGAATATGCTATAAGTATTGCTACGAAAAAAAGAACCGTGTGAACGGACTGCTCATGCGTGCCGAAGCCGCGGCGGGGCTTACCTATCCGCTGCGCATAAAAGACAAATACGACATCGAAGCCGCATATCTCGAATGCGGTTCGACAAAGATAATGTCGGCCTCTTCGAACAAAAACGCTCTGAAGCTGGCGTGGGTGCACTGCGACTTCAAAAACAGATTCTCCGACCTGCCCGCCTTTGTTCGGGCAACCGAAAAATATTACGCAAAATACGATTACGCGGTGTGCGTATCGAAAAATGTTATGCATAGCTTCACGGAGCTGTACGGCAGTACCGTACCTGCCGTAACGTTATACAACACAATCGACGATGCGGAAATACTGCAAAAAAGCAAGGCGGTATTGCCCGACGATATACAAAAGAGACGTCTTACCCTGGCAGTAGTGGGCAGGCTGACCCCCCAAAAAAAATTACTGCGTGCGCTGGATGCCCATAAGCGGCTTCTCGCGGACGGTATCGAGCACGATTTGTGGGTAGTCGGAGAGGGCGAGGAACGTCCTATGCTCGAGGAATACATCCGCGTCAATCATCTTGATGACTCCGCAAGGCTACTGGGTTTCCGAGAGAATCCGTATAACCTGATGCATGCAGCCGACCTTCTGGTATGCTCGTCTATATTCGAGGGCTTCAGCACCTTTGTCACGGAGGGTTTGATCTTGGGCAAGCCCATTGTCACGACCGACGTGTCCGGTATGCGCGAGCTGCTCGGTGACAGCGAATACGGGCTCATTACCGCGAACGACGATGACGCGTTCTATGAAGGCGTCAAACGGATGCTTACGGAGCGGGGATTCATGGAGCACTATGCGGAGCAGGCTGAAATTCGCGGCAGAGACTTCATGTGTGAGAACCTGGCAAGGGATACGGAAGCGTTTTTCGAGAGAGAACTACAGAAGAAACGAGGAAGGTAAATGGGCGTAAGAGTCTATTACTATATAGTCGCGGCGGTGCTGGTGCTCGGAATTTTACTGCCGCAGCACGGCGGACAAAAGAAGGTGTATATCACGCTCATGGCGATTCTGCACACCTTCGTCTGCGGCTGGAGATATATGTACCTTACGGGAGATTTGCGAAAATACGCGTGGGGATACTATACGATAACCGAATCGGGCTGGTTCAGCGAGGAGGTTTTTCAGGAAGGTCGTAATTTCGGCTTCTTTTGGCTGCAAAAGCTGTTCTCCACCCTGACGGACGGCGACTTTCAGATTTTCCTCATTTTTATCGCTGTTGTCACAGAAATCGCCGTTGCTATTGTCATATACCGCTATTCTCCCGCGCCATGGCTCAGCTATTTGCTTTGGAATTGCTTCGGATTCTATGTATTCGGCTTCAGCGCCATCAAGCAGGCACTGGCTATGAGCTTGCTTATATTCGCCTTCATCGGCATTATGGAGGAAAAGCCGAAAAAATTCTTGCTCTGGACTTTGCTTGCGGGCTGCGTTCACACTCCCGCATTGGTTTTTCTGCCCGCATACATGATGGCAAAAAGCCGATTGAATATCCGAAAAATAGGCGTATACATAGTCGGCGCAGGGCTGATTTTCCTTTTCCGAAACCCGATTGTCGAATTCGTCAGCGGATTCTATTATGACGAAAAGGATTTTATGGTCAATTCTCTTGTCGGCGGACGCTTTCTGATGATTGCGGCACTTCTGATTGTCGGAATTATCCTACGCGGCTTTTCGGGAAAAAGCTTTACAAAGCTGTTCAATCTAATGCTTGTCGCGGCGGTAATACAGATGTTCTCGGGCTTTGACAACGTGTTTACGCGTTTAACGGACTACTATTTCCAGTTCATTATTCTGTATCTGCCGATGATTTTTTATCCCGAAAAGGATGTCGAAACAGGCGGCAGCCGACGCCTTTCTCTTACGGCACAGCAGCGTGTCGCCGCACTTCTGTGCGTGGTGCTTCTCGCGGGGCTGTACTACTACTCGACAAATCTCGGTCATACGACAACATATGAACCGGATAACTACCTTAACTACCGATTCTGCTGGGAGGTAGAGTGATGACATTCAGTGTGATTATCCCCTGCTTCAACTGTGTCGGCACACTGGAGACTACAGTCGGCAGCATTCATGCCTGCGGTCTGACGGACTACGAAATTCTGCTCATCGACGACGGCTCCGCGGACGGCACAGCGGAGCTGTGCGATGCCTTATGCGGAGAGTACACGCAAATACGTTGTGTCCATCAGGAAAATGCGGGCGTTTCCGCCGCGCGCAATCGTGGGATTGACGAGGCGCGGGGGGAATACATATGGTTCGTGGATGCGGATGATACTGTGGACAGCGCAGTTTCGGCCGATATCGACGATATTATCATCGGAAAACGTCCCGAAATGCTTATTTTCGGCATGAGCTTTGATTATTATCACAATAAGGAGCTATACCGCAGAGATAATTTAACCCCGCCACTCGAGGGCGCTCTGACGCTCGAACAGCTTAAAGA
>CAVIJI010000037.1:10866-22914 GCA_963642885.1 bacterium
GGTATTTACGAATGCAATGCGCTTACTCCCGTATGGAACAAATTCATACGCAGAGATTTAATAATAACAAACAACATACGATTTCACGACGGGTTGATTCTCATGGAGGACTTTCTTTTCGTTTTGGAATTGCTGCCGTACTGTCACTTACTCTACTCACTGCCCAAAGCAATCTACCGCTATCGGCAGTCCGAGGATGAAAAGGGAGCCTATCGGCGGCTTTTGCGGATTAATAATTTAGCGGAATACATGATTCCGTTTGAACACGGCGTAAAATCACTTGGCATTTCCTCGGATACGGTTACGGCTTTATATAAAATGCTGCTTGAACAAAAGCTGTATTACTCATCGTATACGCAAATTCGAAAAAGTATTGCCGAGCATAAGCAGAGCGGATATGCTTTTTTGAATTTGGGTAGCCCTCTCGGGATTTTTCTGCGCAGCCGCAAGACACAGCTGCGGCACAGGCTTGCCGTTGCGGTCAAGAGCAGCCGTATGTATCAAAAACTTAAAGCGAGGACAGCGAAATGAACGGACGTCTGACCTACATCGACACCACACGCGCCGTTCTCATCGTACTTGTGGTGCTCGGACATATTCTGAACTACGCAAATCCCGAATACAATATCATACCGTACACTCTGGCGCAGGAATTTATAAACGCCTTCCATATGCCCGCGTTTTTTCTGCTGTCGGGAATGCTGACCGACGGTGAAAAGTGGCGAAAACGCTCTGTCGGGGCATACTTTATCCATAAAGCGCAGACGCTTCTGGTTCCGTACGTGTTCTTCGAATGCTTTGCCATTCTCTACAAGCACTTTGTTCTGCGTTCGGTTACTCTGACAGAGGGGATCGGGCTGATGCTGACCATGCGCTGCAATGTGGGTGCGGACTGGTTTTTGCCTGCGATGTTTCTCGCCTGCGCACTGTATTACCTCTATATCCGTTTTCCGCATAAAATCGCATGGGGTCTGATCGGCGGTGTGTTATTCGTTTTACTGCACTTCACGCCCTCGGGACACATATGGAGACTTCTTTTCAGAGGTGCATTGGGCTTTTGCTTCATGCTTGCGGGAAACCTGCTGAAAAAGCCGCTGACCGAGTTCAAGCGGCGGAGAATAATCTGCGCCTTTCTGCTGACGGCGGTCATATCCGCACTTTATCTGAAATTCTCACTCGGAAACAGCTTTTTCGACGGTGTTTTGCGTACACCTCCCCTGTATTTCATGAGCGGTGTGTGCGGACTGTATTTTGTGATGGGCATTGCCCGTTTGATTCCGTGGAAATGGCCGACGAAAATCGGCGAGAACGCGCTGACCGTTATGGGAACTCACCAGCTCGTGCTGTACACCGTCAGGGGACACGGCAGTATCCTTTGGGTGCTCGGTATGTTCTGCCTGATTGCAGCCGTGGAAGCGGTACTGATTCTCACCGTAAACCGCCTTTGCCCGATGCTTGTGGGGAAAAAAAGAAAGGAGCCTTCAGATGTCCGAAACCAAACGCCAAACCGAATTTGATGTTTTGCGGCTGATGGCAATACTCGCCGTTATAGCCATGCACGCCGGCGGAAACAAATATTTAAGCGGCAATTTTAATCCCGTCCACCATTCTATGTTTGTTGCGGCGATTGTGTGGTGCGTTCCCGTGTTCTTAATGATTTCGGGAAGATTTTTCCTTGATCCTCAAAGAGATATTACAATCAAAAAAATATGGAATAAGTATATACGCCGCATTGCGGTAATTTTTATCGTATGGTCAAGTATCTACGCCGTCTATTATGTAAAAAGCGGAGCTTATGACGGACTCAACATTTGGGGCATATTAACGCAATGGATAGAAGGGCCATATCACTTTTGGTATCTTTATGCGATTATCGGCTTGTATGCATTTACACCGATACTCAGAAAACTTACGGAAAATGAGAAAATAATGCTGTATTTTCTTGTGTTGTATATTTTGGCGAATATCGTCAACGAGTATCTCGTTTATCTTCCCAAAACGGGCGGTATAATCAACGGAGTGTATAACAAGCTCGGACTCGGCAACATTGCGGGATATATCGGATATTATGTACTCGGTTACTGCGTTTTTCGTTATAAGAATGTGATAAATCGAAAATTCGAACTGGCAATCTATATTATAGGTGTTATTTCATTTGCGGCAACAATTCTGTTTGAGGGACAGATTTCACCCGAACTCCGAGGAGCGGACTTTGTCAAACAATATCTGAAACCGAATGTCATTCTTTTTTCAACTGCGTTGTATCTGTTCTTTGTAAAAAGAGTGTCGCAAATACATTTTTCGGATCGTACGGTAAAGCTGTTCGGAACGCTGACCGAGCTGAGCTTCGGCGTCTACATACTGCATGCGCTTATAAACGAATTCCTGGCGTTCATTCCCATTCCACAGCCTATTACGCATCCTTACATCATGCTGTTTGTGCTCACAACGGCAATTTATCTTATCTGCCTTGCTCTGACCTGGCTTATCCGTAAAATTCCTTTTGCGGGCAAAAAAATAACTTGAGGAGTACATATGGACATCGATTTTGTCGTTCTGTGGGTGGACGGGGGAGATCCCGTCTGGCAGGCGGAAAAAGCAAAATACATGGGCAAAGCAACAAACGACAGCAACGCACCGAACCGCTTCCGTGACTGGGGGCTGATGCCGTACTGGTTTCGTGCGGTGGAGAAGTTCGCACCGTGGGTGCGGAAAATCCATTTTGTCACCTGCGGACATGTTCCGTCGTTTCTCGACCTCGGTCATCCGAAGCTGCATCATGTGAAGCATTCGGATTTTCTTCCGTCGGAAGTGCTTCCGACCTTCAATTCCCACGCAATCGAGATGAACCTGCACCGCATTCCAAATCTTGCGGAGCATTTCGTATACTTCAATGACGATATGTTTCTGATTCGTCCCGTGTCGGAGAACGTGTTTTTTCGTGACGGTCTTCCGTGCACCTACGGCGGAGAATATCCGATTGAGCTGGTGGGGGAGATCGGCATCTGGCAGCACGCGGCTGTGAACAATCTCGGTGTTATCAACGCGCACTTCGACAAGCGTGAGCAGGTAAAAAAATACGGTAAGAAATACGTAAACCGCGCCTACCGCTGGCAGGACAATATCCGCACAAAAGCGGCGGAAATGCTGTTCCCCAACTATTTCACGGGCTTTAAAAACCTGCACGCCCCCGCCGCATACACGAAAAGCACATTCGAGGCTGTCTGGGCCGCGGAGCCGGAGCTGCTCAGTCGTACGACGTCACACCGATTCCGCGGAGCGGACGAGGTAAATCAGTGGGTGTGCCTGTGGTGGCAGGTGGCAAGCGGACAGTTTGCGCCGTTCAACACGGATAATGTTGTGTCCTGCATTGACGGCGACACCATAGACGAGCTGTGCGGCATCATAGAAAAGCAAAATCATGATATGCTTTGCGTTAACGATTCCGAAAAGCCCGTGGATTTCGATACGCTGTCCGCTCGACTGCGCGATGCGTTCGAAAAGATTCTGTCTGAGAAAAGCGGGTTCGAATTATGAAAAAACGTCTCATATTCATCACCGAGGCTTTGTGGATCGGCGGGATTGAGACGGCGCTGGTGAATCTGCTGAACCGTATCGATTACGACCGATATGACGTGACCTGTCTGGTCCTGCGCGACAGCACGGAAATGGCGTACCGCATCACACCGAGGTGCCGACTGATTGTCTCCGACCGACAGCATCCCGTGACGTTTCACGAAAGCTACAGCTATAAACGCATGTACAACCTCATGGAGGAGCCGCAGCACGCTTCAAAGCTCCGCCGTCTGATTTGGCGCGCTCTGCGCCTTACCCTGCGTGCGCCCGAGGCAAAATTATATGCCGCTTACGTAAAAAAACAGCTCGGGAACGAGCATTTCGACACGGCGGTGATTTACAGCGACCGCGCCGCCGAAACCGCGGTACGTGCCGTTAACGCAGAGCGATTTCTGATGTTCTACCATCACGGCGCTATGAGAAAGGAATATCACGACAACTGCGGCTACCGAAAAGCGGAAAAGGTCATTGCGGTTTCCGATGCGTTAGCGGAAAAGCTGCGTGATTATCGTCCGAGATACGCCGATAAAATCATCGCCGTGAACAACATCATCGACACGGACACCGTACGTCAAAAGAGCCTTGATACACCGAGTATCGTTTTCCCGATGGACAGCTTTAATATCGTCTCCTGCGGGCGGCTCTCCCCCGCCAAGGGAATGGACATCGCCGTCGATGCCTGCGCCGAGCTGGTGCGGGACGGCATGAGTGATATTCACTGGTGGATTGTCGGAGGCGGGCCCGAGGAAGAAAAACTGCGTGAGCAAATTCATACGCTCGGTGTGGACGGCCATGTCACCCTTCTCGGAATGCGGGACAATCCCTATCCCTATATCAGACAGGCGGACCTGTACATACAGCCGAGTCGGTTCGAGGCTTTCGGGCTGTCGATTCTCGAAGCACAGGTGTTGGCAGTTCCGATTATCGCAACCGAAACCGACGGCGGAAATAAGCTTATCGATGACGGTAAAACGGGAAAGCTCTGCGGCATTTCCGCAAAATCCATTGCCGAATCGATAAGTAAGCTGAGAAACTCACCTCAGACAATGCAAAGCTATCGTGACGCCTTATCCAAGCACGATTTCGAGCGGGACAACGCCGCTGTCATGCAAAAACTGTATACCTTATTTTAAGGAGTCCAAATGCAAGAACAACATTTCACCACGGTCATCAAGCCGAAAAGCGGCTGGTTCGACCTGCACCTGAAAGAGGTTTTCGCTTACCGCGACTTGATTTTCCTCTTTGTCAAGCGCAACTTTGTTTCAAAATACAAGCAGACAATCCTCGGCCCCGCGTGGGCTATCATTCAGCCGCTGCTCACGACGGTTGTGTTTACGCTGGTGTTCGGCAACATCGCGGGGCTTGCTCCCGACGGAGTTCCGCACTTTGTGTTCTATCTGTCGGGCACAATCCTCTGGACATACTTCTCAAACAGCCTGACGCAGACCGCGAACACGTTTGTCGCAAACAGCGCGACGATGGGCAAGGTTTATTTCCCGCGTCTCGTCATGCCGATTTCAACCGTGTTCTCGGAGCTTATCAGCTTCGCCATTCAGTACGGCTTTCTCGTCCTTTTCCTCGTTTATTACGCCGTCACAAAGCAGGGCGTACATCCGAATCCGCTCATACTCATGACACCGCTCATCATTTTGCAGCTTGCGATGCTCAGCCTCGGCTGCGGAATCATCATTTCGGCGCTGACCACGAAATACCGCGACCTTGCGATGCTTGTCGGCTTCGGCGTACAGCTTTGGATGTACGGCTCGCCGATTGCTTATGACATGTTCCGCTTTTCGGTATTCGCTCCCGGCGGAAAGTGGCATACGCTTTATATGTGCAATCCCGTCTCACCCATTGTCAACCTGTTCCGCTATGCTTATCTCGGTGCAGGCGTCGTCGAGTGGCGGTATTATCTTATCGGCTGGGCGAGCACATTCGTACTGCTGTTTATCGGCATAGTGCTGTTCAGCAGAGTGGAAAAAACGTTTATGGATACGGTCTGAGGTGGAATTATGGACGAAATCGCAATAAAAATCGAACATGTCTCCAAGGAATACCGTCTCGGTGCCATCGGCGGCGGTACGCTCCGCGGTGATCTTCAAAGCTGGATGGCTCGTCTGAAAGGAAAAGAAGACCCGAACAGCAAAATCGGCTCCGACGCGGCGGCGCACATGGGCGAAAAATTCCTCGCGCTGGACGACGTGTCGTTTGAGGTAAAAAAGGGCGAGGCTCTGGGCATAATCGGCCACAACGGTGCGGGAAAGTCCACGATGCTGAAGCTTCTCTCCCGTGTTACCGCCCCCACAAAGGGAACGATATCGTATAACGGGCGAATCGCATCCATGCTCGAGGTGGGCACGGGCTTTCATCCCGAGCTGACGGGGCGTGAGAACGTCTACATGAACGGCGCGATACTCGGCATGACAAAGGCGGAAATCGACCGCAAATTCGATCAAATCGTGGAATTCGCGGAGATGGAAAAGTTCATCGACACCCCCGTAAAGCGCTATTCAAGCGGAATGTACGTGAAGCTGGCCTTTGCGGTCGCCGCGCACCTCGACAGCGAGATTATGGTCATGGACGAGGTTCTGGCGGTTGGAGACATGAAATTCCAACAGAAATGCCTCGGCAAAATGGGCGACGCCGCGGGCAGCGAGGGCCGCACCGTTCTCTACGTCAGCCACAACATGAACACGATAAGGCAGCTGTGCACAAGGTGCATCGTGCTCGACCACGGCAAGCTGATCTTCGACGGGGACGTGGAAAAGGCGATTGAAGTTTACTCGGACATGACGAGAGCTCCCGCGCTTGTAAACGATTGCTCGAAAATTAAAAGAACACAGTCGAGCATAGACGAACTGGTACATATTAATACGGTTGCATTATTGGATAAAGATAATACCTCATACACGGGAAAAGAAAATGTTCATGTAAAGGTTTTCTACACATCCCAAACCGATATAAGGAATCTTGCTTTCCGTATGACCGTAGAAGCCGCCGATAAAACCGTGGTCGGGCTTGCGACATCCGCTCCGTCTATTACGGCTGTCGGCGGGGATAATGAGGCGGATTTAACCCTCAGACTTGATTGGCTCGCCCCCGGAAAATATCTTGTGAAGCTGACAGCTTATTCGGTAAACAGCTTCGGCACGAATCAGATGCATGATGTTGTCGAAGAAGCTTTCGCTTTCGAAAAAGAACAAAACAATCTGGAAAACAACAATATGACCTGGAACCATACGTGGTGGGGATATATGATGTTTCCGGAAATAACAATCAATTAAAGAGAGGATGTAAGTTTTGTCTACTGATTTGCTGTTGCCATTGCGAAAGCTTCATGGACGTATGTACGAAGCTAAAAAAGAGAGAGAAGAAGTTGCTTGTTTGTGTAAACGTATCGAAGAAGCAGATAAAAGCGTTGTTCTCTTTGTATTATCTCCGTCTCACGGCAACTTGGGAGACCATGCTATTGCACTGTCAACATTAAATCTGCTGACAGAAATGAAAATTAAGTATATTGAAATTACAACAGCACAGCTCATCCGATTGAAACGTCACCGCAAACTCAAGGTAATGAACGGACACAGAATTATTGTCAATGGCGGAGGTAATTTGGGTACACTGTGGTTTGATGTAGAAGAATTATTTCGCGGTATAATTAATGCAAATCCAAATTCGGTTATTTTTTGTCTTCCAAATACGATATTTTATGAAAACACAGATTGGGGAAACAAAGAATTAGAGAATTCTAAAATAATCTACAACAAACATTCATCAATACAATTGTACGCAAGAGAAAATTTATCATTCAAATTTATGAATGGATTATACCGTAACGTAAAGCTTGTCCCTGATATGGTTTTATTTATGGACAAATCGCAAACGCAAAAGGATAGGAACGGATGTCTTATCTGTTTGCGTAATGACCGCGAAAAAACACGAACGGAAGAACAAGAGAAGAAAATTTTAGCAACAGCAGATAATTTATTTCATGAACATATAAAATACACGGATATGTGTTTAACCCACGGTATTCCACCTGAAAAACGTGAAAAAGCGTTAGAAGAGAAATTTGACGAATTCAAAAGCGCACAGCTTGTTATTACAGACCGACTTCACGGAATGATTTTTTCGGCAATAACAGGAACTCCGTGTATTGTGATAGACAGTAAAAGCCCTAAAGTACGCGGTTGTTACGAATGGATTCACAATTTGGATTATATTCGTTTTGCAGATAACGTTGAACAAATAGAAGGATTGTATAAACAAATGCCGAAAGGCGAAAATCACTATGATAACAGACTTTTACTCCCATATAGAGATGTTCTAAAGAAGGACATATCAGAATTCAAAGGATAGGTATCCATATGCCCACAATTTCAGTAATAGTACCCGTTTACAAGGTCGAGCCTTATCTGCGTCAGTGCGTGGACAGCATACTTGCGCAGACATACACGGATTTCGAGCTGATTCTCATTGACGACGGCTCTCCCGACAGCTGCGGGGCGATATGTGACGAATACGCCGAGCAGGACAGCCGTGTGCGTGTAATTCATCAGGAAAACGGCGGACTTTCCGCGGCGCGAAACGCGGGAATCGATACGGCCCGCGGGGATTATCTGACGTTCATCGACAGCGATGACTTGATTAAGGATATTTATCTTGAAAAGCTGTTATTTTCACTTACCGATAGTAATACCGATATATCAATCTGCGGCATGCTGTCGTTTGACGATGGTACGGAACCACAAGAAGCAGACGAACAAATAACAGACTGTCCGATTATAATGAGCGGACGTGATGCATGTTTCAGTGTCTACCGAATGGACGGTAAAATACCCATTATGGCATGGGGTAAACTTTATAAAACAAGTTTGTTTGACACTATACGTTATCCGACGGGAATGATACATGAGGATGACGCAACAACACCGAAGTTATTTTACCGTTCATCACGAATTAATATTATTTCAGACAAACTTTACTGTTACAGATCTCGTGCTGACAGTATTACAAACAAGCCTTTTTCGGCTAAAAGATTCGACAAAGTCAGAGCAGTACAATTATGTATAGATTATTTTATCGAAGCAGATGATTCGCAAATTGTAATGCCGGCACGTACAGCGAAAAAAGTTATACAAGCCCAAACCGTTATTCGTGCTTATGGAAGTAACAAAATCGAACAAATACCGAGTAACTATATCATGTCTAAGTTTCAGGCATTAAGATATATACGTAAATTTTGTATTTATGACACTTTCTGTTGGTATTTGTCGTTGGTTTATCCCAAATTAGTAAAACCATACTCATATCTGCATAAAATCGAAAAAGTCCTTGGCGTAAAGGAGAAATAACCCATGACCCACGGCTTTATCACCATCGCCACGGGCGACGTGCAATACTACATAATGGCGTTGAACCTTCTGCGTTCTTACCGTCACTTTTCCTCCGCTCCGCTGCCGTTTGCAGTTCTCGCGGACAAGGAAAACGAATACACGGCGGAATTTGACGATGTACGTCTCTTTCCGCACGCGAAAAGAAATTATCTCGACAAGCTGGAGCTGTTCGACCTCATGCCGTACGACGTAAATATTTTCGTCGACGCGGACTGTCTCGCGTACGGTGATTTGAATTGCCTGTTTGACATATTCGAAAACGCCGACGACTTTTCGTGCTTCGGCCGTGTGCTCCCGCTTGACGACAAAACAGGCTGGTTCGAATACTGTAATCTGAACGACAGCCTGAAAAAGAAAATAAGCTATGTCGTGGGTCTGCACGGCGGAATATACTATATAAGAAAGACAGAAAAAGCGAAGGCCGTACTCGACACCGCGCGTGAATTTACCCGTGATTACGCCTCATACGGCTTCAAGGGTAAATTTTCAACCCCCGGTGACGAACCCGTCGTTGCCCTCTCAATGGCTGTAAACAATTGTAAACCCATACCGCACGATTTGAAAAGAATACTGTGCTATTGGGAGCATGTCGCACAAATGAAGCTGAGTGTACCGAAGGGGATCGCTCTCGCCGAGGATATCGGCCTGCGTACAGACCTGCTCCACTGGGGTACGAGATACACGAAAACACCGCTCTACCGAAAGCAGATCGCCGACCTGGATGCCGTAAAGAATAAACGCTCCTCCGCGGCTCTTTGCGTTAACGCACTGCGATACGGCACACAAAACGCTTACGAACACACGATACATTTTATAAAACGATGCTTTAACAAGCTCAAACGTATTCTTCATTTGCAATGATAAAACATAAACCGCTCCGCATTATCGCCGCTGTACTTGCGGCTGCCGTTGTATGCACCGCGCTGTCGGCGATAATCTGCTCCGTGTGCGTTAAAACCACACGCTACAGCGTGACGCTCGACGGCATTACCGCACCGCTTCGGCTCGTCCTGCTCTCCGACCTGCACTGCAAATCCTACGGCAGGGACAACTCCCGCCTGTTTGCGAAAATAAGGGCGCAGTCGCCCGACGTGATTTTCATGGTAGGCGACATGATTGACAGAAAGACGGACGACGACGATGTCGAAAGCCTCTGCAGGCTCATAGAAACGCTGTGCGCCGACGCGCCCGTGTTCTTCGCCCTCGGCAATCACGAAAAGGATTATATCGAAACCGACGATGCTTTTCTCACAAAGGTGGAGGAAGCGGGTGCCGTAGTAGTCGACGACAGCTATGCGGATGTGACGATAGGCACTCAGCCCCTGCGCATCGGCGGAACGATGGGTCACGCGTTCTATTTCGGCAGAAGCGAGGAGGAGTTCACCTCGTCCGCCGAGTACGTATTTCTTAAAGAATTCGAAAACACCGACACGCCGACAATATGTCTCGCGCACATGCCCGACACGTTTATTTTCAACGGCGCGTATAAGCTGTGGAATGTCGACCTCGTCCTGAGCGGACACACTCACGGCGGGCTGATACGTCTGCCGTTTGTCGGCGGGCTGTACGCCCCAATGCAGGAGTGGTTCCCCGAATACGACTGCGGATATTTCCGCCTCGGCGATCATATGCAGATGGTCATTTCCGCCGGCTTGGCGGGACACGACACGATTCCGCGCATCAACAACCTGCCCGAGATTGTCGTAATCGACCTTGTGTCGGAAAGGTAACGTCTATGACAGATACACAATTCCCTCTCCTCCTCCGCGGCTTCGTGCTGGATGCCGCACCGATGACGGACGGACTTTGGGACATCCCGCGTCTCATGCAAACCGCGGCGGAGCAGAATCTCATGCCGATTCTGGCGTACGAAAACAAACGCCGCAAGCTCTTCGACGACCCGAACGTCTGCCGCCGCCTCGACGGGCTGCTGTACGGTACGATTGCCACGAATCTCAACCGCTGTGCGGCGTTTGATAACCTGTCGGCGCTCTTTACAAAGCACGGTATTGCGCATATGCCCGTGAAGGGGTACTATCTCCGTGAGCTGTACCCTATGCCGGAGCTGCGCACCTTCGGCGACATAGATGTACTCATTCATTCCGAGGATCGAGCGAGGGCGCACGAGCTGATGCTGTCGCTCGGATACGCCGTAAAGCAGGATTGGGAGCCGACGTATTCTTACGTAAAAGGCGCCGAATATTACGAAATTCACACCAATCCGATGGACGGAAATCTCGACGGACGCGCGGATTTGCGGGCTTATTTCGACTCCGCGTGGGAGCACGCCGCAGTCGACGAAGGGCTTCGATATCGCCCGAATGACGATTTTCACTTTATATACACCCTCTGCCACCTCGCCAAGCACCTGTACGGCGGCGGAGCGGGACTGCGGATGTATCTGGATATCGCGCTGTACATAAAGCAAGCGGACAAAAGCCTGAGTTGGGAAGAAATAACAGAGGAGTTCGCGCGGCTGCGATTGACGGATTTCTTCCGTACGGTAATGAACGCCTGCCGTGTGTGGTTCGGAACGGAAACGATTTGCCCCCTGCCCGAGCCCGACACGGAAGCACTTGACAGGCTGCTGTCTTACACACTGGATTCCGACCTGTTCGGTCATTCCCGCGACCATGCCGTAATCGAGATGCGCAACGAAAATGACGAAAAGCCGTCTCGGAGCCGTGTTCTGCTGAAAATGCTTTTCCCGCCCGCGTCGGAAATCGAATCGCGCTATACCTTCTTGAAAAAACACCGCTTTCTTCTGCCGCTGGCATGGATAGCTCGTCCGTTTGCCAACCTGCACCTGATTCCGTCTAAGCTGCGTCAGATGAAACAGGTCGCAAAGACAGATAGAGCCGGCGTTGAAACCTACGACAGCTTCATGCGCCGCATCGGGCTGTGAGCTGTCGTTCGGCCGACGGAACTATTAACCCGATGCTTCCTCGAAAATACCGCATGGCTGTTCTCGTGAGACCGCTCCACGCGGCCGATTAATAGAGCTTTCGAAAATTTTTTTATTTTTTTCAGAAACCCCTATTGACAGCGCCCGAATAAAGCAGTATAATACACATCC
>CAVIJI010000038.1:0-22712 GCA_963642885.1 bacterium
CAATGATTATAAGAAAAATATTTTATTTATTCTTTCTCAGCTCTACGCGGCGGATTTTACCGCTGATGGTTTTGGGTAGTTCGGGAAGAAATTCGACTATTCTCGGATATTTATACGGTGCGGTGTGCTTTTTAACGTAATTCTGTATTTCTTTAATCATTTCGGGAGTTCCTTCGACACCGTTCACAAGTACAATCGAAGCTTTAACCACTTGTCCCCTTATCTCATCGGGTACGGCAGTTACAGCACACTCGAGTACATAAGGAAGCTCCATAATTACCGATTCAACCTCGAAAGGCCCAATACGATAGCCGGACGATTTAATAACATCGTCGATTCTGCCGACATACCAGAAATATCCGTCTTCATCACGCCAAGCGGTATCACCTGTGTGATAATATCCGTCGTGCCATGCTTCACGTGTAGCTTCTTCGTTGTTATAGTATCCCTTAAACAGACCGCACGGAGCTTTGTCGCCTGTTTTGATAACTATCTCACCGGTTTCGCCTACTTCACATGATTTGCCGTCGGGAGTTATTATATCGATATCATACATAGGCGACGGACGTCCCATAGATCCGGGTTTCGGAGTATCACCTACGAAGTTTGCTATCGCAAGAGTGGTTTCCGTCTGTCCGAAGCCTTCCATAAGCGACAGTCCCGTATATTCTTTAAATTTATAGAATACTTCGGGATTAAGTGCCTCACCTGCTATAGTAGTATGCTTCAATGAAGACAGGTCATAATTCTCTATACCGGCTTTGATGAAGAACCTGAACATAGTGGGAGGTGCGCAGAATGTAGTAATATTATACTTTTTGAAAAGAGGCAGAATGTCTGCCGCATCGAACTTGTCAAAGTCGTATGCAAACACGCAGCTCTCGCATAACCACTGACCGTACAGCTTTCCCCACAACGCTTTTCCCCATCCTGTATCCGATATGGTGAAATGAATACCGTTCGGGTCTACATTATGCCAGTATCTTGCGGTAATATAATGACCGAGAGCGTATTTATAGCTGTGAGCCGCTATTTTCGGATAACCCGTCGTACCGCTTGTAAACAGCATATACATTGTGGCACTGCCGCATGCTCCCGCAGGTCGTTCGAAAACATCCGAATATTTTTCGAATTCATCGTTAAACGAATGCCAACCGTCACGTTTTCCGTTCACTATTACCTTTATTATGTCCTGTTCAACGTTTTTAGCCGCATTCTCGGCGTGTACAGCCGTATCTCCGTCGGAAGTGCATATAATAGCCGCAACATGTGCCGCTTTGAATCTGTAATCAAAGTCATGCTCTACAAGCATATGCGTAGCGGGAATCGCAACCGCGCCCATTTTATGCAATGCAAGCGATGCAATCCAGAACTGCCAATGTCTTTTTAAAACAAGCATAACAGTCTGTCCCTGTTTAATTCCGAGTGAGACAAAATAGTTCGCAGCTTTGTTGGAAAGCAAAGATATTTCTTTGAATGTAAATCTTCTTTCGTTCTTTTCTCTGTCAAGATGCAGCAGTGCGATTTTGTCTGGTGTTTTTTGCGCTATGGCATCTACGGTATCAAACGCGAAGTTGTACTCTTCTTCGTTATGGAATGTTATCTTCTTCAGCTTTCCGTTTTCTTCGGTACATTCGATAAACTTTGCCGCAACCGGATTTTCCGGCAGAGGGCACAGCTTATTTTCATCTTTTACCTTTTCGGCAACAGCTTCGGCCTGTTCGGGGTAATCGTAAGCTTTGCCGCCGGACGATATAACAACGGCTAAGAATTCGCAATCCTGCTCATAAGCGACCATTCCGTGAGGCTTTGATGAATCGTAATATATCGAATCTCCTTCTTCGAGTATTTCGACATGTCCGTCGATTTCGATTTTCAATTTACCCGAAAGAATATAATCGTACTCCTGACCTTCATGTCTGCTCAGCTTTATCGGAGCGTCAACCTCACTTTGCGAAAATTTCGCTTTAACGTTAAACGGTTCGGCTATTTTATTTTTGAAAAGAGGAGCTAAATTATTATACTTGAATCCATGTCTCCTCACTATCGGAAGTCCTCCGCCTCTTCTCGTAACGTTATACTCGTTAAGCGTAGGGCTTTGACCGTTCAGCAAATCGGTAGTATCGACACCGAATCTCGCGGCACATTTATATATAAAGGTAAAAGTGAAATCGCTTTCTCCCGATTCAAGCTCTCGATAATTTTCGAGGCTTACACCCGTACATGACGCCATTTCTTCTTCAGATATTTCACATACAAGACGCGTCTCACGTATACGTTTCGCTATTTCTTTAATGATATTTTCCATAAGCATTCTCCTTTGCATTAAAATAAAAAAATCCGCCTCAATCTTTGAGACGAATTAAAAACTCGCGGTACCACTCAAATTGCATATTTCTATGCCACTCATAAAGCTCAAACAAGCCCTGCGCACTAACGCGGCACATACGGGGAATCATTACTCGGCACAGAGCCTTTCCTTTCCCAACTCGGAAGTGATGACAAGCTATATTCCATACCCGCATTCCACCACCGCGGATTCTCTGAAAAGGAAAAGATAACCTGTGTGTCTTCGTCATAGTTTTTGTAAACCCGATACAGTCAGTATAGCACACAATCGGTGATTTGTCAAGCCGATTATATGATTAATTTATGATTTGTAAAAATAACACAATACAAGCTTGACAAACCAAAGGCAATATGATATATTACAAAAAAACATCAATTTCACGGAGGCTTATAATGAACGAACGCATGAATCGTACGCGGCTGAATATCGGAGCTTATATTTTGCAGCCATATGCTCAAACGAAAAAACACGTCAAAGAAATTGCCGAATGCGGTATTGATTTCATTACTTGTTTAAATGCAGAGGTACCCGGAATTCTCGATGCTTTCGCCGAATACGGTGTCGGTGCTGTTCTTACCGGTATACTTCCGGGATGGTGGGGCGGAGACGGTGACAATGCGGGTAAACTCGCGGAGAAGAACCCCATCTGTAAATACGAAGAAGCAGCTGAGAAATTTGCCGACCATCCTGCCGTATGGGGAATAGATGTCGGTGACGAACCGTCGGCACTCGATTTTCCGTACTACGGACGTATAATCGACACTGTTAACCGTCTTTTCCCTCATCAATTCGCATATCTCAATTTATACCCGAACTACGCTTCTGTCGCAAAGAACAGTACGGATGAGACCGTAAACCAGCTCGGCACGAGAACCTACGCAGAGCATATCGAAAAGTACATCGAAAACGTTCCTACCGATTACATATGCTATGACTATTATATGTATGCGGCATCGGTTGCGGGTTCTTACGAAAACCTTCGTATTGTTGCCGATGCATGTCTGCGTACGGGACGCAGTATGTGGATAGTTCTGCAGGTGAACTCGAGTAATCCCGAGAAATGGATAAGCGAAAATCAGCTGCGTGTACAAGCTTATACGGCAATGGCTTTCGGTGCGGAAAATATCATTTGGGCATGTTATACCGCAGGCTGGTGGCACAATCAGGTACTCGACGAAAACGGTGAGAAAACCGCCCAATATAACAAACTGCAGCTCGTCAACAAGGAACTCCACAATCTCGGTGAGATATATATGCGCTACCGCCGAACATCTACACATTTTATCGGCTTTGAGAAAAACGACCCGGATTTATCAATGCTGACTCAAAAGTCCGCAGACTCTCTGAATAACGGATTCTTCTCCGATTTACGTATACAGGGAGGAAAACTCGTTTGCGGCGAGATGGTGTCACGCACTCCCTGTACCGACAGCTCACGTGCAATGATGCTGTGCAATGTCAGCGATCCTATGGATAATGCACCGTCATCGCATAACGTGTCGTTCAATGCGTACAGTCGGAAAATCACACTCATCGATAAGAGCGGAACTCATATTTTGCATGCGGATAACAACAACCGCTACACGTTCACACTCGAAAATTGTAATGGGGCACTCCTCATTGCCGAATAAATAATAATCGGAAAACAGCTTTTTGTTTTCGATAAAAGTATCATTCCCATCACAACGGAGCATTATATTGTTTAAACATAAATTCAAGCTTATTTTTTCCCTCGTTATCGTTGCACTTGTTTCAACGTTTTCGTCATGTCAAAACAACGACGAAATCTTATTAGCCGAAGGTATAAGAAGAGAAACCAAAACTTACGAAAACACCGAAGAAACAGAGGATACCTCCGATATTAATACGACAGAAACTTCGGAAAACACCGAAACACTTCCGACAAATGAAACCGACACATTAACAAACGGTAAAATGTGGGATTATGTCGACGGTAAATACATCTTTAACTTTCCCGCTCGAAGCGATGATAAAATAGATACTGTCGGCGAAATGTATGACATGCCGAAAACACGATTTGACGATCAGCCCAACGATTGGTTTTTCGGAAAAACCACGCGCGACTCTGTAACAGGAGAAGTTACATACTCATGGGATCGCTCGTCATCTACTCTGGAAATACTGAAAAAGTACAACACAATATACCGCGGTGACACAGACAACAAGGTATGCTATCTTACATTTGACTGCGGGTATGAAAACGGAACCATGTCCACCATTCTCGACACTCTGAACGAAAAAAAAGTTTCCGCCACATTTTTCGTGAACGGACACTATGTACGCTCTGCATCTGTATTGATACAGCGTATGATCGATGAGGGGCATATTATCGGTAATCACGCATTAAACCATTACAATCTTACGGAGGTAGATGTCGAAACATTCCAAAAAGAGGTCCAAGGTCTCGAGGAATTGTATTATGAAACGCTTCCCGATGCACCTCCGATGATTTATTTCAGACCTCCGTCTGGAAACTGCAATGAATGGGTATTGAAATTTGCCGATATACTCGGATACAGAACCGTTTTGTGGTCATGGGCATACATGGATTTCGATGAGGATAATCAGCTTGACGTAAATGAAGCACTCGAGAAAGTTATGAACGGCTTACACAACGGTTCCGTTATTCTTCTGCATCCAGAATCACCCACCAATACGAAAATGCTCGGACAAATGATAGACGAAATACGCAATGCGGGATATGAAATACTTCCGCTTTGTGATATTGAATAATTTAATATGTGTTTTTTGTTGACAAAGCTGTAATGAAGTGTTACAATGTTTGTAAAGATTTAAATTTGTTTACTACATTTAATGAAAGGACAAAAAGCATGAAGAAAACACTTTTACTGCTGCTTGCACTATTGTTGTGTGCAAACGCACTCGGATGTGCAAATACCGACACATCCGATAGCGACAGCTCATCCACGTCTCCCGTTGAGAACGATACCGCGGCTGTCGAAACCGAAAGCGAAACCGCAGAAGAAACCGAAGCATACGTATTCGACGGAATCGAAAGTAAAACGTACGGCGGACGGGACTTCAATTTTCTCTATCGTACAAACGAAGAATATCAATTCTATACAGATGAATATACGGGAGACGCAACGAACGATGCAGTATATGACCGCAATCTTCTCGTCGAAAGCACATTCGAGTGCAAAATAGTGGGTATTCCCGTTGACGGAGACTGGGGACAGCATGATGCGTATCTCAGTTCGATGAAAAAATCAGTACAAGCAGGTGACGGTGCATACGATTTGGTTGACGGCTACGCGGCAACCATCGGCGGTGCTTATGCAGACCATTTGTTTATGAACTTGAACGAAAACGAGCATCTGCGCTTAACAAGCGACTGGTGGTCTGAGTTGGCAGTTGAGGAGTTGACATGTAACGGTAAGCTGTTCGGTATTCCCGGAGATTTATCTCTTAATTTATGGAAAAATATTCATGTAATGTTCTTTAACAAGACAGTACTCGCAAATAATAACCTCGAGGAACCATATGACACCGTAAAAGACGGTAGATGGACTTACGACAAATACCTTGAAATGAATGTGGGTATCGCTCAGGACCTCGACGGCAACGGTGAATATACAATCGATGATATGTACGGCTCGATTTACTTCGATGATTTATCATTCGATAATTACCATAACGCTTTTGATATTACCTATACCGTGAAAAACGAAGACGGCTCCATCTCACTGAATATCTATCAGCCTAAATTAGTTGAAGTAGCCGAAAAAATCAATAATCTTGCTTATAATACACCCGATGTTTACTACAACAGAGGCGGTAACTCCGATAACACTTTACCCGTGTTTACTCAAAACAGAGCACTGTTCTATGCATCAAATCTTGCCGATGCCGAAAAGATGCGCGACATGGACAGCGATTTCGGTATAATCCCCTTCCCGAAATATGACGAAGCTCAGGAAATGTATAAGAGTGCGGCACGTGACGGACGTTCGATGTTCGGCATACCTGTAGATGTCAAGGACGCAGATTTCTCCGGAATTATCACCGAAGCGCTCTGTGTCGCAAGCAACAGAAGTGTCGTTCCGGTATATTATGATACCGTTCTCAAGGGAAAGATTTCGAGAGATAACGAAAGCGCCGAGATGCTTGATATTATAAGAAAAGGCGTTACATTTGATTTTGTCTCGGAATTCTCACTTCAAACCGCACGCGCCGGATTTATTCTCCGTGATGCTGTTTACAACAATAAAAACCTCACCACTTATTACGAATCAAATAAAAAGTTATTCGGCAAAGCGTTTGATAAATTCATAGCATACTATATGGATGAAGAATAAAACAAAGAAAGGTTAATCGCAATGGATCTCAGAAGCGAAAGAAAGAAATTCGAAGAAACCAAAAAAATATACGAATCGGTACAGCTCAAATTTAACGGTGTTGCCGACGGATATGATGTATACAATTGCTCTATCCCCTTTATGTATAAGGGAGAAAAATACATTTACGGACGAGTTGAAAAAACAGCCGAATGGGCAAGATCGGTTGCAAAGCTTTTTAAGGAAACGGCTAAAGATGAATTCACTTTGGTACCGAACAGCATGATATACCAGTTGGAAGACCCTTACATCGCTTTTATACACGATCAGTTGGTTCTCGGCGGTACGCACGTTAGATATAACGCGTGTAAGATGGACGGCTTTTGCGGATATTTCTACAAAGGAACCGACTTAAACGATATGTATTATTTCACATCAGGTCCCTACAGCATGAAGGATATACGTCTCGTTCAGCTGGCTGACGGAAGAATCGGATTGTTCTCACGTCCCGGATATGTCGGATATACCGTTGTCGACAAGCTCGAAGATATTTCCTCCGATATTATTAAAAATGCCCCTCCGATCGACGGATTTATCGGAGAGGGTCAAAACGGTTCCGTAAACCAGGCGTACCTGCTTGACAGCGGTCTCGTCGGAATAATAGGTCATTTGGCATACCGAGAAAAAGACGAAAAATCAGACATCACATTATCTGTATACACAAATATCTCCGCTATATTCAATCCCGAAACAAGAGAGCTTTATGATTACAAGGTAATAGGAACCAGACCATGTTATCCCGAATTTCCGCCGAAAATTCCCGCTTTGGCAGATTGTACCTTCACATCCGGTATCGTAATGCGCG
This sequence comes from bacterium, assembly GCA_963642885.1. Lineage (GTDB taxonomy): Bacteria > Bacillota > Clostridia > Oscillospirales > CAG-272 > UMGS1696. Next base: position 7,535 of record CAVIJI010000038.1, read on the forward strand.
ATGACGGTAAGGTTGATCTTTACGGCGGAATGGGCGACAGAGGAGAAGGCAGAATTACAATCGATTATCCTTTCGAAGGATACGGTAAGATTATTACTCCGAATTCACTTTAAGGACAAAAATCTCCGAAATTCGTTATTTCGGAGATTTTTTATGTCTCGAGTTACCGTAATCAAACTAAAGACATTTCAACAAGCAACAGCACCGCAATATCGATATTGCGGTGCTGTACGCTTTGTATTGTCTTATATAATTTTCGTTCTTATAATCCGAGAACAATTCCCGCTATGTTGAAATAAATAAACAACGATACTGCGTCTACAATTGTCGTTATAAACGGGCTCGCCATAACCGCAGGGTCGAATCCCAGCCTCTTCGCTAATATCGGAAGCGAACAGCCGACAAGCTTGGCGATAACAACCGTACAAAGCAAAGTCAAGCTGATAACAAGAGCAACCAATATACCGACTCTGTCGATTATCAAAAGCTTAACGAAATTCGTCGCGGCAAGAGTGACTCCGCAAAGGACAGACACTCTGAGCTCTTTCCACAAAACCTTGAATATATCCGCAAAAGTGATTTCCTGCAGTGAAATACCGCGTATAACCGTAACGGATGCCTGACTTCCGCAATTACCGCCTGTATCCATAATCATAGGAATAGATGCCGCAAGAACGAGGTAAGCAGACAGCGCATCCTCAAAATGAGTTATAATGGCACCCGTGAATGTCGCGGATATCATAAGTATGAGAAGCCATGGTATACGGCTCTTGAATATCGCAAAAGTCGAAAGCTTCAGATATGGTTTATCCGACGGCGTGATAGCTGCCATCTTGTCGATATCCTCGGTCGTCTCATCTCTCATGACATCCATGGCATCGTCAACCGTTACAATACCCACAAGACGTTCTTCGCTGTCGACAACGGGAACAACGATACATCCGTATTTCGAGAATATGTGTGCGACATCCTCTTTATCTTCCTGTGTATTTACCGAAACGGTATTTTTAATCATTACACTGTCTACCGTCGCCGAGAGGTCGGCAAGAATAAGAGTTCTTATCGACACTTCGCCGATTAACTGACGGCTTACATTTGTAACATAGCACACATTGATTGTCTCTTTGTCTACTCCGGTTTCCCTGATATGCTGTATAGCTTCATTGATAGTCATATCAGGATAAAGGTCCACAAACTCGGGAGTCATGATGCTTCCCGCAGAATCCGCAGGATACTTCAGAATCTCATTAATCATTTGTCTTGTCTCTGAATTTGCCTGCTTCAAAATTCTTTTAACTATGCTCGCGGGCATTTCTTCGACAATATCTACCGTATCGTCAATGTACAGTTCATCAACGACATCCTTCAGCTCTTTATCGGAAAAGCTCTTTATAAGGTATTCTCTCTGCTCAGCCGACATTTCCACAAATGTATCCGAGGCGAGATCCTTCGGCAGAATTCTGAATAAAAGCGGGATTTTCTGTTCTGGTACTTCTTCGAACATACCTGCAATATCAACAGCCTGCATTGTAAGAAGAATATCACGAACCGATGAATACTTTTTGTTTTCTATAAGGGTGGTTACAGTGTTTGCGAGAGTTAATTTTTTTTCCTCCATAAATTTCCGCAGCGCAACAAAAAAACAATATTTTATGCACTGCCGTCTCCTTTCTGTTTTTTAAGACAGAAGCAGGCACAGAGAAAAAGCCTTATCGAATCAGGCTGACATAACCGACGCATAAGCGTATATTGTGTCCAGTCGAACATCGTCGGCCTTTTGTTATGCCGTTACTACTGCCAGCGTCCATTATGTTTCACCTCCGATAGAAAGCGGTTGTCAACTCCGCATATTTACGATAAGTATTTATACAACAAGCACCGTTATTTATGCAAAACTCGCCGTATGCAACCTATCAACGTCGTCATTATATCATATCACGAAAATCCATTCTACAAAATAATGTAAACATTCTTCTTTTGTGTTAAAATATTTTCGAAATCGGATTGACAGAATCAACAAACAATGGTAAAATGTATAAATATTAATATAATCCGTATAAAAGTCATGCCGTGAAATTATACGACATAACTTTTATACATAATCGAGGTAAATTATGATTACTGTTCCTTCATCCTATAAACCGAAGCTGTCCGTTTACGAAACTCAAAAAGCTATTGATTATATAAAGCGTACATTTCAGATGAATTTAGCCATTGAGCTCAGCTTAAGACGCGTTTCGGCTCCTCTTTTTGTTCGTGAGGACTCCGGTCTAAACGACAATCTGAACGGTATCGAACGTCCCGTCAGATTCGACATCCCCGCAGTAGGTGAATATGCGGAGGTCGTACATTCACTCGCAAAATGGAAAAGACTTGCTTTAAAGAGGTATGATTTTTTCGTCGGTAAGGGCATATATACGGATATGAATGCTATACGCCGTGATGAAGAACTCGACAACATTCATTCGGTTTACGTCGATCAATGGGACTGGGAAAAAGTGATAGACCGTTCGATGCGGAATGAGGATTATCTGAAGCTTGTGGTAAGGAAAATCGTATCCGCTCTCGTTGCGACAAACAATGCGGTAAGATATGAATTCAATCAGCTCGAGTGTCAGATAACACCCGAGGTATCCTTTATCACGACGCAGGAACTCGAGGATATGTATCCCGACAAGTCGCCGAAAGAAAGAGAAAATCTTTATGTACGTGACCATCATACCACTTTTCTCATGAAAATAGGCGGTAAGCTCAAAAGCGGTAAGCCGCATGACGGCCGTGCGCCCGACTATGACGACTGGGAGCTTAACGGAGACATACTCATTTGGAACGATGTACTCGGTTCCGCTTACGAAATTTCGTCGATGGGTATAAGAGTCGATGCCGAATCCCTGACTCGACAGTTGAAAATCGCGGGATGCGAAGACCGTGCTTCTCTTCCCTTCCATAAAATGCTCCTTAACGATGAGCTTCCGCTCACCATAGGCGGTGGTATAGGTCAATCCAGACTTTGTATGCTGCTTATGCAAACCGCACATATAGGCGAAGTTCAGGTATCGGTTTGGGACGATGAAACCGTCCGTGAATGCGAAAAAGCCGGAATTATGCTTCTTTGAATTAATCGCCCTTAATCTCTCTTTAATTGATTTTCGTGTACTCGGGAGTTATACTATATCGAGTAATTCGTTAATGGAGAAATTATATGAAAAAATTGTCGATTGCGTCGGTGCTGATATTGCTTTCCGTATTGCTGCTATACACGTCAGCATGTTCCGAAAATAATTTCGATTACACAGATAAAATTAATTCGGAGGCAGGTTTTATTTACTGTTTCGAAAATGACACCACAGAATATATCGGCAATGAAAATGAGCGTGTTTATCCCGCAAGTATAACAAAGCTCTTAACCGCTCTTACGGCACTGAATTGTATGTCCCCCGATGAACTGATTACTCCGGGAGATGAGGTATATCTTACCGAATCGGGTTCTTCGTCGGCGTACATACGTCCCAACCACACATTAACTCTCAGAATGTTGATTGAAGGCATGATAATTCCGTCGGGAAATGACGCCGCTTATGCTGTTTCCGCCGCATGCGGATATACGCTCACGGATAAAGCCGGGGCATCGTATACGGATGCCGTGGATTGCTTTGTATCATACATGAATCAGTATGCGTGTGATTTAGGCTGTACAGGTACGCATTTCACAACTCCGGACGGGTATGCGGGCAAAGAACACTACTCGACTCTGCATGACATGGTACTGATTGCCAGAGCAGCCTGCGAAAATAATATTATATCCGAATATGCGAGAATGAGTTCAGACAACGTTGTATATGCAAGCGGACATACTAATACATGGGTAAATACAAACAAATTACTTGATGCGGACTCAGGTTATTTTCGCGAAGGAGTCATCGGTCTTAAAACAGGAAGTCTCGACGAAAATTATTCTATCATAGTGCTTTTCGACAACGGTGATAAACGTTTTATCATCGGGCTTTTCGGAGCCGAAAGCGATAATGATAGGTATAAAGACGCCGTAACCGTTATCGATTGCCTGTCAAAATAGAATAATCCTGCATATTCATGTAGTTTTACACGTATGTTTATAATATTTCCAGCTTAGTATGCCTCTTTTTGGATGAAATGTATATTGAAAAAATATTACTCATAATGTATAATTATAACATAATTTAAATAATTACACGGAGATAAAAACATGAGCAAAGAAATCAAAAAAATAGTTTTAGCATATTCAGGCGGACTCGATACATCGATTATTATTCCATGGCTTAAGGAAAATTATCCCGGATGTGAAGTTATAGCTGTTTCCGGCAACGTAGGTCAGGCCGACGAACTCGAAGGACTCGAAGAAAAAGCCATTGCCACAGGTGCTTCCAAATTATACATTGAAGATTTACGTGAAGAGTTCATTACGGACTATATCTACCCCTCTATGAAGGCCGGTGCAAAGTACGAAAACACCTACCTTCTCGGAACATCGTTTGCACGTCCGATTATCGCAAAGCGTCTTGTCGAAATCGCAAAGGCAGAGGGCGCAGACGCTATCGCACACGGCTGCACAGGTAAAGGCAATGACCAGGTTCGTTTCGAATTGACGATAAAAGCATTTGCTCCCGACATGAAGATAATCGCACCCTGGAGAATTTGGGATATCAAATCACGTGACGAGGAAATAGATTACGCCGAAGCACATCATATTCCGCTGAAAATCAATCGTGAGACCAACTACTCTAAAGACAAGAATCTGTGGCATCTTTCACACGAAGGTCTCGATCTCGAAGATCCCGCAAATGAACCGATGTATGATAAGATTCTCGAAATGGGTGTTACCCCCGAAAAGGCTCCCGATACTCCCACATACCTCACTATTCATTTTGAAAAAGGTATACCGACAGCTGTCAACGGCAAAGAAATGTCACCTGTAGAGCTTATCGAGACGCTGAACGATTTTGGCGGAAAGAACGGTATAGGTATCATCGATATAGTTGAAAATCGTCTTGTGGGTATGAAGAGCCGCGGTGTATACGAAACCCCCGGCGGAACTATTCTTTATGCCGCTCATGAAATGCTCGAAACAATTACCCTCGACCGTGAAACAACTCACCTCAAGCAGATGCTCGCAGGAAAGTTTGCCGACCTCGTTTACTTCGGTCAGTGGTTTACAACAGCGCGTGAAGCACTTTCCGCTTTCGTCGACAAGACGCAGGAGACAGTAACGGGTGATGTTAAAGTTAAGCTTTACAAAGGCAACATATCCCCCGCTTCCGTAACATCTCCTTATTCGCTTTACAACGAAGATATTGCTACTTTCGATGAAGACAATGTTTACAATCAGAAGGATGCCGATGGCTTTATCAACCTCTTCGGACTTCCGATTAAGGTTAAGGCTATGGCTGAGGCTAAATGGAATAAGTAAGATTCCGCTTTTCTAAGGAGACTGTTTAATGGCAAAAATGTGGGATGCGCGTTTCGGCAAAGTTGAAAATACGCGTGTAAATGACTTCAATTCATCAATATCGTTTGACTCGCGAATGTTCAGGGAAGATATCGAAGGTTCTATAGCTCATGCGAAAATGCTGTGCAAGTGCGGAATTATTACCGAGAAGGATTTCGAGAGCATCAAATACGGACTCACGGAGATCAAACAGGAACTCGAAAACGGAACTCTCGCTTTCGATCCGGAAGCCGAAGATATTCATATGTTTATCGAGGAGGAGCTGACCAAGCGTATTGGAGATGCAGGTAAGAAGCTTCATACGGCGAGAAGCCGCAATGACCAGGTTGCTCTGGACATAAGGCTTTATCTTCGGAGTGAAATTGCCGCAGTACGTTCGCTTTTAGCAAAGCTGCTTGAAATAATTTCGGATAAAGCCGATGATAACATAGATTCCGTAATGCCGGGTTATACTCATTTACAAAGAGCACAGCCTGTGACGTTTGCACATTATATTCTCGCGTATGCCATGATGTTTATTCGTGATGACAAACGCCTTGAGTCAACGTACGAAGAAACTTCACTCTCCCCTCTCGGCTCCGGAGCGCTTGCAACTACGACTTATCCGATAGACAGATTTTTCGTCGCCTCGGAGCTCAACTTAAACGGCGTATGCGAAAACTCCATCGACGGCGTATCCGACCGTGATTTTGCCGCAGAATTTATTTTCGATTTGTCGCTCATAATGATGCATCTGTCGCGTTTCTCCGAAGAAATCATTTTGTGGTGTTCAAGTGAGTTTAAGTTTATCGAGCTTGACGATGCCTTCTCGACCGGCTCCTCAATAATGCCGCAGAAAAAAAATCCCGATATTGCAGAGCTTGTTCGAGGTAAAACGGCAAGAGTTTACGGTGACCTTACAACCATTCTCACAATGCTGAAAGGACTTCCGCTTGCTTACAACAAGGATATGCAGGAAGACAAGGAAGCGGTTTTCGATGCGATAGATACCGCGAAAATTTGTCTTGAATTGTTCTCGTCCATGTTAGCCTCGGCAAAAGTTATCAAACCCAATTTGCGAAAAGCTGCGGCTGGCGGATTTATAAATGCTACCGATTGTGCCGATTATCTTACCAAGAAGGGTATGCCGTTCAGAGATGCATACAGAGTAAGCGGAAGGATAGTTGCATACTGTATCGAAAACAACACTGATATCGAACACTTGTCGATTGATGAATTTAAGTCGTTTTCTGATCTTTTCGATGATGACGTTTATGAAGCCGTTAATCTCGACAACTGTGTAAATTCTCGTAAGGTTTACGGTGGCCCGTCTCACGAGTCGGTTCGACATCAAATTTCCATTGTCAACGATTACATAAGCGACAAAATCGGGAAAACAGAAAAATAAACAAAGTTAAAATAAGATGAACGCTTTGTTTGACACAGAATTACACTTGACATGATAGTCTTTTTTGAGTATCATATACTCGTTATATTTGTGTGTTGTACGGAGTGAATATGAAATTAAGATCTCACATTTTCAAAAGAGCTGCTGCTTTATTTCTTGTTGTGGGATCTTTTTCTTTTGCCACATCATGTTCGTTTATAACTCTGCGAGACAATACCGAAACGAATAATACTCACGACAAATCCGAGAAAATCTTTTCCGTTCACGATGCCGAACCCGATTCAGATGCGTCAAGTCTGAATAGAATCAACGAGGAAAATGCAATAAGTGATACAGAATACAGCCTCAGAGATGAAGCTGTCGAGTGGATAACGCTTTATGAAGAAAAATTCGGTGATAATTCCGCAAGGCAGATAATTATGACCGAAAACGAAATCACGGAGTATAACAAAAAGCTTATCTCGGAATGCCCGAATTTATACGACATGACTTCTCCTCCTGCAACGATTGACGGTAAAGAAGTCCGCGAAGCCATTGAAAGGTATTCCATGCCGCATGGTGATAAATATGATAAACATAAAAACGTAATCGGTAATGAAGAACGTGAAAAAATTAAGGACAACAGAAACATCGAAAGTATTCCCGATATAGTCAAACCTCAGTACGGCATAGTCACACAACGCTGTAATCTGCGCGGATTTCCGACAGATATCGGGTTTTACGACGGAGAGAGCGGATATTACAGTTCAATTCAGGAAACAGAGTTAATTACAAGCTTCCCCGTAATTGTACTTCATAAAAGTGCCGACAATCAGTTTTACTTTGTCCGTTCGTATTTCTATTCCGGTTGGGTTAAAGCATCATGCATCGGTACAACCGATTTCGACACATATCTTGACTGTATTTCTCTTGAGCGATTCATCACCGTACTCGAACCCGAAATAGAATTTGCCAACACCATACTTTCGATGGGTTGTAAGTTAAAGTATATCTCCGAAGATGATAATTATTATTATGTTTCCATGCCGATAAGCGATACTTCGGGTAAGCTTACCTTTACTACCGCTTCTATTGATAAAAAATATGCGTGCTACGGTTATCTCGAATATAACGTATATAATTACTACCGTCAGGCTTTTTCGTACCTCGGCACAATGTACAGTTGGGGCGGTGAAAACAGCGGAGTCGACTGTTCCGGTTTTGTATGCGCAGTTTTCCGTACATTCGGTATATATCTTCCGCGAAATACAGGAGAGCAATCAAACCACAACGGTATTGTAGTCAGTGCAAATACAACGGATTTGAATAATGCTCTGAAAGAATTAAGGTACCCCGCTTCCGTTCATCGCAAAGGGCATGTGATGCTGTATCTGGGTGAAAAGGACGGTGTGCATTATATTATCCATGCGCCGCAGGGAGGAGAACGTGTTTCGGTTGCGCCTCTCTACTTACCCGGAAATATAACCAATGTATGTATAATAAATATCGACAAATAGAGATGCTCGGTTATATAATCGTAAAAAAACAGAGACTTATAATATAGTCTCTGTTTTGCTTATATTTCAGTTGACTTATGACGAATTTTGTTATATAATTATGCTGTGTTTCAATAATTATATACATCAATTTAGGAGGCTTTGTCTTGAAAGAATCAAAAAACTATCCTCTTTACGAAGTAACACCAGTCAATTCGATTCGCGAGCTTTTGGATATTGCCGAGTCGGAAGTTCCGGAAAAGATTGCGTTTAAATACAGAGTTAAAGATGACATAATCAAAGAAATCAAATATGCCGAATTTATCAGAGATGTTAATGCTCTCGGCTCGGCCCTTTGCGAACTCGGAGTTATCGGTGAACATATCGCTCAGATAGGTGAAAACAGCTACAGATGGATAAATGTTTATCTGACGGTATTAGCGGGAAACGGTGTTTATGTTCCGATTGACAAGGATCTTCCCGAATCGGATCTTTTGAACATCATAAAGCATAGTGATACTTCTGTGCTCTTTTATTCCTCTAAATACGATGAATTCGTACAGAAATACGCTTCTTCCGAATTAGCCGATATACATTATCTCATCCGTGTTTGCAACAATGAGGAGACAGCATTCGAAATTCCCGAATATTTCTCAACAAATCCCCGTTTTATTTCCTTTGAAAAACTGAAGGAACATGGATATGAGCTTCTGGCTAACGGTTACGATGAATATCTCAAGAGACACAGCGAACCGTATGAGTTAAAAATGATTGTTTATACCTCCGGTACAACAGGTCTTGCGAAGGGCGTTATGCTTTGTGAGCACAATCTCGTATCGATTGTATATTACGGTCTTCAGGTTTCCACTGTCTACGAAACATATCTCTCGGTGCTGCCTTACCATCATACTTATGAAGCCGTTGCGGGTTTACTTGTATCTTTGCATCACCATTCTACAATATGCATCAACGAAAACTTAAAGTCTGTCATGAAGAATCTCACGACATACAAGCCGGACTACATTTATCTCGTTCCCGCTTTTGCGGAAGAATTCTATCGCAGAATTTGGGCAACGGCTAAACGTTCGGGTAAAGAAAAAGGTCTGAAGGCTCTTCTTAAAACCAGCAATAACCTGCGTAAAGTCGGCATAGACGCACGTCATAAGTTGTTCTCGACAATCCATGAAAACTTCGGCGGAAACCTCAAGAAAATCGTATGCGGCGGTGCTCCCATAAGACCCGAGATCGGTGAATTCTTCGATGATATCGGTATTAATCTGATTAACGGATACGGCATCACCGAATGCTCACCGCTTGTTGCGGCTAACCGTGACTTTTTCAACGACTGCAATACCGTAGGTTGTGTTCTTCCCTGCTGTGAAATCAAGCTCGACGACGTAACCCCCGAAGGAATCGGCGAAATTTGTGTAAAGGGTGATATAGTAATGCTCGGTTACTATAAAATGCCCGAGGCTACGGCTGAAGTTCTTTCCGAGGACGGCTGGTTCAAAACAGGCGACTACGGCATGATCAACGATAAAGAACAGCTCCTTATTACGGGACGTAAGAAAAATATAATCGTGCTTTCCAACGGTAAAAACGTATATCCCGAGGAAATAGAGAATTATATTCAGAATATTCCTTATGTAAAAGAAGTTGTTGTATACGGACTCAAAAATGAATTCGGTGAAGAATACAAGCTATGCGCAGAAGTATTTTTGAATGCGGATAAGCTCGAAGAAATGGGTGTTTCCGACCCGAGCGATATGCTGAAAGCCGATATTTCTAAGGCTTGTTCTTCTCTTCCCGTTTACAAAAATATCGGTAAGATCGTAATCAGATCAAAAGAGTTTGATAAGACAACTACAAATAAAATCAAGAGACAAAGCATTACAACAAATGTTGATTAATTATTTTTCCGAATAAGTACACCGATTTAACATAATTAACCGATAATAAACCTGCCATCTGCTTATAGATTTCATTATGAAGCGGTGGCAGGTTTTCTTTTTCCGTAAGCAAAAGGGATCTGATACAATCAGATCCCTTCAAAAGTTATGTAAATTCGCGGAAATCAAACAATCGTATGATTTCGCAAATGAGTGATTTCCCAATAAGGGGACTTCTTACTTAATGAACTTTTCGAATTCGAAGTAGCAGTCGTAATCGGTTTCCACATAAATTTCATCCCATGAAACCTTAGCGAGAGTAACACCGAGGAAGCTCTTTGCATTAAGTCTATGCTTACCGTTAACAAGAGTAACATCATAAGGGCACTTGGAAGCGATGCGTGCGAACTCGAGAATATCATTCGTTGTGACGAGTTCAACCTTGTATAAATACTTACTGTTGCAAATCATATGAGTACCTCCTAATCAACAATCGTACTGACATACAATCGATTTGTATTTTCGACAGGGTTCATATCTTTCTTTCCCCTGCCGCATATTATTATACTCGCTTTTTTTTCAAAGTCAATAGGGTAAATAGATGTTCTCCGTATTGACTCATTACGGTGTCATGAGCTAAATTTCGTTTGTTGATTTTGCATGATTCGCACACATTATTTTTGTGCATGTGATACAGTCGCTCATGGTTGACGTCTTGCAGTTCGCGGTACATCCGTTCGTCATATAGATCATTCGCTTAGCTTGCTGTCGATTAAGTTACCGTGACTGTCAATCAGATATGCCGTGTCATCCTTGCTCTCATGCCATACATTGGTTTCATTCCAAATAATATCTCCGTCGTATCCCTTACATGAAAGAGTTAACTGTTCGCCTTTTTTTATTACAGTTCCTTCGGGAAAACAGTATACTTCCCCACCACGATCGGATGTAATATACCATCCCGAAATATCAACATCACAGTCATCTTTATTTTTAAGCGTAACCGTTTGCTGTTCCTTGGATACGCTTTTTATCTTTACCTTTCCCGCTGCGGACTCGGCAGTATAGTTTTCGAATACGACTTTACCGTCCTTTTCTATGGTCAACAAAATTCCGAGATCATAATCCTCTGTAATAAAATACTCGCAGTTGTTTTGTTCCAGAAGCTCCAAAACCTTTTTATTTGCCGATCGCTCCTCCTCATCGGTTGATGTACTGATGACAGCATAGTTCGGCTGTGCGGCTTTGATGAATTCTTCAGAAGTAGCATCCTTTCTTCCGTGGTGACCTACCTTAAGTATGTCGCATTTCATTCCCATTTCGCTGTTAAGAAGCGTTGTCTCTTCATCATCCTTCATATCTCCGGCAAATAAAACGGTAACGCCGTTTACGGTAAGTCTCAACACCAATGAGTTATTATTATCCTCTGCTGAATTATATTTAATCGGTCCCAAAACTTCGAAAAAAACTCCGTCTGCGGCCTCAATCACTTCTCCCGGATCGAGCTTGATAAGGGTATCATTTATCGTAGTTCTCTCCAATACATACATGTCGCCGCATATCGAGGATGAATAGACGTGTTTTATTTCATATGCGTCACGTATATATGTGTAACCTCCTATATGGTCACGATCGGGATGGGTTAAAAATACCCCTTCAAGTGAATCCACCCCTAAAGAATCAAGTGCGGCAAGTGTATATGGAACAGATTCGCTTGTACCTGTATCTATCATATAAAAGCTGCCGTCAATACTGAGAATTATCGAATCGGCTTTTCCGACATTGACAAAAAGAATGCCGACATCATGCTCTCCGAAAGTTTGTATGTTTTTCCAATCGTCCTTCAATGCTTTATCGGTATGTTCATCCTTGATTTCCGAACCGACATCGGCATTCGTACTCACAGATTCGTCAATTCCATCAGCAGAGCAGGAAAAAAGAAATATCGCCAATGTTAATGCTATAATAATCGATATGTATTTCAAGTATCAATCCTCCGATATGGAATAATCAGCAATCAATGCAAGTTTATAAACAATCAGTGCCGTTTCTTCACGTGTCAGCGGTAAATTCGGCTCAAGCATGGTATTTACGTTTCCAACGGAAATAATTTTATTTTTTATGCAAAAACGCACACCGTCCATTGCCCACGATGAAATCAAATCCTTGTCACCATACCCTACCTTAACATCAGTCACGCTACCTGTCCCATATCCGTACATAGCACAGAAAGCGGCCGATATTTTATATCCCTGTTCACGGGTAATTACATTGTTCGGTGCGAATACATCCTCACCGACACCGTTCACCAAGCCTGTTTGTCTTGCCCACTCTATATACGGCGAATACCATAACCCCGTTTGTACATCGGAATAACCTGTTCCGTCGTACTCGGATATATCTATCCCGCACAGTCTTCCGAGAACCGTAACAAACATAGCTCTCGTAAGAGTACTTTTAGGTGCGAATTTATTCTCGGACACACCGTTGAACAAACCGTTTCGATAAACATATTCCACTGCGTAATAGCTCTTATCGAGCCTTGAAACATCGTCAAACCGCATTTGCTTTTTCGTCTTTATCGGCAGCGGATCCTTTATTTTAATTTGACTGATTTTATGCTCTGTGGAATTAGGTGAATCGGCAACATTATATTCAAGAACGTTTTTATATACACGCATTCCGTATATAGTCTCGTCTTCGCTGTCGCTGAAAACCAAACTCGTTTTTCCGTCACTTAGAGAGACGGAAACTATTTCATGCGGAGTATTTACATAAACCTTACTATCCGAAATCGAAACTCCGGAATAAATACCATCCCAATATCGAGTTTCATCATTGCTCATATACCACTTATCTTCAAAGGTGAATAATTCGGTTTTCTTTTCGGGTGATGCATAGGCACATGAAACCAACGTTCCTTCGTCCGAGTCTATATAATACCACTTCCCGTTTGAATAATCCATACGTGATGCCACATTCTTCCACATACCGTTCGAGTATTTATCCGAAACACATGAATATCTGCTTTGCCAACCGCTGTGAGGATTTTTTGCGTTTTCGATTTCCTCATCGCTTAAAAGAAAGTAATTGTGTTGTGCGGCACCTGTTTTATCCGGAGTAGGATCATCAAAAACAACATCGACATGATACCACTCACCGTCAATATTAACTATATTCCATGAGTGATTCATTTTTTCCGAGCTAATCGTGTATGTTTCTATCCCGAGCTCACGCATTACGGCAACATAACCGAGAGAGTATGCCTGACATATTCCCTTACGCTGTGTAAATAAATTATACGCATCGTATATAGACATATCGTTATCGTATTCGTAAGATGACGCGAAATAATCGTGAACCCACAGTGCTTTTTCGACATCCGTCATATGAACATCAACCTGCGAAACGATATAATCGAGCTCTTTCTCATATTCACTCTCGGCCTTTTTTCTCTCCTGCGAACTCATTGAATATAAAAAATACACTCGTGTCACATATTCCCTATTCTCGGAATTGGTATAATAAAACTCTATTCTGTTTTCAAGAAAGAAAAATTCGGGCGAATTCAAATACAGATCGTAAAAAATATCGAAAACATCGTCTGTGCTTATATTATATTCGCTCAATTCTATATATTCATTCCCCGCTTCAATCGTATCGTACATGTCTTTGTATATCTTATCGAAATTATTTATTCGATAACTCAGCGGGGACGCGGTATACTCGTCCTGTGCATGAATCGCCACGATACCGCAAAACGATAAAACAATTCCGAGCAGTAAAACAAAAATTATTCTGTCTTTTCGGAAACAGGATATGAGTTTATTATTCAAAAAACTGTGTCTCATCATCTTTTGTTAATATCTCCGTAAAAATCATATAGCCGGACTTTCGGAAAGAAAGTACGGCTATACACGGTTCAACTACATAAGTTTATCTGAATTCATCAATAAGAACATGCATATCTCTTACGAGATCCGGTACTTCAACAGTTCTTCCGCATTCGAATGCAAGCCAACGATCGTAACCTGTACTCTGAATAGCTTTGAATATATTCTTATAATTAAGCTCGCCTGTACCGGGCTGGTTTCTTCCGGGATTGTCCGCTATATGGAAGTGACCGATCATATCGATGTTTTCAGTTATGTTGCGTATTACGTTACCTTCTGAAATCTGCTGATGATAAATATCAAAAAGTAATTTGCAATTATCGCTGTCAACAGCCTTCAGCATCTTAACAGCTTCGTTAGTGGTAACAAGGAAATATCCCTTGTGATTTACAAGAACGTTCAGCGGTTCGAGAACTATCATTATACCCTCTTCTTCGGCTATATGTGATAATTCCGAAAGAGTTTTCACGCAAATGTCAAACTGTTCTTCACGTGTTACATCAAATCTTTCATTGCCCGTTGTTGCGATAATATTGGGTACATTCAGTGCTTTCGCAACCGCAACAGACTCACGGAAAGCTTCTACAAACGCTTTTCTTGTGTCTTCCCATACCATGCCGTGATTCCATTGAATCGTACTTTGATACTCGGAATTAGTAGACTGGATAACGATTGCCGTTGATGTTACGCCTGTTTCATCAAGGACTTTTTTCGCTTTATCCAAATCAAGTCCAAGCCAACCGAGCTGCTCTACACCGTCAAATCCGTAGCGATATCCGAGTTCGACTCTATTGTACCAGTCTGAACCCCACCAACCGCCTGCTGCTGAAAATTTCATATCTGTTTCCTCCGTCTTAGTATTCAACTGTTTAGTAATTATATTGATTTTATAATATATTACGTGTTTTGTCAAGTACTATTTGTTATAAATGTATCAATTTTACCGCTGTTTTTTCGTGATTAACCAAGCATTGCATTTTTTCGCACAAATAACATCTTATATATTGAATCTTTGCCGCATGTACGCTATAATATAAACATCTGTTAAA
>CAVIJI010000039.1:0-14951 GCA_963642885.1 bacterium
TACAAGTAGTACGTGACGCAACAACGTAATTAGCGCCGTCGAAATCCAGCTCATCCGGAACGTCGGATAAGTTTACGCTCTCGCTTTCCGTTTCACTCTCCGGAGTTTCGGTTTCGATTTCCGCCGCAGCTGTTTCGGCTGTCGTTTCATCTGTTTGTTCTACATTTGACGTCTCGCCGCAGGATGCCAGCAATAAAGATAATAAAATCATCAATGCCAGTATTTTTTTCATAACAATACCTCCTATATCGTTATATTTTTTTATTATCACAATCATAGCACTAATTAAAATTCATGTCAAGCGTTATCGGCAATTAAATTAATTTTTTATTAACTGCAGTTAATATATCTCATTATTCGGTGTTAAATCACAGAAAGATTCACAAAATCGATTCTAAAATACAATTCGTAAATATTGGTTGCATTTTTTAGCGGTAAAAATGATAAAAAGTCCTCAATTGTTTGTTTTTTACTTGACATTTAGTTTCAAATTGTTTATAATCTACATAGATTATTATTTTAAAACAATCTTCGAAAGATAATTTAGATTATTTTAAATTAAGTATGGGAAAGGGATAATTAACACATGCGCAACAAAAGGATTTTTTCTGCGATTTTAGCTGCATTGATGCTTGTCGGC
The DNA here is from genome assembly GCA_963642885.1 of bacterium. Classification (GTDB taxonomy): domain Bacteria; phylum Bacillota; class Clostridia; order Oscillospirales; family CAG-272; genus UMGS1696. The sequence continues at coordinate 641 of CAVIJI010000039.1, forward strand.
TCGACATCATGCAGTAACAGCGGAAACTCTGAAACAACGGAAACCAAAACAAGCACTGAAACAGAGGTATTGCCGGAAACCGAAGCTGAAACCGAAGCTGAAACCGAAATCACTATGAATTCACTGCGTTCTCTGTATTCTGACAGAGATTATGGCGGATATGAATTCAGAATAACAGACCGTGCAAGCGGCGACTGGGCAACATTTGACGTTTATTCGGAAGAAATGAACGGAGAAACGATAAATGATGCAGTATACAGCCGTAACAATCTGATGGAAGAATTGCTTAACATCAAGATTCTCGAAAACCGTGTGGATTCACCTTCTTCGACAGCTCGTAAATCCATAACGGCCGGAAGTGATGACGTGGATAATGTTACAGATGGCATTGATTCGTTGTGTGCCCTCTCAACAAGCGGACTTATACTTGACTACCGTGATGTTTCCACCATACATCTCGAAAACGAATGGTGGGATCAGGCGATGTATAAAAAGCTTTCGGTATTAAATCATAACTATGTCATGACCGGTGATATTTCGATTATGGACAACTATGGCACATGGTGTTACCTCTTCAATAAAGATTTAGTTACCGACCTCGGCTTGGAGAATCTCTATACACTTGTAAACGAAGGCAAATGGACGCTTGACAAACACAATGAAATGGCAACTGCGGCGATGAGAGATGTAGACGGTGACGGTGCATGGACCGACGCGGATATATACGGTTATATCACAGAGGATTTTAATGCCGTAGCTTTGTGGTTATCAATGGGATATAATATTACAAATAAAGACGAAAACGATCTGCCGTATTTCAATTATGATTCAGAAGCATCGGTTACCGCGCTTATTAATGTTATAAAAACTCAGCAGGCTGACTTTACTAACATGGGCTCCGGTTCGACTGTAAACACCGGTGGCGGTGTGGAAACCATTAACGGCAGAGAACGTCAATTTGCTATAGGCGGTGCACTGTTCTACTATGCAGGAATGCGTAATATAACATTATTCCGTGACAGTGATGTGACATTCGGTATCATACCCGCACCAAAAGAAAACGAAGCCCAGCAGGAGTACTACTCATGCTACAGCTGTGGTAACTTAACAGCATATTCTTTACCGAAAACAATCTCCGATACCGAACGCACAGGCGATATAATGGAAATTATGGCTCATTTGAGCAAATACAGCCTGACTCCCGCTTATGTAGAGCAAACTTTGATCGGTAAAGCTTCACGTGACGAAGAATCCGAGCCTATGATTTATTTAATTCTCGAAAATCGTAACTATGACCTCGGTGCTGTTTATGACTGGGGTGGTGTCCGTAACGGAATAACAACCATAAAGGATCCCGATAAAGTTTCATCTACTCTCGCAAGCAGAAATAAAGTAGGCAAGAAGGCTCTTGATAAATATATTTCTTCACTTGATGAAAGCGTAGAATAATCCGTCATAATATAGCTTCACGATGAAATTAACCGTACACCTTATCTTTATGTTTAGGTGTACGGTTAAATTTTATCAACTGGTAATACCGCGGAAATATTGTACAATTATAGTGTAAGAAGTACTTTGATTTTCAATAGAAAGGTAGAAATTACGGTAAACCGATAAATTATGCTTGACAAAGCCCCGCCTATGTGAGTATAATATCATTGTAAACAAAGTAACAAATGCGATGACGGAAACTTGTCCTTTACAAACATGACTCAGAGAATCGGCGGTTGGTGCGAGCCGATAACAGTGTTTAGATCGACATTCTCCTTCCCGAGCAGATTCTGCGAACACATTAGTCAGTAGCGGAGTACGCGTAGCTGCGTTATGGGCTGTGGACTTGACAGAGTCCGAGAGTGATTCTTTGCCGCGAGGCGGAGAGTAAATAGGGTGGTACCGCGAAATTTTCGTCCCTGAAGCCGATGGGCTTCGGGGATTTTTGTTTTTTGAGTTAGGAGGAACAGACGTTGAAACAAATATATATTACAGATATGACGATACGGCAGGCGGGTAAAGCTGCGGGTTATACACTGAGTTTTCGCGAAAAGATTGAATTGGCTAAGCTCCTTGACAGGTTGGGTGTGAATACTGTTGAATTGCATTCGGTTGTTAATCCTAAAATCGACAGTCTCTTGATAAAATCCATTGCATCTGCCGTAAAAACAAGTATTGTATCTGTTCCCGTAGCATTGACACAGGAAAGTGTCGAAATCGTGTGGAATGCGCTTAAGGAAGCAAAGCATCCGCGTATTCAAGTTCCCGCACCGGTTAGTGCGGTACAAATGGAATATCTTGCGGGCAAGAAGCCCGCAGCTATGCTTGAAGCAATCGGTAAAACCGTTTCGGCAGCTAAAGCAGTATGTAGTGATGTCGAGTTTTTAGCTGATGACGCAACTCGTGCCGATCCGTCATTTCTTTATGAAGCACTGTCAACGGCGATTTCCTCCGGTGCAACAAGCATAACGGTTTGTGATGCCGCCGGAAGTCTTCTCCCGAATTCATTCGGTGAATTCGTACAATCTGTAATCGCAAACGTTCCGCAGGCTGAAAATATACGTTTCGGTGTTGGATGTTCTGATGCGCTGTCAATGGCCGATGCATGTGCGGTAAGTGCAATTACCGCGGGGGCAGATGAAATCAAAGCCGCTGCTTATTGTGTTGATTCGGTTAATCTCGCTCACATAGCAAAGCTTTTATCTGCCAAGTCGTCCGAGTTTGATGTTTCCAGTACTATACAGTTTACACAGATGAACCGCATTCTCTCTCAAATAACCTGGATGTGTCAAACAGGCCGCAGTCAGACTTCTCCGTTTGATACCGGAGTACAGACAAGCGGCGGTGCTGTTCTGACGGTTCATGACACACAAGAAGCTGTCCTCGGCATGGCAGCATCACTGGGTTATGATTTATCCGAGGAAGACAGTGCTAAAGTTTACGAGGCCTTCTGCCGTATTGCCTCCAGAAAAGATACGGTGGGAGAAAAAGAACTCGACGCCATTATAGCCTCTGCGGCTATGCAGGTACCTCCGACATACAGACTGGAAAGTTATGTTATAAATACAGGTAATACCATCGGTGCGTGCGCTCAAATGAAACTGTCAAAAAACGGACAAACACTTTCCGGTGTCAGTCTCGGAGACGGCTCTGTCGATGCGGCTTTCCTGGCTATAGAATCAATAGTCGGATGTCACTATGAATTGGATGATTTCCAAATTCAGGCTGTAACCGAAGGACGAGAGGCTATGGGTGAATCTGTTGTTAAATTGCGCAGTGGCGGCAAACTATATTCCGGCAGAGGAATATCAACGGATATACTCGGTGCATCGGTACATGCATATTTGAACGCCATAAACAAAATCGTTTACGAAGAAGCGGCTAACGCATAAGGAGGAAGAAAGCATATGAATTTGTCGTTTTCCACTCGTGGTTGGCAGAACATATCATGGGAAGAACAACTCGGTATTGCACAGACAATGCGTTTCGGCGGTATTGAGCTTTACAATACACAAAATATACCCGAATTAACCGACCGCGGCGGCCCTCTTCACAAATATAATGCCGTGGCAACCGCACGTGAGCTATGGCAAAAAGGCATGTGCATTCCCTGCTTTGATACTTCATGTGATATTTCCGATTCAGACTATACGACGGTGGTAGAATCACTGCTTCAAATTGCACATGATGTACAGTCTCCGTGTGTTGCTGTTGCGGCATTGCATGATGACGAGGCGAAAATTTATGCTTCATTGAAAGCACTCATACCGTCTGCCGAAGCACTCGGTATAACAATTTTGCTTAAAACAAGCGGTGTATTTGCGGATACGGCTCGTCTTCGCGCATTGCTCGACACATTTGCATGCGACCAACTCGGAGCATTGTGGGATATGCATCACCCTTACCGTGACAATAATGAATCAGCCGACAAGACAATCAAGAATCTCGGTGCATATGTGCGCCACGTACATTTACGTGATTCCGATGATGACGGTACATATAATCTGGTCGGAGAGGGCTCGATGCCTATCGAAAGTATGATGCAAGCATTGGCTTCAATAGATTATGATGGTTTTATTTCTCTCGAATGGAAACCTGAATGGATGCCCGACCTTACCGATCCCGAGGTCATTTTACCGCACTTTATTAATTACATGAATCGCTTCGATTCTCCTCGCGGTAAGAAAAAGACATTATATGATAATGCTTCACATACGGGTAAATTTGTCTGGAAAAAGGACAGCCTTATTTCCGAAACATTTCCGCAGGTTCTCGATCGTATGGTCGAAGAATTTCCGGATCAATATGCATTCAAATACACAACACTTGATTATACGAGAACTTATGAACAATTCCGTGACGATGTAGACGATTTTGCACGGGCACTCGTTTCGCTCGGGGTTCGACGTGGAAGTAAGGTTGCTATTTGGGCAACTAATATTCCCGCATGGTTTATCACATTTTGGGCAACCACAAAAATCGGTGCGATACTTGTTACCGTAAACACGGCATATAAGATTCATGAAGCGGAATATCTGCTTCGTCAATCCGACACCCATACCTTGGTTATGATCGACCATTGTCTTGATTCGAATTATAAAGAAATAATCCAAACATTATGTCCCGAACTGGCTGAAACAAAACCCGGCTCAAGCCTTCACTGTCGTAAGCTTCCCTTCCTCCGTAATGTCATTACCGTAGGATTCCGTATGCAGGGATGTTTGACGTTCGACGAGGCAATGGAGCGTAGCAGTATGGTACCCCATGAAGAAGTACAAAGAATGGCTTCGGTTGTCCGACCCGATGATGTGTGCAACATGCAGTATACTTCCGGCACGACAGGATTTCCTAAAGGCGTCATGCTAACACATTATAATGTGGTCAACGACGGTAAATGCATCGGTGACCGTATGGATTTGTCCACTGCCGACCGCATGATGATACAGGTGCCTATGTTCCATTGCTTTGGTATGGTTCTTTCGATGACATCATGCATGACGCATGGTGCCACACTTTGTCCGATGCCGTATTTTTCGGCTAAAGTTTCTCTTGCCTGCATAAATCAGGAAAAAATTACTTGCTTCAACGGCGTTCCGACCATGTTCATTGCGATGTTCAATCATCCGGATTATAAAAAAACGGACTTCTCACACATGAGAACGGGTATCATGGCAGGATCAGGCTGTCCTCCCGAATTAATGCGCAGAGCAGCTCAGCCCGATGAAATGCACATGACGGATATTGTAAGCGTGTACGGCCAAACCGAATCAGCTCCGGGCAGTACAATGAGCGCATGCGGTGACCCCCTTGACCTTCGTTGCAACACGGTAGGATACGCATTCCCACACATTGAATGTAAGATAATCAATCCCGAAACGGGTGAAGAGGTTCCGAACGGTGTTAACGGTGAATTCTGTTCCAGAGGTTATAATATCATGAAGGGCTATTATAAAATGCCCGAGGCTACGGCAGCTACTGTTGATAAAGACGGTTGGCTTCATTCGGGTGATTTGGCCTGTCGTGATGATAACGGCTGTTATCGTATTACCGGACGACTCAAGGATATGATTATCCGCGGCGGCGAAAATATTTATCCCAAAGAAATAGAGGAATTTATTTACACGCATCCTGCTGTAAAAGATGTTCAGGTTATAGGAGTACCTGATAAAAAATACGGCGAAGAAGCAATGGCATGTATTATCCTTAAGGAGCCCGGCAGTGTTACACAGGAAGAAATGCTTGACTATATCAAAGCAAGTCTTGCACGCCATAAGGTACCGAAATATATTCGCTTTGTCGATGCATTCCCGATGAATGCCGCAGGTAAAATTCTGAAGTATAAAATGCGTGAGGAGGCTACGCAGGAGCTGAACCTTGACGGTGCGGCCGGAATAGATACGGCTAAGACCGCAGAACAAATAAAATAATACATCAAATTGATATTGACAAACTGAACATAATATGATATAATCGTATTTAATATAAAGGCTGTGACGGAGAGAGCTTGATACTATTTCTGCTTCAGAGAACCGACGGTTGGTGAGAGTCGGCAGCAGGCGTGCCAAGTCAGTAGCTCCCGAGCCGGAGAGAAGAAAGCATTATAAGGCATTGCCACATGCAAGTAGACCTCTCCCGTGTAAGTTACGTAAGTGCTAAGGGTTTGCTTGAACCTGTTGAGTGGTATACATCGTGAGGTGTATGCAATTTGAGTGGTACCGCGGGCAGAATTTTCGGCTCGTCTCAAGGATTCGGATTATATCGAAAATCTTTGAGGCGGGTTTTTTTTACCCCGAGGAGGTATTATAATGGCAAATCAACAACTAACAGGGCTTGACTATAAAATCCGTGAAATGGCAGGCCGTATTCGAGATCTGCGTGAAATTTCAGGTTTTTCTCCCGATGAAATGGCAAATAAAACCGGTGTCAGTACCGAAGAGTATTTGCTTTGCGAAAACGGAGGAAGTAATCTGACATTTGCTTTTCTGTATCGCTGTGCTCTTGCTTTTGGCGTCGATGTAACCGATCTGATCGAAGGCCAAAGCCCAAAACTCCATAATTATACACTTACGCGTGCGGGTAAAGGACAAAAGATCGAGCAAGCTCATGAGATGATTTATTATAACATGGCGTCCGACTTCCAGAATCGTATCGCAGACCCGTTGTTTGTTGAAAATAAATACTCCGATCGTGCATTTCATTCTGATATTGAGCTCACAAGTCATATAGGTCAGGAATGTGATCTTATAATCAAAGGCAGCATGAAGGTGCAGGTAGGTGAGCACATCGAGATATTACACGAAGGCGACTGTATTTATTATGACAGTTCCATTCCTCATGGTATGGTTGCCGCAAACGGCGAGGATTGCTTGTTTTATGCACTTGTTCTTCGTCCGCAGGAAGAAACTGCGATTAAAGTACAGACAGAACGATTACCCGCAGAACAGGAACGTACAGCTGACGGAAAAACGCGTGTAGCCGAAAACTTTATCCATACAACAGAAGATGATAACGGTCTTGTAAAATCCATTGCTTTCACTAACGAAGAAAAATTCAATTTTGCATTTGATATAGTCGATAGACTCGGACGTGAAAAGCCCGAAAAGTTGGCTATGCTCCATATCGCGGAAAACGGCACGGAGAGACGTTTTACCTTTAAAGATATTAAAGAAGCATCAAGCAGAGCGGCAAACTATTTTACCTCTCTGGGTATCAAGCGCGGCGACCGTGTCATGTTGGTTTTGAAGCGTCATTATCAATTCTGGTTCGCCATTCTCGGACTTCATAAAATCGGTGCAATCGCAATACCCGCGACAAACCAATTGGTTGAACATGATTTTGCGTACCGCTTCGGTGCCGCGGGGGTCAGTGCGATTCTATGTACAGCAGACGGGGATACCGCAAACCAAGTTGAGTTGGCTGAAAAAGATTATATGAAGCCTCTTATCAAAATAATCGTCGGTGGCACACGAACCGGATGGCATGACTTTAATACGGAATCAGAGTTATTCTCGCGCCACTTTGAACGTAGACCTGACAGTCCCTGCGGAAGTGAACCAATGCTTATGTTCTTTACATCAGGTACTTCAGGTTATCCCAAAATTGCCGCACACAACTATAAGTATCCCCTCGGTCATTATATCACCGCAAAATACTGGCATCGCGTAAATCCCGACGGTTTACACCTTACAATTTCGGATACAGGTTGGGCTAAATCTCTCTGGGGCAAGCTTTACGGACAGTGGCTGTGTGAAGCGGCTGTGTTCGTATACGATTTCACACGTTTTGACGCTGCTAAGATTCTTCCTTTATTCGCAAAATATCGTATTACCACATTCTGCGCACCGCCCACAATGTATCGTATGCTCATCAAGCAGGATTTATCACAGTATGACCTTTCATCGATTGAACATGCTTCTATTGCAGGTGAAGCTCTTAATCCCGAGGTCTTCCGTCAATTTGAAAAAGCAACAGGTCTTCGTATTATGGAAGGATTCGGACAGTCCGAATCGACTCTTATAATAGGTAATCTTGCCGGTGACAGTCATAAAATCGGTTCTATGGGCAAACCTGTTCCGTTGTATGATGTACGTTTGTTAGATGCGGACGGTAAAGAAGTACCGACAGGTCAGAACGGCGAAATCTGTATCAACATTCAAAACGGTATTCCCTGCGGTCTCGCTTACGAGTATTACGGCAGTCCTGATGTAACAGAGAGAACATGGCATGACGGCTTCTACCATACAGGAGATTTGGCATGGCGTGATGAGGATGGATTCTATTGGTATGTAGGACGTGCAGATGATGTTATTAAATCCTCGGGCTACCGTATCGGACCATTCGAAATCGAAAATGTTATTATGGAGCTTCCGTATGTGCTTGAATGCGGTGTTTCAGCCGCACCTGATGAAATACGCGGACAGGTTGTCAAAGCATCCATCGTTCTCGTATCAGGTAAGGAAGGCACCGAAGAACTGAAGAAAGAAATACAAAATTATGTCAAGGAGCATACTGCTCCGTATAAATATCCGCGTATCGTGGAATTCCGCACATCATTGCCGAAAACAACGAGCGGAAAAATCATCAGAAGCAAATTGTAAGAAGGTGATGCTATTGAAGCCGAAAAGGCTGACTCTTTTTGCCGGACATTACGGAAGCGGAAAAACAAATATCGCCCTGAATTATGCACGTTATCTGCATAAACAGGGGTATCCTGTAACAATTGCGGACTTGGATATTGTAAACCCTTATTTCCGTACCAAGGACAATGAAAAACAATTGGCAAGTGAAGGAATAAATCTTATTTGTTCTCCCTTCGCTAATTCCAATTTGGATGTACCTGCAATGCCGAAAGAAACCTATGCGCTTATCGACAGCCGCACTGAATACGGTGTTCTCGATATAGGCGGTGATGACCGCGGAGCGCTGGCACTCGGAAGATATACACCCGAAATCAAAGAAGAAAACAATTATGAAATGCTGCTTGTTGTGAACCGCTCCCGCCCGCTGACAAGAACTCCGGAAGATACCGAGGTTGTCATGCGTGAAATCGAAGCTGCTTGCGGTTTACAATTTACGGGTATTGTCAACAATACCAATCTCGGTCAGCAAACCTCGGCACAGGATGTACTCGAGAGTGTTTCTTATGCCGATGCTATAAGCAGGCATATAAATTTGCCTGTGTTTATGACTTGTTGTGCCGATTATCTTTACAGGAGTCTGGAGGATCAGATAGAGAATTTGTTCCCTCTGCACCTTCAGAAACTATATTATCAATTGACTCAGGAGGCGTCCAATGGCAAAATTAACATTTAAAGAAGAGCTATGTAAAGGCTGTGGGTTGTGTGTAAACGCTTGCCCCAAGCACCTGCTGACGTTATCTAAAACGCGGCTGAACCAAAAAGGTCACACACCTGTTGAGTTGACCGATCAGGACGCTTGCATAGGATGCGCATTCTGCGCGACAATGTGTCCCGATTGTGTCATTAAGGTCGAAAAGTAAGAAAGGAGCGTACTATGCAGGAAAAAGTACTTATGAAAGGCAACGAAGCAATTGCCGAAGCGGCGATTCGCTGCGGATGCCGTCACTACCTCGGTTATCCTATCACACCGCAAACAGAAATTGCGGCTTATATGGCTAAAAGAATGCCGAAAATCGGCGGAGTGTTTTTACAGGCGGAAAGTGAGATTGCCGCTATTAATATGGTATACGGAGTTGCTTCCACCGGCAAATTGGCAATGACTTCGTCATCCAGCCCCGGAATTGCGCTCAAGTGTGAAGGTATATCTTATCTTGCCGGTGCGGATTTACCCGCGCTTATCGTCAATGTTCAGCGCGGAGGCCCCGGTCTCGGAGGCATTCAGCCGTCGCAGTCCGATTATTTTCTTGCGACAAGAGGTCCCGGCCACGGAGATTTTCACGTCCTTGTTTTAGCTCCCGCTTCCGTTCAGGAAATGGCAGACTTGACTCAGAAAGCATTCAGCTTGGCATTTAAATACCGTATGCCCGCCATGCTGTTGGCTGATGGTACAATGGGACAGATGATGGAACCTGTTGTTTTACCTGAAGAAACAGTGCTTGAAGAAAGCGCTCCCGAATGGGCTGTAACCGGTACAAAGTGCAAGCGTACACATAATATCATAAATTCCCTGTACCTCTCTCCTACCGAACTTGAACAGAAAAATATAGAGCGTTTCGAGCGCTATGCACAAGTTACTGAAAACGAAACCATGTGGGAAGAATTCATGATGGACGATGCGGATGTCTGTGTTGTTTCCTGTGGAATTACTGCCCGTGTTTCACGTAATGCTATTGTAGAAGCAAGAAAACAAGGAATCAAGGTAGGCATGATTCGTCCTATCACATTGTGGCCGTTCCCCGATAAGGCTCTTCTTGCCGCTGCGGATAAGGTTAAAGGTTTTGTTTGTGTAGAATTAAATATGGGTCAAATGATGCAGGATGTAGAGCTGGCAATCCGCTGCAAGAAACCTGTTTCACTTTGTCGTCGTGTGGGCGGTATGATACCTACACCGGATGAAGTGCTTGCAAGCATTAAGACGATGGCTGAAGGAGGTGCGAACGCATGACCACTGTTTTTGAAAAACCGAAATCACTTACCGATGCAGTACTGCACTACTGTCCCGGTTGTACTCATGGAATTGTTCACCGTCTTGTCGCAGAATGTATTGATGAACTCGGCATTGAGGGAAAGACTATAGGTATAGCCCCTGTCGGATGTTCAGTACTCGCTTATAATTATTTTACATGTGATATGATTGAAGCCTCACATGGACGCGCACCCGCAGTTGCAACAGGCGTAAAGAGATCTCTTCCCGACAACATAGTATTTACATATCAGGGTGACGGAGACCTTGCTTCCATCGGATTATGTGAAACAGTAAGTGCTGCTGCAAGAGGCGAAAACATAACCGTCATCTTTATCAATAATGCAATATACGGAATGACGGGCGGTCAGATGGCTCCTACTTCCCTTCCCGGTCAGATCACACAAACTTCACCCTATGGCCGTGATGTTAAAACGCAAGGTTATCCTATTCGTATCTGTGAATTGCTGTCAACACTCGATGCACCTGCATATCTTGCTCGTGTGACGGTAAACAAAGTAAAGAACGTAAAGAACGCAAAAGCCTGCATCAAAAAAGCTTTTGAAAACCAGATTAACGGTAAAGGCTTCTCACTGGTTGAAGTACTTTCATCCTGTCCGACCAACTGGGGATTAGAACCGCAGAAGGCACTTGATTGGATTGACGAAAAGATGATTCCGTATTATCCGCTTGGTGTATATCGCGACAAGGAGGACGAGTCAAATGGCTGATTTCCAAATTGTTATTGCCGGATTCGGCGGTCAAGGTTTGCTTTTCTCCGGTAAAGTTTTAGCGTATGCCGGTCTTCTTGAAAATCGTGAGCTTAGTTGGCTTCCGTCATACGGTCCTGAAATGCGTGGCGGTACTGCCAATTGCAACGTAATTTTATCCGATACACCCGTCGGATCACCTATAGTTCAACATCCGAATGTGCTCATGGTCATGAATAATCCCTCTCTCGATAAATACGAAGATGCTGTTACACCGGGTGGCAAAATATTCATTGACTCTTCACTGATTACTCGTAAGGTGCACAGAACCGATGTAGATGCATTCTATATTCCCGCTACCGGACTTGCGGGAGAGATGGGAATTCCGACATTGGCAAACATGCTTTTGCTCGGGGCTCTTATCCAGAACACCGGATGTATCAGCTTTGATTCGATTGCTCCTGCTCTGCATAAAGTCATCCCGGCTCGTAAAGCTGATTTGTTTGATGTAAACATGAAGGCTATTGAGGTCGGAAAGAATTATCGGGACTGATTTTCCGTAATTAAGTTTATATTAAATCCCTCTGCGAATCGGTTTCGGAGAGGGATTTTTCTTGCCAATAAAAACAAGATAAATAGTAATTATGTATGAGTAATTATTATGTATCCATTTTTATACATTCAATTGACATATGAATCGCAAACTGATATAATAGTCAGGCGAGAAAATTTCGTGAACTTTTAAAGCGCATTATAATCAATTGGTACTCTTTTTGGAGATTTTATTATGGCAAACACAGAGGTACAGATTACTCACGGTTCTTTATATAAAAATATACTGATTTTCAGCATACCACTTGCACTGTCGAATTTATTACAGGTTCTGTTCAATATGTCGGATATTGCGGTTGTCGGGCAATTCGCGGGTGCTGCTGCACTCGGTTCAGTCGGATCATGTACGACACTTGTATCACTTTTTACAGGTCTGTTAATCGGTATGGGTGGCGGTATCAATGCGATCGCTGCCAGATACATGGGGGCTAACGATAGCGATAATATAAAACGAACTGTACATACAGCCTTCATTCTTTCACTTATCTATGGAATAGCGGTCATGATTTTCGGACTTATTTCGGTTGATAAAATTTTATTTCTTCTCGGTACTAAAGCCGAGCTTATGAATGGTGCGGTTTTATACATGAAAGTCTATCTTTTGGGAACGCCTGCTCTTGCATTGTATAATTTCGGCAACGGTATACTGAGTGCTTCGGGTGACTCCAAAAGATCACTCTACTACCTTCTCGCCGCAGGTATATTAAATATAGGTTTAAACTTGTTTTTCGTTATTGTATGCAATCTCAGCGTCCTCGGAGTTGCTTTAGCAAGTGCCATATCGCAATATCTTTCCGCGTTTCTTGTACTGATTCATATGTTTCGTCCGAATAAATGTTATTCAATGTCATTCTCGGACATGAAAATCAATGCTTATTTATGTAAGACTATTTTTATTCTCGGAATATCAAGCGGACTTCAAAATGCAATATTTGCGGTGGCAAATCTTTTTATTCAGTCCGCTGTTAATACATTCGACACCGTAATGGTGGAGGGTAATTCCGCGGCAGCTAATGCAGACTCATTAATTTACGATATAATGAACGCGTTTTATATCGCTTGTACGACCTTTATGGCTCAAAACTACGGTGCACGCAATCGTTCCAGAATAATAAAAAGCTATAAAATCTGTTTGTTTTATTCTTTTACCATTGCATTTGTATTGAGTCTAATCTTGAGATTTTTCGGAACACAGTTTCTCATGCTTTTTACTCGTGAAAGCAATGTTATCGAAAGCGGATTGAAAAGATTAAACATAATGACATTTTCATATTGTTTTTCAGCTTTTATGGACTGTACGATATCTGCTTCTCGCGGTCTGGGTAAAACTGCAATACCGACAATAATCGTTATTTTAGGATCTTGCGTCTTCAGAATCGTATGGATATATACGATTTTCGCACACTTCCACACGATACCTTCACTTTATTTGCTCTACATTTTCTCATGGGCAATCACCGCGGTACTTGAAATTATATGCTTCAGACATTATTATAAGAAAATAGTCGTTAGTTCCATTCCCGATTAATACCCGAAATTTTAACGCCGAAACCGTCCGCTTTTAAAGCGGAAGTTTCGGCGTTTTCTGTTAATTCAAATAAAAAGTATCAACTTAACCGAGTATATGTCAACTCGATTAAGATTTTTATGGTGTAAAATCAGTCATCGCTATTGAGAAATACACCGTCAAGATAAGTGAGTCTTCCCTTGTACCACTCTATAAGCTCTTCTACATGTTCATCGTATGTTAAGACTTTAGTTGTTTCATATGGACTGTATTGTTTTGTAATATCCCACTCAGTATCACTGTAGTTACGCTCAAATGCATATCGGTAGTTTTCGATAAGTGTACCGATTCTGCTTTTTCCGAGACTATTGTCATAGCAGACATTTTCGAGGATGTCGCGGACCTCAATATAACGCTCACGTACTTTTTCTATAAATTCGGGATCGTTGAATAATTCTTTAAACCATCCGTTGCGATACCAAAGACCATGTGTACTGTCTCCGCTTCCATCTCCTCTACCGTGTATGTTCAAATATATTCTATATCCTTCCTCATCACATTTATCCGAAACATTGCCTGATGATAAATCGAAATCCCACACGGGTCCTGCGTATAATAATCCGTCTTTTCTGAAAAAGCGGGTAGAAAAAGAATTACTGTCAAGATTCTTTGTATATTCCATTACAAGATAAACGTTTATAAATGATTCGACATCAATATATTTTTCATATTGAGTCATATCACCGCTTGAAATAGCAGCCTCCATCTCATTGAAAAACGATTTCATTTCCGTGATACGTTCTTCAGACATCTCTTCGGGCTGTTCCACCTTAAAACGAAGTCCCATACCGGTAGTAAAATAATATTGCGGATCATTTCGATTCACATC
>CAVIJI010000039.1:14961-22083 GCA_963642885.1 bacterium
GTGTACGGCTTTTCGGCGCGTTTGCGGTTGAGTTGCCGCGGATTTTAATTTGACAGTCATCATAGCTCACTACAGAATATTTGTCATTCAGAGCAGGAACAACGGCAATTTTACAAGCGGTGTACTGCCAAGGTTCACCGGTAGTTGAATTTATGTAAACACGAGCCATATCACCTTGTTTAAATGACAGCAACCTTTTTTTCTCAAGAATTTCGTGATAGATACTCTCCATTTCTTCCTGTGTAGTATTGTCATCTGAAACCGTTTTATTGACTTCGGAAACAAACTCACGAAACGGAGTAATGGATTCATCGGTATAGCATGAAATAGGAAAGGATAGATCCATTGCTTCAAGACAAGCTTTACGTGCCGCAAAAAGCGATTCGAATTCCGGAGTCCATTCTGTTTCGACTTGTGTTTCAACAACGTTCTCGATATCGGTTTCGGGATTGATTTCGGAATCATGGGAACAGGAATATTCGGTTAATAAAATACAGCTGCACAAAACGGCGAATAAGATATATAATATTTTTTTTTGCATCGATTCACAATTCCTCTCTGATTTTTATAAAGTATACCATAATTCAAGAGCTATATCAAGATAAGTTTTGTGTTTGAGTACAATAAATATAAATGTTTTTTGTTTGATTTTTGCTTGAACATATTTTATAAAAAATAACTCGCCGCGAATTTGTTTTAAGTTCGCGGCGAGTTATTCAAGACCGTTTATTCAGCGGTTAAGTTTTCAGTCAACGTACTTTCTTACGGTTTCGGATGCATCTTCCAATGCGATGGAAGATGTTACAACGCAATTTACACCGTACTTATTAACGACGGCATCGATTTCTTTTAAGAATGTATCGAAGCTGTCAGCGTTGTTCTGGCAGATTTTCAACGCGGAATCAACAAATATATCGGTAACATCATGGTTGCTTGCGAGAATTCCGGAAATAAATCCGAAAAGTGACTGACCATCGGTAATGAGGTAGTCGTCGGTATCAATGAGTCTGCAATGATAATTAATATCAAATTTCAGTTTGTCGCCCTTTTCAATGCAAACAACGTCACCTTTGGTAGTGTCAAGTGCGCTGTTAACCATTTCGATGAGAGCTTTTGTCTTTCCGGAACCTTTTTTGCCGATAATTAATTTAATCATAGTATCCTCCGTATTAAATTATTTCATTCTTGCTTCTAATTCTGCCTTATGATCCTCATATCCCGGTTTGCCGAGAAGAGCGTACATATTCTTTTTATATGCTTCAACACCGGGCTGGTCGAACGGGTTTACTCCGAGCATATAACCTGATACTGCGCATGCCATTTCAAAGAAGTACACAAGATAACCGAAGGTGTATGCACTTCTGTTTTCGACTTCTATCACTACATTCGGTACTCCGCCGTCGTTGTGTGCAAACAGCGTACCGGTCATAGCCATTCTGTTTACATCATGAAGCTCTTTTCCAGAGAGGAAGTTGAGTCCGTCGATGTTTGCGGGATCATCGGGGATAACGACTTTGTCATTTGCATTCTTAAAATCAAGTACTGTTTCGAACATGGTGCGGAGACCTTCCTGAATGTACTGACCGAGGGAGTGAAGGTCAGTTGAGAAGATCACAGATGAAGGATAAAGTGACTTATTGTCCTTTCCTTCGCTTTCACCGTAAAGCTGCTTCCACCATTCGCTGAACATCTGAACAGCAGGTTCGTAAGCGGCGAGAATCTCTATCTTTTTGCCCTTATTGTAAAGAATGTTTCTGATAGCGGCGTATCTGAGACAATCGTTTTCTTCAACGCTGTCGTTATTATACTTTTCTCTGGAATCAGCCGCACCTTTCATCATATCATCAATCGAAATGCCCGCAACCGCAATCGGAAGAAGTCCTACTGCTGTGAGTACAGAGTATCTTCCGCCTATATCGTCGGGTACAACAAATGTCTCGTAACCTTTTTGTGTGGAAAATTCCTTAAGCTTGCCTCTTGCACGGTCAGTGGTTACGAAAATTCTCTCCCTTGCACCTTCTTCTCCGTATTTTTTCTCGAGAAGCTCACGGAATATACGGAATGTTACCGCCGGTTCGGTAGTTGTTCCCGATTTCGAGATTACATTGATACAAACATCTTTGCCTTCACATATCTTAAGTATATCCGAAAGTGCCGACGGACTGATCGTATTTCCTGCGAAATAAACATCGGGGGTATCCTTCTTCATGTTATTGTAGAGAGGAGATGTTGAGAATTCAATAGCCGCACGAGCTCCGAGATATGAACCTCCGATACCGATAACTACGAAAACGTCACACATTTTCTGGATTTTCTGAGCTGCGATTTTTATACGAGCAAATTCTTCCTTGTCGTAATTAACGGGAAGATCTACCCAGCCTAAGAAATCCGAACCTGCACCGCTCTTGTTTTTAACAAGTGAGTATGCTGCTTTCGTGAGATGTGAAATTTTTTCTATCTCCGAATCATTGACAAATCCGCCGAGATATTTTTCATTAAGTTTCACGGACATTACTAATTGACCTCCAAATATTATGAATCAACTGCTCAAACATAAGTATCGATTTGAACAAAGTCATCAAAATTTTCAAGAATAAACTAAACCGTATGACTGTTTAATCTATTTATATGATACTACATTTTATGCTGTTTTTCAATAGATAAATTGAGAATAATCCGAGAAATATTAAGAATATGACGAATAAATCAATTCTCACTGTCCCAAATAACGTATACATGTTTTTTTAACACAAAAACATTAAGGCAGTATCCGTGAGCTTTTTCGATATTGCGGCACTGCCCATATGTGTTAATACATATATCTTTTTATTTCCGAGCATATATTACCGAGAATTTCAGCGGCTTCGGCATCTGTAACAGTTACCTCGGCATAGTGTAATTTTTCAAAATCGGACGTTATTTTTGCGATAGTCTCTTTATCAACGGAACGCTCGGCCTTGTATTTCACTTCTCGCGGGGTATCGGAAATCTTGAGAGCAATGCTTATTTTTTTATATGTCTTAAGAAGTACCGAATACGCATAACACAGCTGTTCATCATAGTCATGCAGTTTACCGAGTTCACGTATAAACGTTTTGTAATCCTCGGTAGCTTCTGCCATAGAGTTGTAATCACGTATTGTCGCGTTTTGCAATTTCTTTTTTTCGTCCTTATAATTCAACAGTTCGTCTTCTTCATTGGGATCGAATGAGTTTTTAAATATCTCTCTTCCTATGAGATATGTGGATATGACCTCCCGTATCCATTCTCTGATACGAACAAACAGCTTTATGAGAAACCCTTTTCTGATTCCTATATAAACAAACGCAAGGATAGCTACTATGAAAACAAAGATACTGAGCATGTTTGCGTTTTCATTTGATATTATATCGCGTTTGAATTGTGTTCTTGCTTCATCCGAATCCACATACTCGTATTCGTCATAACCGTCCTCGGTAGTCGTATGAAAGATTCTGAACAAAGCCACATATATAAGACTTTTCAGTATTATCCACATGCCGGACAGCATCACATATACAATATATGCCGCGGCAAGGAACATCAGGAATAATATAAAAACAAGAAAAACATTATAGAGCCGTGATGACGGAGTCATAACGGAGACGACCGAGCCTCTGTATTGTTTCTGCAGATTGCTTTGATTGAATATAAGCAAAATACAAATCGTAAAAACAACAAGAGGCAGTGCTATAACAGTACCGTTGTATATAGCTTTATTCAATACAAGTAAAAATGTTTCAACATAGAAAATTGCGGCACCTGCAAGCAGTACATAAGCATTCGAGAGCCTTTGAACCGGATAAAACCAAATAACTACGCCGATAACCGACGATAAGATATATATAAATTCAAAAAATACCGTATATATCAAATCATATCGGGCAGCGAAACCGTTTAGGTAAAGTGTCTGCATAAGTTTGTCGAAAGCAAATGACAGCGGAATGCTCAGCATAATAAGAATTGCTATAGGTACTGCGGCGTAAATCGGTTTAAAGCCTTCAAGAGCTCCGTCTTTAAGTGAAGAAAATCCGTCTTCGGAAGCTCGCTTATTTTGCAATTTTGCGTTTAAGCTTTGCATTATATAGCCGAGAAATGAAAAAACTACGGACAGGATCGGAATTACTACGGCAGAGCCTTCGAACGATGTTCCGAGAAGTATAATCGATAACGGCACCGTAAGCATTGACGCTCCTATAAGCGAAATAAACCCCAACAAACGATCAATGATTTTTACCATTCTTTTACCTCTGTGACTGAATCAAAAACGAATATTTCGGAACATTCATATCATAATGTATCTCGTTTTACTCGGTATACGTTTTAAAATGCACCTCTAAATCACTCGGAATTATCATAGCATTACTGCTTGCCGATGTTATGTAAAAAACACACGACACCCCTATGCTTCTAAGCAGATATGCGAAGTTTATCATACGTTCACTTAAATAAGAAGATATGAAAATGATATTTCCGCCTCCGGTGAAGCTGTACGGAGAGGCGACTATTTTATCAAGCAGGTGCTCTATAGGTTCGGAAATAACCAAATCGATTTTCGCAAGGATTCTCAGTGCGGACAACATATTGTTTTTTCCTTTGAAAGGAGGAGACACAAACATATTCGGATCATCATCGTCGTTATAATCCTCATATACGTTTTTCGGCGGCGTATTCGATATCAGTCTTACGGGAATGTTTTCGGATGATACCTTGTCAAGTATAGAAGCCGCAACTGTCAAACAGAGTTCCACGGGAGTACGCATACTCGGCGGGCCGGGAATTCCCTTCTCCAAATCCCTTGACTGCATATTCAAGATGATATTAAATGCGTGACGATCGGTAAACTCTTCGTTGTTGACCATAAGATGACCACGTACTGCAGTTTGCAGCCAATTAATGTGATTCATCGGATCACCGTACATGTAATCTCTGACGCCTGCTTTTATGAGCGGATCGGAAAGAAGACTGGAGTTTACAATAAAGTCTCCGCAAGTGTATTTTGATTTCGTAAATTCTTCACGCAGATTTATCGCTTTCGGCAGGACTGTTAATACCGCACATGTTTTCTCATCCGGTTCTATTACTTTCGCATTCGTATTCGAGCCGAAAATATCATCTGTGAGCATGGAAACAGAACCCAGTCGATATGTTCCGCGAGTATTGCAGATTACTCTCCAACGCCGTTTTACGGATTGATTGCCGTGAAGCACAAAAATGCTGTGAATTATTCTCGGGTGCGTTTCATTCAGAATACCGCTTTTTTTCTCCCTCTCGTTAATCCTGAAAACGAGTCCGTCTGGCAACTCGGTATCTACTTTAAGGAAAGGCAATGGCAGAAATTTTTTATTTGATATTTCTTCGTAGACATAAATCTCGTCGCCCTCGAAAACCTCGTCTGAAGATAAAGATACGGTATACTCGAGTTTATCAAATGCATGTTTTCTGTATATTTTCGCTTGGACTATAAATATGAATACCGCTGATAAAATAATAGATAAATAAATCATACAGGTCAGTCGATCGGCGCTTTTACGGTGTTGAGAAGGTCTTCTATTACCTTTTCACCCGTGTCGGTCAGTCGTATCGTATTTGATGTTTTTATAATAATTCTATGAGAGAGAACAGGAACCGCAACACTTTTAACATCA
The DNA here is from genome assembly GCA_963642885.1 of bacterium. Lineage (GTDB taxonomy): Bacteria > Bacillota > Clostridia > Oscillospirales > CAG-272 > UMGS1696. The sequence goes on from CAVIJI010000039.1 coordinate 20,628, forward strand.
TCCGGAAGAACGAAATCCCGTCCCATTATTCCGGCATATGCCTGCGAAACTTTCATTAATGCCAGAGACGCACGCGGACTGATGCCGAGCATAAGTCTGTCGCAATTCCGCGTAGCATCCGCGATATTCAAAATATAATCCTTTATAGGTTCGCTTACTTTAACATCTTTCACCGCTTCCGATGCGGCACGAATGTCATCTTTGGTGCAAACAGGTTGAAGTTCTTCAAGCGGATTATCGTTGTTATACTGCGATAGGATTTCTTTTTCGGCATTTCTTTCGGGATATCCGAGTGACAGTTTCATTAAGAATCTGTCAAGCTGTGCTTCGGGAAGCGGAAATGTTCCGAGTGATTCTATCGGATTCTGTGTCGCAATTACAAAAAACGGATTATCAAGTTGATATGTCACACCGTCTATCGTTGCCTGATGCTCGCCCATACATTCGAGAAGCGCAGACTGAGTTCGCGGTGTGGTTCTGTTTATTTCATCAGCCAAAAGTATGTTTGTAAAAACAGGCCCGCGTCTGAAAGTGAATTCGTTTTTTTTCTGATCGTAAAAATTTACGCCTGTAACATCCGATGGCAAAAGGTCGGGGGTAAACTGGATTCTCTTCATATCTGCGGAAACTGATTTAGCCAATGCTTTTGCGAGAGTTGTTTTACCCGTTCCGGGTATGTCATCAAGCAACACGTGACCCCTGCATAACATAGCGGTAACCGCAAACCGTATTTCCTTTTCTTTGCCGTAAATAGCTTTACCGACATTGGATATTATATTATTGGCTGTACTCGATATTATTTCATTCTTCATGTAAATGTCCCCATAATCAGAATTGTATGTCAGATTTTTTTCCTTGGGTAATATTCTTCGATATCGATAGGTTCGGCGGGTTCATGACTTGTTTCTTTTTGTATACGCTGGGTTGAACTGACTATAAATGTGCAGGATGAAGCTTCTATATTGCCGTCTATCATAGTATAAACAGCACCTCTGAACTTCACGTTTTTCGAGATTAACTTTCGTATTTTTCCCGTGTACGGATTCCATTCCTCGAGAGAGTGAACGCCACGAATAAGTATGTCGCCATGATATTCCGCACCCGTTGTATTTGTAAAGTAGTATATGTCACAACCCGCGAATTTTTTATGCAGATAATTAATTGAGCATCCGTTGGCAAGACGTTTATCAACACCGACTTTGATAAATGCGGGAAGATGATAATTTACAATACCGGAAAATTCCCTTCTCGGCATGTTGTCGATATAAACATCAGGTGCGATTCCGAAATTCTCGGTTGCCTGATAAAGTATATCTGCCGAGACGGACTCCGTACCGTCAACGGAACGACGATTTGAGGGAAAATAGTATGATACTCCGCCTTTTTCGTTTTCGTTCTTATAATACATTTTGTATATCTTATTATTAAGAACGTCATCACCGAATATATACTTTAT
>CAVIJI010000040.1:0-19227 GCA_963642885.1 bacterium
ATTACATTCCCCTGAGGGGGAATGTAATTCCCCATTCGCTAACGTGAAGTATTTCTATATTTCATAGTGAGAAAAAAGAAAAAGTAAAAAAAGAAAAGGCAAAGCCTTTTCTTTTTTTCTTTTCGAAAACGAGGTATGCTCGTTTTCGAAAATGAATAAAATACAGCCGTTCTGTGAACAGGAGCGCGAGGTGTAACCTCGCATTCCCTTCGCAGTGCGGCTTTTTTGCGTTATAAGGCGGAAAACGGCAATTTTAATTGTGAACAAGCCGTGGGACTCGCGGTGCAGTATCGCGAAATGACAAACGAGTGTTCCGTGAGGTAAAATATAGGCACGGGATGAGATGTCCCGCTGAAAATCAATTCGGAGAACAATGTTTGTGGATAAGGATAATGTACGCCGAGCCGAGCTGTTCGCGATGACGGCGGACGGCGGCGACGGCATGAAGCAAATCGATGACGAAAAAGTCGAGGAGGCACTGACGCTTTCGCGCGGTGCGGCACGCGCCTGTGCTCCCACTGTCTGGCGTGCGCTGCTCGATGAAATCAAGGACGGAAATGTCTCTGCCATGAGGCTGTATTTCGACATTTTCGGACGCGACATCGGTATGACCGCGGATGAGGGCGGCTCGTCGGAGAATGAGTCCGACGAGATAGATTGCCTCAGAGCGGATTTATTCGGATGGGGAGAAGCGAAAGATAAGCTTTCGTCGGCGGAAGGGGACGCTTCTTTGAAAAAGCAAGCTTCTTTGAAAAAGCAAGTTTTTTCAAAAAAGCACGCTTTTTCCGAAGGGGTATGACGGTGACACACGGATATAACTTTTCTCAAAAGCACCGTGACTACATGAGGCGTGCGTACAACTCGGTGATAAACGTGGCGGAGGGTGCCGTGAGGGCGGGAAAGACAATCGACAACGTATTCGTTTTCGCGGCGCTTCTCGAGCATTCTCCCGACAGATTTCATCTCGCTACGGGCTCCACTCTCGGCAACGCGAAGCTGAACATAGGCGACTGCAACGGTCTGGGGCTTGAGCGGATATTCGGCGGGCGGTGCCGATGGATACGCTACAGGGGCAACGATGCCATGTCGGTAATGACGGAGGCGGGAGAGAAAATAATAATCTTCGCCGGCGGGAAAAACTCCGATTCGTACAAGCGCATACGGGGAAACTCGTACGGCATGTGGATCGCGACGGAGATTAACCTGCACTCCCCCGCCTTTATCGAGGAGGCTATGAACCGTCAGCTGGCGGCGCGCGACAGAAGAATATTCTGGGATCTGAATCCGTGTGTTCCGACCGCGCCGATATACACGGAGTACCTTGACAGGTACGGCGGCATGGTGCGGGACGGTGAGGTCGGCGGGGAGTTCTACAACTACGAGCACTTCACGATATTCGACAACCCCACGATATCTCCCGAAAGACTCGAGGAGATAACGGCGCAGTACGACAAGGGCTCCGTCTGGTACAGAAGGGACATACTCGGCGAGAGATGCGCGGCGGAGGGGCTTATCTACCGCTCGTTTGCCTCGTCGTCGGAGGAGTACATCGTACCCGACGTGTACACGGGCCCGCTGGACTTTATCAACATAGGCGTCGATTTCGGCGGAAACAGGTCGAAAACCGCGTTTGTCGCCGTGGGCTTCGCGGCGGGGGCGGGCGGATACGATTTCACGGTGCTTCGGGAGTATGCCTCGCGCGGCGGCAAGGGAGACATCGATCCCTCGCAGATAGAGTGCGAGATGAGCGCATTTCTCGCAGAGGTGCGCAGGATGTATGTCGGAGTACCCGTGAGGTATATTTTCGCCGACAGCGAGGCGCAGTACCTCATAAACGGTATGAGACATCATCTCAGGCGTGAGGGAGACGGCGCCGTCGTATGCGACTGCGCGAAAAAGCCGATACTCGACCGAATATCGTTCGTGAACAGGCTTATTTCACTGCACCGCATACGGCTGTGCGCCTCGTGCACCATGCTGAGGCTCGGACTGTCATCCGCTCTGTGGAACGACAGCGGCGGGCGGCTCGACAACTTTACCACCGACATTGACATACTCGACGCGTTCGAGTACGCGATTGAAAGATATTCTATGATATGAGGGGATGATATTTATATCGGGAAGCATTCGATTATGGAAGGACTGGTGGGAGGGCTGCGACTCCTCTTTCCATCGGTTTTACGAAAACGGCGCTTCGGGTGAGCCCGTAAAGCGGGATATGTACCGCATGAACATGGCGAAAAAGGTATGTGAGGACTGGGCTTCGCTTCTGTTCAACGACGGCTGCACCGTCAGGCTGGAGGACGGCAGGGGAGAGGAGTTTGTCGGCAGGGTACTGCGCGAGAACGATTTCTTCGGCGAGGCGAACAGGCTGACGGAGACGGCGTTCGCACTCGGCACGGGAGCGGCGATACTGCGTCTGAACAATCTCGTACTGCGTGACGGGGAGCTTACGGCGTGTCCGATGTCGTCGCTGTCGTTCGACTACACCTCCGCGGAGAGCATTCATCCGATAACCGTGAAAAACGGAAAAATAACCGAGGCGGCGTTTATATCGGAATCGGTTGTCAGGGGAAAGCAATGCGTGTACGCCGAGACGCACAGGCTCGAGAACGGCGAGTATGTGATAACAAACGAGTTCTACGAGGAGGAAAACGGCGAGATGGTAAAAAAGAAGCTCCCCGAGGAGAACGGCGCGATACCCGAGGTTATACACACTCACTCGCCGTATCCGTTTTTCTTCATTCTGAAGCCGAACATCGGCGGAGAGAGCCCCGCGGGGCCCGGAATGGGGATATCGGTCTTCGCGGATGCCATCGACTGCCTGAAGGGGGTGGATCTGGCGTTCAACAATTTCTGCAGAGACATAAAGCTCGGCGGAAAGAAGGTATTCATGAGCCGTTCGCTCGTACAGCGTGACTCGAGAGGGAACATTCTCACACCCGACGACGTGGCGCAGCAGCTGTTTGTCACTCTCGGAGACGGTGATTTCGACGAACAGAAGCTGATAACGGAGCACAATCCCGAGCTGAGGGCGGCGGAAAACGCGGCGGCGGTGCAGGCGCAGCTCAACTATCTGTCGTTCAGATGCGGACTCGGTGCGCATCACTACGCGTTCGATGTCGACGGAAGGGCAAAGCTGACCGCCACGCAGTACATGGGCGAGAGACAGGACATGAGACAGAATCTCGTCAAGCATCAGAAAAACGCGAGAGCGTATGTGATTTCCGCCGTGCGCGCTATTTTACAATGTGCCGCCGTATACTGGGGGCTCGATGTGGATGTCGGATGCGGTATATCGGTGATGTTCGACGACTCGTACTTCGCCGACAGCATGAGCGTGCGAGAAGCCGACCTCGGTGAGGTGAAGGCGGGAGTCATGACCGCGGAGGAATTCCGCGAAAAATGGATAAGAGGTCACGTGAACAACCCGTAATGCGGGTAAAAGGAGTACGTATGGAAAAAAACACCATAGAATCGCTCTTCGGCGGCGGAGCTCTGACATGGGCGGAGCTTGCGAAGGCGGCGGGCGAAAACGGTATCGAAATAGGGGATGTTCTCGGAGTGAAGCGGGAATATTCCGCACGGCTGAGCCGTGAAAGGGCGGAGCGTGCCGTCGAGCGTTGTCTCGACAGGGCGCATGCGAAAAATCCCGAGCTTGTGGGGAAAATGCTTGACCGCGGGAGTGACGACGATTGCGCGGATATGCCGCAGCTCGAAGGCCGCATCAATGTGCAGATAGAGGAGTTAAAGAAAAGCGCACCTTATCTGTTCGAGGACGGCGGCGAGACGGCGAGAATACTCTCGACGGGAGCGGAGCACGGCGGCGCGAGAAGGTCTGCCGACGAGCTTGACGACTACGAGTACTACAAAACGGTAAAGAAAATATAAAAAGGAGAATATAACATGGCAAAAACAGAAATATCGGTAAAGCAGATAGCGCGTGAGGCGCTTCCGCGACTTATGGACAATCTTGTATTTCCGAACCTGGTGTACAAGGAAACGATAAGCTCATCCGCGGCAAAGCAGGGAGACACGGTGTCCGTGCGCTGTCCCGTTATGCTGAAGGCGTCCGAATTCGAGGAGAAAAAGGGTGTAGAGCCCGAGAGCATGCAGAACAACACAATCGACGTAAAGCTCGACCACCTCGCTACGGTTGACATGCAGGTCGGGGCGATAGAGTCCGCTTGCGATTTCGATTCGGTTGTGAGACTTTTCATAGAGCCCGCGGCGGCGGCCCTCGCGGCGAAAATCAACTCGGAGGGACTTGAGCTTTACCGTGACATTCCCACCTGTGTGGGAATCGCGGGACAGCTGCCCGAAGGACTCGACGCTTTGGCGGGAGCATCTCTCGCACTCGACAGACTCAAGGTACCCGTCGGCGAGAGATGCGCTGTATGGAGCCCCGAGGCGGCGGCGTCGCTGAAGCAGATACCCGCTGTCGTGAACGCGGAGAAGTGCGGCTCGACAACTGCGCTCAGAACCGGCTCCATAGGTCAGGTGTTCGGCGTGAACCACTATATGTCGCAGGCGGTATGCACGCACACATCCGAGGCGGGTGAGAGTGTAACCATTGCGGCGGCATCGGGCGGCGGAAACACGATATGCGTAAAGCTCGAGGGAGGCAAGCTCGTCCGCGGAGACATCGTAATGAACGACAAGGGACGATATCTCGTGACGAGCGACGCGGAGGTGAGCGGAAACGTGTACACGGTTAAGCTGAACAGGGCAGCGGATGTGAACGAGGGAGACAAAATGGAGGTTTTATCGACGCACACAGCCAACCTTGTATTCCATCCCGACGCGTTCGCGTTTATCACAAGACCGCTTCAGACTCCCGCGGGGGTTGAGTCGTATGTGACCTCCTACAACGGCATATCGCTCAGAGTGGTGAGAGGGTACGACATGAAGTATAAGAGGGACATGCTGTCAATGGATGTGCTGTACGCCTTCAAGACGATATATCCCGAGCTTGCGGTGCGATATATCTGCTGATTCGGAGGCTGTTATGACAAAAGATGAGGCGAGAGAGCTGCTCATGACCTTGATTTATCCGAAAATCGAGAGCGATCTGACGGACGATGAGAGGGCGGCGCTTGACACGGCGGCGGAGTATCAGGTCAGCTACACAAAGGGCGGTATATGTGCGGCGGACGTGAAGAGCGAGAGTGTGGGGGAGGTGAGTGTGACGTACTCGTGTCCGACGAGGATAACGCTGTGCGGTGTCACACTCTCTCCCGCGGCATACTCGAAGCTGGTCGCGGCGGGGCTTATATCGCTGTGGGTGTGACGGCATGATAACGGGAAGATTCGAGACGGACTCGGCCGTGTACTTGAAGTACATCGGAGACGGTGACGGCGGAGAGGCGTTATACCGCGAATACGAGCTGAGCGGGGTTATGGTTGCCGAGAAACGGTATGCCGACGAAAACGGAGTTGTCACGGGCGGACTCGAGCTGTACTTTTTCTGCGACATGAGCATATGCGAGACGGAGGGAACGGCCGCGGCATTTCCCGAATTCGGTAAGAACGACAGGTGCGAAGTGAGGGGCAGAAGGTACCGCGTATCGGTCGCGGAGGTATTTCCCCACGGCATTACCGTGGGAAAATACCTGAAGCTCACGTTAAAGTAAAGAGCTCGGGTAAAAGAAAAATCAAAAGAGAAAAAGCAATGAAAAAGAGTCTTTTTCATTGCGGGGAGGGAGGGCGGATTAAATCGAAAACATGACGGAAGTGAAAACCGATTTCGGCGGACTGCGCGCCGTAATCGATAAATGTGCATTCACGGCGCAAATGCGGCTCGGTGAGGCAGTCCTTCGCGACTGCGGCGAGTACGTGCCGTACAGAACAGGTCGGCTGTATTCATCGGGCGTGTATTCCCCGTCCGATAAAACAGTGTCGTGGAATACATCGTACGCTCGGGAATGCTACTACGCGGAAAGAGAGTTCGGTAAAAAAATACATCCGAAAGCAACCTCGCATTGGGCACAGGCCGCACTCGCCGCGTACCGCGAGACTTGGAAAGAGGAGACGGAGAAAATTTTCAGGAACGGTTTATGAAAGAAATAAAATTACCCGATGCCTTGACACGGTATTTCGCCGCACACGGCATACGGCTGTACGCCGAAACATGGAGAGGAGTGAACTTCACCCCCGCCACGGAAACCGCTGCGGGAGCCGAAGCATTGACGGAAGCCACAGCTTTCGACAATGCCTTAGAAAATACGGCTTCGTCAGAAGCCGCTGCGGGAGCCGAAGCTTCGTCAGAAGCTTCAGAAATTAAGGCTTCGTCAGAAGCCTTAATTTCACTTGTCGGAACGAAAAACACGGTGCGTGTGTACATCGACGGTACGTCCCTTGCGGAATACGGCTTCGAGGTGCGGCTCAGAGTGCGCGCGGACAGCGTGCGTGACAGACTTGACGCCATGAGCTTTTTCGAGAAAGTGAACGAGGCAGTTAAAGCCTGCCGCGAGGACGATTTCTCACTCGAAATATCTTCTGGAGTGTCGAAATCGGCAATCTACGAAAACGGCGACGAGGAATACAGAGCATCGTATAAAATAATATGCTTTTCCGCATGATTGAATTAAAGAAAGGATAAATAATATGCCAATAGTAAAAAGAGCCGAAAGACAGCACTATATGAATACGGGCAGTACGGAAAACCCCGCGTGGTCACTCGTGGGCGAGGGCTTTACCGAGTTTACCGAGTCGAAAAACGCGGTCAGCTATCAGAGAAGATATATACACGAGGCCACAAAGCGTACGGATGTGACGGGATACGCTCCCGTCATAGACTACGAGCTCGAGGTCTACTCCGATAACGCCGTAATCGAGAAGCTGCGCCGTATAACAGACCGCGAAATGACGGGGGACGACGCAAAGGTCGACGTCATATGCGTGGATCTGTTCGATAAGACCGAGACGGACGGGGTGTATAACGCGGTGAGAAGATCGTATTCCGTTATTCCCGATGAATGCGGCTCCGGTACGGACTCGCTTCTCTATACGGGTACGATGAAAGCCGTGGGGGATATCGTGCGGGGCACGTTCGATAAGGGAAGCCTTACGTGGACGGAATCGGCAGACGAATAATTATATCGAATAAAGGAGACTGACTATGAACCATACATGGAAATACGGCGGCGCGGAGCTTGAATGCGATGTGTTCGAACCCGACTGCTACGAAAGAATTGACCTCGCGCTCAAGCGCTTGTCCGCGGATTTGTCCGCTATAGAATATTCGTCCGATTTGTCGGACGGCGGAATAAAGGACACAGCCGCCAAGCTCAGACGAAACTGCGAGGTTATAGAAACGTTTTTCGACGGAATTTTCGGTGAGGTGAGCCGAAAACGAGTCTTCGGCGATGAGCGCAATATAATGACGCTCGCAGGGGCGCTTGCATCGTTTTTGTGCTACGTTGACGGGGAAATCAAATCCATGACGGAATCGGGAGAAAAAATAAAGGCAAGTCTCGCCGAGAGACTTGCCGCACTGTGATACCGCTCATATGCGACGCGCCGCCCGAGTACATTACCGTGGGAGACAGAAAAATCGGGATAACGGGCGACTACAGAAGGTGGCTCATCGTGTACGAGATACTGTGCTCCGATATGCCGTCGGGAATGAAGGCGAGCCTGTGCGCGGAGTGCGTGGTGTCGGACGGTGCGGTGGACGACGAGGACTGCGGCGCGTTTCTCGATGCCTGTACAGCGTTTTTGCTGAGACGTGAGAGCGATGCCGATACCGCACCGCGTACGGTAAAGCGCACGGGGGAGACGGCGTTCGATTTTTCCGCCGACAGCGGACTGATTCTGGCGTCATTCCTGTCGGAATACGGGATAGACCTCACAAAGGAGCGTATGCACTGGTACAAGTTCATGGCGCTTCTTACATCGCTGCCGCCGACATCTCCTCTTATGCGCACTGTCGCGCTTCGTACGGCGGATTTGTCTCTGATAGAGGACGACGGGGTGCGCCGCCGACTGAGACGGGCGAAGAAGGCGGTCGAGATAAGAAAAAAAGAAAGGAGTGACGACGAATGGACGGTTCGGTAACAATAGGCGTGAGCCTCGATACCTCATCCGTGCTTTCCGCGCTGACATCGCTGGAAACAAGGGTGGAGGCGTTCGGAATCGGGCTCGGAGACGCGCTTGTCAATCCCGTGCTGAACGCGAATTTATCCGCTGTCGTGATATCGGCTGTAGAGGGGATGGCATCGGCGGTTATATCGGGCTCGGCTATGGTATATGACGCAATGACCGCGCTCGGTCAGGGGGCGGCGTCTCTCTTCTCCTCCGTTCCGTGGAGGAGTACGGGAGAGGGCGCGGTATCGACAATGGCGGCGGGAATGGACTCGGCTTCCGGTATGCTGTATTCGGCAGCCGAGAGGGGCGCGTCAGCCGCCGCGGGAGCCTTCGCCGCGGGCGCATGGCAGAGAGTCGGCTACAATATAATGTCGGGTGTGGCGGATGGAATTTATTCCGCCGGCGGCGAGGTTGTACGAGCCATAGAAAAGGTAGCGTACGATGCGGAGCACGCGGTAAAGGAATACTACGAGATAAGCTCGCCGTCGGGACTGATGCGTGACGAGGTCGGTGTTATGATATCGCGAGGCATAGCGGAGGGTATTCTGAGCGGCTCCTCATACGTCAGTGCGGCTATGGAGGGAGTGTCGGCAATGTCATCGCGCCTGCGCGGCACGTACGGTGACGGCACGGACGGCACACGTGCGCTTACGCAGAACATATATCTTCGCGACAGCGACAGCTCGCCGTATTTTACGGCAAAGAGAATAAGAAAGGAAAGCGAGGCGGTATTCAGACAGCCATGAGATACGACGGAGATTTAAGGATTAAGATAATTTCCTCGGACGGGGAATTTACCTTCGGCGGGGATAAATGCCCGATAACGGATTACGACGGCTTTTACGCCCCCGAATACGAGGTAAAGCTGACATCGTACGCGTCATGCGACGGAGGTTATCCCTCCGTCAGGCGGTACGGTGAGAGGGTGCTCACGATTGACGCGGAGCTGAGCATGGGAGACGTGGAGCGCCTTGTGCCGATGCTGAGAATATCGGACGAGTGCGTGCTCGAGGTGATATCACACGGCAGGGTACGCAGGACGGGCGTCATTCCGTACGGCGGTATCAAGGCGGTGTCGTGCGGAGATGCGGACATACTGAGCTGTGAGCTGTCGTTCATCGCTCCCGATGTGTTTTTCGAGGGAGAGAGCGAGACTTTTGCGGGAGACAACGGTACGGTCGAGGCGGAAAACACGGGAGACGTGCCGTGCGGCATTACGATGACTCTGGAGGCTGTCGGGGGAGACACAGCCTCTCCCGCGGTGTCGTACGGCGCGGAGTACGTGAAGTGTCCTCTGACGCTTCACGACGGCGAGCGGATTATAATCGATACGCGTATAGGCCACAAAAAAATCACCGTGAACGGTGAGAGATACCTTCGCTTCGATTCGGGAAGTACGTTTTTCTCCGTACCCGCGGGTAAATCGACGATAAAGGCGGAGGCGGAGAGCGGTGCGGAGCACATTTCCTTCGGCGTGAGTCTGACTCCGCTGTATTTCGGAATATAGGAGGATGGTTATGGAGCTGTATTTTCTCGACAGGGAATACAATGTACTCGACGGGCCGATTGACAGGTTCACATCGGCGGTATGGAGCGAGAAATACTACGAAACGGGCAGCTTTACCGTGCATATGCCGAAGAAATTCTTTTCGTCGGCGGCGGGTGCCGAATATTTGCGTACCGAATTCGACACGAAGGGCGAATGTCTGTGCGGCAGAATCGACAATGTACTGCTGACGTCCGACGAAGAAGGGGACTGCGAGGTAAGCGGTGTGATGCTCGAGGGCTTGCTCGGCGGGCGTGTGATGTACGGTACGGGAGAGAAATCGGGCAAGCTGGGAGAATGTGTGACGGAGGCTGTGAGGGCAAATCTGCGTTCTCTGCCGATAACGCTCGACGAGGACTGCGGCGCTACGGCGGTGAGCGAGTGTATGATAAGCTGGTCATGGGACAACATGGAGCGGTGGCTGTACGAGGTACTGAGGCCGTACGGCGCATCGTACAGAGTCAGGCTGAAGCGCGGAGCGGAGAAACCCGTTATGACGATAGTTACGGGGGAGGACAGGTCGGCGTACGCTGTATATTCGACGTCGGCGGGAAACATTATTTCGCTTGAATACGAAAAGGCATACGGCAATATAAGAAACTTCGCGTATGTCGAGGGCGGAGACGGCGCGGTGGCTGTCGTGAACAAGTATTCCGCCGACAGGCGGGAGTTATACAGAAGTGCGGGTGAATTGAACGCGGAGAAATACTCGGACGAGGCGGAATACAGGAGGGCTTTGCGTCAGAAGGGAGAGGAGGCGCTCGCGAAATATCCCGTATCGGTGACGATGACGGTAAAGGCCGCGCCGAGGATGCCTCCGTTATACGGCGAGGACTGCGTGCTCGGCGACATATGCGGCATACGCGAGGACGAGCTGGGGATAAAGACCGCGATGAGGATGACGGCGGCGGACATTGTATGCGAGGGAGGGGGAGTAGAGGTATACCCGTGCTTCGGGGAGAACGCAAAATGGCGGGATCTGCTGTAGCAAATCCCGCCGAGGAATGTATTTCGAAAAAAGCGGCATCAGAAATCGGGTGTGAATTTTTTCGTCGCCGAGTTTCTTTCCTGCATGAATCCGTCGAATCCGAGCCGTACGGCGTGCTCCCGTACCTTCTCGTATTCGTATGTCGTTATCTTGCGTCTTATCGAGTCGTATTCCTCGCCCGTCGGCAGAAAATCCGGTGTGTACTGTGCCATTAGGGAGAGCAGTATTTTCTCGGGCGGAACAGTCTCGGCTATCATGTCGAGAACCGCCATGGAGTCGTCCTTGTGCGACGGCAGAACAAGGTGGCGCACTATAACGCCGCGCATCAACATTCCGTCGCCGTCGAACACGGGCTCTCCGACGTTTTCGAGCATTGTGCGCAATGCCCGTGCCGCGATTGTCGGATAATCCGCGGCGTGAGACAGCTTCAGTGAGAGCTCACTTGACGCGTATTTGAAGTCGGTGAGGTAGATGTCGACCGTATCCTTCAGGCCCGATACCACCTCGGACAGCTCGTATCCGCCCGTATTATACACGATGGGAATGCGGAGTCCGTCCGAACGTGCCTCGCGAACCGCCTCCGCTATGCCCTCGGAGTACTGTGTGGGAGAGACGAGATTTATATTATACGCGCCGCTTTTCTCGAGAGCGAGCATTTCACGCGCAAGCTCGGCGGGGGTATAGCTCTTCCCGTGTGAGAGGGTACGGCTTATTTTCGAGTTCTGGCAGTAGACGCAGCCGAGCGGACAGTGAGTGAAGAATATCGCGCCCGAGCCGCGGCTCTTTGTCATATCCGCGTTAATATCGGTGTTGTATCCGCTGACGGGGGGCTCCTCCCAGTGGTGGAGCATTATTTTCGAGACCTCGATGTCCTCGCCCGCACCGCAGCAGCCTCTCGATACGCTCCTGTCGGCTCCGCACCCGCGAGGACAGAGGAAGCACTTACTCACCCTTGTTGCCCTTGATGTATTTCGATATCATGCTGTGCTTCAGATCCCACAGCTTCTGTGAAAGGTCGACATAATATTCGTGCGGGTTCTCGAAACGGAGAACCTCCTTCCACATCGTGGCAAGCTCTCTCGCGCAGTGGTCGCGTACCTCGTCAAGCGCGGGCAGATTATACACAAGGCGTCCGTGCTCGAATATGGGGACGAGAAGCTCGCGCGCGGTGTAGTTTTCTATAACGCGTCTTTTCCATGTGAATTCGGGGTCGAATATTTCAAGCGGAGATTCTCCGTCTATGCTCTCGTCTCTGAGCATGAGAAGGTCCGCCTCCGCCTTGCCCGTTTCGTTTGAGTAAAGACGGTAGATTTTCTTGAAGCCGGGGTTTGTGATTTTCGCGGCGTTCTCGCTGACCTTGATTTTCGGGGTGATAACGCCGTTTTCGTCCTCGGAGGCGGCAAGCTTGTACACGCATCCGAACACGGCATCGCTTTTCGCCGTGATGAGACGCTCGCCGACGCCGAAGCCGTCTATGCACGCCTCCTGTGCGAGAAGCTCGGAGATGAGATACTCGTCAAGAGCGTTCGATACGATGATTTTGCAGTCGGTAAGCCCCTCGGAATCGAGGTAGGCTCTCGCCTTTTTGGTAAGGTAAGCGATGTCTCCCGAGTCGATTCTGATGGCGCATTTTTTGAGTCCCATGGGCCACAGAACATCCTTGACCGCTTTTACCGCGTTCGGCAGGCCCGAGCCGAAGACGCTGTATGTGTCGACAAGCAGTGTCGGGTTGTTCGGGTAAAGTCTGCAGTAGGTCGAGAAAGCCTCGTATTCGCTGTCGAACATCTGAACCCACGAATGCGCCATTGTGCCGCCCGCGGGTACGCCGTACAGCTTATCGGACAGGGTGCATGCCGTGCCCGTACAGCCGCCGATATAAGCGGCTCTCGCTCCGTATACCGCGGCATCCTCGCCGTGAGCTCTGCGTGAGCCGAACTCGGAAATGGGTCTGCCCTTGGCGGCGCGAACCATGCGTGACGCCTTTGTGGCGATGAGCGACTGATGGTTGAGAGAAAGAAGTACGTATGTCTCGACAAGCTGAGCCTGAATAACGGGGGCGCGCACCGTCAGAATGGGCTCGCCGGGGAATATTACGCTTCCCTCGGGTACGCCCCAGATATCGCCCGTGAATTCGAATTCGGAGAGGTATTTCAAAAATTCCTCGGAGAAAATGCCCTTTCCGCGTAAAAATTCTATATCGTCCTCGGTGAAGCGAAGGCTTTCGATATAGTGTACTATCTGCTCGAGGCCCGCGGCGATGGCGTAGCCGCCTCCGTCGGGGATTCTTCTGAAGAATACGTCGAAATAAGCTATGGTGTTTCTTTTTTCGGTTTCGAAATATCCTCTTCCCATTGTGAGCTCGTAAAAGTCACAGAGAAGAGCGAGGCTGTATTCGTTGTTTTTCATTTTCGTTAAAGCTCCTGATAAATTGTCTCAAGGTGGCGTGTTGCCCATGCTTCCGCAACAAGTCCCTCTACGTCGACCTTTTCTTCCTCCGCGAGCACCTTTTCGAGCTCCGGCTGAGTTCTGGGATGGCGGGGTGTGAACACGGTGCAGCAGTCGTCATACGGCTGTATCGATGTGTCGAACGTGCCGATGGCACGGGATATCTGTACTATTTCTTCCTTATCCATGCCTATGCACGGACGGAATACGGGTATGGAGGCGGCGTCCTCGGTTACGCACATGGCTTTCATCGTCTGTGACGCTACCTGACCGAGAGATTCGCCCGTTACGAGCACACGGCATTCGTTTTCCTCGGCGACCATTGACGCGAGTCTCATCATGAAGCGGCGCAGAAGCAGTGTGAAGTAGTCCTCGACGCAGTTGTCTCTGAGCTCCTCCTGTATGTGCGTGAGCGATACGACATGAACCTTGATTTTGCCGCAGTATTCGGTAAGCTCCGCGGCGAGCTGCATGACCTTGTCGTGCGCAGCCTGGCTTGTGTACGGCATGGATTCGAAATGCACGCAGTCTACGGTCATACCGCGCTTCATCATCATGTATCCCGCTACGGGAGAGTCGATGCCGCCCGAGAGAAGGAGCAGTCCCTTGCCTGCGGAGCCGACGGGCATTCCGCCCGCGCCCTTATCCTGACCCGCGTGTATATAGGCGTGCGTCTCGCGCACCTCGATTTTTACGACGATTTCGGGATCGTACAGGCTTACGGTAAGGTGCGGTATGGCCTCGAGTACGGCTCCGCCGACCTCGCCCGACAGCTCGGGGGAGGAGAGGGGAAACTTTTTGTCGCTGCGCTTGGCCTCGCACTTGAAGGTCTTACAGTCCTTCAGCTTTTCGGGCAGATATTCGACCGCGGTCCGTATAATCGACTCGAGCGTTTTCTCCGCCACGGCGGCCTTGCACATTGCCGCGAAGCCGAACACCTTTCCGAGCTGAGCGTACAGTACGTCGAGGTTTTCCTCGGCTTCCTCATCGGACGGCTCCACGTAAACGGTGCTCTGGTTGTAGCTTACCTCGTATTTTCCCACGAGAGCCGCACGGCGCTTGACCTCTCTGAGCAGCTGTGCCTCGAAGGTCGAGCGGTTGGTTCCCTTCAGTATTATTTCTCCGTATTTACAGAGGATTATTTCCTTTATTTTTTCGTTATTCGGCATGGTGACACCTGTTATATGTTTTATATAAATTTGTACTTTAACCCACAATAGTATATCATATTTCCGATGTATATAAAATAGTGATTCTCAACAAATAGAGTCGGGCGGGGCTGTTGTTTTTTACGGGAAAAACAAAAGCGGGCCGATAACAGTCCGCTTTTATAGAACTGCCGACAGCCCGCTTTGATTCGCTTGTTTACCCGATTCCCGCGGCGGCCTTCAGAAATGTGCCGCAGATGAGATACGAGTATTCGTTCGGGTTTACCTCGGGATGCCACTGGACGCCCTTGTAGTAGTGCAGGCTCTCGTGCTCCGCCGCCTCGATTACCCCGTCACATGATACGGCGGCGACTTTAAAGCCGTCTCCGAGCTCCTTCAGCGCCTGATGATGGTAGCTGTTCGTGACGATTTCGTCCTTTCCGCACGTGTCGGAAACAAACGCGGAGGTCTTTACCACGTGTGTCGGCTCTCCGTTTTCGTTGTTCATCGTGTGGCTCGCGCCGCCGAGCAGCTGTGTGCCGATATCCTGCCAGAGAGTTCCGCCGAGAGCGGTGTTCATAACCTGTATTCCGCGGCATATACCGAGTACGGGCTTGTCGAGCTTTATCAGCTCACGAAGCAGAGCGATTTCGAACTCGTCACGTTCGATATCGACGTCGCCGCAGCAGTCGAGCTTTTTCTCGCCGTAGAAGGCGGGGTTGACATCTCCTCCGCCCGTGAACAGAAATCCGTCGAATTCGCGTGCGTAATTGCGTATAAGACTCAGGTCGTCCGTTAACGGCAACAGGACGGGCAGTACGGACTGCAGAGCCGCACCGCCGATTTTCGCTGCCGTGTCCGTGATGAATTTCGGATAGCGTGGCTGTATCGTGTATTTGCCGGAGCCTACCGAGCATGTGAGTGCTATTTTAACCATGCCGTTCCCCCATAGATGATATTTTTTATGTATTATACACCGTCGGGAAACGTTTTGCAAGACTTAATCTTCGTCACAGTCACCGTTTACCGTCACCGCCCGCGTCTACGTCGACGATGACGTTTCCCGCTATTGTGCCTTTCCGCAATCAGCACAGCACAAACGCACCGTCAAAGCAATAAAGCATTAATTGAATTAACGAAAAATTCGAAATTCAAGCAATGCTTGCATTTTGCGCTTTCGGCCTTGCGATTAAAAAAACGTTATTTTTATCGCAAACTGAATATTTTCTCTATATTTCGGCTTGAAGTGCGTATATTGTTGTGATATAATTTATAAAAAAATCAGTTCGGATAAATTTATCCGCAGGAGGACGAAAAAATGAGCACAATCAACGTGTTTTCTTATAACCTGAGAATGGACACACCCGTCGACGGTATCAACGCATTCTCGGCGAGAAAGGATTACGTACTGCGTACTTTCCCGAAATACAACGCCGACATAGTGGGCTTTCAGGAAATTCTTCCGCACATGAGACAATGGCTTATCGATAACTTTACGGATTACGAAATCTGCGGTATCGGCAGAGGCGAGCACTTCGACAACGAAAGCAACGTTATAGCGTACAAGCGCGACAAGTTCGACCTTATTCAGCTCGAGACGTTCTGGCTGTCCGACACACCGCATCAGCCCGGCTCGCGTTTCTCGACCGACCAGAGCCCCTGCCCGAGAATCTGCACATGCGTTACTCTGCTTCACCGTGAGACGGGACGTGTGCTCCGCCACTACAACACTCACCTCGACCACGAGGGACAGTTCGCGCAGGCACAGGGAATATCCCTCGTGCTCAACAGAATCGCATCGGATTACGACACATGGCAGGCACCCGTTATTCTGACGGGCGATTTCAACGCCACTCCCGACAGCGTTGTCGTTAAGTCCGTT
Source organism: bacterium (assembly GCA_963642885.1). Lineage (GTDB taxonomy): Bacteria > Bacillota > Clostridia > Oscillospirales > CAG-272 > UMGS1696. The sequence goes on from CAVIJI010000040.1 coordinate 16,098, forward strand.
CTCAAGTTCGGCGGCTGCGGCGGCAAGCTGATAGACACGACCGCTTCGATCAAAGGCTCATATCACGGCTACAACGAGCCCGACAGCACCTGCAAGATAGATTTCGTATTCTCGAATCTTCCTTATGACGAATCATCCGTTATCGCCGCGAGAGACTGCGAGAACGGCGTATATCTGTCCGACCATTATCCGGTAGGCGTTAAGCTCGAAATATAAAGGAGAAAGCGATTATGAACAAGATTATCGAAACACCGATAAAACCGCTGCGCGACCCTTGCGTGCTTGTCAATGACGGAGTTTACTACGTGTACGGTACGGGATGGGTATACTACAAAAACGCGTCGGGCAATCTCGACGGAGAGTGGGAAGGCCCGTTTGACGCGTGTGTCGTACCGGAGGACTGTGAGGCTCAGCAGTGGGCGCCCGAGGTTCACAAATACGGCGGAGCGTACTATATGTTTACGACATTCCGTTCCGCGAAGACGGGACACCGCGGATGCGTTGTAATGAAATCGGACGTGCCCGAGGGCCCGTTCAAGATGATATCGGACGGCTTTATAACTCCCGCCGACTGGGACAGCATCGACGCTACGTTCTACGTAGACGAGAACGGACAGCCGTGGACGATATTCGTTCACGAGTGGACATCGACCGAGGATAAAATCGGCCGCTTTGCCGCCGCGAAGCTGTCCGATGATTTGACGAAAATCATATCCGAGCCCGTGGAGCTGTTCCGCGCGGACGCTCCCGCATGGGCGGCAAGCGGAGTAACCGACGGATGCTGGATGTACAAAACGGCGGGCGGACAGCTTCTCATGCTGTGGTCGAACTTCGACAAGAACGGCTACTGTGTAGCTATCGCGAGAAGCAAGACGGGATGTGTTTACGGCCCGTGGGAGCACGACCCCGATTTGCTTTACGGCAAGGTTATGAAGGACAGGGTGAACACCTACGACGGCGGACACTCGATGCTGTTCAAGACTCCGTCGGGACAGATGTATCTCTCGCTGCACTCACCGAACCACGTATCCGGCGGCCGTCTCGAGACTCCCGTTTTCATTCCCGTAAAAGAAGAAAACGACACGATTAAATGGATGTCGGCGGATTAAGTAAAGCGTAAGAACAGAGAGATAAACCGCCTCCTCAAGAATGCTTCGTACAACGAAGCATTCTTCGAAGCTTGACTGCAAATAAACGGCGGATTAAGTAAAGCGTAAGAACAGAGAGATAAACCGCCTCCTCAAGAATGCTTCGTACAACGAAGCATTCTTCGAAGCTTGACTGCAAATAAACGGCGGATTAAGTAAAGCGTAAGAACAGAGAGATAAACCGCCTCCTCAAGAATGCTTCGTACAACGAAGCATTCTTCGAAGCTTGGTTTGACAATGTCGGCGGATTAAGTAAAGCGTAAAGGCGAAGAGATAAACCGCCTTGAAGCTTGACTGTAAATAAACAGCGGATTAAGTAAAGCGTAAAGGCGAAGAGATAAACCGCCTTGAAGTTCGGCTTGCGTATAATGGGCGGATTAAATTTACGAAAGGAGCAGCCCGCGCCGCCGCAATCGGTACGGGATATTAATTATGAAGTGTCCGAGATGTCTTTCGGGAGACAGCAAGGTTATCGACTCACGACCTGTCGACGAAAACAACAGTATAAGAAGACGGCGCGAATGCGAAAACTGTCATTACAGGTTTACGACCTACGAAATAATCGATACCCTTGCGCCGATAGTCGTGAAAAAAGACGGCTCGCATGAGCTGTTCGATAAAAACAAGGTTTTATCCGGTCTGCTGAAGGCCTGTCAGAAGCGTCCGATTGATGCCGTGGCGCTTGCGGACGAGATAGAAGCCGAAATCACAAGCTCCATGAAGACCGAAATAACGTCGCGCAGAATCGGCGAGATGGTTATGGAAAAGCTGAAGAAGCTCGATGCGGTGGCGTATGTGCGCTTCGCGTCGGTGCACAGGGAATTCAAGGACATCGAAACCTTCGCCAAGGAAATATCCAATCTCCGCGAGGAGAGCGAGGGATACGGAGAGGGCGGCAATAAGGAAAGCTGACAGACAAAAGACCTCCGCTGAAACCGATATGCGTTCGTTACATATCGATAAGCGGAGGTCTTTTAATAATCGTCATATACGTTGATGCTTTATCGCTCCTGAACCTCTTTGCCGCTGATGTGCTCGATGGTGATTTCGTACATTTGGGCGTTTCTGCCGCCTGTCGCTATTTCGTCATCGACAAGGCTTTCGTCGGGGAAGTATTTCATTGCAATCATTTTCAGGCATGACATAGAGGCGGCGCTGTACTCGAGCATACGGCAGCGGCCGAACACAACCGCGCTCTGCACAAACGGTGCCCACGCTTCCTTTTTAATGCTTTCGTTACCGTAAACGGTGAAGCAGACCTTGTCACACGCCCTTATCGCGTCCGCCTTGTGTCCGCTGCCCGCGCCGTGAAAATAGATTTTTCCGTTTTCTTCATCATAATAGTAATTTAACGGTATCGCGTACGGATAGCCGTCGTCGCCGTTTACCGCCAGAACGCCTCTGCGCTCGCTGCGCAGGAGCTGTTTTGCCGTGTCGATGCTTATTTCGTTGTCTTTTCTTCTTATTTCTCTGAACATGATGATACTTCCTTTATAATACAGTTGTTTTACGATTACGTCTCAGAGCGTATGTGTTTTACCGTTTGTGTACTCGAAGCTGTACGCTTTTCCGCCTTTTCCGCAGTAATTTGAGCAGAGAAACTCACCGTCGTACTGTCTGAATCGGCCGCTCAGTTCGGCGGCGTTAAGCGGATAGGCGTCGAATTCCGCCTTTGTCAGTCTGTAGATTTCCCACCAGAACTCGGAGCCGCAGCCGCCCTCGCGGTAGAAGAGGACGGCGTACACATCGTTTCCGAACATACCCGCGCAGCGGCAGAAGCTCGCTCCCGAATTTTTGATTCTTCTGAAATCATCAAATGAGTAAATCATGGTTTTTCCTTTCGTTGTATCAAAGCGGTGCCGTTTAAGCTATTATACATTATATTATATGATAAAGCAAGGAAAACGGCTCGGAAACCGCGGAATTAAGGCGACTAAAAAATAATTCGAAAAAAAGGAAAAAAACTTTAAAAAAGGTATTGA
>CAVIJI010000041.1:0-18927 GCA_963642885.1 bacterium
CCCTCTGCTTGTAAGGCAGATGCTCTCCCAACTGAGCTATGCTTCCATAAGTTTTTTTGGAGCATAGCTCAGTTCGCTGAGCATATGCTTCCATAAGCTTTGTCTTCGTGAGGTTTCGTTCTCTCGTCGACGGTTGTAATTATACCACAGTGTGCTCCCTTTGTCAATAGCTTTTTCGAATTTTTTATTATATAATTTCCGTTTTTTTATGAAACGAAAAATCACCCGCCGTCATGTGCCGACAGCGGGCAATCGTCTTTCTTATTTCTCCGTTATGTGCAGTTCTCCGTCCTTCACATATCCGTATTCTCCGTCCTCGTACAGCTCGACATTCTCACCCGAGACGTGGGTTATGGCCGCGGGGGAAATAAACTTGTCCGTTCTTCCTATCGGAGCAAAGCCGTTTTTATACGGAATTATCAGGAACAGCTTGACCGCGTCGTTGTTTCCGAGCGAAAACTCAACCGTCTCGTCCGCATCGATAATTTTCATATAGCGGCTGAAATGCTCGTATAAAACGTACTTCTCGCACTTCTGCAAGCCGTACGAGCCTATATCCGACGGGGATATACTGCCCACAGTTTCACCGCCGCCTCCGTCGATATCGAATGCCGCCACGACTCCGCAGCCGCGGCATATGTTGCGGATTTTAATCGGCTTTCCCGATGTCGTCGGATCGACGGTCAGACAGTCTGCCGTCGGAGTTCCCACGCCGTCACAGCGCAGTATTCTTCCGTCGTCGAAGGCGAGGGTACTCAGTACATCGCGTCTGCTCCTGCCGATTTCGTCACTCACGTATATCGGGCCGCCCGACACCGCTCTGAGGAGGCTGTTCTTTTCCGCCTGCGTGTCGTCCGTCCACCACATATCGTAGTCGCTCCAGTAAAACTGCCCCTGCAGTACGCTGTTGTACGTGCACTGAAGTATATGCTTCGAGAACCACGCTCTGTCCTCGGGCTGAAAATCATCGCTCGCGCGGCAGATACTGCTGTTTCCGCGGTTCCACATATCCTCCGATGCCATTCCCATACAGTTAATCATGACATTGTCGAAATTCAGTCCGACCGAGCCTTCAAGCCCCCTGTGCCAGCCGCGTGTAACCTTTCCTATGCTGTCCACGCCTTTATAAAAGCGGCGTGTCATGCTCTGATTGTCAACCTTAACGAAATCCGCGCCGCACTTACGCAGGAACGAATGTATAGTGTCATAGTAACGGAAAGCCGCTCCCTCACGCCAGCCGCCGATTATCATACCGTCGGACGTTGTGTACGTGAAATCCTTCAGCTTCTCGTACGCCTTTCCCGCGGGATCAAGCCCCTTCCAGTAGCCCGTCGTCGGATGCCAGATTCCCACCTTCATGCCGTAGGAATGCACCCTGTCTATCGCGTGCGCGAGTCCCATCGGGAAACGGTCTCCCGCGGCCTCGTAGTCGTACAGATGAGCGCTGTGCATAAGAGCGAACATTCCGTCGCGTGTGCGGTATCTGCCGGGGAATTCGGTCACATCCGCCCACATATCATCAAACAGCGCCCATTTTACGGGGATATTCTTCTTAGAGAATTCATCGCATTTTTCGACTATTCCCTTTTCGCTCACTCTTATCTGCAGCGCATCCCAGCTGCACCAGCCGAGATATTCGAACACATCGGGGTAACGCTTGTCATAGCGTGTTCTGTCGCCTCTTCCGAGCAGCTTTATCGCCAGCTTGACGCACAGCTCGGTCAGGTACAAAGGATCGCTTCCCTCCGCGGCAACACAGGCGAGCGTGTCGCATTCGGTAAGCCCTTCTTTCCACGAATAAAGGCGCGCCGACAGCTTATCCCCCCGTCCGACCAAAACGCACTTATAATCCTCGGACACAACGGGTACGATAACGCCGAACGTGCCGTCCGTTCTCCTGTATACGAAATGCTGACATTCCTCAACGCATCCGTAGTCGCCGCTCACGCCGAACCGCGGCGAGCACCAGAATTCGGAATGTCTTACGTCCGCCATATATGTGAATTCACCCTCGGGAGTTATGCCGAGCTCCGCGCCGCACTCGCTGTCGAGCGCCTTTCCTCCGTGCCACTCTCCCCTTATTGCCGTTAAAACGATGCCGTTTTCGATGTACTGTTCGCGAACCGTACAGTACGGATCGCGCACAAACGTGCCGTTTTCAAAAAAAACCTTCATCGATTACCTCCGAAGCACAATACTAATGCGAATTATAGCAAATTCAAAGGAAATAATCAATAATTTTGTGAAAAATATGCAATTCACATTTCAAAATCATTATTCCGCAGGCGGAAAAGCGTCATTTAATCGAAAAAAAGATAAATAAAGCCTATGCTCTTGCAAAAAAGCGAATTATATGGCATAATATGTGCAACGATTTATTACGCGAGGTGTATTATGCCAATCCGATTCATCGAAGACAAAAAGCTCTTCAAACTCGACACCGCCTCTTCTTCCTATATTATATCCCTGTTCGACGGCGGTTATCTTCTTCACTACTATTACGGCGCGAAAATTCCCGATGCGAATCTGACCGATTTCTATTTCCGCGAATGGTTCGCTTCATTCTCCGCTTTAAGCCCGTCGGTTGCGAAAAACGATTTCTCCGCCGACATTGCCCCCATTGAATATTCCGGCTTCGGCACGGGCGACTTCAGAAAAACTCCCGTCGCAATCCGCAACGCAGACGGCAACAACGCCACCGATTTCCGCTATGTCGGACACAGAATCTATTCCGGCAAACCCGAATTAAAAGGCCTTCCGTCACTTTACGAGAACGAAAGCGGCGAATGCGACACGCTCGAAATAGATGTGTGCGACAAGGTTACGGGAGCCGAGGCTACTCTTATTTACACCGTATTCAACAAGTACGGTGCCATGACAAAATCCGTACGTGTAAGAAACGGCTCCGATAAGCCTATGGATATCGAGAAGGTATATTCCTCGAGCATTACCCTTCCGACAATGGATTTCGATATTCTCCACCTTTACGGCAGACACAACGCCGAAAGAAACATGGCTCGCTCTCCCCTTGAGCACGGACATATTTCATTGTCATCCGCAAGAGGCTCGTCGTCTCACTTCCACAATCCCTTTGCGGCCTTCATGAGAAACGGCGTCAACGCCGCGAATGAAGACACCGGCGACGTATACGGCTTCAATCTCGTGTACAGCGGCAACTTCGACATTACCGCCGATGTGGACTACTACGAAACCACGAGAATCAATATAGGCATCAACCCCGACGGCTTCCTCTGGAGGCTCGATCCGGGTGAAGAATTCCAGACACCCGAGGCTGTTCTCGTGTACTCAAACGAAGGTCTCGGCGGCATGACGCGCACATTCCACCGTCTGTACAGAAACAACCTTATCCGCGGCAAATGGAAAACCGAAAAACGCCCCCTGCTCATTAACAGCTGGGAAGCCGCTTATTTCGATTTCGACACCGACAAGCTCGTTTCCTTTGCGGAACGCGCGAAGGAGCTCGGCATAGAAATGCTCGTAATGGACGACGGCTGGTTCGGCGTGCGCAACGACGACAGACGCTCGCTCGGCGACTGGTACGTAAACGAAGACAAGCTGAAGGGCGGTCTCGGCGTGCTCATAGACCGTGTAAACGCTCTCGGCCTCAAGTTCGGTATCTGGTACGAGCCCGAGATGATTTCCCCCGATTCCGACCTGTACCGTGCTCATCCCGACTGGTGCATACACGTTCCGGGAAGAGACCGCTCTCTCGGACGTCATCAGTGCGTCATAGATATGTCCCGTGAGGATGTACGTGAAAACATATACGGACAGATGAAAGCCGTTCTCGGCAAGTACAAGATAGACTATCTCAAGTGGGACTTCAACAGAAATATCACGGAGGCGGGCAGCGCTCTGCTCACATACGAGCACGGCGAGGAGCTGTTCCACCGCTTCATTCTCGGCACATACGATATTATGGGCAGACTCAACCGCGACTTCCCCGATATGCTTATCGAAAACTGCTCGGGCGGCGGCGGAAGATTCGATCCCGCAATGCTCACCTTCTCTCCTCAGATCTGGGCGTCCGACAACACCGATGCCATCGAGAGAATAGCCGTTCAGTTCGGCACGACACTGTGCTATCCTTCGTCGACAATGGGCGCGCACGTTTCACGCAACGGCAGAACGGACATTACAACAAGAGGCAACGTGGCAATGTGGGGCACATTCGGATACGAGCTCGATCCGAACAAGCTGAGCGAGGACGAACGCAAAATTGTTCTCGAGCAGGTAGCGCAGTACCACAAGTACTATAATCTCACGCACTACGGCGACCTTTACCGTATTGTCGCACCGTGGGACAACAGCTACTACGCCGCATGGGAGCTTGTTTCCGAGGACAAGACGGAGGCAATGTTCACGCTGGTCAACATGCGTTATTACCACAATCACACGCGCTTTATCCGCATGAAGGGACTCGATCCCGACAAGTACTACAAGCTCGAGGAAAACGGCGAGATTTACTCGGGTGCGCTTCTCATGAACGCGGGACTCAATCTCTCTCGCAAGCCCGCGGGCACGGGAGAAAGCTACGTTCTGCACTTCACGGCATGTGAAAAATAAGCCGATACGGTATAAAAAAAGCAGGCTTCCACCTGCTTTTTTGTTTTGCTTTTATGTCGTTTTTTCTTACAGCACCTTCGAGAGAAAATCCTTCAGTCTGGGGTTTTTCGGATTGCCGAAAAACTCCTCGGGCGGTGCTTCCTCGAGTATTTTTCCCTCGTCTATGAAAATGACGCGGTTTGCCACCTCACGTGCGAAGCCCATCTCGTGCGTTACTATAACCATCGTCATTCCCTCCTCGGCTACGGTTTTCATAAGGTCGAGAACCTCGCCTACCATTTCGGGGTCGAGAGCCGATGTCGGCTCGTCGAACAATATGACCTCGGGATTCATCGCCAGCGCACGCACAATAGCGACTCTCTGCTTCTGTCCTCCCGACAGCGTTGACGGATACATATCGGCCTTCTCCTCGAGTCCGATTCTCTTCAAGAGGCGCATGGCGTTCTGACGCGCGTTCGCCTTGATTTCGGCTTTCGTCGTCGTTATCTCCGTCTTGCTCAGCTTGTTCTTACGGAAAAGATTCGTCAGCGGCAAGAAGAAATTTCTCGACTTCGCTTTTTTCAAATCCGAAATTCCCACGTGAACGGGTGCGAGCATGATGTTTTCTATTACGGTTTTGTTGTTGAAAAGGTTGAACTGCTGGAACACCATTCCGATTTTACGGCGGTGTATATTTATATCAACCGACATATCGGCAATATCCACTCCGTCGAAGAATATCTGTCCTCCCGTGGGGTCCTCCATACAGTTCAGACAGCGCAGGAAGGTACTCTTACCGCTTCCGGACGGGCCGGTTACGCAGACGATATCTCCCTTGTTTACGGTGATATTGATTCCGCGGAGAACATTGTTGCCGCCGAAGCTCTTTTCGAGATTAATTACGTCTATCACTTTTACCGAGTCCCCTTTCCATAAGCTTGATTCCGAGAGTGATTATCATAACGATTACTATGTATATTATCGCCATAACAAGGTACGGCACCATGAATTCGTATGAGTTTGTTCCGATGTAGTTAAACGCAACGTACAAATCGGCGGCTCCGACAAACGATACGACCGAGGTTTCCTTTATGAGCGCGATGAATTCGTTTCCGAGTGTCGGCAGTATGTTCTTTACGGCCTGCGGGATAACTATCTTCATCATCGAAACCGAGAACGACAGACCGAGCGCGCGGCCCGCCTCCATCTGTCCTCTGTCAACGGACATAATACCGGCACGCATCATCTCGGAAATATACGCGCCGCTGTTCAGTCCGAAAACAATCATCGAAACCTGTACTCCGCTCGACTTCACTCCGAGCAGGGGCAGCAGTACGTAGTAGAACAGCAGCAGCTGCACCACCATAGGCGTTCCGCGGAAAAATCCGACGTAAACGGACACGATCGCGTTCAGTATCCGAGGCAGTCTCTTGTATTTCGGTACAACTCGTATGGTCGCTATAATCGTTCCTATGACTATGCCCACGGCAAGTCCGACCACAGCTATCAGCAGTGTATTTTTTAATCCTTCGATTACCTTGAGATATCCCTCGTAGTCGATGAAAATCTCAATGAATTTGGCTATCTTTCTGTCAAAATTTCCCATTTTACTCCCGTTCGCAGTTTTAGGTTGTTATTCGGCACAGCCTTATTTTTAAACTCCAAAACCTGCTCCCCCTTATTTCGGTTATGCCTCGCATAAAGGGGAGCAGGTTGTATGTTATTTCAGCCTATTAATCGTTTTCGTTTAGTCGGTTGTCTGCTCGTTTATCAGTTGCCGTTGAACGCAGCGGCGATGCATGCGGCGGGAGCGGAGTCGATTATAACGAAGCTGAGGTTACCGTTGATAAGGTCCTGTACGGCGAGTGAACCGTTCTTGTAGCCTGTGCAGGTTACGGCGTAGCCGGAGAAGCCCCAGCTTTCATCGCCTTCGAGATAGAACTGACCTGTAGTGCCGTTCTGTACGCCTGCTTTAACGCTTGCGTCGTATGTCGCGAGAACAGCTTCAACGTCTGCTGCGCTCTGGCAAGCGTCAAACGCTGTGTTGTCTGCCATAACGATGATTTCCTGAGCGGCATTGTAGTATGATGTGGAGAAGTCCACGTATTCCTTACGGTCTTCCTTAACGGTGAGGCCTGCCATTGCGATGTCGCACTTGTGCTGACCTACGCTGAGGCAAACGGCATCAAAGTCCATATTGCTTATAACAAGCTCCTGACCGAGCTCCTCTGCGAGGAGAGCGGCGATTTCCATATCGATTCCGTAGTAGGAGTCACCCTTCATATATTCGAAGGGTTCAAAGCCGGCGTTGGTGGCTACAACGAGCTGATCCTTTGATTCGTCGAGAGCGGCGGAGGTTACGGGTGTGGGTTCGCCGTCGCCGAAGTACTTATTGCAGATTTCGTCGAATGTTCCGTCGGCCTGGATTTTCGCGATGAACGCGTTAACCTGTTCGAGAAGCTCGGGCTGAGCTTTATCTACGCCGAAAGCGTATTCTTCTTCGGTAAGCGGGATTTCGATTACCTTAACCTCTGCGGATGAGGAAGAACATGACACCATAGCCATGGGGAGAATCAGCATTAATGCGGCAATCGCAATTGAAAGTATTTTTTTCATGATTTTCAACCTTTCGATTCGAATGATTTTTTATTGAATGTTATGGTATAATTATAACTTTTCATGCATATTAATGCAATGGCAATTGTGCAACAATATTCACCTTTTTATCACATAATTTCGGCTATTCTGCCGACAAACAGCTTATATTCACTCACCGACGAAAGAAAAGCGTGCGGAATGAGCGAAGCACTCTACGATTTTATTCATATTGTTTTTCGGCATACGGAATGCGGATTTAAGCCGAACCGCATTTTTCGGGCAAAAGAAAAACCGCCGTACGGCGGTTTTGTTTTTTCCGTCAGCCGCGTGAGGCCTGTGCCTCGCAGTACACGCAGCGGCATTTGCCGTCGCCGAACGTAAAGTGTGCGGGCAGCTCCTGCTCGGTGCGTGATATGCACCGTGAGTTCGGACAAACGTATCCTTCCGCGCTCTCTCCCGCATAGTCGGAGTATTCCGCGCTTTTCTCGGGATTCTTCGCTTCCTCAAGCAGCTTTAATATCAGCGCCATACGCATGTATTTGCCGTTTTTTACCTGCTTGAAATAGCACGCACGCGGGTCCTTGTCAACGGCTACGCCGATTTCGTTTACTCTCGGCAGCGGGTGCATTACTCTCAGTCCCTCTCCCGCCGACTTCATTTTCTCGGGCGTGAGTATATACGAATCCTTCAGTCTTTCGTACTCGTCCGCATCGGCGAAACGTTCCTTTTGTATTCTCGTCATGTAGAGTATATCAAGCGACGCTATGGATTCCTCGAGGCTCGTCGTCTCGGTGTACGATATGCCGTCTCTGTCCATTTTCTCCCTTACATATCCGGGAAGAGACAGCTCCTTCGGGGAAATCATAACGAATTTCACTCCGCTGTAGCGTGAAAGAGCCGCTATGAGCGAATGCACGGTTCTGCCGTACTTCAGGTCTCCGCACAAGCCCACGGTGAGGTCGGTGAATCTTCCCTTTTCTCTGTAGATCGTAAGAAGGTCGGCGAGAGTCTGCGTGGGATGGCAGTGTCCTCCGTCTCCCGCGTTTATAACGGGAATGTCGGCGTTCACGGCCGCCACATACGGCGCGCCCTCAAGGGGATGACGCATCGCGATTATATCGGCATAGCAGGATATAACCTTCGCGGTATCCGCTATGCTCTCCCCCTTCGATACCGATGAGCTCTGCGGCTCGGAAAAGCCGAGTACGCTGCCGCCCAGCTCGTACATCGCCGCTTCAAAGCTCAGTCTCGTTCTCGTAGACGGCTCGAAAAACAGCACAGCCAGCTTTTTGCCTCTGCATTTGTCACTGTACTTCGCGGGATTATCTATAATATCGCACGCGGTCGAAACAAGTGAGTAAATCTCGTCCGTACTGAGCTCGGAAATATCAATAACGCTTCTCATATACATGTACCTCGTCGAAAATATATTTTTGCCGATTACTTATTTAAGCCGATCCAGCTTTCGTCCGACGGATTGTCACGGAATTTTATCAGTCTTTCTATGTCCTCGGGCTTAATGTAGCCGTTTTTCGCCGCTACCTCGGCTATGTGGTCAAAGTCCGTGAGGCTGATATTCTTTAATCCCGCCTCGGCAAGTCTGTCGAGTCCCTTCTTCATGCCGTAGGTGAATATTGACGCGATTCCCAATACTTCGGCACCCGCCTCGCGAAGTGCGTCCGCTACCTCGATTACGCTTCCGCCTGTCGAGATAAGGTCCTCTATTATTACGACCTTGTCTCCGGGGTTGAGCTTGCCCTCTATGCGGTTCTGTCTGCCGTGGTCCTTGTTGCCGGAGCGTACATAGCCCATGGGCATTCCGAGTATGTGCGCGGTTATTGCGGCGTGAGCGATGCCCGCGGTGGATGTTCCCATCAGCACCTCGGCATCGGGATAGCTTGTGCGTACAACCTCGGCGAGAGCGTTTTCGACATCGCTTCTCACCTCGGGTGCGGTAAGAGTCAGTCTGTTGTCGCAGTATACGGGGGATTTGATTCCGCTCGCCCATGTGAACGGTTCCTCGGGACGGAAGAATACGGCTTGTATTTTAAGCAAATCCTCGGCGATAAGTGTCTTTATATCCATGGTATTGTCCTTTCGAATTTTTTTATAAATCGGCGTTCACGAAATCTCTTACGCATCTTTCGTATGCCTCTACGGGATCGGCAGCCGCGGTTATCGGACGTCCTACGACAATGTAGTCGCTTCCTATTTCCCGAGCACGTGCGGGAGTCGTAACTCTCGCCTGGTCGCCTTTATCTCCGTCGGCGTATCTTATACCCGGCGTTACGGTGAGGAAGCCCTCTCCGCACGTGCCGTGTACGGCGGCCGCCTCAAGCGGTGAGCATACAACGCCGTCAAGCCCCGCCTTCTTCGCGTTCGCCGCGTAGTGCATTACGACATTCTCGATCGGAGCGTCGATAAGCAAGTCACGCTTCATTATTTCCTCGCTCGTGGAGGTCAGCTGTGTAACCGCTATGAGAAGCGGACGTGTTCCGTCGGGTCTCGTCAGTCCCTCGAGAGCCGCCTCCATCATCGGTATGGCTCCGCCCGCGTGAAGGTTGCACATATCGACGTCGAGTCTCGACAGAACCGCCATGGATTTTTTCACCGTGTTCGGTATATCATGCAGCTTCAAGTCGAGAAAAATGCTGTGTCCTCTTTCCTTTATCGCACGCACAATCTGCGGGCCCTCGGCATAGAACAGCTCCATTCCGATTTTCACAAACGGCTTCTTGCCCGTGAATCTGTCGAGAAACTCAAGGCACTCCTTCGCTCCCGCGAAATCACACGCTATTATTACGTCACGTCCCATCAGTGTGCTCCTCCTATTATGTCACTCAGTTTTTCTATTCCGTATTTCTCCATTACCGCGGGAAGCGACTCGACGATATCGCGGCACGCGTACGGCTCGCTCAGATTCGCCGCTCCCACCTCTACGGCGGATGCGCCTGCCAGCATGAACTCTATCACATCCTCGGCGCTTTCGATGCCGCCCATTCCGACTACGGGGATTTTCACCGCTTCGTAAACCTGGTACACCATTCTCACGGCGACGGGCTTCACGGCGGGACCCGAATATCCGCCCGCCTTATTCGCAAGCACGGGGCGGCGTCTCTTTATGTCTATCTTCATGCCGAACAGCGTGTTTATCAAGGATATTCCGTCCGCTCCCGCACTCTCGCACGCACGCGCGATTTCGCATATATCCGTAACGTTCGGAGAGAGCTTTATTATTATCGGTCTTTTCGTGACCTGACGTACCGCGGCGGTAACCTTCGCGGCGTTCTCGGCGCTTGTGCCGAACGCCATTCCGCCTCCGTGTACGTTGGGACAGGAAATGTTAATCTCAAACCAGCCTATACAGTCCTCGCCGTCAAGGCGCTGTACCGTGTAGACATAGTCGTCAACTGAAAATCCGCTTACATTCATCATTACGGGCTTTCCGAAGCATTTTTTCAGCTCGGGCAGCTCGTGCGACAGAACGGCTTCCACTCCGGGGTTCTGCAGTCCAACGGAATTAAGCATTCCGCTGCCGCATTCGGCTATTCTCGGCGTGGGATTGCCGAAGCGCTCGTCTCTTGTCGTACCCTTTACCGATACGGAGCCGAGGCAGTTTATATCGTACAGCCGAGCGAACTCGTATCCGTAGCCGAATGTTCCGCTTGCGGGTATGACGGGGTTGTCAAGCGTCAGCCCGCACAGCATTGTTTTCGTATCCGTCATATTCACCTCGTGTCACGCATCTATTGTGGAGACGCCGAGCGTGGTTTCCTCGAGCACATCGAGAAGCACCTTCACGGTATCGAGAGAGGTAAACATCGTTACGTTATTCTCGACCGCGTAGCGTCTTATTTCGTGGCCGTCCGACAGTCCTCCCGAGGAGTTCATATCACGCGTGTTGATAACGTATGTTACATAGCCCTGTCTTATGGCGTCGGGAATCTCACGGCTTCCGTCTCCTATCTTGCCGAGGGCGTGAGTACGGATTCCGTGCTCCTTGAGGAATTGAGCCGTACCCTCCGTAGCCTGAATATTGAAGCCCATGTTGTAGAAGCGTCTGATAAGAGGAAGAGCCTCCTCTTTATCCTTGTCGGCTATTGTGGCAAGAACGGTACCGTAGTTCATTACGTTCATTCCGCTCGCCTTGAGAGCCTTATACAGTGCTCTCGTGAGCTTATCGTCGTAGCCTATGGCCTCGCCCGTGGATTTCATTTCGGGCGAGAGATATGCGTCGAGTCCGCGCAGCTTGGAGAAGGAGAACGCGGGAACCTTTACGTAATGGCGCTTCTTTTCCGCGGGATAGATTTTGTCAAAGCCCTGCTCACGCAGCGACTTGCCGAGAATTACGAGTGTGGCGATATCGGCGAGGCTGTAGCCGGTTGCCTTCGAGAGGAACGGCACCGTTCTCGAGGAACGGGGATTTACCTCTATGATATACACCTTATTGCTCTTGTCGACTATAAACTGTATATTGTACAGTCCGACGATTCCGATTCCGAGGCCGAGACGGCGCGTATAATCGAGAATCGTCTCCTTTGTTTCATCCGTAATGCTGAACGGAGGATATACGCTTATCGAGTCGCCGCTGTGTATTCCGGTACGCTCGACAAGCTCCATGATTCCGGGAACGAATACATCCTTGCCGTCGCAGATAGCGTCTACCTCGACTTCCTTGCCCTCGATGTACTTGTCTACAAGCACGGGCTTGTCCTCGTCTATCTCAACCGCCGTCTTGAGGTATACTCTGAGCTGCTCCTCGTCGGCGACGATCTGCATCGCACGTCCTCCGAGAACAAACGACGGTCTTACGAGCACGGGGTATCCGATTTCCGCCGCCGCGCGGACTCCGTCCTCGATATTCGTCACGGCCTTGCCCTGCGGCTGAGGAATGTTAAGCTCGTACAGCACCTTCTCGAACAGGTCGCGGTTTTCGGCGCGGTCGATTGCGTCGCAGTCGGTGCCGATTATCTTGACTCCGCGGCTGTGAAGCTCATCGGAAAGATTTATCGCGGTCTGTCCGCCGAGGGAGGCTATAACTCCGATGGGCTTTTCGAGATGAAGTATGTTCATGACATCCTCTACGCAGAGAGGCTCGAAATACAGCTTGTCGGAGCAGGTATAGTCCGTGGATACCGTCTCGGGGTTATTGTTGATGATAATCGCCTCATAGCCGGATTTCTTTATGGTCGTCACGGCGTGTACAGTCGAGTAGTCGAATTCAACGCCCTGACCGATTCTGATGGGGCCCGAGCCGAGCACGACTATTTTCTTCTTATCGGAGACAATCGACTCGTTTTCGTCCTCGTATGTCGAGTAGAAATACGGAATATAGCTCTCGAACTCCGACGCGCAGGTATCTATCATTTTGTATACGGGATATATATTGTTCTTCTCGCGTATCTTATATACATCAAGCTCGCTCATGTTCCAGAGTCTGCCGATATACCTGTCCGAGAAGCCCATTTTCTTCGCCATGTACAGTGTCGGAATGTCGCCTATATGCTCGTGTACGTCTGTCTCGGTTTTTACTATGTTTCTTATCTTCTCGAGGAAGAGCATATCTATCTTTGTCGCCTCGTAAATCAGACCCATGTCGGTATGACGGCTCATGAGCTCGGCGAGGGCGTAGATTCTGTCGTCCGTTCCGTCGGCAATGTATGTGAGAAGCTCCTCATCGCCGAATGTGTCGAACTTTTTCATGTAAAGGTGGCATACGCCTATTTCAAGCGAACGCGCCGCCTTGAGGAAGCTCTCCTCAATCGTTCTGCCTATTGCCATGACCTCGCCCGTCGCCTTCATCTGCGTGGAAAGCTTGTTGTTGGCGGATGAGAACTTATCGAACGGGAAACGGGGCATTTTGGTTACGACGTAGTCGAGTGTCGGCTCGAACGACGCGGGTGTATTGGCAAGCATTATCTCGTCGAGATGCATACCTACCGCTATTTTCGCGCTTACGCGGGCGATGGGGTATCCGCTCGCCTTGCTTGCGAGAGCGGACGAACGCGATACGCGGGGGTTTACCTCTATTACATAGTATTGGAAGGAAAGCGGATCAAGCGCGAACTGCACGTTGCAGCCGCCTTCGATTTTAAGCGCGCGTATGATTCTGAGCGCACTGTCGCGCAGCATATGATATTCCTTGTTTGTCAGCGTCTGCGAGGGGCACACGACTATGGAGTCGCCCGTATGGATTCCGACGGGGTCTACGTTTTCCATGTTGCATATCGTGATGGCCGTATCGTTCGCGTCGCGCATTACCTCGTATTCGATTTCCTTGTAGCCCTTGATGCTCTTTTCGACAAGCACCTGATGCACGGGCGACTGCTCGAGTGCGCCGCGAAGCAGCTCCGCGCATTCGTCGGGATTATTGGCAAAGCCTCCGCCTGTGCCGCCGAGCGTGAACGCGGGGCGAAGCACGACGGGGTAGCCTATCTTTTCCGCCACCTTAAGTCCGTCCTCGAGAGACTCCGTGATTTCGGAGCTTACGACGGGCTCGCCTATTTTTTCGCAAAGCTCCTTGAACAGTTCTCTGTCCTCCGCTCTTTCTATACTCTCGCTGCTTGTGCCGAGAAGCTCGGTTCCGCATTCGCGAAGCACGCCCTTCTTGGCGAGCTGCATTGCGAGATTTAGTCCCGTCTGACCGCCGATTCCCGGTACTACGGCATCGGGGCGCTCGAACCTTATTACCTTGGCGAGGTATTCGAGTGTCAGAGGCTCCATATACACCTTATCCGCTATGGATGTATCCGTCATGATGGTAGCGGGATTGGAGTTGCAAAGCACAACCTCATAGCCTTCTTCCTTAAGCGCAAGGCATGCCTGTGTTCCCGCGTAGTCGAACTCCGCCGCCTGACCTATTACAATCGGGCCCGAGCCTATAACAAGTATCTTTTTTAAATCGGTTCTCTTAGGCATTTTTTTCTCTCTCCATCATTTCAATGAATTTGTCGAACAGGTATGAGCTGTCCTGAGGGCCGGGAGCGCTTTCGGGATGGTACTGTACGCTGAACATCGGGCTTTGCGTGTCGCGCAGTCCCTCAACCGTACCGTCGAGAATGTTCACGTGCGTTACCTCAAGTCCCGTTCCGGCGAGGCTCGCCTCTCTTACCGCGTAGCTGTGGTTCTGCGATGTTATTTCTATTTTGCCCGTCTCGAGATTTCGCACGGGATGGTTTCCGCCGCGGTGTCCGAACTTCAGCTTATAGGTTTCCGCGCCGCACGCCAGACTTATCATCTGGTGTCCGAGGCATATTCCGAAAATCGGGCACTTTCCGCGCAGCTGTCGTACGAGCTCTATTACGGGAATTACGTCCTCGGGGTCTCCGGGGCCGTTTGACAGGAACACTCCGTCCGGCTTCATTATTCTCTCAACCTCGTCGGCGGTGGTGTTGTACGGCATGACCGAAACATTGCAGCCTCTCTGATTGAGGGAGCGGATTATATTCAGCTTTATTCCGCAGTCTATTGCGACAACGTTGTATCTTGCGTTCGGTGTTCTCGAGTACCAGCGCTTTTTGCAGCTGACTCTCGATACCGCGTCGTGCGGTACGGGAGTTGCCTCGAGTATTCTGAGTGCCGTCGCGGTCGACGTGCTCTCGTCCGTGATGATTCCGCGTCTGCTTCCGCGGTCTCTTATGCTTCTCGTGAGCGCTCTGGTGTCTATTCCCGAAAGTCCGGGTATGCCGTACTCCTCCATTACCTCCGCGAGAGTCTTGGTATATCTGAAGTTCGACGGCAAATCGTTGTAATCTCTTACTATGAGTCCGCCTATTGTCGGCACCTTCGTCTCGTAGTCCTCGTCGGCTATTCCGTAGTTGCCGATAATCGGATACGTCATAACGACTGCCTGATACGTGTATGACGGGTCGGATATTATTTCCTGATATCCCACCATAGATGTGTTGAACACAATCTCGCATACGGCGTCACGGCCGCTTCCGAAGCCCTCTCCGCAGTATTCCGCGCCGTCTTCGAGTACAAGCTTTCTTCTCTTTATTTCCGCCATGCTATCTTACCCCCGATAACTGTCATTAAATTCTCGCCGTAAACCGTTCTTCCTTCGAACGGCGTGCTTCTTCCCATGGTTAAAAATTTTTCGGAATCTATCGTATATTTCGCTCCGAGGTCGTACACGCATATTCCGCTCCGCTTTATGCCGAAGCGCTTCCTCGGATTAACCGCCATCAGCTCTACGAGCTTCCCGAGCGTGATAACACCCTCCCTCACGAGACTCGTGTACAGCACCGGAAACGCCGTTTCCAGTCCTACCACACCCATGAGGCTTTTCTCGAGCCCCGCGGATTTTTCACTTGCCGAGTGCGGTGCGTGGTCGGTAGCTATCATGTCAACCGTGCCGTCCTTTATACCCTCGATAAGCGCGAGTCTGTCACTCTCGCTTCTGATGGGCGGGTTCATTTTGAATCTGCCGTCCTCCTCGAGCATCATATCGTTCAGCACGAGATAATGCGGCGCGGTTTCGCACGTGATGTTCACACCGTCACGCTTTGCCGCTCTTATCAGCTCGACGCTTTCACGACACGAGACATGGCACACGTGATACGCACAGCCCGTTTCCTTCGCCAGACGTATGTCTCGCTCTATCGGTCTCCACTCGCTTTCGGAACAGATTCCGCGGTGTCCGTGCAAGTGCGCGTATTCTCCGTCGTGGATGTATCCCCCTCTCAGCAGCGAGTTGTCCTCGCAGTGCGCCGCTATGATTTTGTTCTCCGCCTTCGCCGTGAGCATTGCCTGCCGCATCATATCCTCGCTCTGCACTCCGCGTCCGTCATCCGAGAACGCTATGCACATCGGTGCGAGAGACGTCATATCCGACAGCGTTTCTCCGCGCTCGCCTACCGTTACGGCGGCATACGGATGCACGTTCACCGACGCGGTGCGCCTTATTATCTCAAGCTGCTTTTCCATAGCGTCGGCACAGTCGGGAACGGGATTAAGGTTCGGCATGGTACACACATCGGAGTATCCGCCGTGAGCCGCCGCCGCACTGCCCGAGAGGATTGTTTCCTTATATGAAAAAC
This sequence comes from bacterium, assembly GCA_963642885.1. GTDB lineage: Bacteria > Bacillota > Clostridia > Oscillospirales > CAG-272 > UMGS1696. The sequence continues at coordinate 16,206 of CAVIJI010000041.1, forward strand.
CCGGCTCTCTGAAATGTACATGTACATCACAAAAAGCCGGTAAAACGTAAATATCACTGCTTGCCGAAACAAACACGTCATCGGGAATATCAATATAGTAGTCTTCTTTTACGAAAGCATTGTCCGTATATACCGACGCACCCTTTATAATCATACTATCTCTCCCAAAACACAAAAACCGCTTCACAGACGAATGCGTGCGCGGCAAGAAAAAGCTATTCGGCGCGCGAAAACGCACCATGCAAAGTATATGCGCAAATCTTGCAGGCGTCACAGCACCGTACTTAAAGATTTATTTTGTATATTATACCATAACGCCGCATTGCTGTCAAGCGTGGGGTACCAAGTTTTCCTGCGGCATTATAACAGAAAAAGATGGTGTGCGGGACGGCATTTGTTGTCGAGTGTAATAATATACGCTTTTTTTTACATATAAATAAGTTTTCCCCGATACCGTGTGTCCGATATCGGGGAAAATATCATAATCGTCTCACCACTTCGCCGAGCAGTTGTGAAAGTCGGTTCCGATGAAGCCGACCTGCGTGAAGTCACAGGGATTGTTACGGATGATGTAGTCTATATAGGTCATGACGATTTCTGCCGTGAAGCGGTAGCCCGCGGGATTCAGATGGCCGCTTAAGTAGAAATTCGCGTGGAACAGCTCATCATATACAGGCGCGTCACGATAGAGATCTATCACATACGTGAACGGGAATATCTTTGTCATCTCATGTAAAAGCGCCGCGTGCGCCGCCTTTTTTCTGTCCTGCTCCTCGCTGTCGTGACAGTCGCGCGGCATCGTCATCAGGAACATACGCGACTTTTTCTCAATCGCACGGTATCTGCCGAGAATCTTGCCGTAGCAGCCCGCGAAGGTGTCGGCGTTCTTTTCGCAGTCCTCGGGGCAGATGTCCGCCGTCGTGCCGAGCGGCTGATTCCGTCCCATAAGATCGTTCACACCGAGCGCCACAATGTACGCCTGACTCGCGTAAATCGGGTTCCAGAAATCCTTCGCCGCCGCAAAGCTCTCGCAGTATTCGCTTGCCGTCATGCCGCCGCGGGAAAAATTGTATACCTTGCAGCCGGCGGCACGCGCAATGTACTGCCCCCACGAGTATTCGAATAAATCGTGGTATCCGCGCTGTCCGTCCTCCGTGAGCGACTCGAACTCGCCCGAGGACAGACTGTCTCCGATGCACGCAATCGTGCGGAAAATCGCCGTGAAGCCTCCGTCCGGCTTGATGCAGTCAAGCGGCCCTTCGCCCGGGTTCGCATAGTAACGACGCATATCCATATTGTACTTCCTCCGTATTCGGTTGATTTGAGGACAGTATACTAAAATTTTGCCGAAATTACAAGAGGATGACGGATATTTCCCGTGATAAAGACAAAAGAGGCGATATTCCGATAATGAATATCGCCTCTTGTCATTTTCCTTATTCCATCCAGAGATTCGGTGTGTCGGAGGTTTTCGTGTACTCAAACGAGGTGCCGCTTTCGAGCAATCCCCATGTCGAGTCGGTAAAGGTAACGGTCGCCACTCCGTCGGATACGGTGATTGTTCCGCTTATCGTACCGTCGCTCGGATCTGTTGCCGTGAAGGTCATGCCGTCGGCGGTCAGCTCGCCCACACCGTCCGTGAATGACGCAAGACGGTATACTCCGATCTGAACAGCGTATTTGCCGTCCTCACCGCGAGCTATTTCGAGGTTCGGTGTCTCCGAGTCGGAATCGATGTATTCGCCGACATATACACCGTCATCGACAGCCGCTTCTGTTTCGGCCTCCGTTTCGGTTTCGGCCTCTGTTTCCGCTACGGTCTCCGCAGCGGTTTCCGCGATTTCGGTTTCACCCGCGGTTTCCGTGTCGTTTGTTTCCACATCAATCGTCGTGCAGCCCGCCGCAAGAACGCAGGAAGCGAGAACGGCGATGAGAGCGATTGCTTTACGATTATTTTTCATTATAAATTACTCCTTTAAATTCGGTAATCGTTATGGCTGTAGCTATTATACTCCGAACACATAAAAAAAGATATGGTTTATTTATAAAGTTATTGCATAATTTATTTATCATTTTTCTTAAAAAAAGACCGGGAAGTATCCCCCGCTACTAAGCCGAATCCCCGCTAAAAACCCAAGCCCGAAAAAACGGAGGATTTCACCTTTACGGTTTAACGCCGTAACCACTTTACAATTACAATAGCCTCGTCTCTTCTTTTTCTCCTTTAGCGAGGAGAAAAAGAAACAAAAAGAGGAACTTTTTCATACGTCATGGGTGTTTCGACCTCTGCGGAGGTCGATGCGGGGCTCCGCCCCTTAGGCCCCAGCAAACTTTTGAAAAAGTTTGACCAAAACTTTTACCATAGTGTATCCCCGCTAAAAACCTAAACCCAAAAAACGGAGAATGCATCGTTACACGATGCATTCTCGAGAGCGGGGCGTATTCCTCCACTACTAAACCAAAGAGTATCCCCGCTAAAAATCTAAGCCGAAAAAACAGAGGATGCATCGTTGTGATTTCACATCGGAGAATGCATCGTTTTACGATGCATTCTCGGGGAGCGGGTTTATTTTCCCACTACTAAACCGTGCTTTGTCCCGCGACACGAGAGCGGGGCGTATTCCTCCACCACTAAGCCGAAGAATATCCCCGCTAAAACCTAAGCCGAAAAAACGGAGGATTTCACCATAGGTGAAATCCTCGAGAGCGGGGCGTTTATCCC
>CAVIJI010000042.1:0-17869 GCA_963642885.1 bacterium
CGGAGGGCACACATGAAAAGAAAAGCATTACGGTATACGGCGCTCGTTCTGGCGGTGCTTCTTACGTCGCAGATACTCCTTTCCTGCGCGGAGAGCACCGTAAACGAGGAAGAAACCGAGGAGACGATGGCAGCCACGGTCGAGAGCGATACCGAGGAGACGGAGGCGGAGAGCGAGAACCCGTATTACGACGGATACATCGACCCGTTTGCCGACATCGACCTCGGCGGTGAAACCATGACCATATACAACTCCGTGAACGAGCGCGGTACACTGACGACATCGAATTACTTAATCGAGGGGCCCGAGGAGCTGACGGGAGACGTAGCGCCCGACTCCGCATTTCAGCGTAACCTTTCCGTTACGGATATGCTGAACGTAAAGCTTGCATACGAAAACTGCAACTACAGCTATGACCAGGTTGCCGCGAATATCCGTAAGCTGCTGCAGTCGGGAGATTCGACGTACGACGTTATAATAAACGACATATACGGCTTGGCACCGCTTACTCCCGAAGGGCTTTTCCATAACGTCAACGACGGAAAAAACTTTGACTTCGATAATCCGTGGTGGTACGACGACTTTATGAGCGATATTTCGATTATCTCCGATATGCGCTTCATACTTGCGGGCGACTACTTTATAGATATGCTCCGCTGTTCGCATTGTTTGGTTATGAATAAGGGAATGTACAGTGATATTTACGGCGATCCCGAAGATGTGTACACAACCGTGCTGAACGGCGAATGGACCTATGACGCATTCCGTACGCTCATAGACGGTGCGGCGGCGGATCTCGACGGAGACGCGAAAATGACAAAGGACGACAGATTCGGGCTTGCGATGTTCGAATACTGGGGCCCTATGATTCCGTGGATTTTCAGCACCGATTTCGACTTTATGGAGCGTGACGAAAACAACTGTGCCGTGCTGACGTTCAACAACGAGCGTGCCGTTACCCTTACCGAGAAGCTGAACGGCATATTCAACAACAATGCCACCGCCGTTGGCTTAACGGGCGGAGACGAGTTAAAAACGGAAAATATTTTCCTTGAAGGCCGCTCTCTGTTCCTCGGATACCAGAGACTCGGCTCGCTCGAAAACGCAAACTTCCGTGATTCGGAGGTCGAACTTGCCATACTGCCGTATCCGAAGCTTGACGATAACCAAAGTGACTATATAAGCACGACACACGACACCGCGGAGCTCGGTTATATTCCCGTTTCCGTCGATGAATCGAGAATGGACTTTATCAGTACGGTTCTTGAGGTGCTTTGCCGTGAGACATACGCGCAGGTGCTTCCGAATTATTACGAATCGTCGCTCAAGGTGAAGTATACACGCGACCGTTCATCCGCACAGATGCTCGATATAATCCACGACCATTTCGGAAACGGATTTGCACTTGCTTATTCCAATTCCATCGGCAATATAATCTACAACTCAATACACAACGAAATATCGAACAACTCGACAAATTTCGCATCCAAGATAGGAAAGCTCGAAAAATCCTCGAAGAAAATGCTGCAGAAAATGGTTGATAAGGTAGCGGACCTTCGTGAAGAATAACGCATTACATAATGATTACGGATAACTGATTTACATTACGGGAGGACACACACATGAAAAGAAAAGCATTACGGTATACGGCGCTCGTTCTGGCGGTGCTTCTTACGTCGCAGACACTCCTTTCCTGCGCGGAGAGCACCGTAAACGAACAGCAGACCGAAAGCGAGACGGCGGCGGACGAAAGCACGGTACTCGAGACCGTGACGTCTGCGGAGAATACCGAGACGGACGAGACGAGAGCGAGACACAATTTGCCGGCTGACCTGAAGTTCGACGGCATGACATTCAATATCATGTACCCGGACTGGCAAGGCTACAAGTACTATTTCTTTGCCTCGGAGCTTACGGGAGACGTGATGAACGATGCGATTTTCGGACGAAAGACGAATGTCGAGGAAACGCTTGATGTCGCACTGACCGATACCTGTGTCGGAGGAATCGTCGACATACAGCCGGGCATAACGGCTATGGTTAAAGCGGGAGACGACACATATCAGCTTGCGCTTGCCCACTGCATACAGGGCATAGCGGCGCTTGTAAGCGGTGGAATGCTGTACAATTACGATGATTTCAAGTATGTCGATCTTGATGCGGACTGGTGGAATCATGAAATGATGAACGAGCTTCGCTTGGGAAAGAATACGTACTACGGCGTATCCGATTACATGATACCGTGTCCTTATGTTATATATTTTAACAGGGACATCATAAATCAGTACGGCTTCGATGATCCATACGAGCTTGTGTACAACAAGCAGTGGACGGTGGATAAGTTTACCGAGCTTGCGAGGGCGGCGACGATAGACACAGACGGAAACGGCAAATACACGAAGGATGACCTGCGCGGCGTATGCTTTGAAGAGGATTCGAAATGGATCAGCTTTATGACAGGCTCCGGTCAGCATGTGCTCGAAAAGAACGGTGACGGAGAGTGGGTAATCGGAATGGATACCGAGAAGATGTACACGCTTGTCGAAAAATTCAGTTCCCTTGCTTTGAGCGACGGTGTTATAGTGCCCGCGAATACCATGTCGGTAGCGGACGGCAATCTGCTCTTCGAGCTTCACACGCTCGCTCACGCCGTGAATTACCGTGAGTCGGAATGCGCCATAGGAATCTTGCCGTACCCGCTGTTTGACGAAAATCAGGAAAACTACATATCGCTCGACTGGGGCGGACTGATGTGCTGTCCGACAACCATAAAGAATCCCGATATGGTAGGCGCGGTGCTTGAGCTGCTCGCTTATGAAAGCGGAAACGAGGTAATACCCGCGTACTACGAGAAGGTGCTTGAAGGCAAAATCGCGCGTGACGAGGATACTATAGCGATGCTTGACATAATTTTCGACACGATAGCGTACGAGCCCGCGGGAAACTACTTCGGCTTCGAGGGCGGACTCAACAGCCTTTTCTACACTCTGTACAATCTTGCAGTCAGAGAAAAGAGCTCCGACTACGCGTCATGGCTGAAAAAGAACGAAAAAATCGCGGCGAAGGTCATGGAAAAATTTTTCAAAAAGCTGGATGAGAATGAAGGATAAGCAGAATACGGCATCTTAAAATTTGCGAAAAAGGAAGGCTGTGCCTTCCTTTTTCATCGGCTTGACAAGAGCACAGCTAAACTATATAATAAAAATCACAGGGCTTCGCCTACGTTGAATTTGAAAAAATACAGGAGATTGATGATGAAAATAGGAATTACAAGCAACGGATACATCGGCCGCTATGGACTCGGAGAGGGCCTTGCACGTATGAAGGCGCATGGCTATGAAACCCTGGACAGCCAGATGTTTATTCACACCGATACACCGCTTTTCACGTGCTCCGAAGCTGAATTCGAGAAGAAAGTGACGGATGCGCGCAGCGCGTGCGCCGACGCCGGAATCGAAATCAGTCAGACACACGGCCCGTGGCGCTTCCCGCCGCAGGACGCGACAGAGGCGGATCGTAGGGAGAGACTCGAGAGTATGATTAAATCCGTTCGAGGAACCGCGATGCTCGGCTGCCCGTACATGGTTATCCACCCCATTATGCCGTTCGGCCCGAGCAGTGACCCCGAGCCCGAACGCCTGTGGGACATGAATTACGAATTCATGAGAAAATTAGCGGATGCGGGACGCGAATACGGCGTAACAATATGCTTTGAGAATATGCCCATGACAAAGCTTTCGATTTCAACTCCCGAGGCCGTGCTGAAGTTCGTCGGAACCATGAATCATCCGAATTTCAAAATCTGCCTTGATACGGGACACTGCGCGGTGTTCGGTCTGTCTGCGGGAGATGCGGTGCGCACTATCGGCAGGGATTTGCTGTGCGTTCTGCATGTACACGACAATAACGGACACTCGGATTATCACTGGCTTCCGTACACAGGCGTTATCGATTGGGACGACTTTTCGGATGCGCTTGAGGAGATAGGCTTTGAAGGTTCATTGTCGCTTGAGACGCACGTGGCGCAAGACGTGCCCGACGGTGATGAGCGTGAGGAGGCCGAAAAAGCGCTGTTCATGAGCGCAAAGCGCATAGCACGCAGATAAAGCGTACATTTGCGTATAAACGGAAGAGCCGATTTATTCACTTTTAAGCCTGTATATATCCTAAATTTCGCACGAGCCGTTGACACATTCGGCGTGCGGTGATATAATTAAATATTATGGTACACTACTAATATTATTGTTTCTAAGGAGATTGCTTCATATGCAGTGGACAAGCGTCAACGATCTGCGCGAAAAGTATCTTTCGTTTTTTGAGTCAAAGGGACACATGAGACTTCCCTCATACCCTCTCGTTCCGATAAACGACAAATCACTTCTTTTAATAAATTCCGGCATGGCACCGATGAAAAAGTTCTTCACCGGTGAGGTAGAGCCTCCGTGCCACAGAGTTACCACATGTCAGAAGTGCATACGTACACCCGACCTCGAAAGAGTCGGCCATACGGCACGTCACGGCACATTCTTCGAAATGCTCGGCAACTTCTCGTTCGGAGATTATTTCAAGGAACAGGCCATAAAGTGGGCATGGGAATTCCTTACCGAGGTTCTCGAGATTCCCGCCGAGCTTCTCTATCCGTCTATTTACGAAAACGACGATGAGGCCTTTGATATCTGGAATAAAACCGTAGGCGTACCCGCCGAAAAGATAATCCGCCTCGGCAAGGAAGACAACTTCTGGGAACACGGCACAGGTCCCTGCGGTCCCTGCTCCGAAATATATTTCGACCGCGGCGAGAAATACGGCTGCGGCAAACCCGACTGCAAGCCGGGCTGTGACTGCGACAGATACATGGAAATATGGAACAACGTATTTTCACAGTTCAACAACATGGGCGACGGAACATATACCGAGCTTGAGCATAAGAATATCGATACCGGTATGGGCCTCGAGCGTCTCGCATGCGTAATGCAGGGCGTTGACAATATGTTCGAGGTAGATGGCGTACGCAAGATTCTCGATAAGGTTGTCGAGATATCGGGCAAAAACTACGGCGTTAACGATAAGGACGATATATCCATTCGTATCATCACCGACCATGTACGCGGTGCAACATTCATGATAAGCGACGGCATAATCCCGTCAAACGAGGGCAGAGGCTATGTCCTCCGCAGAATAATCCGCCGTGCCGCGAGAAACGGCAAGCTGCTCGGCATAAATCACGAGTTCCTCACCGATGTATGCGATGTTGTAATCAGAGAGAACGTTGCGGGCTATCCCGAGCTCGGCGAAAAAGCGGCATACATAAAGAAGGTTCTCTCCAACGAGGAAGACCGCTTCAACACCACAATCGACGCGGGCCTGTCTATTCTCTCGAACCTCATCCGTACTAAAGTCGGAGAGGGCGCGAGCGTGATTTCCGGCGACGACGCATTCAAGCTTTACGATACATTCGGCTTCCCGCTTGACCTTACAAAGGAAATAGCGGAGGAGAGCCGTCTCGAAATCGACGAGGAAAGATTCAAGCAGCTCATGCAGGAGCAGAAGGTTCGTGCGCGTGAAGCGAGAGAAAATATCTCCGGCTGGAGCGACGCATCTAAATCCCTGCTCGCAGAGCTTCCCAAGACCGAATTCACGGGCTACGGCGAATACAAATCCGATGCCGAAATCATCGCGATTATTGCCGAGGACGAGAGCGTTCAGTCGGTATCCGAGGGCGAATGCGAGGTAATACTTGACAGAACTCCCTTCTACGGCGAAGGCGGCGGACAGGTAGGAGACACCGGTATCATTTGTAAGGACGGAGCCGTTCTTACCGTATACGATACCAAAAAGACCGACGGCGTATACGTTCATCTCTGCACCGTGACAAACGGTATATTCAAGGTCGGAGACGGCGTATCGGCCGAAATAGACGGCGCGAGACGCGACGCAATCAAGAGAAACCACTCCGCGTGCCACCTTCTTCAGGCGGCTCTCAGACGTGTGCTCGGCAATCACGTTGAGCAGGCGGGCTCATATGTCGACAGCGAAAGATGCCGTTTCGACTTCACTCATTTCTCCGCGCTTACCTCGGACGAGCTGAAAAAGGTAGAGGCTCTCGTTAACGAAAACATCCTCGCGTCAAGCGCGATAGTGACAAAGGAAACCGATATAGACACCGCGCGCAAGGAAGGCGCTATGGCACTGTTCGGAGAAAAATACGGCAAGGTAGTACGCATGGTTAAGATGGGAGACTTCTCCACCGAGCTTTGCGGCGGTACACATTGCTCGAACACCTCCGATGTAGGTCTGTTCAAGGTTATTTCCGAGTCGTCCGTAGCCGCAGGTGTAAGACGTATCGAGGCGGTAACCGGACTCGGCGTAATCAAGCTCATCGAGGACAACGAACAGCTTATGGCTGATACGGCAAAGGCACTCAAGGCTAACAATGCCGCCGATATGCCGCAGAGAGCAGCCGCTCTTCAGACGGAAATATCCGCACAGAAGAAGGAAATAGAAGAGCTCAACCGTAAGATAGCGGGAATGAAGCTCGAGACGCTCATTTCCGACGCAAAGGCGGTAAAGAGCGTAAGACTTATCGTATCCGACCTCGGAAACAGCGGAATCGATTCCGCACGCGCGCTTTGCGACTCCATCAAGGACAAGTATTCCGACATGGTAGCGGTATTCGCCGTACATGACGGAGAAAAGCTCAATTTCGTAGGCGCCGCAGGCAAGGATGCCGTAAAGGCAGGCGCTCACGCAGGCAAGCTTCTCGGCGCGGTATCGGCCGTAACAGGCGGTAAGGGCGGCGGAAGACCCGACAGCGCAACATCCGGCGGCAAGGATTTGTCGAAGATAGCAGAGGCTCTCGAAGCAGCCGAAGGCGTTCTCGAAGGCATGATAAAGTAATTCCGAAAAGATAAAATAAAAGGCGTACCGTGACGGTACGCCTTTTTTGTCGATTACGGTTCAGTGTAATCGGCTCGGAATTACGGGAAAATCACTTAGAAGCTTTTGCGTCGAGCTTAGCCTGTTCACGCGGTGATACGGGCTTTTCGGAAATTTCGCCTGCCTTGTCGAGAGCGATCTTTGTAAAGAGCGGGCCGACAAGCTCGTAAATGAGGACGGCGAAGAGCGCGATATTGCGGATTATAAGTCCGCTCTCTCCGAGAGACATTGCGGTAAGAGACATACCCAGAGATACACCCGCCTGAGGCAGGAGGGTAATTCCGAGATATTTCTGAATCGTGGGAACGCAGTGTACCATCTTGGAGGAGATTTTCGCACCGTAGATCTTGCCGAGTGAACGCGCGAGAATGTATACGATGCCCGCGAGAATTACCGCCCAGTCGGAGAATACCTTGAACTCAAGTCCCGAACCGCTGATTACGAAGAACAGTACCATAACGGGGCCCGTCCATCTGTCCATACGGTCCATAAGCTCTTCCGAGAAGTCGCAGAGATTGCAGAAAACCGTACCCATCATCATGCATACGAGAAGGGATGAGAAGCTTACGGTAACGGGGCCGATTTCGAACTCGAGCATGGAGAGCGCCACGGCGAGGAAAACGTAAGTAACGGAAATGCTCATTCTCTTGCTGCGTGAATGGAAGAACTGCTCGGTGAAGTGGAACAGCAGTCCCATGAGCGCGCCGAGAACAAGAGAAACCACAACCTCGATTATGGGGTTTACGATAACGGAAATTATATCTACCTGACCGTGCTCGAGTGCCTTCGCAATTCCGAAGGATACGGCGAAAACCATAAGTCCGACAACGTCGTCGAGAGCGACAACGGGAAGGAGCATACGAGTGAGAGGGCCGTCCGCTTTATACTGCTTTACTACCATGAGAGTAGCGGCGGGAGCGGTTGCGGTGGCGATTGCTCCGAGTGTGAGCACGCACGAGAGAGGGAGCGTGTCGGGAATGAAGAGATGAACGATATAAAGCGATATGTCAACCGCGATTGTCGCCACGATAGCCTGGAATATAGCGACGGTTACGGCTTGCTTACCTGTTTTTTTTAGGTCGGAAATGCGGAATTCGTTGCCCATTGCGACGGCGATAAAGCCGAGTGCGACATTGCTTATGATGGAATATGAGGACACATCCTCCGAGGAAATAAAGCCTATACCGGGGATGCCGAGTCTGCCGAGACAATACGGGCCGATCAGAATACCGGCTACGAGGTAGGCGGTAACCGCGGGAAGATTCCATATTTTGGTGAGACGAGAGAGCATGAGACCCGCAAGGAGAGCGATTGAAAGCGCAAGAAGAGTCTGCATAAAATAGCCTCGATTTCGAATATTTTTGAGATATAAGCCGAATAAATCGGGAGCTTTCCGTGAAAAACAGCCCCTATTCGGTGCCGATAAATTATACTACAGAGTGTATGTTTTTTCAAGTATCATTTTCATCCGAATTATGCCGCATGAGGGGCGGAAATTTAGCTAAAATAAGTGTGCGTAAAACAAACGCAGGGCCGCACGGACGATACGGCGTATTTTAATGTAAAAGTAATGTTAAAGCAGTTGCGGTATTTAATATAATGTGGTATAATAATGAAAATTGAATTTTTTATTGCTTATTCATTAAGACGAGGAAAAACGAGATGAAAGAAAGAGAAGCTCGCCGAGTAAAAACAATATCGCCGATGTCCGCCGTAATACCGTTTATCATGGTGAACCGTACGGGCTCCCAGAACTTCATAAGCGACAGCGTGGATATTGAGAAGGTTGAAAGATATATTAAAGAAAAACAGGCTCAGGGCATGCAGAATATCAGTATGATGCACGTCATGATAGCGGCATATATCCGCATCGTATCACAGCGTCCCGCCTTAAACCGTTTTATCAGAGGACAGAGAGTATGGACAAGAAAAAACGTCGAAGTATCCCTGACGATAAAGAAGGAAATGTCGCTTGAGTCTCCCGATACCGTCGTTAAGATCACTCTCCCGCCGTCGGCTACGCTCGAGGACGTATATACGGCGTTAAACAACGAGATTGTTTCCTACCGTACCAACCCCGGAGGGGATTTCGACGATACGGCGCGCGCCTTCACTCGCCTGCCCGGACTGCTGTTTAAGTTTGCGGTGGCGTCTCTCAGATTTCTCGACTATTTCGGACTTATGCCGAAGGCGATAGCGAGGGTAAGCCCGTTCCATTGCTCGTATTTCATCACATCGATGGGCTCGCTCGGTATTCCTCCGATATATCATCATCTTTACGATTTCGGCTCCTGCCCCGTATTTTTCTCGTTCGGAGCGAAGAGAAGAAGCTACGAAATAGATTCGAGCGGCATAGTGAAGCGCAGACAGTACATGGACTTCACGTTCGTGCTTGACGAGAGAATATGCGACGGATATTATTATGCGTCCGCACTGAAGCTGCTCAAAAACGTGCTGAAGAACCCGTGGCAGCTCGACGAGGTGCCCGAGGTCGTACCCGACATACCGTAATCAGGAAAGGGCGGAGAGAATGCCGCATATACCCGTAAAAGGAACACGCGAGGGCGGAATACTTACGTTCGACGAGGCTCTCGGAAAAATAAGCGGTGGCTATGACCGCGATAAATGGATATACGTTCCCGATTTTTATTCGGATTACCGATATATTCTCGGTACACGCGGGAGCAATCCTCTCATAGCGGTGGGAATAAACCCGTCGACGGCAGAACCGGACCGACTCGACAACACACTGAAGTCGGTCGAAAGAATTGCGCTGTCAAACGGGTACGACAGCTTTATCATGTTCAACGTGTACGCTCAGCGCGCGACGAATCCCGACCTTATGGAAAAAGAGTTCAACGAGGATTTGCACCGCGAGAACATGAAGGCGTTTGAGTATATACTGTCGATGTCATCCTCGGGAAACCGCTTTCCGTCGATATGGGCGGCATGGGGCACGATTATCGAAAAGAGAGACTATCTCCCGCATTGCGTGGCGGACATGATTAAAATCGGCGAGAGATACGGCGCGCACTGGTATACCGCGGGAGCACGCTCCAAGCGGGGAGGCCATCCGCACCATCCGCTGTACCTGCGTTCGGACGCTTTGCTTGATGAGTTCGATGTGAGCGAATATATATACGGAAAAAATATCGGTTGACGAAGGCCGATATTTTTTTGTGCTTCTTTGTTTTTTCGCTAAGTGTATATCATATTCCCGATTTGATTTAACGAATTGTTAAAGACTTTTCATTTGCGGAGTGCTATAATACCCTTTGACTTATCAACACCGGGTGTGAGAACGTGAGGTACTGATATGGAAGAAAAAACAATACCCGAAAACAATGAAAACAAGATAAACAATATGCAGTCGCTTGTGCGCTATTTCCGCTTTTCCTCCGCAACACAGGCTGTTGCCAAGGGAATACAAAAATACAAAAACGAAAAGCTCTCGAGCTACGGACTCAAGGGAATGCACATGACCATGCTCTGTGCCTTGTATAAGACCGAGGAGGGTATGACAGCGCGTGAGCTCATAGACGAATGCGGAGTCGATAAGGCGTTTGTTTCGAGAGTCTCACGCGAGCTTGAAAAGCTCGGCTGCGTGGTCTGCGTAGATGACACGCATTTCAAATCGAAATACAGCAAGAGATTGGTTCTTTCCGAAAAGGGCAGACAGATTATGGACGCTGTCGACTCGATGCTTGACGAGGCGGTAAAAAAGCTGACGGACGGCATACCCGAGGAGACGTTGGATACGTTCTATGATGTGCTGTCCGTGTTTGCCGGCAGACTGAACAATATGTGCGAGAGTAAATAATATAATTACAGTATAAGTTAAGGAGGAGATACCGCGAACGGTGACCTTTCGCGGCGGCTTGCATGAAAAAACAATATAAGGTTCCGAATCATAAGAAAACCGAACACATATACACAACCGTAGAAGATGTCGGCGAATTTCTCGATGTGCTTGAAGTGCACGGCGACAGATGTATGTTCGCATGGAAGCAGGACGACGAGAAAAAAGAAATGAAATATTCGGAGTTCGTTTCTCTCACGACCGCTTTTTCCGTTGAAATTAAGGACAGACTTGATGTCGGAAGCCGTGTGGCGATTATCGGCGAGACGTCTCCTTACTGGATAGCGGCATACCTTGCCGTTATAGCCGCGGGACTCGTAGCCGTTCCGATGGACAAGGAGCTTGACCCCGAGGAGATGAAAAAATTTTTCGAGGCTGCGGATGTAGCGGCTGTCGTGTATTCGAAAACCTTCTCCGAAATCATTCCGCACATTACCGAGGGCTCGGAAAAAACGAAGCTGCTCATCCCGATGCATATCTCGGGTGAAGTAACGGACGAGAGAATAACACCGTACGACGGCATTGTATCCGCGGGTATGAGCGGCGAACGTGAATTCCATCCGGACGGAGATGCCGAGAGAATGGCGGAAATACTGTTTACCTCGGGCACAACGGGCTCGTCGAAAATGGTAATGCTGAGCCAGAAGAATGTTTTCGCAGCGGTTTCGAGCGCGTGTGCGACGGTTGACTTCAATGCGGACGACGTGCTTGTGTCGTGCCTTCCCCTGCACCATACGTATGAGCTTGCGTGTACGCTTGCGGCGTGCGATTTCGGCGCGAAAATATGCATAAACGATTCTCTGCGCCACGTGCTGAAGAATTTTAAGGAATACAGACCCACGGGACTCGTGCTTGTACCTATGTTTATCACCACCATGTACAAGAAGATACTCAGTGAGGCGAAGCGCTCGGGCAAGGAGAAAATACTTTCTCCCGCCGCGAGAATAACGAGATACCTGAAACTGTGCGGAGTCGATGTGAGCGATAAGCTTTTCTCCGACGTCAAGGAAGCGTTCGGCGGAAGACTCGAGAAAATCATCTCGGGCGGAGCGGAGCTCCCCACGGAAATGATAGCCGTATTCGAGGCATTCGGCATATCGATATACGAAGGCTACGGAATAACGGAGTGCTCTCCGCTTGTCGCGGTCACCCCGTACTATAAGCGTAAGGTCGGCTCTGTCGGCCCGCATGTACCGTGCTGCGACGTCAGAATCGCGGGCAGCGAAATCGGAGAAAGCGGCTACGTGACGGGTGAAATACAGGTTCAGGGCGACAACGTAATGCTCGGATACATGGACAGCGCGGCGAATGAGGAAGCGTTCACCTCCGACGGATGGTTCAGAACGGGCGACATCGGCTACATGGACGATGAAGGCTACATATACATTACGGGAAGAATGAAATCGGTTATCGTGCTTGATAACGGCAAGAACGTATTCCCCGAGGAAATAGAGGAGTATCTCGCCAAGATCGACCATATAGCTGAGTCGGTTGTAATAGGCAGGGACGACGGAGAGAGTGTAAGACTTACCGCACTCATTTATCCGAATTACGAGAAATACCCCGAAATGAGCGAGAACGACATACGTACGGAAATACAGAAGCAGATCACCGTACTGAACAAGCGTCTGCCGTCGTTCAAGCAGATACACAAGCTCGAGTTCCGCAAAACCGAATTCGAGAAAACCTCATCGAAGAAAATAAAAAGACACCTGCTTAAGTAAATACGGCGCACCGATATCACCTCGCGGATATCGGTGCTTTTTACATCGCGCACAAGAAAAACTATTTGTCGAAAAGACACAAAACGATGTAAATAAACGGTAAATAATTTATTGTAACGGATAATTGAATTTTCAGGGCAAAGTCGGTATAATTAAATTAGTTTTGTATTTTGTCCGCTGTTCGATAAAATTAAAATTATTTTTTTATTTTCGGAGAAATTTAAGATGAAGCTTCTTGAAGACCGCATATTGAAGGACGGCAAGGTCGGTGCCGGAAACGTACTTAAGGTAGACTGTTTTCTCAACCATCAGATAGACGTGCCGTTTATATCGGAGCTCGGACGTGAATTCTATAATCTCTATAAAGACGCGGGCGTAACGAAAATACTTACGATAGAAGCATCCGGTATAGGAATCGCGTGCCTCACGGCGGCTTATTTCGGAGTACCGGTAGTATTCGCAAAGAAAACACCTACAAACAACATTTCCGGCGATGTATATACCTCGGAAGTTTACAGCTACACACACGAATGTACGTACACCATACGCCTCTCGAAGGAATTTCTCAAGCCCGAGGACAAGGTGCTCATCATCGATGATTTTCTCGCAAAGGGAAGCGCGCTTCTCGCACTGCTTAAGCTGGTAAACGATGCGGGAGCGGAGGTATGCGGCGCCGGTATTGTTATCGAGAAGGCATATCAGCCCGGCGGAGACATCGTACGCGGCATGGGAGTGAGAGTCGAATCTCTCGCACGTGTAAAATCGATGGATGACGGCGTGGTTACCTTCTGCGATTGATACACAGCGGAAAAACAGATCCGAACAGACCGTATAAGGCGGTCGAGGATATATAACAAAAAATTCAGGAGGAACAGAAAATGTTCAAAAGAATTGCCGCATTAGTAATGGCAGTGGTTATTACACTCACAGTTGCGGCTGTATTCACATCATGCGGCTCCGATGCATCAGGTCTTAAGATCGGTGTTATTCTCGTCGGAGATGAGACCGAAGGCTACACCAAGGCTCATATGGACGGCATCAAGGAAGCCGCAAGCTCTCTCGGCATAGCTGATTCCCAGATTATTTGGAAGTACAAAGTTGAAGAAACTTCCGCATGTCTCGACGCGGCAACCGACCTTGTAGGACAGGGCTGTTCCCTTGTTATATCCAACTCCTACGGTCACCAGACATTTATGGTTCAGGCTGCCGAACAGTTCCCCGATGTAACATTCGTTTCCATGACAGGTGACTTTGCCGCAATCAGCGGTGTTGCCAACATGAAGAACGGCTTCACAAAGGTTTACGAAGCCCGTTACGTTGCAGGCGTTGTAGCCGGCATGAAGCTCGCAGAGCTCATCGACAACGGCACAATCTCCCCCGAAGCTACTCCCGAACACTTTGACGGCAACGGCAATGCGAAGATCGGTTACGTAGGCGCGTACAACTACGCGGAAGTTGTTTCCGGTTACACCGCATTCTTCCTCGGCGTTCAGTCCATCGTTCCGAACGTTGTAATGGAAGTTAACTACACAAACTCATGGTTCGACATCGATAAGGAAGCCGCTACCGCAGAAGCTCTCGTAGCTAACGGATGCGTTATTATCGGTCAGCACGCAGACTCCACAGGCGCTCCCTCCGCATGCGAAAAGCTCCTCGGTGAAGGCAAGGTTTGCTACTCCGTAGGCTACAACGTAGACATGCTCGAGACAGCTCCCAATGCCGCTCTCACATCTCCCACAAACACATGGGCCGAATTCTACGAAGATCTCTTCAAGCTCGCCAAGGAAGGCAAAGCAAGCGAATTCGGTACAGACGTTGCAAAGGGCTTCGACGAAAACGGCG
Source organism: bacterium (assembly GCA_963642885.1). Classification (GTDB taxonomy): domain Bacteria; phylum Bacillota; class Clostridia; order Oscillospirales; family CAG-272; genus UMGS1696. The sequence goes on from CAVIJI010000042.1 coordinate 14,362, forward strand.
TAGCCATCACACCTCTCGGATCCTCCTGCGCAGCAGGAACAGCCGAAAAGGTTGCTGAGGTTGAGGAAGCTATCAAGAACGGCACACTTCATGTATTCGATACATCCAAGTTCACTGTTTCTCAGGAACAGACCACATGCACAGTCGTAACAGACGACGCAGGTCATGTAACATCCTGCAAGGTTGACATGAGCTTCATGGACTGGAGCACAATGACGGCTATTTACCAGGGTGCAGTAGAAGAATGCATCACAGACGGTTATTTCAGCGAATCCACTCTCAGAAGTGCTCCTTACTTCTCGATCAGAATCGACGGCATCGAAGAGAAATAATCGCGTAAACAAGCTTTTACCATAACACCGAGGGAAGTCAAAAACCGGCTTCCCTCATTTTGGTTGTGCGCTTGACCGACTGCGGTTATACGCCGACCGGATTACATCAGATAAAGGAGTCCGAAAAATGCCAGACGCAATCAGACTCGAGGGCATAACGAAAACCTTCGGGAAAATTATTGCCAATAAAGATATCAACATTACAGTACGGCAGGGTGAGATACTGTCGCTGCTCGGCGAAAACGGAAGCGGTAAGACAACCCTGATGAATATATTGTCCGGCATATACTATCCCGATGAGGGAAGGATATTCGTTGACGGAAAAGAAGTGACGATATCGTCTCCGAAGGATTCGTACGATCTCGGAATCGGAATGATACATCAGCACTTCAAACTGGTTGACGTGTTCACGGCAGCCGAAAACATTATACTCGGTCTGCCGGGCGAGCAGAAGCTCGACATGAAGGCGGTCGAAAATAAAATCAAGCAGATTTGCGACAGATACGGCTTCGACATAGACGCGAAAATGAAGGTATACGAAATGACGGTTTCGCAGAAGCAGACGCTTGAAATCGTCAAGGTGCTGTACAGAGGCGCGAACATACTGATTCTCGACGAGCCTACCGCGGTTCTCACTCCTCAGGAGACGGAAAAGCTGTTTACCGTAATGCGTGAAATGAAGCGAGACGGCAAAACCGTCATCATAATCACGCATAAGCTGCATGAGGTGCTTGCGGTATCCGACCGAGTCGCCATTCTCCGCAAGGGAGAGTATATCGGCACTGTTGATACAAAGGACGCAAACGAGCTGTCACTCACGGAGATGATGGTCGGCAAGAAGGTTTCGCTTGACATCGAGCGGCCCGTGGTAGCGGAAAAGCACAAGCGCGTATCAGTCGAAAACCTTACCGTTATCGGCCCCGAAAGCGTTCCCGTTTTGAAGAATGTTTCGTTTGACGCGTACAGCGGAGAAATTCTCGGCATCGCCGGTATTTCGGGCTGCGGTCAGAAGGAGCTGCTTGAGGCTATCGCGGGACTTCAGCATCCCGTCGAAGGCTCTAAGATAACATATTTCGAACCCGAGGGCGGCAAAGAGGACTCGCTTATCGGAAAGACGCCGCGTGAGATAAAGGAGCTCGGAATTACGCTTTCGTTCGTACCCGAGGACAGACTCGGCATGGGCCTTGTCGCCTCCATGGGCATGGCGGACAACATGATGCTTAAGAGCTACGAAAAGGGCAAGTCGGTATTCGTAGACAGAAACGATCCGAAAAAGCTTGCCGAGGATGTAAAGGACGAGCTTTCCGTAGTCACACCCGGCATCAACACTCCCGTAAGACGTCTTTCGGGCGGAAACGTACAGAAGGTTCTTGTCGGACGAGAAATAGCCGCCGCGCCTTCGGTACTTATGACGGCATACGCGGTACGCGGACTCGACATCAACACCTCGTACATGATATATCACCTGCTGAACGAGCAGAAGCAAAAGGGCGTAGCGGTTATTTACGTCGGCGAGGATCTTGACGTGCTTATCGATTTGTGCGACAGAATACTCGTTCTGTGCGCGGGACAGGTTACGGGCATAGTTAACGGCGGAGAGGTTACAAAGGAACAGCTCGGCCTTATGATGACTAAAATTTCAAACGGAAAGGAGTAACTTAAATTGAACAAGGATACAAAAGAGCTCACGAAAGATGTGCAGACACACGAGCCGTTTGTGAGAATAGCCAAGAGAAGCAGTATCGACACAAAAAAGAAAATCGCGGTTCGGGCCGCTTCCATACTTATCGCGCTGATTATCGACGCGGCGTTTATAGTGGTTGTAACGGGACTGAACCCCATAGCCGTATATTCGGAAATATTCAAGGCAACGTTTGAGACTCCGCTCCGTTTCATGTGGATGCTGCGAGACCTTGTTTCGCTTTTGTGCATAGGCATAGCGCTTGCGCCTGCGTTTAAAATGCGATTCTGGAACATAGGCGCCGAGGGACAGGTACTGATGGGCGGCTTTGCCACCGCCATATGCATGATGTATCTCGGCTCGAAGCTGCCGACCGCTCTGCTTTTTATCACGATGTTTTTGACCAGTATCATAGCGGGCGCTCTGTGGAGCTTTATTCCCGCGTTCTTCAAGGCTAACTGGAACACGAACGAAACGCTGTTCACGCTTATGATGAACTATGTTGCGATACAGCTTGTTTCGTATTACACCAACATTTGGAGAGGACAGGCGTCCTCACTCGGAACAATCAACATGGGCACCAAGATAGGATGGTTCCCGAAGCTGTTCGGTCACGATTTCACGCTCAACATAATCATAGTTGCCGTACTCACCGTTGTGATGTACATATACCTGAAGTACACGAAGCACGGCTACGAAATTTCCGTTGTCGGCGAAAGCATCAAGACGGCTAAATACGCGGGCATCAACGTTAAGAAAGTTACGATACGCACCCTGATACTTTCGGGTGCCATCTGCGGTCTCTGCGGTTTTATCATCGTAGCGGGAAACAAGCACACGATAGCTACTAACACCGCAGGAGGAAACGGATTTACCGCAATTATAGTTGCTTGGCTGTCTAAGTTCAACACGTTTTTCATGGCGCTCATAGCGTTTCTTCTTGTATTTCTCGAGAAGGGCGCGAGCCAGATAGCGTCGACCTACGGTTTAAACGAGTACATAGCGGACATTATATCCGGTATAATTCTTTTCTGCATACTCGGTTCCGAGTTCTTCATCAACTACAGGCTTCTCTTCAGACATAAGGCGGACGGCAAGGAGGAAACGAAATGATTCAGTCAAACATACTCGCATGGATTGCGCGTGCGATACAGTTCGGCACGATAATAATGTTCGGCTCGATGGGTGAGATACTTACCGAGAAATCGGGAAACCTCAACCTCGGTGTACCGGGAATCATGTATCTCGGAGCGTTTGCGGGCTTTGCCTCCTCCTACACATACGAAAACAAAGCACAGAATCCGTCTGCGATATTATGCATACTTATTGCGGTATTCGCGGCGTTTATCGCTTCCGCGGCAGGCGGATTCATATACTCATTTCTGACGACGACGCTCAGAGCCAACCAGAATGTTACCGGTCTTGCTCTGACGACCTTCGGAATGGGTGTGGCGAACTTCTTCGGAGCGTTTCTGCTTCAGGGTGAGGTTTACAC
>CAVIJI010000042.1:17902-18542 GCA_963642885.1 bacterium
TTCACGAAGAAAATTCCTTTTCTTTCGGATCATCTGGGCGTTATCGGAGAGGCGTTATTCTCATACGGTTTTCTTGCGTATTTTGCGATAATACTTGCCGTAATCCTACACTATTTCATGAACAAGACGAGAGTGGGGCTTAACCTGCGTGCTGTGGGAGAGAATCCCGCTACGGCTGATGCGGCGGGCATCAACGTCACGAAATACAAGTACATTGCGACGGTAGTCGGTGCGGGTATATCGGGAATCGGCGGATTATACTATGTTCTCGACTACAACAACGGCATTTGGGCGACGACGACGCAGATTGAGGCGCTCGGCTGGCTTGCCGTTGCGCTTGTAATATTCACGACGTGGAAGCCGCTCAACGCTATATGGGGAGCGTACTTATTCGGTATGCTGTACTGGCTGTACGCATTCCTTCCGAAGCTGCTCGGCATAACGAACGTTGACAGAAAGAGCTCGTTATATCAGATGATACCGTACATAGTAACGATAATCGTACTTGTGGTAGTAAGTCTGAGACGCAAGAGAGAATCCCAGCCTCCGGCGTCACTCGGACTCGCGTACTTCCGTGAGGACCGCTGAGCGGGGATATGCTTTAACTTAATAGTGGGGATAAACGCCCCGCTCTCGAGGA
>CAVIJI010000043.1:0-17960 GCA_963642885.1 bacterium
ATGACAGGTGCACGCACGTTGAATATGCACCGTAAAAATAAAAATATAACAAAATTAAATATAAAAATACAGGTCGTTTTTTATGTAAAAACTCTTGATTATTTGAGCGATATCGTTTATAATATTAGCAAGTGAAGCAAAATGGAGATAAAATTAACGAAAGGGAGGATAATAGAGATGCTGACCGGAAAATACAGCCATTCACTTGACCCGAAAAACAGAATCATTATCCCCTCGAAGTTAAAGGATCAGCTCGGAGATACAATCACGATTCTTCGCGGAAGCGACAAGTGTCTGACACTGTATTCCGCTGAGGAATGGGAAATGTACGCGAAAAAAATAAGCGAAATGCCGAAGACAAAGGTTCGCGAGCTGACGCGATATCTCTATTCTCACTCACTTGAGGTACAGCCTGATTCACAGGGCCGTGTAATGCTTCCGAGCGAGATGCTGGAATATGCGGGAATAACAAAAAACGTTATCACGATCGGATGCGGCAGATATGCGGAAATTTGGTCTGAGGAAATATGGAACGAGCAGCATCTCGATGAGGAACCCGAGAACTTTACCGAAATGCTTCTTGAACTGGGGCTGTAAACATGGAATTTTCACACGTTTCGGTAATGGCGAAAGAGGTCATAGAATCTCTTAATGTGAGCCACGGAGGAATTTTCGTTGACTGTACCGCGGGAGGCGGAGGACATTCGTATGAAATCGCCAGAAGACTTCCCGAAGGTTCACGCCTTATATGCCTCGACAGAGATGATGAAGCCATAGAGGCATGCACGAAAAGACTCGAGGATTACAGCGGTAAATTCACAATAGTGAAGTCGAATTTCGTAAATCTCGGTGCCGCCCTCGATTCGTTGGGCGTTGACAAAATAAACGGTGTTATGTGGGATTTGGGCGTTTCTTCGCACCAGCTCGACGACGGAGAACGAGGCTTCTCGTACTCGAAAGAAGCTCCGCTTGATATGCGCATGGATCGTGAACAAAGCAAGACGGCGTATGATGTTGTGAATACGTATTCGGCGGAAGAGTTGACGAGAATTTTGCGTGACTACGGGGAAGAAAAATTCGCCTCGAAAATAGCGCGTGATATAGTTGCCGTGCGTGAAATAAAACCGATTGAGACGACTGTCGAATTAGCGGACCTTGTTTCCGAATCGATTCCGGCTGCGGTCAGAAAAAAAGAAAAGCAAAATCCCGCGAGAAGAACATTTCAGGCCATAAGAATCGAGGTTAACGGAGAGCTCGATGCCATAGAACCGTCGATAACGGCAGCTGTGGAAAGGCTCGAACCAGGAGGACGGCTCGCGGTGATTACATTCCATTCGCTTGAGGACAGAATCGTCAAAGAATGCTTTAAGAAGCTGTCCGAAGGCTGTACGTGCCCGCCCGAATTTCCGGTTTGCGTGTGCGGAAAAAAACCGAAAATTAACTTGATATCGAAAAAACCGATTTTGCCGTCGCCTGAGGAGGAAAACGAGAATCCCAGATCGCGAAGTGCGAAGCTCAGGATAGCGGAAAAATGTTAGAATAATTTCAGGAGGAGAGCCATGACTTACCAAAGACGTGAATATGTCCTTGCCGATAAGCTGAAGAGCGAATTCAAAGAGCGCGGAAAAGATGTCAGCGGTATTCGTGCTTCTTCCACCTCCGAGCTTATGAGACGAGCCGCGATGAACGGTGATCCGCATGAAAACTGTGCCGAAAACGCTTTCAGAGAAAGCTACAACAAGCGTGCGTCGAATAATGCATACGCGAATCAAAGAAACCGGCCGGGGCGTACAATGAACGATGCATCCGGAAGCGTGCCGAGAAAGAAAAACACAAATTATTCGAACCGTTACGATAGGCAGAGTACAAGCGGCGGAGCTGCCATGGCAAGCAGAATGAATCAAACCGCATCGGGTAAATCGCTTAACGGAAAGCCGTTTAACGTAAAGCGTCAGCTCGGCGTAAAACCGCTTAACGAGAAGCTGAGAAACGAGGTCAAGGACACAACGAGAAAAAAGCTTCCTTTCGGATTTGTGGCTTTTCTCGGGGTAGCGGTAGTGATGGTTATGTTTCTCATAACACAGATATCGAATGTATACGAGACTGCCAATGATGTTGCGCAGCTTGAGAATAAACTGTCGCAGATGCAGGTTGAAGCAAACGAGTTAAAGCTGCAGCTTGACGAAAAGAACGATATTCGCGAGATAGAGCAGATTGCGACAACGAAGCTCGGTATGGCAAAGGAAGATACAATGCAGAGACGGTACGTAACACTGTCGGATGGCGAGAGAATAGAAGTCATTGATAATGCCGAAACCGAAGAAAACTCGGGCGGAATCATGCTTTCGTCGATTGTATCGGCTATAGAAAAATTATTCGATTAACGATTTTCGTTTGACGAATAATAAACAAAGTACGCATAATATTTGCGGGCTGCATTTGAATCCCGGATGGCAGCCCGTTACTTTTCAAAACAGATAAATGCGGGATGAAATGATGCAGTCAGGGGCGTGCGAATGAATAGCGGTCAGAATCGTACAAGCAGAGTAAAAGTTCGGTGGATGATGTTCTTTTTCGGAATTTTTATGCTTTGTGCGGTACTCTTGATAGTGAAATTGGCGTGTTATCAGATAAGAGATTATGATTACTATCAGTCGAAGGTATTATCTCAGGTAACGAAGCAGGCTACGGAAAACGCCGTGAGAGGCACAATAACCGACAGAAACGGTAATATTCTCGCGACAAACATAAAAGTATACGATGTCGTTGTATCTCCGAAGGACATAATGGATCACATCGAACGCGATAACGCCAAGAATTCGGATAATGACAGCGACAACGATGTGCATTATGAGTTCACCGACAGTGATTACGGCATATATTATTCGGGCAGACAGCTCAACGAAATGATTGCCGAGGTGCTGTCGAAATACCTTGATGTGGATAAAGACACGATACTCGCACAAGAGAACAAGGCAGGCAGATACTATGCGCTCATAAAAAAGCAGATCGATGCCAATTTAAAGGAGACAATAGATAATTTCATATCGCAGTTCGATATTGACAATGAGATTTATTTTACCGAATCGTATAAGAGATATTACCCGAAGGGGGACTTGGCTTGCCATGTGATCGGATTTACGAATTCGGAGGGTGTGGGCGTGTACGGCTTGGAAGCCTACTACAACAACCTTCTCGAGGGCACATCGGGCCGTTACCTGCTTGCACGTGACGGAAAACAAAACGATATGCCGTTTGAATTCGAACGTACTATCGAGGTTGAAAACGGATATAATTTAACGACTACGCTCGATATGTATATCCAGTATGAGCTTGAAAATCAGTTAAAGAAAACTTACATAGAGTCCGGTGCGGCTGACAGAGTTTGCGGTGCCGTTTACGATGTTGATACCGGCGAGGTTCTCGCAATGGCTACGTATCCGTCATTCGATCTGAACGATCCGTATACAATTGACGAGTATTCACAAGCCGAGCTTGATGCGTCGGGATTGACGGAGGGCAGCGACGAGTATAAAACCGAGTACAACAGGCTTATGTACCGCATGTGGAATAATAAATGCCTGACCGAAACATACGAGCCAGGTTCGACCTTCAAGGTTGTTACGAGCTGTATGGCTCTCGAAGAGGGAGTTATCACACCTGAAACTCCTTTCTATTGTGCGGGCTCGCTTGTGGTTGACGGATGGTCAAAGCCTATATCGTGTGCAGAACACAGCGGACACGGTGCGGTTACGTTCCGCGTGGGACTTCAGCAATCATGCAACCCCACGTTGATGCAGGTTGCGGCACTGATAGGACGCGAGAAATTTTACTACTACTTCAAAGCGTTCGGATACGGAGGAAAAACGGGTATCGATCTTCCCGGAGAGGTCGGAACGATATATGCATCGTATGAAGATTTTTCGGGGGTTTCGCTTGCCGTATATTCATTCGGACAAACCTTCAAGACAACGGCTGCTCAACAGCTCAGAGCGATAACAGTGGTTGCGAACGGCGGCTATCTCGTAACTCCGCATCTTTTGCTTGAAATAACGGATGATGACGGGAATACGGTACAGACATACGAATCCACAACAGTACGTCAGGTAGTAACGGAAGAAACATGCAAAACCCTGACCGATATTTTGGAGGAGGGTGTTGCTACCGACGGAGCTGCTAAAAATGCTTACGTAAAAGGCTACAGAGTTGCCGCTAAAACGGGAACCTCCGAGAAAAAGGATGAGTTCGACGAAAACGGCAATACACCGTACAGAGTAGGTTCAACTGCCGCTTTCGCACCTGCCGACGATCCGCAGATATCCGCGATAATCGTTGTCGATAAGCCGCTGAAAAGCGCGGTGTACGGCGGTACAGTTGCGGCACCGTACATATCGAATCTTCTGTCATATGTACTGCCTTACATAGGCGTTGAACCGCAATATACTACGGATGAACTTGCCATGCTTGATGTTACGCTTTCGAATTATATCGGTTCAACCGTGGAAAATGCGACAAATGACTTGTCGTGGCGCGGCTTTTCGTATGAAATAATCGGAAACGGCACTACCGTCACGGCACAGACACCGGAGGCGGGAGCGAAAATTTCGAGTGATACGGGTCTTCTTGTTCTGTATACCGGAGACGAAACACCCGCGGATACGGTTGAAATACCAGATCTGATGGGCATGAGTGCTTATAACGCAAACAATACAGCTGTTGCTCTCGACCTGAATGTTACATTCTACGGCTCGACAAACGGTTCGACAGCAACGGTAATCAATCAATATCCCGCGGCGGGAACGAAAGTACCGAGAGGTACGATAGTAGAAATAGAGCTTCGTCACCTTGACGGAACAGACTGATAAAGTCGGGAAGTCTCGGAATTTATGTTAAGCTTGCGACACGGAAAAAACTGCGGTTGTTATCATGGCTTTCCGTGGACTTAGCATTTGATATGGAATATTAGAGAATCTGATTACGGTAATAGTTTGACAATTGAGAACGTGTCGCATCGCGGTTGCTTTAACTCGATTGCGGCATATCCTCGGAAATCAGATCAGGGGGGTTAATAATGAGTGTAGATCTCAAATTAAAGCAATTGACGGCTGCGGAGATCAGCCGTGAGATTAACGGAGAGCTTAAAATATATAACGGTGCGGATCCCGAAAAAATACAGAATGTTATATCGACAGATTCAAGAGAATCGGGAAACGGAGTGATTTTCTGTGCCATCAAGGGTCAGAATGCCGACGGAAACGATTTCATAGCATCGGCGATAGATGCCGGAAGCGATTGCTTTATCTGCCAGAATGTTCCGGATGCCGCGGTGAATTCGGGTAAACCCTTCTGTGCCGTAATTGTTGAGGATACAATAATGGCCCTCGGAAATCTTGCGGCATATTACCGCAGGTTCTCGAATGCTAAATTCGTTGCCGTTACGGGAAGCGTCGGTAAAACCACAACAAAAGAATTTATATATGCCGTTACATCGGCATCGTTTAAAACACATAAAACTCAGGGCAACTACAACAATCAGTTGGGTTTGCCGCTGACTATATTCGGAATCGAGCCCGATGACAAGGTAGTAGTACTCGAAATGGGTATGAGTGCACTCGGTGAAATCGAACGCATGTCGAAAATAGCACGTCCCGATATAGCTATCGTAACCAATATCGGAACATCACACCTTGCGTCACTGGGAACACGTGAGAATATATGCCGTGCCAAGCTCGAAATAAGAGCAGGTCTTCCCGAAAACGGAGTACTTCTTCTTAACGCCGATGAACCCCTCCTGTTTAATCAATACGAAGTGCTCGAGAAAAAGCCGAAGCTTATGAGCATATACAATCGCTGCGGAGATTTCCGTGCGGTTAATATAAGACAGAAGCTCGACAGCATAGTTTACGATCTCATTTATTCAAGCAAAGCTGTTACAAACGTTGAGATTCCCGCACTCGGTAAACATAATGTGTACAACTCACTTGCCGCATATGCGGTCGGTGTTATACTCGGTATGCCCGACGACGCGATAAGACGTGGCCTTAAAACATTTGTAGGCGCCGATATGAGACAGAAGATTTATGATGTCAGCGGAATCACAATCATCGATGACTGCTATAACGCAAGCCCCGAGTCGATGAGAGCTGCTATCGATGTTCTTGTTTCTATGGCGGCGAAAAAGCATGCACGCCCGATGGCTCTTCTCGGAGATATGCTTGAGCTCGGTGAGTATTCACGCCTTATGCACGACCAACTCGGACAGTATGCAGCTCAAATGCAGGTGCAGAAGTTGTTCTGTTACGGCATGATGGCTGACATTGTCGCCGAGGCGGCAATTAAAAAAGGCATACGCGCGGATAATGTATATGTTTTCTTAGATACACGCGATCCTCAGGGTATGGCCGATATGATTCTTCAGACTATAGAACCGGGCGACATTCTTCTGGTAAAAGCAAGCCGTGCCGTTCAGGCCGAAAAAATCATTGACTGCATAAAAAAACGTAAGCTTCGCAAAGTTAAAACCAAAAAATAATACGCAAAGGGTTCGAATCATATGAATTATATCATAATGTATTTCTCTGCACTGATTTTAACGTTTCTCAGTACAGTGCTGATTTTAAAAAAGCTTATACCGATATTGAAAAGTCATAAAATGGGGCAGAGGATACTCGAAATCGGACCGAGATGGCATAAAAACAAAGAAGGTACACCATCTATGGGCGGTATAGCGTTTATCATACCGACAATAGTGTTCGGCATGATATGCGCGATATACCTCGGAATAGTAACGACTATAAGAGAATCACTGCCGCTGCTGCTTACACTCGCACTCGGTTTGGCGGGCGGACTTATCGGATGTATTGACGATTCCGCCAAATTCAAAAAGAAACAGAACGAGGGATTGACGGCACCTCAGAAATTCGCACTGCAGTTAGTCGTTTCGGCGATTTATCTGATCGGTATGAAGCTGGTGTGCGGTATGAATACGGAAGTTTATTTTCCTTTCATAGATAAAAGCGTTGACTTCGGCATTTTCTTTTATGTAATCGCAATGCTCTTGATGACAGGTATAATGAACAGTGTTAACCTTACCGACGGTATTGACGGACTTTGTTCGAGTGTAACGCTTGTTGTGGGAATATTCTTCAGCATAGCGGGATGCGTAAATTCATTTACCGAGCCCGACGGAACACTTACCGCTTTGGGCGCATTGCTTATAGGCTCATGTGCGGGATTTCTTGTTTATAATTTCTATCCCGCAAGAGTATTTATGGGTGATACAGGTTCACTTTTCCTCGGGGGACTTGTTGTCGGCGGTGCATTTATGATGAATAATCCGCTGCTCGTTATTGTTTTCGGAATTATATATGTTATCGAATCTGTATCCGTGATTATGCAGGTAACATATTTTAAGCTTACACACGGAAAAAGAATTTTCAAGATGACTCCCATACACCATCATTTTGAAAAATGCGGTTGGTCTGAAGTTAAGATAGTAGTTGTCGCTTCTGTTGTTACCGCCGTCGCCACTGTACTGGCATTGGTGTTCGGACTCAGATAACATTCTTGCGAATTACGCAAAAAGGAGGTCACTGATGAATAACGGCAGAAATTCACACGCACACAGAACTCCCGAATCAGTGAGCTCACATACCGCAGCACAGCGCAGAACGTCGAATACGGCGGTAAACCGTTCTTCGGAGCGCGGCGGTACTTACTCGAATGTACAGCTTAACGGAAACAGGGATAAAAATTATACATTTTCACGCGGAAGTGCGGCATACCCACACAGGATGACATCGTCGAAAAGTATAACGTCACTTACTCCGGCTGAAGAAAAGAAAATACAGAAACGCAAAGCAAATAAAGTAAAAGAACTGCAAAAAGAGAGAAAATGGCAGAATGAAATAGTCCGTGTTCGCGGCAGAATCGATGTCGTTTTGCTGCTCGTAATGTTGCTTTTGCTGGTGCTCGGCTCCGTGACGGTATACAGTGCAAGTTACCCGCTTGCGTTATCCGAAGGAAGAGCGGCTAATTACTATATTGTAAAACAGCTTCAATTCATCGGAATCGGTATGGTGTGTATGCTGTTTGAAATCTTCTTTTTTCCGATTGATATTTACAAAAACAAATACATAGTATTTATCGCATACTTTACCTCGATCGCATTGCTTCTCGTAACGCTGTTCAAGGGAAATGCCGAGGGTGAGGCCATTCGTTGGATTCGAATAGGTCCCGTAAATGTACAGCCGTCGGAAATTATGAAGTTTTCGATGATACTTATGATGGCGTGGTATGCAGACAAATACGACCGACGAATGAAAGAAATACATCTCGGATTCGAAAGTTATTGTTATAACACATTTATTCCATTCTTGATTCTCTTCGGAGCATGTATATTTGTTGTGTTGGGAAAGCATTTATCCGGAACCGCTATTATAGCCGTTATCGGCGGAATGATGATGCTCGTCGCAGGATATAAAGCAGGGTGGTCAATCGCGACACTCGTACCGTGTGCTGTAGGCGGAATCGGATTTTATTTGATAAGGCATCCGTATGCATTAAGAAGACTTACAAGCTTTTTTGACCCGAATGCCGATACAACCGATGAAATGTATCAAACAACACAAAGTATTTATGCGATAGGCTCCGGAGGATTTTGGGGAGTAGGAATAGGCGACAGCAGACAGAAATACAGCTATTTGACTCAGGCTCATACGGATTTTATTTTTTCGATTTGGTGTGAAGAATGGGGCTTTGTGGGTGCACTTTTACTTATCGGCCTGTTTGTTGTGTTAATCTGGAGAGGGTATACGATAGCGGTAAAGGCTCCCGACAAATTTACTATGTTAACGGCATTCGGGATAACAACTCACATCGGAATACAGGCATTCATGAATATGTTCGTTGCGAGTAAGCTTTTTATGAATACGGGCGTTACTCTTCCGTTCTTTTCATACGGAGGTTCTTCAATGCTTGTACTTTTGGCGGAAATGGGAGTTCTCTTGTCCATATCGCGTCAGTATTACAAAAAAAAGTCTGATATTGAGCGTGAGCGGATGATGAATAATCTCGGAATGTGATTACCGCAGTTACCGATAACGGAAAAATTTAGAATCATCTCGGATTGAAGCTGTCTATTAAGAAAGGGTACATTATGAGAGTACTGATAACCGGCGGCGGCACAGGCGGTCATGTAAATCCCGCTCTTGCTATAGCGAATACCATAAAACAGAAAGATCCCGATGCCGTCATAGCATATGTCGGCACGAAAAAAGGTATAGAAAATAAGCTTGTACCTAAAGCAGGCTATCCGATGTATTATGTTGAGGTTAAGGGAATCAAACGCAGCTTGTCGCCCTCAAATATAAAAGCGGCTTATCTTGCGTTAACATCTCCCGTGAAAGCAAAGAAAATCATACGTGAGTTTAACCCCGATATCGTTGTAGGTACGGGTGGATACGTATCATGGCCTGTGGTTAAAGCTGCAGCGACGATGGGAATACCTACGGCACTGCATGAGTCAAACGCAATCGCGGGTGTGGCAGTGAAGATGCTTCAGAAATACGTAGACAGAATTTACCTGAATTTCGAGAAAACAGGTGAAAGCCTGAACTGCGGCAAAGATAAGCTCATGAAGGTCGGAAACCCGATTCTCGGCGGATTTAACGGAATGAGCAGAGAAGAAGCGAGAGCTAAGCTCGGTATCCCCGACAGATATAAGTATGTGATTCTTTCTTATGCGGGAAGCATGGGAGCAGAGAAAGTGAACGATGCGATTCTCTGTCTTATGAAAGAGTTTACGTCAAAGCACCCCGAGGTGTATCATATACATGCTACCGGCTCAATTGAGCTTGAGCTGTGTACATCACAGTTCAAGAGCATGGGACTCGATAAGTATGAGAATATCGAGCTGTGTGAATACATTTACGATATGCCTCTTAAAATGGCAGCAGCGGATATCACAATTAACCGCGCCGGAGCAATGACGATTTCGGAGCTTGCGGCAACGGGCAAATGCTCGGTGTTCATTCCTTCTCCAAATGTAGCCGAAAATCATCAATACAAGAACGCAAAGGTTTTGGCTGACGCGGGGGCTGCGGCTTTATTCGAAGAAAAAGAGCTTGTAAACGGTGCGGAGCTTCTGATTAAAGAGGTCGAAAAATTATTGTCCGATGACGGAGAGAAGATAAGAGCCGAAAGAAGCGAAAAAATCAGACAGTTTGCGGTAAGTGATTCGAACGATCTGATTTACAACGATTTGTGTGATTTAGCGAAAAGAAAGAATAAATAACAGAGTATAAGAAAAGCGGAAGGGAGGTTTGTAACGTGTTATGGCAAAGCAGAAGGATGTACTGTATGTATACGACAGGATATGCACCAAAAGCGAAAAGCAAATAGAGATAATCGAAGAGTACGGAAAAAACGATACATCGAAGGTTAACAGATACACGGGAGAACTGGGCAGAGCCTTTGCGAAAAGACAAGCCGCGAGAGCAGAAGCTTATTATGAGGCTCATCCGTATTTCGATAACTCCAGAAAATACGCAAAGGAACGCCGAGCATCTTCGGAGGCCTATTCTTATAATCCGAGAAGGCCGAGCGAAGGCGGAGCACGTGTTAAAGCCGAAGGAAGACCGCTTAAGCTTGTTTTGGATAAAATAATCAATCTTTTCGATTCACTTGAGGAGAGAGGGCGAAAAGACGAGTGGATAGCAAAACAGAGAGCCATATCGGTAAAACGTTTTTACGACCATAAAAACACAATACTTACGGCGCTGATTGTACTTTTGTTTATGATACTCGCCGTGACACTCGTATATAAGACGATATTTGTCGTGAAAACAATTAATATCACGGGAAGCGAAAAGTATTCGGACAGTGAAATATTGACGGCCGCTGATATAGAAGAAGGCGACAATCTGTACTCGTTCAGTAAAACGAAAACAAGCGATGAGATTACCTTCCATTGCCCGTATATAAGTTTAGTTGAAATAACGCGCACCATTCCGAATACGATTAAAATTGCCGCAGAAGAAGATTCCGAAATGTTTTACGCAAACGTTTGGGGAGAATATCTTATACTGTCGAATTCACTAAGAGTACTCGGAGTGACGGAAAAAGCACAGGCAAGAGAAAAAGGTCTTGTAGAGCTTGTTCTTCCCGCTGTATCATCGTCAGTATGCGGAAGAAGTATAGAATTTGTTTCGGCAAGAGATGACAGATATATCAAAAGCATAATTTCGACGGTAACATCATCCGACTTATTCGATAAGGGTATGCTTGACAAAATCGATTTATCCGATGAATATGAAGCAACAGCTCAGGTTTCGGGTAAGTATTATATGAAATTAGGCAATGAAAGTGATATGGATCTGAAACTTAAAATGGCTTATAAAACAATTATAAGTCTTGCGCAAGAGTCAACATCTCCCGCGAAAATAGACCTGACAGTAGTCGGAGAAGCCAGTGTGAGATTCGATATGAATCTGACGTTGGAATAATAGCATAATGCATAAAAAGTGAAAAAACAAGGTTTTTTTGAAAAAGCTATTGCAAAATTCACATATTTATTGTATTATAGTAGACAGTAGTAAGTGTATATGACTTTACAATTGGAGAAAGTATATTTAAATCAGAATAACCGGTAAGGAGGGCAATATAATGCCATTTGAACTTGATGATAATAACTACGAAAGCGGTGTGAATATAAAGGTTATCGGCGTTGGCGGCGGCGGAAACAATGCCGTAAACAGAATGGCCAACAGCGTCAAGGGTGTTGAGTTTATCGCGATAAATACCGATATGCAGGCACTCGTTAAGTCTAATGCTACCGCGAAAATCGCAATCGGTGAGAAAATCACTAAGGGACACGGTGCCGGTTCAAATCCCGAAATAGGCACAAAGGCCGCAGAAGAGAGTGAAGAAATAATTAAAGAAGCTCTCGAAGGTGCAGACATGATATTTGTTACCGCAGGCATGGGCGGCGGAACAGGTACGGGTGCCGCTCCGGTAGTTGCGAGACTTGCTCAGGAGATGGGTATTCTTACCGTCGGTATCGTAACAAAGCCGTTTGCTTTCGAAGGCAAAAAGAGAATGGATCAGGCTGAAATGGGTATCGAAAAGCTCAAGGAATACGTCGATTCTCTTATAATAATTCCCAATGAAAGACTTAAGGATGCAGGCGAAAAGATCACATTCATGAATGCGTTCCAGATTGCGGATGACGTTCTTCTTCATGGCGTACAGAGCATAGTAGAGCTCATCAATGTACCGCAGTACATTAACCTCGACTTCGCTGATGTTACTTCCATAATGAAGGATGCTGGTTACGCATATATGGGTATCGGTACCGCTACAGGTAAAGATAAAGCAACCGAAGCTGCAAAGGGCGCAATTTCCAGTCCGCTTCTCGAGACAACCATCACAGGTGCAAAGGGCATTCTCATCAGCATCACGACGTCTCCCGACATTCCTCTTGAGGACATCAATATTGCCGCTGACCTCATAAGCTCCGAGGCTGCGGAAGACGCAACCGTAATTTTCGGTGCAGCATTTGATGAAACACTCGAGGATACGATGAAGGTCTCCATTATCGCTACAGGCTTCCAGAATAAGAGTGAGGCTGACCCGAATTTTAATAAAAAAGGTGATGCCGGTACATTAAAGCCCTTTACATCCGGAAAGATTAAATCCGGTGTTAAGGATCAGATAGTGATATCGGGCAACACTGTAAGCAAGCAGACGCAGGAAGAGGAAAAAAAGGATAAGACAACAGACGATTCACCGATATCAGACGACGATTTCAATGAAATTCTCGAAATGCTGAATATGGGTAAGAACCGTAACCAGACACAGGCAAAGGAACAGAACAACACAAACGGATTCCCCAAGAGATATTAATCCTGACGACAATGATAGAGCGGTATCGAATACAAGCAGTTCGATACCGCTTTTTTGCGTATAAAAATATATATAAAAACTCCCGTGAAGATTGAACACGCAGAATCAATCTTCACGGGGGTTTGAATGTTTATGGTATGGGAATTATTTAATTGTTTTACATGCTATAAGGTTGATGCCATTTTCGGTAAAATCGCTCGCAATAATATCGCCGGATGTGACGGGAGCATTTACGGTTGTATTTCTGACGATAGCCATGCCGTCGAACAGCTTATCTTTTGAGATAGGCTTATCGGTACGCACGGGAAGCATCTTCTTGCCGTATGCGGTGTTAACGGTTACGGTGGAAGTAAGCGTTCTGACAGGGTTCGTCACTTCACTTTCGGCATATTTCTTACCTCTCGCACAGGTAAAGCCCGATATATCGGTAATGGCTGTTCCGTCGAGTGTAACTGTGATTTTACATCCCGCAGGACAAACAACACATGTTATTTCTTTTGTTGTGCTCATTTGTTATCGCCTCCGATTTCTTTAACATAAACCTTAACCGAGCTGTCGCTTGAGTTGAGAAGAAGCTCGAGCTTTTCGGCGGGAATTTCAAGAGATTCCATCTCACCGGGAGCAACGGCACTTTTCGCTTTTTTAACAAGCACTTCACCCGATTCGGTTTCGACAATGAGCTGTACTTTCTTGATTATATCGGTAACTCTGAAGAATACTCTGAGATTTTCGGGATGTGCGGTAAGATCGATTCTTTCCGGAACAGTATAGCGAACACCGAAGCCGGTTGTGACATTTACCTTCTTTACACATTCCTCTGTTTTACCGAGAATTTTCTTTGCCGCATTCTCGCCCGCAATAGCTGCTTCTTCCGAAACGAAGTCAACGAGGTCGTGTACATGAAGAACATTACCGCAGGAGTATATGCCGTCTGATTCGGTTTCACGGAACTGGTTGACAGCTGCTCCGTTTGTCATTCTGTCAATTGAGATACCCGCGCCTCTTGTGAGCTCGTTTTCGGGGATGAGTCCTACGGAGAGAAGGAGAGTGTCGCATTCTATATATTCTTCCGTTCCGGGAATCGGACGACGACCGTTAGCCTCATCCACGGCGGCAATTGTCACACCGGTTACTCTTTCTTTTCCGTGAACTTCGATTACGGTATGCGAAAGCTTAAGCGGAATACCGAAGTCGTCGAGACACTGTACGATATTTCTTCTTAAACCACCCGAATACGGCATGATTTCGCAAACACACTTAACCTCGGCACCTTCGAGAGTCATACGGCGGGCCATAATAAGTCCTATATCACCCGAACCGAGAATTACAACCTTCTTGCCGGGCATATAGCCTTCGATATTGATGTATCTCTGAGCGCATCCAGCTGTGTAAACTCCCGACGGGCGTGTTCCGGGGATATTGAGCGCACCGCGTGTTCTCTCACGACAACCCATGGCAAGTATAACCGCATCCGCTGTGGCGGTGGTATAGCCTGTTTCGGGAGAAACAAATGATACGGTTTTATCTTTTGTTACCGAGAGAGCCATTGCGTTTGTTGTAATATGAATCCCGCGTTCGGATGCCATTTTTATATATCTTCCTGCATATTCGGGGCCCGAAAGCTCTTCACCGAAACGGTGGAGACCGAATCCGGCATGTATGCACTGATTCAGAATGCCGCCCGCCTCCGAATCTCTTTCAAGCACGAGAATGTCATCGGCCGATATACCGTTGTCGTACGCGGAAACAGCGGCAGATAAACCTGCGGGGCCTCCGCCTATTATTATAAGCTTTTTATGAAATGTCATATTGTGCCTCCGTCTCTCGGAACAACGAGCCAAGAGCCTTTACCGTTTTTTGTTACCTCATCAAGACTTTTACCTGTGTGTTCCGCTATAATATCAGCTACTCGCGGTGAGCAGAAACCGCCCTGACATCTTCCCATGCCCGCACGAAGACGTTTTTTCATCATATCAACCGTTACCGCGGGGATAGGTGATGTGAGTGCATCAAGTATATCGCCTTCCGTAACGGTCTCGCATCTGCAGATGATTTTTCCGTAAGCACTGTTCATTTCGCATGCTTTTGCTTTTTCTTCATCGGTAAGACGATTCCATTGCTTGTGATTTCCGTCTGCGCGTCGTGTGGGAATATAATTGCTTTTCTTAACGAGCTTTAATCCCGCTTCCTCAAGGAGTGAGACGAGATACTCGCCGGTTGCGGGAGATGCGGCAAATCCGGGGGATTCGACTCCGACCGCATGAATGACATTGCCGAGCTGTTCGGATTGTTTAATGTAGAAGTCGTATATATCGGGAGTGGGACGTACACCTGCGAATGATGTAATCACGTTTCTTAAATTAATCGAGGGCATAATACGGCGCGCACCCTCGCTTATTTCGTCAAGACCGGGTGCGGTTGTACTCTTATCGTCACCGTCCGAAATAGGATATGCGTTAGGTCCGACTATAATATTTCCGTCCACCGTAGGACTTACGAGAATACCCTTGCCTCTGGAAGAAGGGCACACGAAAAGCGTTGAGTGAGCTATATCACCGCACGACTTGTCGAGAATCATATATTCACCTCTGCGAGGCGTTATACTGATAGGGAAGTTGTTTTCGCCGAGAATTTTCGCTACTTCAACCGAGTGAACACCCGCACAGTTGACTATATATT
This sequence comes from bacterium, assembly GCA_963642885.1. Classification (GTDB taxonomy): domain Bacteria; phylum Bacillota; class Clostridia; order Oscillospirales; family CAG-272; genus UMGS1696. The sequence goes on from CAVIJI010000043.1 coordinate 15,583, forward strand.
TCGCACCTATCGTATCAACTCCGTTGGTGACATAGTGAACATCCCCTGCGGTTGAAACATCGGTTACTTTGAAGTTGAGGAAAAACTTAACACCGTTTGTAGCTGCGTTTTCCGCTGCCGCGATTGTTATACCGTACGGACAGGTGATGGCTGCGGAAGGAGCCCAAAGAGAGGCGGTTGCTTCGGGGGAAACATTCGGTTCCATTTCACGGAGCTTGTCGCCCGAAATAATCTCCAAACCTTCGATGCCGTTCTCGACACCGCGTTTGTATAATTCCTTTAAGTGAACAGTGTCGCTTTCTCCGAAGCCGATAACGTGCGAACCGACATTTTTGAGCTCGACTCCGAGCTGTGCCGCAAGCTCCTTCATGAGCTTGTTTCCGCGTACGTTCAGCTTGGCTTTGAGCGTGCCGGGCTTTGCGTCGTAACCGGCATGTACTATAGCGGAATTGGCTGCCGTAGCACCTGTGGCAACATCGGAGCCCATATCAACCACGGCGACGTTGCAATTGTATTCGGATAAAAGGCGCGCGGTCATAACACCGGTACATCCCGCACCAATTATCAGGACATCATATATCATATAAAATTCCTCCCGTAATATACGGACCGTAAATTAATCTTAAAACATAGTTTGTGACTAATGTGATAACACAATTCAACATAGTATAACACAAACGTTTATGCAATACAACAAAAAATCGAAAAAAATTTTTGTCAATAGTGCCAAAGTTATTCATCGAAAAATGTTTTGGTATTGTTTTTATAAAAAATATATGATAAAATAGCTTTCAGTAAAAAAAATTATTGTACAGAACGGAGAATTAAAGATGGCGAACAATGAAAGCTCTTATAAGGCGGCTCAAGCCTTGATTTCCGAGGTCGAAAAGGTAGTTATAGGTAAACACAACGAAATCGTAATTCTCGTTACGGCTATGCTTGCGGGAGGACATGTACTTATCGAGGACGTTCCCGGCACAGGTAAAACAACATTGGCGGCTGCTCTCGCACGTTCGGCAGGTCTTGATTTTAACAGAGCGCAGTTTACTCCCGACGTTATGGCATCGGATATTACGGGATTTAATGTATACAACAGACAGAAGGAACAATTCGAGTTCAGAGAAGGTTTGGTCATGACGAATATTTTGCTGGCGGACGAAATCAACCGTGCGTCACCTAAGACACAGTCTGCTCTGCTTGAGGCAATGGAGGAATCTAAGGTTACTGTCGACGGTGTAACATATAAGGTTCCCGATCCGTTTATGGTAATAGCCACACAGAACCCTACGGGTTATGTAGGTACATATCCGCTTCCCGAAGCACAGCTTGACCGTTTTGCCGTTCGTCTCTCCATGGGCTACCCGACGGAGGAGGAAGAGGTTAACATTATCAGCGGAAGAAAAAACGTAAATCCTCTTGATAAGGTAAATGCGGTTACAAACGTTGATATGATTCGCGAAATCAGAGCATCGATACGCGAGGTTGCTCTCGAAGATGAAATCTGCCGTTATATAGTAAGACTTATTCACGCTACACGTAAATCGTCCAAGCTTTCACTCGGAGCATCACCGCGTGCATCACTGCTTCTTATGAAGCTTTCACAGGCATATGCTTTCCTCAGAGGACGTGATTACGTACTTCCCGAGGATATAGCGTTTGTATTCAATCCCGGTATAGCGCATCGTATTGTTCTCTCACAGGAAGCAAGACTCAATCGTGAAACACAATCCGATATTCTCGCGGAGATTCTGCACAGCGTGGAAGCACCGTTCAAAACAAAAAGATAAATATAATCACGGAAAGAACTGAATATGGATAATTATATAAAAAGACCGCTTGTAAAATTTCATAAAGCGGCGATATTCTATGCTCTGCTCCTTGTTTTTTCACTGATATTCACTCAGGCTTTGAGAGCAACGGCATCATCTGTTCTGTTCTGGTTTCTCGTGCTTGTACCGATTCTTTCACTGATATATGTGCTTGTAGGCAAAGCACTTGTCAGAATATATGTAAGCTCGACAACTACAAAGGTAGACAAACTGACTCCGTTGGAATATGAACTGAGGATTGTCAATGCGTCACCGTTTGCATATCCGTTTATAGAGGCGGTTGTGAGTATTCCGGAAAATGACGGAGTCAGATGTACCGAGCAATCCGTTAATATGTCTCTCGCACCTCTTGCAGCATATTCGGTTAAACGTGAGACTTCGTTTAAATACAGAGGCACATACGATATAGGTGTACGCTGCTTGTATATTTCGGATTTTCTCGGACTATTCTCGATACGATTGGATGCTTACATATACGAGAAAATAATGGTATTTCCGAGAAAACTCGATATGGATATAAAAATGCAGACATCCGCATCCGATATACCG
>CAVIJI010000044.1:0-5849 GCA_963642885.1 bacterium
GTCCAGCCTCTCCCGGCCAAACTTCCATACGTATATACGCGAACCGTGCCGAACCGTTTATTTTAATCGTAAAACCTACGTATTAACTATAACATTTTCTTGCAAAATCAATGTTTCTCATCTTTAAATCATTTGTTAACTAAAAGTTAATTGTTGGTTCGTCCCCAGACAGCGACGGTTTACGGCTTTTATCATAAATTTTTGTTACATTAAATAATACCGCATAATTCGGAATTTACCCCTCATCATGCGGTATTAATCGATTGTATTCTTCCGTAAACTCAGATTTCAAGCTCCATCGGCGGGGTGTTTCTCCTCACTGCTCGACTGATGTTATCCCCCGTCTTTGATTTCGGTCTTTACTTAGGAGAATTTCACCTCGGGTGAAATTCTCGGGAGCGGGGTGTTTCTCCTCACTGCTCGACTGATGTTATCCCCCGCCTTTGATTTCGGTCTTTACTTAGGAGAATTTCACCTCGGGTGAAATTCTCGGGAGCGGGGTGTTTCTCCTCACTGCTCGACTGATGTTATCCCCCGCTCGGGTGTCGGATGCCAAGATTCGCCGTCGGAATAATTTCTCACGGGAAGTATTGTGTAATTAACCTGTTCTATAACGCTGTCATCGATAATCATTTCAACCTGAAGAACCGACGAATATTCATCACCGTATTTTTCCGCACCGTTAATCAGTGAGCCGAGAGAGTACGCAATGTAACCGTTGCCGTAATTTTCGGCGGCAGCTATGCTTTTGCAGTTTGTCGCAACTATCAAATCGGCTCCCGCGTCGATAAATGCGTGAAAATCCGATGTCATCTCTGCATTAACCGTTCCCGATGTCCTTATCATAACCGCAACATAATCACGTGCCGATGCGGCGCTTTCAATCCATGAGATTATACCGGGTACATTTTCGGTGTTGTAGGTGCACGGATACAGAGCGATATCCACTCCTCCGGCTTGAGTTATATAAAGCGCTTTTCCCGAATCTCCCCATGCAATGCCTTCATTCTCAAGTGCCTTTTTCGTATCCGAATAACCTTCCGAGCCGTAATCCTTCGTTCCAGAACACTCCAGCGAAACCGCATCTATGCCGCCGAGCGACAGAATATCCGTGTTGTCAGCCGAAGCTCTGTACCAACCGATTTCTTCCTCACCGCTCTTTTCACGTGCGGTGAGATTATCCGAATCGGAAAATACGGACGACAGAAACGCCAACGTATAATCATCGTTCATTGTGATTTCGGTCATATTCTCGAGAAAATACGCCCCGCCCTTCTCATCATGTATGCCGCCCAATGTTCCGTAAGATCGGCTTCCGAACATCGAACCTACATTGACGGAGCCTGTAAATGTCATTACATATTTCGTGTATGAATATTCCGGCTCCTCTATGTGCTCCGACGGCACCTCTTCGGCCGATGGCGTATTTCCGTCGGGTTTTGTCAATCCAGCCGTATAGCTCGCATCGGTATAAAGTATATTCGACAGAAATATTCCTCCCGCCAAAATAAAACACATGCAAGTAATATATATAGTCCTTGCAACAGTTATTCTCCTCGAAGTATTCATAAACATCATTCCAACTCTGTTGTATTTATAAATAATAAAATTAACCGCCCCGGCACCGCCGGCACATCATTTTCGCACTAATTTTACCATAAAAAAGCATGAAATGCAATACAGCGTAAATTTTCTGCTTATACGAAATCGGATTCGTCCGCAAAGCCGAATATACGCAGGATAATACAAATACCCACGATGTTAATTTTTTACACAATATAATTACTTTTAATCAAATTTAACACTTGATTTTGTTATTTATTTATGTTATTCTTTTATCGACGCCGAGCAATGCGTTTCTTGTCGCATACATTCGCAACGGCAATAAATTTATTTACTTTTCGGAGGATATTATGATTTTAAGACCGCCGTCAGTGCCGCTTATCACAGTAGACCCCTACTTCTCAGTATGGTCACCCGCTAACCGCCTCACTGACACTCAAACAGTCCACTGGACAGGAAAACCCAACACCATTATCGGTACAGCCGTAGTCGACGGCGAAAGCTACCGCTTCATGGGCAAGCTTAACCGCAACGACAACAGCAAAACTCTCACACAGGTGTCATATAACTGCGACGCTCTCTCCACATACTACACATTCGAAGGTGCGGGCATCTCTCTTTCACTTACATTTATGACTCCTCTCTTCATGGATAACCTCGACATAATGACTCGTCCCGTAAGCTACCTCAAGACCGAAGTTAAATCCACAGACGGAAATAAACACTCAGTAAAGGTTAAGATTTCCGTTTCCGAGGAAATCTGCCTCAACTATCGCGGTGAAGACGATGTTGTAACCGAAGAAATCAGTACGGATTCCTTCAAAGGAATTAAAATCGGCAGCGTTAAGCAGCCCGTTCTCGCCGTATCCGGTGACGATATCAGAATCAACTGGGGTTACTTCTATCTTGCGGTTAACTCAGGCAAGGCTTATGCCGAAAAGGTTTCTTCTCCCTTTATTCCCCGCAGACATGACGAAAAGGCTCCCGAAGGCTTCAAAGAAGAAATGACATTTGTTTCCGCCGAAGCAGAGCTCTGCACGGAATGTGCGAAATCCGCTCTCTTTACATTCTCATATGATGACGTTAAGTCCATCGAGTATTTCGGTGATAAGCTTACATCATACTGGAACAAGGACGGAAAAACAATCGTTACGGCCATCGAAGAAGCATACGGTGATTATGACTGCCTCTCAAAGAAAGCAGCCGAATTCTCCGATAAGCTTTTCCTCGACGCTACACGCGCGGGCGGTGAAAAATATGCCGAAATCTGCGAGCTCGCATACCGTCAGGCAATCGCAGCTCATAAGGTAGCGGTTGACACCGACGGAAAGATTCTCTTCATCTCCAAGGAATGCTTCTCCAACGGATGCGCGGCTACAGTTGACGTAAGCTATCCCTCCATTCCTCTCTTCCTCTGCTTCAATCCCGAACTCGTTTGCGGCATGATGCGTCCGATCTACAAATATGCTCGTACTCCCGGATGGATATTCGATTTCGCTCCTCATGACTGCGGTCAGTTCCCGCTCGTACACGGTCAGGTTTATGCCGACAACCATATCGACGGTCAGATGCCTGTTGAAGAATGCGGCAACATGCTTGTCATGGCAGCGGCTGTATGCATCGCATCAGGTGACACAAAGTTTGCACAGGAAAACCTCGACCTTCTCGAATCTTGGGTTAAGTACCTTGTAGCTCACGGTGACGATCCCGAAAATCAGCTTTGCACAGACGACTTTGCGGGTCACCTTGCTCACAACTGCAACCTCTCTCTCAAGGCTGTAATGGGTATCGCGGGTCTCGGAATAATCTATAAGATGCTCGGTCGTGAATCCGATTACGAAAAGATGATTGCGGAAGCCAAGAGAATGGCCGCAGGCTGGGCAGAACGTGCCTCCAACGGCGACGGAAGCTACCGTCTCGCATTCGACAGAGAAGGCACATGGTCCATGAAGTATAACATCGTATGGGACAAGCTCATGGATACGGGCATCATGGACAAAGGTGTAATCGCCACCGAATTCGCCTCCTACAAGAAGCACATCAATCACTACGGTATGCCTCTCGACAACAGAGAAACATACACAAAGTCAGACTGGCTCATTTGGACCGCTACTCTCTCCGAATGCCGCAAGGGCTTCGAAGAATATGTAGCTCCTCTCTGGGAAAACTACAACTGCTCTCTCTCCCGTGTTCCTATGACAGACTGGTATAACACCGTTTCCTCTTATCAGATCGGCTTCCAGCACAGATCTGTTGTAGGCGGTCACTTCATCAAGCTCCTCGAAGCTACAGGCAAAATGAAGAGCTGGAAGAAGTAATTTCCGATATACGTAATCTCCCATTTAAAAACCCCTCGTATCATATGATACGAGGGGTTTTACGTTATATAAGCTTAATTATTGTGATTATCTTCTTTTTTTCATAAGAACACACGCACCCGTAATTGCGGATAAACATTCCGGCAAATGAAGCATACAAGCGGTCTGCGGTGCTTTCTCGGTATTTTTCGCACCGTCGTCGACTGCGGTTGCTTCCGCTGTTTCGGAATTATTTGTCAATGATACAGCATAATTCTGTTTACGGAACATACCCCGCCGTCTTTTTTTACCTCATTTCCGCAGAGGGACAGTGAAATCGTGTTTTCGCCCTCATCGGTAAAATCGGTTATATCGAGTTTATACGGCTTGAATATAAGTCTGCCCGCTTCCCTGTCGTTAACCTTAACCGAAACGACTCCATTCACACTTTCCGCCGAAAACAATACTCTTGACGTATCATCCCTGACGGTAAACGTGTTCTCACAGCCGTGTACCGAAACAATTTCGGCGAGCTTTAATTCTTTCTCATGTTCTTTTTTTATCCGCACAAGACTGTCGGGATCGAAGCCCATTACAAACGATGAATGCTCTGGCACACAAATCTCGTACTCAAAGCCGCTGTCGGTCATTTCCGCATACATCTCCGAGGTCTTACCGTTAAACGGATCGAATCTGTCGGCGGCGTAATTCCATGAAACAATTACTTTACCGCAAACCTCTTCATCCCCGTTGTTTATGATCGTACAGAACGGACATCCGCTCTTTGTCATATTAATAAATGTCACATTGTCGTTGTGCCCGTCATGTGCAAAACGAATTTCCCGTTTAACATGCTTATCGAGAAAAGCGGCAAAATCGGTTCCGCGGTACAGCAAACCGTTTTCGGTTACAAATCTTCCGATTTTTTCGACAATCTCCGCACTTAATCTGAGCCGTGTGTCGACAAGCAGAATACTGTATTCGTATCTGTCCACATGAATCTCACCATCGTGTATGTGAGCCTTGTTCATGAAGCTGTCTATCGTAAGGTAATTAAACGGGTATCCCGCTTCGTACAGCTTTTCCGCTGGATTCTCGGGAATATAATCATCCGAGCATAATACAGCGCAAACGGGATTATTCGAGCCCGCCGAATTGAGCCATGACATCCGTTTTGCGTATAGTGACGCTTTTTTATATTCACACCACAGCGGAGATTCCTCGGCCATGGTTTCACTGCATTCACCGGGTATAATCATACTTCCGGAACACGACAATGCACGGTTTATTTCACTCATGAATTCATCGGGGGACAACGAGTTCACTCCGCCGAACAGCTCGGCTGCACATCTCGCACTGCCGCGATGTCTTGCCGTATCCGAAATCGCCTTCAATTTCAGCGGCAGCTTTTCTTCGCCGTCATATTGCATTCCGCAGAACGGAACATCGAATTGTCCCGAAAAAGCAATATCGGTGATATCTCCGAACAAGCCTCCCGTAAGGCCTATTCCATGACCTGTACACCATGACGCAATCGGTGACAGGTATGAATCGGAGATTCTTTTACGCAGCATCTTGTTGTATATAAATTCCGCTTCTCTGCGCTGTTTTTTCACCTTAGGCTCGGCAAGGAGTGACACGAGCTGTGTTATGTCTCCTCCCGACATCATCCACTCCTCATCCATACCGTAGCTCCACAGGATTCTATCCGACATATTTTCACGCGGAATCATATTGAAGCCTATAACAGTCGAGCCGAAATACTCGTGCAGCTTTGAATTATACTCCTCGAGAGAACGTGAGATGATATTTTCAGCCGAATAGGGATTAAGTATATCGACTCTGCTTCTGTCGCCGTAGCCGAGAATTATGTCACAGCTTTCGTAACCGTCAGCCGAGCCCAGCCTTACATCCGTCAGGAGTCCTCCCTCACGCTTAATATATACGTTCATCAGAACCTCGTCGTCATCTCTCGTCTCACATGACGGC
>CAVIJI010000044.1:5859-16484 GCA_963642885.1 bacterium
CGGCTTGAGTAAAAGCACTCTTTCAGCCGCACGCGGCTCTTCGTTTACGATTTCCGTCTCGACATTTTTAAAGCTGTCTCTGATGATAACGAGCATAAATCTCTTCTTCGCCGCTTCGAGAACACGTAAAAAAGTATCCGCCGTACTGTCGTTCGGTCCGCAGTCGGGTAACGATATAATGAAGCCGTCCACACCTTTTCTGTGGAATAAATCCATACGTTCAATGAGCTTTTCGGCATTGTCATTATCGTTCCATCGCCATATCGGATACGGCGAATACTGCGCACCGGGATTTTTCCATATTTCCTTAACTATATCGTACATTCGCTCACCTGCATAACATATTTATTGTTTGTTTAGGATTATAACACACACCGCATAAAAAAGCAATCCCACATCGCCGTCGTACTGCTTAAGACAAAAAGAAAACGCCGTACAAACAGCGTTTTCTTGTTTTCATCAAAGTGTCTTCATATAATCGTGTACTATATCAGGGAAGTTCACGGGCTTATCGACTTTAACGAAATCTATAGCGGAATTATAGACAGGCTCGTCATTTCCGCCCGTTCCGTAGTCGTCTCCGAAATATGTTATTTCGGAAATGTCGTATCCGTTAACCTTGCAGAAATCCTCAACGGCATAGTATTTATTGTACGGTTCGGGTACCATGTCAAAAGAGCTCGAGCCACCCACAAATACACTGTATTCTGGGAAAGCCGATGCAACATCCGCATAAATAGCGCGTCTCTTCGATCTGTCGGAATCGAATGTCAGCTTATCCTGAATCAGCGCTTTAGTGCCGAGCAACGGAAACGTAACGCATCCCGACGGATGAATTTCAACTGTGTCGCCTACATATTCTTCATATCCGAGTGTATGTCTGAGCTCGTTGATTCTTGCCGTTATACTGTCGCGGTCACACGGAAGACTCATATCGCGGATATACTCCAAATCACCCTTTTCTTCCCGATAAACGGCATACTGTAAACCGTAATTGCCGAGAATCTCTATCGGGTATTTTCTGAGCTGTGCGAATATTCGTCTTATCTGCCCCGCCCCGACAATAACAAGGCGGATTCCCGCATTCTTCAGCTCATCGAGAGCCGCAATATTCTCATCGCTGATCCATGTTCTGTGTTCTGTCAGCGTTCCGTCAAGATCGAGAGCAAATACTTTCTTTTGCATAATTCAAGCCATTTACCGTGTCGGTTATTTTCGTATACATACCGCACAGTATTCCCTTTCCGGTATCATTGGTTTTTCTTATCATCGGCACGGTTCGGAAACCATACCATCATACTATTGTATCAGTTATGAATGCTTATTTCTGTTTCATTTTGTTAACTTTTTCATCATTCGGTGTCACATAGGCAGTCCAGTTGGTGCTGTAAACCACAAATCCGGGTTTCGAACCCGCAGGCTTCTTAACCTTCGATACGCGTGTGTAGTCCACCGGGATCATAACTCCGCCCTTTGCTTTGGAATTACATGCCGCAATCTCCGCAGCCTCGGTAAAGGTTTGCTCATCGGGTTCTTCTGTGCTGTCCTCAAGGACAAGAACCACATGAGAGCCGGGTTGATTTTTCACATGGAACCACCAATCCCATCTCTGAGCCGTTTTCGTAGTCAGAAAATCGTTTGCTATATTGTTTCTGCCGCATAGCACGGTATGACCGTCCGTTGTTTTATACTTCACAATACTCGGTGCGCTCTGTTTCTTTTCCGTATAGTTTTTCATCTTCGAGGCGTAACCGCTGTGATAGAGCTCCGCACGAATTTCGTTCAGTTCCTTCTCACCGTCTGCTCTTGTCAATGAATCGAGAACGGTGTATATATATTCGAGTTCTTCCTGTGCCATCTCAAGCTGCTGTGTAAGATGAATCTTCGCGGCTTTGGATTTATTGTATTTTTTATAATATCTCTGAGCGTTTGCGGACGGAGTAAGCCTCTTGTCGAGTGGTACCTCTACGTCCTCATAGTTTTCACTGTAGTAATTTTGAAGGACACAGCTTTCCTCACCGCGTTTAAGCCGATAAATGTTCGCCGTAATAAGATCGCCCCACAGCTTGTACTTTTCACCGTTTTCGCATTCGTCGAGTTCGGTACGCTGAAGCGACATTTTTTTTGTGATTCTCGTTTCGGCATTGGTCAGAAGCTTGAATATGTCGCCCGCTTTTTTATGAAGCCTTTCCTCACGGCTTCTTTCGCCGTAATATGTGTCAATCAACTCACCGAAGGAGCCGACTTTCTCGACGACAGCCGTATTTCCGAATTGTCTTATCTCGCAAAACGCGTATTCAATCGGCACTCCGTCCTTATTTTTAACGATATACGGCTCGCCTGCGGTATCGATTATCGCGTTTCTCATTTCGAAAAACTTTTCCGTCAGTGAACGCGCGGTTTCTTTCATGGTCGCATCTGTTCTTCCGGCGGCTCTGTACACTATCTCACGTGCTACAATCGGAGCTATTCCAGAAAAAGTCGACATGATAAACTTCTCCGCGGGTCTGTCTTCCTCCGATTCGGAGGCAAGAGTGTTGAAAAATCTCTCGTCAACGCATTTATCAAGCGGATCGTATTTATCCTGCTTCGGCGGCAGCTCGTACTTCATGCCTGCCAGCACCTGTCTTTTTTCGCTTGTGGTAAAATCAATCGATTTCAGCACGCCGATTATTTTGTCGTCGGCATCGGTTATGATTATATTCGAAAATCTTCCCATCAGCTCGCATATAATATGCTTTTGCGTGGGAAAACCGAAATCATCATGAGTATCGAACGTAAGACGCGCCGCCCTCTCAAAGCCGAGCTGTTCGGCTCCCGCAAATCTCGCGCCCTGAAAATGTTTTCTCAACATCATGCAGAACATGGGAGGTGTGGCGGGATTTTCAAACTTCAGTGATGTTAAATTCATTCTCGCGCCGTTCCCGCCCGCAGATATGTCGAGTCTGTGCTCCGCACCGCCGCAGCGTACGACCAAAACCGCTTCTTCCTTTGACGGCTGATATATTTTATCAACCTTACCGTTGATGAGCTTGCTGTTTATTTCCGCTACGATAAAACGCAGCATTCCGGCATCATAAGCCATTTGTTACCCTCTTAACAGTTATATTTCCTCGTCATCTTCGTCTTCTATGTCTCTGTAGCAGACAAAAGGAAGACATTTGTCATACAAGACAAAACCTGCCGCCTCCGCGGTTTTAATCGACGGAATATTGTCCGCTGTGCAAACATATTTCACATCGGCACCTAAAGTCAGCAGATAATCGGTCAGTGCCGCAACACATGACGCACCGTATCCTTTTTTTCTGTGGTTTTCGGCACATTCCACCGTTATTTCCGTACATCCGTCGTCTTCCGCAATATCGTTCAGCCCCGCAAAGCATACGATTTTTCCGTTCTCGCGTATAACCGCCATTCTGTCGGCTTCGTCACTCGTATCAAGAGAAAACTCGTCAAGCGGTACGCCGTCATAGTCTTCTCCCTCGAGAGTATCGATAATCTCGCAGTTCGGTAAAATTTTCGACTTATCCGCAGATGAACAGCGGTATTCGTAGTGCACTACATCCAAAGCACCGTCACAGTCATAACCGAGCTTTTCCATGACCGGACCCAGCTCTTCCTTAAGGAATAATTTGGCTCCGTCAGAAAACGGATTATCTCCGAATTCTTTTTCGAAATTCTCGACGATTTTTTTCGTAAAGGAATATGTTATTATTTCGTTTATTCCGTCACTTTTTCTGTGAAGTTCAAACGGCAACGCAATATGACATTCGTCTCCGAGAACGTAATCCTCAAGCTCTTTATCTTCAAGTCTGATCATTGTTATACTCCTCTGATTTATCGACACTATCCACGCCTGTTACAACAAAGAAATAATCCGTGTATCTCTTATCGAGTCTGTCTTCCGTGCTTTTCCCTGCACCGAATATATCATCTACCCATTTATAATATGTATAAAACCCGTCGAGTTTCCTTCCGGAAACAAAATAAGTCTGATTATCCCGTGCAAGCGGAAAAGCATATATCGTATGCGTTTCGGCGGATGAGCAACTCTCCGTATAGTGTGACTGTATGAAAACAATCTTTTTGTCGGCAAGCTCACCCGTCAGCTCTTCTCGAAAGCTGTTCGGATATTCTAGCAGCCGTGAGTCAACCGCGATAAATACCGAACGCTCCGCACTCTCGGCGAGCAGCGTTATCTTCTCGGCGGCAGAGGTCTCATCCTCCGCGGCGGTATCGGCGGTATAAGACGACACATTAAATTTCCTATTCGGGGACATAGTGGAGTTTACATAAAACAACTCGGATATATATGAGCAGTACTCTTCACTCAGTCCGCCGTCATCTTCAAGCCGCTGCAGAAGGTTCATATAACGTTCTTCCTCGGTCTGCCCGAACAGTATTTTCGTTATCGAAAGCTGAAGGCTGTCAAGGTCAAGATACACATCCGATATGTTGTTGTACTGTTTAACGAATCTCGTAAAATGTCCGAGCGTATCGTATGTTTCATCGGCATTATAATCCACGCCGACCACGATGACATCGGCATCGGCAATATCGGAGCGCATATCATAATAAACCGCATATGTATTGCTTTCGGGCTTTATTTTTTCGGCGGCGATACGTATTCTCAGCGGAAAGAGCAGCTCTATCCCGTTCGGTGTCAGAAAAAGCATCGTCGAAAGCTGTATGAGCACCGCGGCAGCAGCAAAGGTTATTATATGCCGTATTTTAACTTTCACATTATTCCCCCTCGAAAGCAATAATAATTATATTGTATCTTATTTTTATTTCAAAATCAATATCATTTTCGGACTTTTAAATCATTTCGATAAGTATTCGTACAGAAGGTACGCAATGTAAGTATTCGCATATAAAAAAGTTACAATTTTAAAAAATCATATATGGAATTGCGGTACATTGTATGGTATAATATACTGTATGTACACTGAGACAAGTGTGCCTGATATGATGTTATCGCGACAATTAATACCGAAAGGACTGATAAAATGCCAAGATATATAGAAAAAGTCGAATCACTCACGCTGCCGGTTATCCCGCTGCGCGGAGTTGTTGCCTTTCCGTCAATTCCGGTAAATTTCGAGCTGGAGCGTGATATTTCAAAAAAAGCTTGTCAGGCGGCTCTTTCATCAAATATGCTTGTTTTCCTTCTCACTCAGAAGGATATTGCCATAGATACTCCCACTGACGACGATTTTTATAAAATAGGCTGTGTCGCACAGATAAAGCAAACTCTCTCAAAGAACCAAGACGGCAACATACGTGTTATCGCCGAGGGTTACTGCCGTGCTCAGGTCGTTAAGCTTCACAGAGACAATGAATACATTACGGCAGATGTTATATCCAAAACACTCACCTCCGATACGGAAACTTTGGACTTGCGTGCGGAGGCTCTCATCAACGAAGCTCTGAATACACTCGGGGAAATGCTCAGATTTCACCCTACGATATCCGGCGACTTCATGACGACGGCGGTATCGATAAACAATCCCGGCCTTCTCGCCGACTTTATCGCTTCCAGTACGTTCTTGCGTTTTCAGGATAAAGCATCGGTTCTGGAAATATTCGATCCCCTGAAAAGACTCGAAAAGACCGTCATCTTAATGGAAAACGAAATGAAGCTGCTTCAGGCCGAGGTTGATGTACAGCGAAAGGTCAAAGAAGCAATAGATGATAATCAACGTGATTACTATCTCCGCGAACAGCTGAAGGCAATACAATCCGAGCTCGGAATAGACGAGGATTCGGGTGAGCTCGAAAAGAAAATGGCTAAGCTGAATCTTCCCGCCGAAGTTCGCGAAAAGCTCGAAAAAGAAATAGCAAAGCTCGGTAAGGCTCCTACGGGCTCCCCCGAGGCTGCGGTAATTTACAACTACGTCGAAACATGTCTCGATATACCGTGGAATAAGAAAACCCACGACCGAGTAGACATAGAGGCAGCGAAAAAAATACTCGATGCCGATCATGACGGTCTGACGAAAATCAAAGAACGTATTCTCGAGTATCTCGCCGTTAAGCAGCTCAATCCGGAGCTTAAGAACCAGATTCTCTGTTTCGTAGGCCCTCCCGGAGTCGGTAAAACTTCTCTCGGAGCATCAATAGCTCATGCGATGAAAAGAAAATATGTGCGTGTATCTCTCGGAGGCATTCGTGACGAGAGTGATATACGCGGCCACAGAAAAACCTATATAGGTTCGATGCCCGGACGCATTATCACTTCTCTTACGCAGTGCGGCACGCTCAACCCCGTAATGCTCCTCGATGAAGTCGATAAAATGTGTACCGATGTTCACGGCGACCCCGCATCGGCGCTTCTCGAGGTTTTGGACAGCGAACAAAACAAGGCCTTCCGCGACCATTTTGTAGAGCTTCCCGTTGATTTATCCGACTGCCTGTTCATCGCAACGGCAAACACGGTAGATACAATCCCGCGTCCCCTGCTCGACCGTATGGAAATTATAGAGCTTCACACATATACTCCTTCCGAAAAACTCGCCATCGCAAAGCATCACCTTCTGCCGAAGCAGCTTAAACGCCACGGTCTCAACAGAAGAATGCTGAAAATAACGGACGATGCCGTTAATGAAATAATTTCCGGTTATACAAGAGAATCGGGTGTCCGTAATCTCGAACGTGAAATCGGAGCTATATGCCGCAAGAGTGCGAAAAACATCGTCGAAACCGATGTAAAATCGGTTACCGTCGACAAATGCGATATCGAGAAGCTTCTCGGCCCTAAGAGATTCATCGACGACGCGCTTATTACATCCGATCTTGTCGGTGTAACAAACGGTCTCGCATATACCGAAGTCGGCGGCGACATGCTCAAGGTAGAAGTACTCGCGGTCGACGGCTCCGGCAAAATAGAGCTTACCGGTACTATAGGAGATGTCATGAAGGAATCCGCTCACATAGCGGTTACATATGTGAGAGCTCACGCCGACGAATACGGAATCGATAAGAACTTCTATAAAACCAAGGATATACATATCCACATTCCCGAAGGAGCCGTTCCGAAGGACGGCCCAAGTGCGGGTGTTACAATGACGACGTCTCTTGTCAGCGCACTTTCGGGATACAAAGTACGCCACGATATTGCCATGACAGGCGAGATAACCCTTACGGGACGTGTGCTTCCCATCGGAGGACTGAGAGAAAAATCCACAGCCGCGTATACGATGGGCATCCGCACACTCCTGATTCCCAAAGAAAATATGCGCGATATTGCGGAGCTCGACGAAGTTGTACGGAACGAAATCAAGTTTATTCCGTGCGAAAGCCTTAATGATGTGCTGAAAACCGCACTTATTTTCCCGACGGAAAGTGTCGAAGAACAGTGCCGCGAAGCAGACGAGAAAAAAGACACCATTCCCGGTATAATCGTTGCGCAGAACCCGCAAAGAGTATACGGAAATAACTGATAAATTCTGACATGAAACTGAATCTGAATAATTCTTCACTTAAAATATCCGCGGGACTGATTAAACAGTTTCCCGCAGACAGAGTGCCGCAGGTAGCTTTTTCGGGTCGTTCAAATGTCGGAAAAAGCTCGCTTATAAACTCGCTTCTCTCACGCAAGAGCCTTGCGAGAGTCAGCGGAGAGCCCGGAAAAACCATTACGATTAATTTTTACGACATCGATAAAAAGCTGTACCTTGTCGATCTGCCCGGATACGGATACGCAAAAAGAACATTCGAGGAGAAAAAGCAATGGTCGGCTCTCACCGACGGCTTTTTCACCTCCAACAAAAATATAGACTCGCTGAAACTTGTATGTCAGCTTATCGATTCGAGAACAGGTCCCACACAGGACGACTGCGATATGCTGTACTACATGCGCGAATCCGACTTGCCGCACATTATAGTCGCAACAAAAACGGACAAGCTTAACGCCGCGGAAAAACTGAAATTCGATGAAATAATCGCCGATAACACATTGACACGTGATGTTCCGCTTATAAAGTATTCATCGAAGACAAATCTCGGCAGAGACGAGCTGTGGAAAGCAATATCCGAATACTGCGGCTTGTAAATCAACATAAAGGAGTTTTGAATTGCGTTCTTTCAGTACCGAATCATTAATCGAATATCTTTATGTCATTCCGTGCGTACTGATAGCCCTGACATTTCATGAGTTTGCGCATGGATATACAGCGTATAAGCTCGGCGATCCCACCGCGAAAAATCTCGGACGCCTCACGCTGAATCCGCTCCGTCATCTTGATATTCTCGGCACGCTGTGTATGATATTCTTCCATTTCGGCTGGGCTAAACCCGTTCCGATTAATGCCAGATATTTCAAAAAGCCCAGACGGGATATGGCGCTGACCGCGGCTGCGGGACCTATTATGAATTTTATTCTCGCCTTCGTCGGGATTGCCGTGTATCGTATACTTATCAGAATTTTCACCGTATTCCCCGCCGAATCGAATTTCGCCTATTATATTCAGTATTCCGCCGTTACTCTTTTCAGTTATTTCCATGTTTTGAATCTCTCTCTCGGAGTGTTCAACCTGATTCCCGTGCCTCCGCTTGACGGTTCGAGAATATTCGGTATTTTCCTGCCGCCGAAATGGTACTTCGGAATAATGAAATACGAAAAGTATATTCAGCTCGTTCTTCTTGTTCTTCTCTGGACAGGCTTGTTGACTACACCGTTGTCTGCGGCTGTTTCGTTTATTTCACGCGGAATGCAATGGCTGGTATCATGGATATAAACGAAGTAAAATCAGACAGCTCTATAAATTATAAATTCGAGCTGTTCGAGGGACCGCTCGAGCTTCTGCTAAGCCTCGTTGACAGGCATAAAATGAAAATCGATGACATTCCCATCGACTTGCTATGCGACCAGTATATGAACTACATCCGTGAAGCTCATATGTACAACATAGAACTTGCATGCGAATTTACGTATATGGCAAGCGAGCTTATGCTTATAAAAAGCCGTATGCTTCTGCCGCGAGACGGCAAAACCGACGAAGACCCACGTAAACCTTTGGTTGATGCCATGCTCGAATATCAAAAAACGAAATTGGCTGCGGCTGAGCTGTCGGATTTGTACGGAGTGTACGGCGGCAGATACATAAAAGAACAGGACGATATTTCGAAAGACCGAAAATATGTTGCGGACCATTCCGTCGAACTTCTTCGTGCCGCATTTATTCATGTTCTTACCGAAACAAAACTCACCGAAAAAACAGTACAGGAAAAATTTTCCGAAATAGTCAACGCACCGAGAATTCCGGTAGGCGAGCTTATGACGTCTCTTATAGAGAAACTCAGGTGCGGTCAGATGTACTTGGACAGTTATTTCAAAAGCTCGGTGAATAAATCCGAAATGATCGGAAAATTTATCGGTGTATTGGAGCTTATCAAAAGCAAAATCGTTTCCGTTGAAAGCACTTCATCGGAAAACGGAATAACCGATATGATATCACATATTACATTAACCCTAATCGGCAGTGATGAGGACATAAAAAACGCCTCACTCGACTTATATCAATAAATAACGGGTACTTTATGGAAAACCACGAACAGACCGAGGAATATATCGTAACCGCCGAAACATTTGCGACAATCGAAGCATGTCTCTTTGCCGCCGGTCATCCTCTGACATATTCACGTCTCGGTGAAGTACTTGACGTATCCGAGGCGAGATGCGCGGACATTGTGGAAAAAATGGCATCGATATACAACAGTGAATCAAATCACCGCGGTATAATCCTTGTAAGATTTCCCGATTCATGCCAATTGTGTACCAAAGAAAAGTATTCGGCTGATATTAAAACCGCTCTCGGAATCAAACGAGGCGGAAACCTGTCCCAGTCTCTCCTCGAGGTACTGGCGATAATCGCTTACAATCAACCTGCGACGAGAGCATTTGTGGATACGGTTCGCGGTGTCGATTCAAGCTATGCCGTAAGCACTCTTCAGGAAAAAAATCTGATTGAGTCGTGCGGTAAACTCGACGTACCGGGAAAGCCCACACTGTTCCGTACGACGGATGCTTTTCTCCGTGTGTTCGGTTTATCGTCGATAACGGAGCTTCCCACGGTTACGGTCAAAAGCGACAGCGGAGACGAGATTAATTTGTCTCCATCGGATGAAAATTCCGAGGACAATATTAAAGCAAAGGAGTGATTGCATGGTTTTTTTGCGGATAGTTATCATATTAGCTGTTCTCATAACAACTTTGCTCTCCTTGAATTTGAAAGTTTACATGAAATATGATGGGACATTCCGTTTGCGCATAGGTATCGGTCCTGTTGTATTGAATACTCTCCCGAAAAAGGAAAAAAAGATTCGGCTCGGTGATTTCTCGTATAAAAGATATTACGCTCGGCTTGAAAAAAAGAAGAAAAAGCAGTTGAAAAAAGCCGAAAAAAAGAAACGTAAATCCGAAAATGCGAAAAATAACACCGACAATTCGCCTGAGCGACAAAGCGACAATTCGGAGGACAAGCTCTTTACCGTCTCATCCGTTCTTGATTTCGTTTCGTCGGAATTTCCGAAAGCCGTATCCAAGCTGAAAATCAATATAAAAAAGCTTATAATTACGGTCGGCGGAGATGATGCCTCGAAAATCGCGCTTAATTACGGCAAGC
>CAVIJI010000045.1:0-15516 GCA_963642885.1 bacterium
GGTTGAAGCCGCACGTGCTACCATTCTTCAGAACGGAATTATGATTCAAAACAATATTATACTTCACCATTCCACACCCGGTGGAATAACCGACCATCCCGTTCCAGTAGGCCCCCTCATGCTGCAGGATCACGGTGATCCGGTTTCATTCCGCAACATATATATCGAAAAGTATTGAGTTTACGGTTGAATTTAATGCTCAATCGATGTTTTTTTCGGTATAATTCGGAAATTGTTGTTTATTACCGTAAAGAACAATTAAAATTTCACATTGAAAAAGCCCTTAGTAACATATTTTCGAGTTTGTATTTCGATATGTACTAAGGGCATTTTTCGATTAATTATGCCGCAACATTCGATAATATCAAATTAGTGCTATTAAATTTGTTTTTCTCTTGCAATTTCCATGACTTATTGGTATACTTAACACAACAGAATTGTATTGCCTAATATACGGCTATAATAATTAAACAACGGAGGATTTTATGAAAGCTGATTACCGTAATGTTACTCTTACAGGTGGTTTCTGGAAACAGAAGGAAGATTTAAACCGTGATGTTACTCTCGATGCTGTTTACAATCGCTTTGATGAGACGGGACGAATTGCGGCTTTTCGCTGTGATTGGAAAGAAGGTATGCCCGACCGTCCGCACATATTCTGGGATTCTGATGTAGCTAAATGGATTGAAGGCGCGGCATATCAATTATCACGTGATGATAATCCCGAAATGCGTGCTAAAATCGAAGCGATAATCGATGAGATTGAAAAGAATCAACACCCCGACGGATATTTCAACATATACTATACGGTAGTTGAACCGGAAAATCGTTTCACGAATCGCGATTGTCATGAATTATACTGTGCCGGTCACTTAATCGAGGCGGCTGTGGCTTATCACGATGCAACGGGAGATACAAGATTTCTGCATTTGATGGAAAAATACGCTAAGTATATTAAAGCGGTATTTATGGACGGAACAGCCGAACCGAAACCGAAATTTAAAACTCCCGGTCACGAAGAAATCGAGCTTGCTTTGGTAAAGCTCTGGCATACCACAGGTGATGAGGATTATTTGAATTTAGCCTCATACTTTATTGACAACAGAGGAAACGGCGAGGAAGCATTAAGCAATGAGATTTTCCAGAGCCATAAACCGTTGAGAGAACAAACATCCGCAGTAGGTCACTCGGTACGTGCGGGTTATGTTTATGCCGCAATGGCCGATTTGGCACGTGAGAAAAACGATGAATCCTTGGACAAGGCCTGCCGTACATTATTCGAAGATATGGCATACCGAAAAATGTATGTAACAGGCGGACTCGGTTCGACAAATGCAGGAGAGGCGTTTACGATTCCCTATGACCTTTCAAATGATAAAGCTTATGCCGAAACATGTGCATCGATTGCGATGATTCTTTTCGCTCACAGAATGTTTCTCATGCATCACGATTCAAAATACACCGATGTTATAGAGCTTGAGCTTTATAACGGTATGTTGTCGGGCTTGTCACTGTCAGGAGATGCGTTCTTCTACGAAAATCCGTTGGAAATTCATCTTGACAACTATAAAAAATACGGCGGACGTTATCCTATTACCAGACGACAGAAGGTATTCGGCTGTTCATGCTGCCCCTGCAACATAAACCGTGTGCTTTCATCTGTCGGACAGTATTTTTATGCTGAAGACAACGGTGCAGTATGGGTAAATCAATTTGGTACAAGCATTTACAAAAACGGTGATATCGAGGTTTCTCAAACTACGGATTACCCTGTATCCGGAGAAATACATTTGAAGGCTAACTGTACCGTTTATGTAAGAATTCCGAGCTGGTGCCGTAATTTCACCGCAGACAAATCCTATGTAATCGAAAACGGATATGCTAAGTTTGATTGCGGAGAAATTACCGTTAATATGAATATCGAACCCGAATTTCTCGCTTCTCACACGGGTATTTATAAAAACGCAGGCAAAGCCGCACTCAGACGCGGTCCCGTCATCTATTGTGCGGAAGGTGTTGATAATGATGATGACGTGCACAGTTTGTTTGTTGATGCCGTAAACCCGATGTTCCGTTTGGACAGCTCTGCACCTGAAACAGGCATACCGAATGTAATATCACACGGTTTCAGACGTCACAACAGCACTTCCGCAATGGATGAAGGACTTCAGATTTATGCTCCTTTGACAATTCCCGAAAAATTCACCGAAACCGACATACATTTTATACCGTATCACGCATTTGCTAACCGCGATGAAACAAATATGTTGGTATGGATTCCGTACAGAACGTAATTAACATTCATAAGCGAAAATAATGTATTCGGTTTAAAAGCAATGCCGTGTTTTCCGTATCGGTACTGATTAGAATCGTTTTTATGTGAAAAACTTAATCATTTGACATATCCTCATCATGTTCTTCAAGGAGGCATGTATTATGTATTATTTCAAAAAAAATCCGGTAAATCCGATATACGGCGGACCGTCGAGCGGTTCACTCTTTGATGTCTATGTGTGGAAAGACAACGGAAAATATCGCATGGACTTCTCTTATCGTCGTGAAAAGGCTCTTGCTGTCGCTTTTTCGGACGACGGAATACACTGGGGTGAACCTGTGATTACATTAAACTGTGATATGAATACAGGCTGGGAAGATAATATAAACCGCCATTGTATTTTAAAAGTCGACGGAAAATACCTTATGTGGTACACCGGTCAGGCACGCGGACACAGTTTCATAGGTTATGCCGACAGTGTTGACGGAATTAATTTCAGCAGAAAATTTGACAATCCCATATTAACTCCAGAGTACTACTACGAAGGCATGAGTGTCATGAATCCATGTGTGCTATATGAAAACGGCAAATACAGAATGTGGTATTCCGCGGGTGAGACATATGAGCCAAATGTACTTGCGCTTGCAGAAAGTGACGACGGTATTCATTGGATTAAAGATAAAATCAATCCGATTTTTGTAAGCAATCCTTCAAATGAATTCGAACGTGACCGTATAGGCGGCTGCCAGGTACTTCATACCGATCTCGGATATTTATTATTCTATATCGGATACAAGGATATAGATACCGCATGCATATGTGCCGCACTTTCCCCTAACGGACGTACCTTGTGGAGACGCTGTAAGTACAATCCCCTGCTGGCTCCCGATGTCGGTTCATGGGACGGAGAAAGCTGCTATAAGCCTTCTGCTCTGTTTGACGGAAACGGTTGGCATATATGGTACAACGGCAGAAAAGGCTGTGAGGAATATATCGGAGAGGGATATCTTGACCGTGATTTTACCGAAGCAGACTTCGAATAATCGTTTAGAGTTAATTTACAGCGGCGAGTGAACAATTGATTTATGTATAAAAGGATATCGCATAAACGGTAATTTCCGTAAATGCAATATCCTTTTTTTATACTATATTGATTCGGATTCGGGAGTGAATTATCCTACCGCATTGACAACAACCGAAATCGCGGCCGAAACGGCAAATACATCGTAATCGGCCTTCTCTTCTGTTTTATGGCCTAATTGTGTCCACATAATACCGTTTGAGTTGCGATTGCTCCAGCACGAGTCTGCATTCTTTCTAAGCCATTCTATGTATTCGGTTTCACCTGTTTTTTCACAATAACGTCTTATATATCGTGCGAGGATGCCTTTAAATCCGGGCAGATCGTTTCCCGGTTCTTCGTTGTCCATTATTCCGCCATGATACATTTCGTTCATAACGTATTCTGCGGCTTTTGAAGCATACGATTTATATGTTTCATCTCCGCTTTTTTCATAGTACATCATACATGAACCGATGAAAGTGCCTTGGTTATAGGTTGAGGACCACTTGTTGATTGTTCCGTCGAGGTTTATGCAGTCATAGACTTTGCCGCTTTCAGGCTCAAACATCATCTTTACCGCCCAATCAATGCAATATTTGGCTTTATCGTAGTAAGTATCGTCTCCGGTAGCCTGTGCGATATACTGTGCCGCAACTGCCGCGGGACAGTTTACACAGGTGTTCTTGCATTTGCGTTCAATACGCCAGAAGAGACCTCCACCCAAATCATCGCTTACCGAGCGGTCGTATGCCATGTTAAAATTCACTATAGCCATATCGAGATATTTTTTCACACCTGTATAAATATATGCACGGGTAAGTGCGATAACAAGCCACATAATATCGTCGTTAAACGGGTTGAAGCTCCAATTATCTGTATATGCACGAGTGATAAAACCATACATTTCTTCAAAAGTATCAAACACACTTTTGTCTTCGGAAACTTCGTAGTAATCCTCTATTATTTCGAATATTTCCGCAAAATCCCAAAAATCAGCCCCTTTGTATTCACCGTTATTGTAATAGATATTTTTGTGTGAATCTATGGCGGACTTTGCTCTTTTAATCAATTCAATTTTCTCCATTTGAAACCTCCGATTAAATGATATCAATATTATATCATTTAGTCGTTTATCTGTCAATCTACGTATCTGTCACTTAATTTAAGAAAGAATGAATCAAAAAATTTAAAAAAAGTCTTGCATTATGCGGTTGTGTGTGGTATAATACCATTCGTTGAGATTGGAGAGGTATCGAAGCGGTCATAACGGGGCTGACTCGAAATCAGTTTGTGCGAGAGCACACAAGGGTTCGAATCCCTTCCTCTCCGCCATAACTGCACAACAGTTTTGATACAATGTAGTATTGAGCTGGTGTGCAGTTTTTCTATGCAAAAATGCTTGTGGCAACGGGCATTTCAAACACTTTTTAACGATTACAGGCTCTTTATCCGCACGAAAACGAGTGCCGCAGAGTTTTTTCGTTTTTATCAAGTATAATTTTAACGAATTTATATCTCCGATAATCTGTATTTTTTACCGCCGACACATTACTTATGACGCATAAAGCACTATTGTCAGCACCTTACGGAAAGTAAAAGTATAGTATAAATCGAAGCACTTCCCTTCTGTAAATCGCAAGGTCTTGCAGGATAATATAAAGATACTTCGGTCGCCGTCATCAGCGTCACTTTTTTCTTCGTGTGACACTTGTGTAAGCGATTTTGCATTTCGTCATCAATCCGCATATTCCTTAATTAATGCGATTCTTCTTGATATACCTTGCATTTTGTGGTATACTGATTTACACGTGAAAGTTTTCCGAATTTATCGGAGAATATATCTTAAAGCCAAGACAACGCACTCGGCACGATACTTTCGCTCGATGGTGCGGATGGCATTCCGATACTTGTATGAGTAAGTACTATTGGTAACGGATTATGAAAAAAATGGAGATTGATTATGCAAAAATTTAAAGAAACTGCCGGTGCGGATGAAAAAACGCCGTCTCGTGCACAGTATTTCAGTTGGGTGAACAGCACAAACGAAGGTTCCACGGAAGCGCAAACACTCACGAATCTGTCTTTTTTCCGTTTTATGAGGGATCGCTTCGGTATGCAAATCGACATTTACGCCTGGGACGCAGGAAATCTGGATGGTTCGGGTGGTCTATATGCGGCACAGCGTCGGGAAACTCTTGCAGAGCAATATCCGAACGGTTATAAGCCGATCGCGGACGCAGCGGCGAAAATCGGCTGTCGGCTTGGTGTCTGGGGAGGACCTGACGGATACGGTGATGATCCGACAACGGAAACAGAACGTCGTGAACTGCTTGTCTCCCTGTGTCGCGACTACAATTTTACGCTTTTTAAGCTGGATGGTGTATGTGGTGGTCTGCGAGAGGAAAAACAGCCCAGCTTTGTTGAGACTATGCGTAAATGCCGTGAATACTCACCTGATCTCATCGTTCTGAACCACAGATTGCCGCTTGGCATCGGAGAACCGTATGTCACGACCTTTCTTTGGAACGGTATCGAAACATACGTAGACGTCCACATCTGTAATCCGAAAACCGCCATGCATCATAGGGAATTTACGTTCACACGTGGTAATGTACCCGGTCTGGAGCGTTTGGCAGAAGATCACGGTGTGTGCATCTCATCCTGCCCTGCTTATTTCGAGGATGATCTAATTTACCAGGCATTCGGTCGTGAGCTGATACTTGCGCCGGAAATCTATGGCAACCCATGGTTCCTGCGAGACAACGAACTGCCGACTCTTGCGGCTATCTACTCACTGCACAGAAAATACAGGAATATTCTGATAAACGGCACACTGTTGCCTCAATCCTACGGTCCGAATGCTGTTTCACGCGGTGACGGAACCAGACAGTTCATCTGTACCGGCAACGATTCGTGGAATGAGCAGCAGCTCAAAGTCAAGCTGGACGAGGAAATCGGACTTCAAAAATCCGAATCGGGCGATATTTCCGTCATTTTACACCATCCTTACACTGAATTTTTAGGCACTTTTACATATGGCGAAACCATAGAAATTCCCGTACATCCTTTCCGTGCCGCACTGATAGAATGCTGTCATGCCGAAATTGCCGAAGATATGCCGAAGAATTGCACGTATCGTGTACTCCGTCGGTGTACGGATACAAGTGAAAACAGCGGCTGCGTAGACGAGATTGAAGTGATATCAGCAGAACATCCGATTGAATTCCGAGGCGAGCTTTATGCAAAGGATGCGCCGTTTGATCGTCGCGAACAAAATCCCGAGCATCTCGGTAAAGCTAAACAACTTCCGACACCGAATGCATCATATGCAAAGACACTGTACGAATACGCAATGCGCGATGTCGATAACGACTCTCTTGAAACACGTGCTGTACGTCGAGCAGGAACAACAGAATATTCCGCTGTCGCAGAATGCCGTGACGCCTTCTTCGGACAGGATACATACCGCTACCGCGGATGTGACCAGACAGCTTTATTCGATAATGATCCCGACACATTTTTTGACGGCAGATCTCGTACATATGCCGGTGGTCAGCGCATTGACGGCGGTTGTCTGCGCGTGGATTTCGGCGGCACATTTGATGCGGATACCGTAGAAATCGAGTATTACGCAACACGAGAAAATCCCGTAAAGCAGATACTTCCTCAGATTACACCCGGTACAGCGGAATTTTCCGCAAATCTTGTCGCATTTACTGCCGTATCCCCCGAGTCGGTTATCGAACTTGGAGCATATACCATGCCGTATGTCGTCGAGAGTATCCACAATATAGCCGTCGATTCAGGTGTACGGTGCCGAGTGAAATACAAAATTGACAAGCCGATTCGATATTTCCGTCTTCCGAACCCGATGGACCGACTGTTTTCCGTCAAGCTTACCAAAAACGGTGCTCAGATTGACACTCCGCATGCACATGCGAACAATCTTATGGCTCCCGAATTTTCCGTACGTTTTGCGGAGGAAGCAAAGGTTGTCATCCCGCGAGAGGGCAAGCTGGCAATCGCGGTAAACGGTGAGCATGGAATCGAGGGCGTGGCAGTCACAGTAGAGATTGACGGCAATCGCTATGGTTGTCCCGATCGTGCCGTGTCCTATCCGTCAAACGTCTGGGAACACCGTGTCATGAAAGCGGAGCACGATACGACGTTTTACTTCCCTGTGACAAGTGAAATGGTAGGCAAATCCGCGACAATCACCGTACTGTTCCGTGAAAAACACGAACCAAGTGCTCCGTACGGCACCCCTGCGGAAACGGATATCTACTGGTGTCCCGAACACTGATGCATTAATAACATAAGGAGATATTGATATGCTGCCAATGGAATTACATAACGCTGAATTTATCTGGCTCTCTTCCCTTGTTAACGATGTCAACACATATGTAATGACACGAGAAACAGTTACGAAGGTTTACGGAAAAAGATATATATTCGCGGTAACCGCAGATTCGGATTATGCGTTATTTGTCGGTGACCGCTTAGTGACAGGAAGACAATACGCAGACTATCCGTTTTACAAGGTATATGATAAAGTGGAAATTACCGATGAACTGGAAAACGGTGAAAACATACTGACAATTGTCGGTTTTTGTGCAAATGAGGATAGCTCAACATATAAAAAAGCCATACCCGGAATTGCATACGCATTATGGGAAGATGAACATGAGTTGTTCCACTCAAGCAAAGCTACAAAAATGGCAGTTCATCCGTGCTACAAGAGCGGCAGAGTGGACAAGGTAACAGGTCAGCTTGGATTCTCGTTTGAGTATGACGGCAGGAATGTTATCCCGATTTGGGAAACACCTATTGTAACACGTGAGTTTGACACACTATATCCGCGTCCTGTGGAAAAACTCATTTGGGAGCCTGTCACCACAGGCAAAATCGTCGCCAAAGGTTCATTCACAGAAGCCGCAAACTACAGAAACATGGGTGAACGTATGCAGTTTGCATCATTGTCAATGAGCGACAGGTCTTATTTTGACGCTGCGATGACTGATGTTGTGCTTAAACGCACAGAAAACGAAAGCGGTGTTTGGTGCGTAGTCGATATAGGACGAGAAGAATCGGGTATGTTTACGCTCGATATTGATTTACCTGCCGAAGCTGAATTGATGATCGGTTGGGGTGAGCATCTCAATGATATGCGTGTTCGTACCGAGGTAGGTACGCGTAATTTCGCTTGTCATGTGACACTTCCTTCAGGACATACAAAGTTCGTACACCCATTTTTACGCATGGGCTGTCGGTATTTGGAAATTCATATTTACGCGGAAAGTGCGGTGCTTCATCATGTGGGCATAATTCCGACAAACTACCCTGTTACCGATCATATAGATTTTCACTGTGCCGATACTATGCATAACCGTATTTATGAGACATGTTTGCGTACTCTGCTTCTTTGTATGCACGAGCATTACGAGGACTGTCCATGGCGTGAACAGGCATTATATTCCATGGATTCACGCAATCAGATGTTGTGCGGTTACTACACGTTTCGTGAAAAACGTTTTGCTAAGGCATCTTTGAAATTGCTCGGTTTGTCAATCAGAGACGACGATACACTGGAGCTGTGTGCTCCCGCAAAAGTATCGATAACAATTCCGAGCTTCTGTGCCGTATACGCAGTTCAACTTTGGGAATATGTGCTTTACACAGGTGATGTTGATTTCGGGCGTGAAATGCTGCCGATAGTGGAGCGTCTCTGCGGTAAATTTGTAACGCGTACTGCCGAAAACGGACTGCTTCCCTTGTTCCCTGAAAGCCAATATTGGAATTTCTATGAGTGGCAGCCCGGACTTGAAGGTTCCATAGGTACTGTGGATACGGATATTACATACGATCTGCCGCTCTGCGGATTTGTTGCGATGGCGTACGACAGTCTTGCTAAACTATGCGGTGTACTCGGAGAATCGGAAAAGCAGGCTAATTGGACAAAACATGCGGAATTATTAAAATCAGCTGCACACAATGCATTCTACGATGCTGATGCGCATAGATATTACTCTTTTATTCGTAAGGATACGAAAGAACGGTTCCATCTGTCACAGTTATCAAATGCGCTTGCAATATACAGCGGCATATGTCCGGAACCATACGTTGATGAAGCATTAGAAAAACTGGCATATGACAGCGAGATGATAAAGGTAACATTCTCGCACAGTATATTCAGATACGATTCGTTGTTACGTCGTCCCGAGAAGTATGCACGTTTTGTTTTTGCGGAAATAGCGGACAAGTGGGGCGAGATGCTCAATCAAAACGCAACAACATTCTGGGAAACCGCACTCGGTCAAACGGATTTCGGACACGCCGGAAGTCTGTGCCACGGTTGGGCTGCAATTCCCGCATATCTCTACTTCCGTTATCTTGTCGGAATTGTTCCGGAAACTCCCGGGCATATGTCTAAACCCAAGCCGCTGTCGGAAAAGCTGACAGGTATATACGAAATAGAGTGTGGCTTATCTTCGGCTGAAGAATAAGGATAACCGCCACACTTCCGAGAATTTCCGTAAACGGAAATTCTCCGCTTTATTCCCGATGATTTAGTGTGGCTTATCTTCGGCTGAAGAATAAGGATAACCGCCGCATTAATTTGTTACTTATTTGATCCATATTATTACATAACAGAAACGGAGAACATATTATGCTGCCGAACGAACCGTTTTGCTATACGGATTTATCTTATTTAAGCGTGCCGCTGCCTGCTGAAATAGCATATTTGCGTGAATGTGCTGATTTTAACGGAGAGATACGCCGAATTGAAGAATTACTGCCGCGTATTACCGATAATGTTATGCGTAAGCGGTTGATTTTAGAGCACTTTATTGCCAATGGACTTACAAAAGATTATAATGTAAATTTTGACGATATGCTGCGGTATTTGCGTGAACAGTATCCGTCTGTAAACGCCGAACATTTACAAGAAATACTTGATATGGGTTTTGCGGATGTAGTTTACCGCCACGATTCGGTGTATTTCGAAAACTCCGCTCTGTCGAACATTCTCAGTCAATGTGACACATATCTACATCGTATTGATAATCCCGACTACGTACAGAGTCCTGATTACCGAATTACGGAATCGCATATCGCCGCATTACGAAAGTACGGTCAGGTACGCATTAAGTATACTGTACGGGAATCCTTGCGTCCGGATATTGTACGTGAAGGAAAAACACTTCGTGTTTGGCTTCCACACCCATGTGAAACACCTGAAATATCCGAAATCAAGCTTCTTTCGGCATCGCACTCCGTACAGATCGATAATCACCCGATCAGCTGCGCTTATATTGAGATTCCGAATTACCGTGGTGAAACAGCCGAAATCACGCTATCGTTTGTGAATACAGCAAATTATCGGGAAGTTTTACCCGAACTTGCGGATAAAATTCAACCCGAAATGCCGGAGTATACGGGAGAACAACTTCCGCATATACAATTTTCGCCTTATCTGAGAATGTTGGAAGCCGAGATAACCGAGCATCACCCCAATCCCCTTGTTCGCGCCAGACGTATTTATGATTATATCACAAAGAATGTGCTCTATTCATACATGCGCGAATATCGCTATTTTGATAATATACCGACTTATTGTGCGCTAAACCATCGAGGCGACTGCGGCGTACAAGCTTTGCTGTTTATCACACTCGCCAGAATTTCGAAAATTCCTGCGCGCTGGCAGTCCGGAAATTACGTTACTCCTTCGTTACATGACAGTAAGGGCGGACATATCGGATGCCATGATTGGGCACAGTTTTATGTTGCTCCGTTCGGTTGGTTGTTATGTGACCCGTCAATCGGCGGCGGTGCATATCGATGCGGAAAGAAAGACGTATGGGATTTCTATTTCTGTCATGCCGACGCCTTCCGATACATCAGTTCAACCGCTTTTCAAAGTGATTTATCTCCTAATAAAACGTACATGCGTCTGGATCCTTATGATAATCAAAATGGCGAAGCGGAATATACTGATGAGTATCTCGATCAGAATGATGTGACCTGCGACAAAGAAATACTTGAAACAGAAATCAAATATGGTGATTGATAATTTTGTCAAATGTCTAAATCAAATTGGAATATATCGGCATAATTTGATTACATGGTAATTCACCGAATATGCGAGGAGATAATGAATATCAACGATATTGCTGTTCTGGAGATAATCGACACAAATGAAAACGGAATGGGAATTGCCAAAAAGGATAAAGCGGTAATTTTCATAGCGGGAGCGGTTAAGGGAGATATTGCCGAAGTGAAGATCGTTTCTCACGAAAAAAACTATTACACTGCAGAAATCGTTAAATTAATTTCGCTTTCCGAGTACAGAATAAAACCCGAATGCTGTAATTTCGGCAGTTGTGGAGGATGCACACTCGGGAATGTGAGCTATGAATACGAAAATGTGATAAAAAAGAATGCCGTTATAGCGGCATTCAGACGTGCCGGCGTCGATTACTCCGTGGTAAGAGATACAGTATACTACCCCGAAAGAAAGCACTATCGGAATAATATATCTTTGCACTTCGATGGCGAAAAATTTGCCTACTACGCATCTAAGACAAATGACGCTGTTCCCTTCACGGGCTGTCTGCTTCCCCCAAGTGCATTTTCCACAGTTGCAAATCATTGTAATTCGATATCTGCAAACGTAAAAGAATATATTCTCAGTGATATACACATAAGAGACAATTGTAATGGAGATATTACGGTATCCATATACACCGAAAAAGCCGTTAACAAAGATATTGCCGAAGCTCTGAGGGATGATTTTGACGAAAAATTCAAGAGCGACGGAGAGCATTCGCATTCTTTAAATTTCATATTTAATAATTCGGGTTCATCATATATTTACGATAGAATTTTCGGATTGGAAATGCGTTACTCTTCCGAGGCATTCAGACAAGTAAATACAAAAGCCTTTGAACTTTTGCTCGAAATAGTTTGTTCGTATGCTTCTCTTTGCGATTTTAATTTCGGTGCGGATTTATACTGCGGTTCGGGAATAATAGGTTTATCTGTCGCAAAAAGAATGCCCGAAAAGCACTTCATCGGCATTGAAATTAATCCTGATTCGATAAGTGATGCCAAATACAATGCAATGAAAAACGGTATCGATAATATCGAGTATTTTGTCGGTGACTCATCTTCACTATACAATAAAGTCGATAACAAATCTCTTCCCGAACTTGTAATTGTAGATCCCCCGCGAGCGGGGCTTTCCCAAACGTTATGTAGTGATTTGATTAAAATCAGTCCTTCAAACATAATTTACGTTTCATGTAATCCTCAAACCTTATCACGCGATTTAAAATTTCTTACTCAAAACGGTTACCGAATCGAACAAGCAGTACCTGTTAATTTGTTCCCGTTTACGAAACACGTGGAGACGGTCTGTCTCTTAGTGCGGACAAATGGTCTACATATCGACATCGATGTGGATGTTGAGGAAATGCTTCAGGAGAAGCGCGGTCAGGCGACGTATCCGCAGATCAAGGAGTATGTCCTCGAACAAACCGGTCTGAAGGTTTCCAACCTGTACATATCTCAGGTGAAACGCAAATGCGGACTGGATGTCGGTGAAAGCTTCAATAAACCGAAGTCCGAGGACGCTCGTGTTCCACAGTGCCCGCCGGAGAAGGAAGAAGCCATCATGAATGCCCTGCGGCATTTTGGGGTGATCTAAGAAGGCTAATGGATTGAGACAAACGAGCAGTGCCCGCCGATTCGTGAGACCGGCGGGCACAAGCTTTTTCCTGATTGCCTTTTGTTATTCAGCATTTATGGGTGCGTCATCCAAAGATGGCAATTCGATATCGTTCACAATTTCATATTTCCCATTATTTTTGTCCATCAGAATCTTAACGGCATGTGCAACAGCTTCATTCAATTGCTGCAGGGTTTTCTCATCCTTGCAGCCGACATAACGGAACTCTTGCTTGTTGTCGATGAAAAAGGTATCATACAAATCACTTACGGCCATAAACGCATCCGTTAGCTCCTTGTCATCACTCCACTCCGGAGGATTGTCATTGTCAATAATTTCATTTTTTTCGTTGTAAAGCCAAATACAGTATGTGTTGTATTCGAGCATTAATCTAATCTTTTTTATCATGATCACTTACCCTCCATGCTTTTTGGATTTGCACTTACAATATAACCATTACTGCCCACTTGAATGGCAACCCGTCTTGTTTCACCGTTATAAACGAATTCATAAACGGTTCGGGGATTTCGCTTTCCTTGTGTCCCGACAACATTGCCCTGATAAACAGCTTCAAGTACATAGTTTGGGATGTTATCATTAGATATACCGGAGCCGTTAAATTCATGACCATGCCTGTCAACAACATGTTGAAGACCAGAAGATGAATTACCGGACTCTAACCATACAATTTTTCCCCAAGGATCTTTCGTTATCAATAGAACCTTATCAGGGGAAATCTTTTCACCGTTTGCTATTACTTCATCAATGAGTGCCTGCCCTGCTCCGCTTGTATTTGAAAAAAGATGAGAGTCTCCTTTACTCATGTTGCCTCCTCCCTTCAAACGCCCGAGCTGTTTGACTGGGGAAAGAAACAATCTTTATCCCTTGGTCTATTAACTTGTCAAAACAGGGGTAGCTTGCCGAGCCGTACACAATGATAGTGTGGGGGCAGAGAACTTTTATAAGCTCATCGAGTCCCTTTTCAAACCGGTCTCTATCCTCATGTTTGCGCGGACTGCCGCCGCAGGTGCCAATAGCGATGATGCTGTTTTCTGGAATTCCCTCAAAACAATACCGATATGTTTCTTGCGTACCCCAACGGACATTGTTGATGACTGGAATTCCGTTTTTGCCGAGCCAAAACCCGAATGTGCGCATCCGATAGGTGTTGTAAATCTTTATTGGCTCGGGGAAATCTTGATAGGTGGAAAAATCCGGAGTGATTGTTCCGGCAAAATGACGGAGAACTTTCAGCGCAAATTTGCTGTCATTCCAAATACCACGCGGTCCGTCGAATTTGTAATCATCGGTATACCAACATACAAATGCGTCCTCGTGAAAGTTCGCATCCCCGGAAGCGAGCCTTCGCTTGTAAATTGACTTGGCTTCTTCCCACGTTACGATAATGTTAGGAAGATTTTGTGCAGTTGTAGGACAAAACGGAATGTCGTATGCACCAAATTTTGCTCCTTCGCACATGAATGCGTTCCAAATGTCGCGACAGCCAGAACGATGGATGATACCTATTTTCATCTGATTATACCGCCTTTCGGTCACAGTTGCAATGCATTCTGCATCGGCAGGACCAAGATTGCATGTCATAATTTCTGAAGTCATATGTCGAACCTCTCTGATTGAATTTGTTTGATATTTGCGGACGACAGAGAACTTTCTTACCCGGAATCGTTGAAACCCACACCGGCACCTCCTTTTTAAGTCTTCTACCTAAATGATAAACGGTTTGGGCTTGTAACTACATAGCTGAGACATTCTTAAAACTCTCCTACGACTCTCCTGAAATACGCGAAAATGTAATTTAATTTGCCATCTATTGAAAAATCTGCGCTTTTATGATATACTGTATAAGATGAAAGACAGCTTTGATTCAGTATGAACCCGAAAGAAGGAAAAAAATGACTTTCAGTTACAACAAGCTCTGGAAAACTCTTATAGATCGAAACATGAAGAAAAAAGACCTCATGGCCAAAACAGGCATTACTGGCACTACGATTGCCAAGATGGGGCGCGGCGAATCCGTAAATCTTGAGGTATTGGGGCGCATTTGCAAAGCCCTAAATGTAAATGTCGGTGATATCGTCGATTTTATGGAATAAGAACGTTGCCCTGAATGAAGGAGGTGAGAATGCTTGAAGAAGCTTTGTTTCGGATCATATGTATCCATACTTGTACGATGCAAGGCACGTTCCGTAACGCAAAAACAGCTGATTGGCGAAATGCTACTCACTGTTAACGACAATTTAGATATCCGGACCGATGATGGAGCAACAGCGGCATTGGCTCGTGGAAAGAATAATCTCTCACTGGACGTAATCTTGTACTTGGACGATGTTGCCGCTACTCTCTCCTCCAGATTTTCTTCATCCATCCTTCCTCTTCTGGATGCAAACAAACGCACAAATATCGTTTTAGCTTTCAAAGATATTCTTCGGG
>CAVIJI010000046.1:0-14887 GCA_963642885.1 bacterium
TGTATCAGGATCGCCGTCGCCATTCACATATATGTCATAAACATTCTTATTTATGTCCTGCAAAAACGAGAGCATCTGCGCCTTTGTATCCGTATCATCTGTGGGCAGAAGTGTATCCTGACCATATCGTGTGAAGCCCCATGTTGAGAACGGTGTAAATGTGACAGGGTCATATGAAGCAAAATAATTGTGAATACCGTTGTATATGCTGTCGTGCGGATCCGTACCTTTGGGCGGCACCACGGTATTCGGTGTCCCGAAAGTATATACGTATACATTCTGCGGTTCCGCACAAATCGTCGCACCTGCTTCGCCGAGCTCATAACCTTCCGCCATAGCGGCACCGATCAGGTTGGCAATTGCCGCACCTCTGCTGTAGCCGACACTCCAAATCTTCAGTGTTTTGCCTGAAAAAACATCGTTGTGTGCGGAAACATACTCATCTGCAAATTGAAGTGCGATGTCTCTTCCGCACTTGAAGCCGAGATGAAGGCCGTCCTCGGTTGTTTCATCCCCAACGTTGAAGTTGCCGCTCCATTCGATCTCATATCCTGCACTTCTCGGAATGATTGCAAGCAGCACATTGTCATTGTCAAGGTATTTATATGCCACAGCCACACCTATGGTATTCTCGTTCATCTTCCGATTGTAATATTCGTTAATCTCGGTATCACGGAAACCAAGCTGTTCCAAGAGATCTTCAACGTTTCGGCTTCGTGTCTTGTACGCACTCTCCGTACGGTCGTAGCTGCGGCTGCTGATTGACGCGGATGCAAGCTGCATAGACATAGTGGCAAGATGTGCATTTGCTTTATAGGATGAAGACTGAAAATATGTATCACTGTATATATAGGTATCCGGCAAATCTCCTATTTCAACACTTCCCTCATGCGGGTCAAAATAGAATGTACCGCAAATCTGTGTTTTGTCACGCTCTGCCTGATATCCTGCAGCTAAAGCGGGGACACAAAGTCCTAACACCATACACAGTGCCAGGATAACCGCACTCATTCGATAGGCCTTAGTTTTCATATAGTATGTTTACCTTTCCGTTGTCGTATATTATTTCATGTAATACTGACTTAATTTGATTTCTGTGACATAAGTATAAAGGGATATACGATTCGCATAAACCGTGATAAAGAGAAAAAGGGAGAACGGTATAATAATCTTCCGTTTCCCCCTTTTCTTTATTCAGTTCAGCTTATTTTTCGAGTACGCTGAAGCGCTGGAATATAGCGGCACTCTGTGCACGGGTAGCGGTACCCTGCGGAATCAATCCGCTTTCGGTACCGTTGATGATACCGTTCTCGCAAACCCATTGCATAGCATCCAAAGCCCAACTGCTGATTGACTGTGCATCACCGAAGCTCTCGAGCATTTCTGTGTCATATACAGTCGTGTCAATTCCGCAGAACGCCGCGTAGCGGTAAAGTATTGCCGCGAGCTGCTCTCTTGTAACTTTTGCGTTCGGGTGGAATGTGCCGTCTTCGTAACCGAGCACGATTCCGTTTTCCGTAGCCCACGCAACAGCTGTAGCGTAGTATGTATCCTGTGCTACATCAGAGAACGTCGACTCATTAGTCGATTCGGAGCTTCCGGCAATACGCCACAAAATTGTTACAGCCTGTGCACGTGTAATGCTGTCATTCGGGCCGAATGTATCTGACGAGTAACCGTTCATTATGCCGTTTTCCAAACAATAATGTACACCGTCGTGATACCATGCGCCGACATCCAAGTCCGAATATGCTGCAAGCGGGCATTCACTGCTCTTGTTGCATACGGCATATCCTTCCGTATCGGTCAGGGTATCCTCTATCTCATCGACAACAGAAGTCGTATCAGACTTTGCGGTATCCTTGTTCTTCTTTGTTGTCAGGATATCGGGTACAGTCGGAACAGGTGTAGGAGTCGGAGTCGGTTCGGGACTCGGCTCTATGCCATGAACCATATAGCTGTAGGATGCTATTTCGCTCTTAACACCGTCCTTTATTGCAATCGCATTCAATTTTGTGACACCGGAAATCTTTATAGACGTGTTTTCGGCATAGTGAGTACTCTTTTCGGTAGGAGTACTTCCGTCTAATGTGTAATAAATCTCCGCGCCTTCAGTTATGCAGTAGAGACGGACATATTGAATTTCATCGTATGTGCCCGAGGGTACAGAAGCGTAAGGTTTCAAAACCTGTCCCTCCGCAACAACAAGAACCAAAATAGTCACAGTATTCGAAATATGCTCGGGATTCCGAACCGTATTCGGAATTGATACCGTACCGGTTACGGTGTAGCTCAGCGTTTTCGATGAGAATTCGGGCATTGTCCAATCGACAGGTGCTGTAATCAAACTGCCGTCGGAAAGTCTGAGAGTTGCGTTTTCGGGAAGATTCCATTCCTTGTTTTCAGCCTGCTCATAGGTTACTGCAACAGGTGTGAACGGTTCAATCGCAACAAGCTTTTCTTCCGATACACTTCCGGTTTCACTAAACGTAACATAAATAGCATCATTCTGTTTAGAAACGGTTGCATTGAGATCTGTGCTGTTATCGTTTACTTCGAGAACCAACTTTTCGGAGAGGTAATATTTCAGTTTTTCCGCTTTTTCCTCAGGTACGTCATTCTCTTTTGCTTCGTCTGTAAACCTCTGCGGATTCAGCATCATCTTTGCTGTGTATACAGTATTTGCGGAAGCAACCGTATCTGTGGGTGTCCACAGGATATCCAGGAAATAATCTGCCATCTCATACGTATCCGTAACGGTAACAAGGGCACTGCTTATCTTTTTAGGCAGTTCTATACCGGCACACGGTGTGTCAATGGTCATCTCGATCTTATTAATAACGGGATTGTAGATAGCGGTCAGTTCGATGTTTTCCGACATGCTTTCAACAGTAAGAGCAACATCGTCTACATCACCGATTACGCCGTCGGGTACTGATTCCCATTCTTCAAAGAGTTCGTCCGCTTCCGCCGGAGCTGCGATGGTTACCTTATCTCCATTGTAATAATAGTAAGTCTTGGGGAAGTCCGTAAAATCTTTATTCTGTATACCAAGAAGGCCGGTATCCGTGCCGTTTATCGTCACCGTGTAGGGATTGTCGAGAATGTACGTGCAGGTTACATCGGAGGAGCGGTCAGCGCCCTTCTCGGCCCATGTCGTGAGCACGTAAGTCGTCTTTTCACCTTCGGCGCCTGTAAGAGTGAACGGTTCAGTGTACGTGTACACCTCGGGTTCATCATCGGCATTATCGCTTTCTTTACGGATTGTATACTTAATTGTTTCGTCTTCGCCGCCGTTCAGCGTCACTTTAAGCTCGGTTTTGTTTCTGAAGGTCTTTATGTCTCCGTTCGCATCCGTGGTCAAAGGCGTAATATCATACAGTGCTGTGAGGAGTCGGAGGTTTCTGCGGTTTTGTACGGTGCTGCTTTCCAAAGTTTGTTCACCGCTTTCGACTTCAATAATCGGTTCGTCTACCTGCTCCTCCGCAATGGTAATCATTACAAGTGCTACTTCGTTTGTATAGGGAATCGGAATCGTTACATTGTCTTCCTTTGCAACCTTGCCGTCCTCTATAACAGCCGATGTATCAGCTTTACTCTTGTCAACACCCAATGTCGTCAATCCGTTTTCCATTATGACGCTTACCTTATCAGGCAATTTCTCAATAAGCTCCGCTTCCGGTAATCCAATCGAAACAGATAATATAGTAGGCAAAACGAGATATATATCCCATGCCGGATCTTCCGTCTTAACAGGGTTACCGTAGATACGCAGCGAGCCTGCGTCATCTACATAAGCGTCGTATGCGGTAGAGATGTCCACACCTTCATACTTCACTTCAGCATCGTCTTCGTCCAGATCGAAGGCGAACGCCAGCTCATCGTCCAAATCCTGCTTAATCAGTGCGGCAACGGTGTATGCTGTGCCGTACTTGGCTTTTCCGCTTGCCGTCTGTGTATTGCCGTCCACTTCTACAACCCAGTAAACGGGGACATTCTCTCGGGTTTTCTCCTTGCCGTCCACTGTCCATGTAAACGTACCCGTTGTCGGAAGTTCTTCATCTGCAACAGGCTTGTCCACCGTCAGCTTAACATCCTTCGAGCGTG
Organism: bacterium; assembly: GCA_963642885.1. Lineage (GTDB taxonomy): Bacteria > Bacillota > Clostridia > Oscillospirales > CAG-272 > UMGS1696. The sequence continues at coordinate 4,108 of CAVIJI010000046.1, forward strand.
TAAAGCTGTATGATGTCGTCAGAACAACATTCTCATCGGGCATAATGAAGCTCGTGACGGCGTGGTCTGTGTTTTCAAGTATTGCATTGCCGCTTTCCACAGTCCACTCATCGAAAATTCTGTCTTTGTCAGTACCGTCGACTGTTACCTTAGCTCCCGCCACATAACTGCCGACCTCAGTACCGTCAACCGTCACCGTGTAATAGACAAACTCCGTTCTGTCAATGAGCTGTGTCTCAATCTCGGAGGTTTTTCCGCAGTATATCGCGGTCGCCTGCACATAGATATTCTCGCCGGTTGGTGTAAACGGCTGGTTGAAGGGCATCCATTCCCCGTAGTAAACGCCGTTTGTATTACTGATGCGGTAGAAGACGGCTGCGCCTTCGATATCGCTCTCGATCGATACAAGACCGTCCTTGTTCTTGATCGTGACGGTTGGAGCATCAAACGAATCCATGTCGATTGTAATAGGATTGCTCTTCGACTTGGATGTATCATAGAAGCTATCATACGAACGGAGCCATGCAAAGTTAATCTCAGGATAATGGCCTTGTGCAATCACCGTTGTATTATATGCAAGAGTGCCGAGTACAACAAGGGAATGGCTGCCATATGCAAGCTGATTGCCGGTATATCCTTCCGTCACAGGTGTGGTCTTTTGCTGACCTGTCGGCGTTTTAGACTCGTTCCACTTGTTAACATCGCTATCGTAATCCACTTCAACTAAGCGGAGTGCAACATCGAGCAGCATATCCCATACTGCCATCAAACTCTTGTATTCTGCGCTTGTCAGATAATCTGCTACGGACTTACCGGTCAGCGGGTTTTGGGTACATATGAGTGTGTTCCATAACTGATTCAAATATCCGTTACGGCTGCTCTGCGACCTTGAGGTCCAATCACCGATTACGAAAATCCAATAATTGAGTCCACGCGCTTTTCCGTAAAGACCGCCGATGAGCGCGTCTTTACCGCTCATCAGGCTTGACATGATTCCTTCTAATTCCTTGGAGATAATAGAAAAAACGATAGGCACCAGAACCTGCAGTGCACTTTCGAGGGAGGGATACAAACATCCGTCGCCATTTCTGAAAGAGCTGTTATAACTATCTCGGAAATCGCCTTCATTGCTGTTATAGAGACCCCACGCCTGAATTGCACGAATCAAAACATGTATGAACTGTTCCTGTGTGATAGGCGTTCCGTCATAGCTGAGCGGATCGATTGACGGAGGAATAATGTCCATCTCGGCAATCTCGAAGTTGTCGAAGAATGTGATATTGATGGGGTCGATGGAGTTAAGCTGCTCAAGCATCTTGGCACGCTGTTCCTTATAGTTCGCCGAACCGACCGCCCAAGATTCGTTGTCATACCAGGTTTTATAGCTGTTTGCCCATTCCTGGTCAGTCACAAAACTCCAGACATAGTTGTTCTCGTTCGGTGTCTCCGCTGCTTCCGCGTCACCGGGAACATAGTGATCCACACCGTAGCGTATGAAGCCCATTTCATCGGGAGCAACCTCGGGAACAGCATCTACCTTATTGATACAGTTGTGGATGCAGTAGTACTTCTCAGCGGAGAGCTTCATTTCGCTGTTGCGTCCGCCCTGTGGTGCTTCGAAGCAATACGCATAGACCTGATTGCCCGTAGCCTCCTCACCGTAATAATCGTAGCAGTAGCTTTCAATGAGTCGTTTTGCGGTCAGGTTGGAGGTTGCACCGCCGCGGGAGTAGCCCATAATCCAGAACTTGACTCTGCCTTCCTCCACATCGCCGGTCAGGTTGTAGGCATCAATGTATTCCCGTACCTTCGTAAAGACCTGATTTGCGGCACTTGCAAAGCCTTTCGCTTCGCCTGAGCTGCCGAGTGTAACGTTGCTTGCCCATTCACTCTCATAACTTCCGCTGCGTATTACGATCGGAATGAGCGTATATATGGCTGACTCGTCATCCGACTCACTCTTCTGATAAATATGCTTATGTCCTATCGCAACACCGATTGTATCAACACCCGGTTTTACGGAATAGGTATCACTGATGAAAATGTCATCGGGGACAATACCGATATCCGTGAGCAGCTTTTCGATGTTCGCAGACTTGTAGGTATAATCCAGCTCATACTCTTCCTGATGATTGAGCTCGCCGTCATCACCGAGATCTGAGCCGAAGCTTGCCATTGCCATTGTCATGGACATTGTGGCAAGATGTGAATTGTAATTGTTCGGATCACCGCCGTCGAAATCACTGCCGTTCATGAAATATCCGTCGGAGTAGTAAAAGTCAGATGTGAGATCTGCCTCCAAATCACCGATAGAACCATACTGGAAATATCCGTGAATCAGCGGGTAATTGTTGTAGGAGCTTATGATGTTGGGCTCCGGATCTACCTCTGTAAACGAAACCGTTTCCGCATCTCCTTTTACGGCACGCAGTATGGATTTCACACCGTCGAACTCGATGTGATATCCGTTAAAATCGGAGAAGAACGCCTGTACATTGTAGAATTCACGCTCTCCGTTGAATTTGCGCTCCGTATCTGCCGTGCGGATACCGATTTCAGACTTGACGGTCGGCACGCCTGTGATATATGCGTTTGCGGATGGTGTATCATTGAGGAACAAGTCGTCCTTTGCACCATCTTTACGGTTATTGTTTTTAATCGTGAGCGTTCCGCTGAGTCCTATATCGTTGAGTGCGGATACAAACACGCCGCCGCCTTCGCTTGACGCAATGTTGTTCTGAATCGTACAGCCGGAGAGCGTGTTGTCGTCGTTGTTGACGTAAATACCGCCGCCTTCATTTGCGCTGTTGTCCTCTATCGTACAACCGCTGACGGTTATACTCTCCTGATTGAGATAAATCGCGCCGCCGCGTTCTGAGGCTGAATTGTTTTTCATGGTGATGCCGTAGATTACACCGACATTCGTACTTATTGCACATTGTTCGGTAAAGATTGCACCGCCATGACCGTCTGTAACCTTATTATCGGAAATGCTGCCGGTAGCATCCTTCGATTCCAGAACAAACTCGCTGTAACAGAAATAGATACCGCCGCCGCCATCTCTTGCACGGTTGTGGTTGATGGAGGAGCCTTCGCTCAACGAGATTGCAGAACTGCTTCCGTTGGAATATACACCGCCGCCTTCGTCCTGTGCTTCGTTATAGGCAATCTGTGCGCCGTTTTTCATAGTGAGCGTGCAATTGTCGCCGTCCATCATAACACCGCCGCCGTAGCCGTCTTGAGCCCAGGTAATTTCCGCACGGTTGCCCGCTATGGCGACATTGTCAAGTACCAGCGTAGAGTTCTCTTTCATATGGACGCCGCCCGCGCCGTTTGAACTCCAACCGCCTGTGACAAGACCGCCGTTTGTAATCTTGAGAGCCTTGCGGCTGCCGTTTTCCCATCCGGTGAAGTCATGTGTTGTGGTCGTAACCGTACTTCTGAGAACCAGACTGGCACCCTCGTCAAGATAGATGACCTCGCCGTCCGATTCGTAGTCGTCGTTTGTAAGCTGACGGTCAATCCGCAGACCGTTCATATCGATTGTCGCGGATTCGCCTTTATTCAGTACCAGGCGACTGTTAATACGCCAGTCTCTCTTGAGCTTAATGATTCTGCCCTGCTTTGCCGCATTCCATGCATTGGAAATACTTGTATAGCTGTTTCCTTGATCATCCGTTGCATAAACAACGCTTTCGGCAAAAACTTCAAGACCCATAGATGCAAGCATCACCAAGGTCAGGAACAGACTCAAAGCACGTTTCATGATTTGCTTTGTCTTCGTTTTTCCCATTTTATTTCCTCCTTAGAAATTTTAAGGTACGCGATAAATCCGTAAGAATAAATTTTGTGTACACCCAAAGATACGTCGTCACGGGTTTCGGCAAACTCATCCCTAAAACCTTTGTATTGTATCACAATTATGGATGAATTTCAATGTGTATATACACTTTAATCATGCTATTCCATCACGATTTTATTGTTTTTTTCACATAAATTTTTGCATGACGCTCTGTCGTACAAAATCAAGAAGTTGAAATCAACGTATATACATTTTATTCAAAACATCAGTGTATATACTGCCGGAATCAAATGCACAAGCTGTTCATCGGAAGCATCAACACGTCCGCTCAGATGAATAGACTGTGTATTTCCGTCGATTTGTGATTTGATTTGCTCGCTCATTCCGTTACGTCTGCGAAAACAATTTGAATCAACTCGTTGTATTCTCTCCATGCAAGCGTATCGGAAAGCTCACGAATACTGTCTGCGATTGTTCTGTAATACCATGCTTGCTGCACGGGATCCTTCTGATTGAAATACCGCCATATGGCGTGTCCCTGTTTCTGCCAATCGTAATAAATAGAGCGCATATTGGCAAGCTTATCACCAAGATACAAAATTTTAACATCCCTGTCTTTCGTATTTTGTAATTGCCTAAGTGCCTCCTCTTTACGCAGTTTCCATGTGCTTTCCGCCGGTAGATACTCTCGTTTATTCTCTGTCTCGGATGCAACAAGTTCCGAGACTCTTTTTCCGAAACGCTGTGTAAGCTCATCCAATGCAACATCGGCGTCCTCCACCACATCGTGCAGCACCGCTGCCGCAATTACCTCTTGGTCGCTTGTCATTGAAGCTACAATGGCAGCTGCCTCCATTGGATGAAGAATATACGGTGTTTCCGAATTTTTACGTCGCATTCCGTCGTGACATTTGACTGAAAATATGATTGCTTCGCTTACCAGCTCCATCATTCGATCACCAAAATATCCGAAAAGCCTGTCATCTCGAAAACTTCCATCACAGAATCGCAAACGCCGACCAACTTAAGCGTTCCGATCCTGTCCATCTTCTTTTGTGCGGCAAGCAGAACGCGCAGTCCTGCTGAAGATATGTATTCCACACCCTTCATATCTATAACCAAATCTTTCACCGCATCATCCATTCCGTTAATTACAGCCTCCAGTTCGGGAGCCGTAGTTGTGTCAAGTCTTCCTTCAAGTGTAAACGTAAGCTTTTCCGCTGACCGATTCTGATTGATTTTCATCGTATTATTCCTCCGTATATGTATTTAAATGTATGAAACGCTTATAGAATTATATTGCTTTCTTCATAGTCAGAATATTTTCGCCGTTTTCATACCGATAGGTTACACTGTCCATAGTTTTGCGCGTAATAAATATTCCGAGTCCTCCTATACTGCGCTCGTCTGCCGAAAGCGTAATATTCGGTTCCTCCTGTTTTAGCGGGTCGAATGGTATTCCCTTATCCCTGAATTCAAAAGAGGCTGTGCGGCTTTCGGGATCAAACGAGAAAACAGCGGTTGCTTCTCCTCTACCCGCAGGATATGCGTAATGCGCAATGTTTACAAAGATTTCTTCTATCGCAACGCTGACTGCCGCCTGTATTTTCATCGGGCAGGCTAACTGTTCAAGAGCACCTTCAAAGAAGCCTTGTACATCCGAAAGAGCATTGATATCCGCTGGGAAAGTTCTTTCTTCTTTCATTACCGTACCTCCTAAATAATCAAACATCAGCATTGTTATATCGTCAAACTGCGGTGCGTTGCCTACAAAGCTGTCGATATTCCCTTTCAAGCCATGCAGCAGTTCCTTTGCGGGAAGCGCGGCATTCTCGTTCATGTATGTTTGAAGTCTCTCCTCACCGTAAAGCTTTTCTTCAGCATCGGTTGCCTCTGTTACACCGTCCGTGTACAGAAAAATACGGTCACCGGGGTGAAGAGTAAACTCATTCAGTCGATAGCGTACGCCCTCCATACCGGCAAGCACAAATCCCGCTTTCATTCGCAAGTATGTAAATGTACCGTCCTTATGTTTGATAAGCGGAGGATTATGACCGGCATTGGCAATCTGCAGTTTACCTGTACGCAAATCTAAAATGCCCATGCATGCGGTAACAAACATACCCGCTTCATTACCCTCGCACAGCTTTTCATTTGCCTCGCCGAGAATTTCATTCACGGGTAGGCCTCTCTCGGCTAAATCTTTTATAGTGGTTTTCGCCGTCATCATAAAGAGTGCCGCAGGTATTCCCTTACCCGAAACATCCGCGATCAGGAATGCAATAGTATGTTCGTCCGTCATATAGAAATCGTAGAAATCTCCGCCAACCTCTTTTGCCGTGAACATCTGAGCGTAAATATCAAAACAATCCTGCTCGGGATACGGCGGGAAAACAGAAGGTAATGCAGAGTATTGTATTTCCTTTGCGTATTCCAATTCCTTATCGATTCTTGCGGCTGCTTCGGCAATGTATTCCTTCAGTGTGCCGACAGTCGAATTTATATCGTCCGACAGTGAAGAAAATTCCGCGTTTGTCCGAACATTAACCTTTACATTCAGGTTTCCGTTTGTGATTTGAGCGAGACTGTTGTTTATTTTGTGCAGATTATTGATAATAACCTTTTTGATGAGGAAGTATACCAGAACGAACAGTGCCGCAAAGATGATTATTTCCACAAGGATACTTATATAAATGGAAACATTCCTCATATAGTGCGCTTCCGATTCGGGAATAGCACCGATGATACAGTAGCCTTCCGTAAACACATACGAATACAGATACTGCTCTCCCTTAATATCGGCAGTGTACTGCGTGTTCTCAAGCATGGTATCCGTATCTATTTGAATACCGAGTTCCGCCAGATTCATGCCGTTATGTTCGTCTCCGTCTGCGACGACCTTCTGATTTTCGTCACAGATCATAATGAAGCCTTTTGTCCCGATATGGCGGTTCTTTGTGGCGTTGAAGATAACATCATCGATGTCCTTCTTGTATTGCTCATAAAAATATCCCACCTGCAATACCGTCCCGTCGGGCAGTAGAACGCCTGCATATTTACCTGTCATACTTGCATCATAAGAAAGCGTACGGTACTCCTGTACGTATTCCGTTTCACCTTCAAACAGGCACATGAACTCTCCCGATTGCTCACCGCTTTTCATATCAAAACCGATAAATTCGGAGGTACTTGATTTTATGATAATGCCGTCTTCTCCGAACACGTTGATGTTTGCAACCTCATATGTATTCGCCAGTGTTTTCAGCGATGCGGTATCCCAGTCGGAAGAGGCAAGATATGACCTCTCGACCAATCTCGTTGTCTCGAGAAGATGCATATCCGAGGTATCCTTTATGTCATGTGATACATCCGATAGGGTTTGATTTACTACACCCATAATCTGAGTTTCCGTCATATTGCTTTGTAATCTGTAGGTAAATACGCTTGTAAGGACGTAAGCGGTAATGATGCATATTAGCAGCCAACGCTGAAATGTTTGAGAGATATTCTCTGTATTTTTCTTTTTGCGGGGTGTTTCCCTGCTGAGGAGCGACACGATAAGCAGCGCAAGACCTAAGGCGACGGCATTTCCGATAATCATCGGAAGTGTGCATCTATTCACATAAGTAAATGCCGTTGCGGCATCATCGAGATTGAAGAGAAAAATGAGCAGCATGTGGATATCCTCACACACACATGCGATTCCCGCACCGTACACCCATGTCGGCTTTTTATCATCAAACATCAAGTTGCGCAGGAGAGCCGCAATACAGCCGATAAGTACGATCGATACAGAGCTCGCCCACCTCGTGAAATCTCCGATACCGAAGATAAATCTGAACAAACCTCCGATTGCACCTGATATAATACCTGCAGGTGCACCGAAAACCAATCCCGCGCACAGCGGCGCCGCATCCGCAACATTGATAATAATATCATTACTCACAATGCCGTTCACACTGCTGAAAATCGCCAATCCTCCAAAAAGTATGCCGACAATAAACTCCTTTATCATATAAGGAAGCTTTTTTACCGGTGTGTACTTCTCAGTCAAATAAAGAAAAACGACCATAGCGGCACTGGAAAGTACGGGAATTATAAGACTCATATGCCAAAACCTTTCCTATATTTACGCCTTTTCAGTTTGCCTTTAAGAAATTCAAGCATCTCTGCTTGTAGTCCGCCGCTTCATCATATACACCGTGTCCGTAGCTTTCATCGTAAAGATACAATTCACAATTCAATGCCTCGGCTATCTGCTTTGAACCTTCCGATGTCACAACACTGTCTCCTTCCGAGCCGAGTACCAAAACGGGACACCGAATAGATGACAGTTCGTCATAACAATCAAATGATTCGCATGCGCTTGCCAAGATGACAAATCTGCTGTATTCCTCGTCGCTGATGCCCCTATTCGAAGATATCAGAGAATCTCGATAACTCTCCAATGTAGCTTCGGAATATACATTATCCGCGAAGCTCTCGAGAAGCCCGATTTCATCCTTCTTCTCAGCCAGATTCACCCATTCTTCTATGACATGCTCGAAAGTATCGTTGGTTTTGGAAAGGGTAGAACCGAGAATCAGTGCGTGTACCAGTTCGGGATGGTCTATGGCGAGGTACATGGCAATCATCCCGCCCTGAGAAGCTCCGAATACATCCGCGTTTTCAATCTGTAACGACTGCATTGCCGCAGCGGTATCCTCAGCCATGTCTCTGATTGTATATCCTTTTTCAATATCCTTTGCTCTGTCGAAAACATAAACAGTATATTCTTCTGTAAAGTCCGCATATGCCTCTGCGATTGCATCCGCCGCTCCTATTACGCTGTGTATTGACAAACCCGGCAGAATCACAAAACATTTTTTACCGTTTCCGAACACAATATAGTCCATATTCATCTCTCCTATTGAAGCTGTTTTCACACACGCCGACGATTGAATCGTATCTGAAGCATTTTCCCGCTCCTTTGCACTACATCCGAACAGCGTGAACATTAATCCACCGATAATGATCAGGGATATAATAAGTTTTTTCATAATGTTTTTTTACTCCTTAAACACGTGAATACACATCAACTGTACTTCTGTACATCGACAAAATTTTTTGTCTGACATTCTGTTTCGATTTTTCCTCTGCAAATTTCCGTATCGAGTCGTCACATCCGCACACTTCATATTTCTTGTCTTGATATTATATACGATACGGAAGTTTATTTCAAGATACTAATGTTATAGAAACGCCGTATAAATCAAGAGTGAATTCGGGAGAGCCTTTTGCCAAAGTGATACAAGATTTTCGATACCGCCGAGCTACGGCGTTTTTCAGCCGATTAAATCGCCGTTTTGATAATATAGTTTTTCGACACTTCCATCTGCATGAGTAACAGTGAAATTTCCGTTTTTCTTTCCGTCAACCCATTTGCCTTCGTATGTATCTCCGCTACTAGCAATCGCATACGTACCGTGTCCATTAAGAAATCCATTTATAAACGTTCCTTCCCAAACATCTCCATTATCAGATGTCAATATACCTTGACCATTGAGAAAATTATATATATAGCCCGTATTCCATTCGAAAGGTATGGTAGTTTTCAATCTGCCTTGGTTATAGATACTGTCTTCGTCAGATTCGTCCTCAGCCCCTGTAATAAAATATCCGGCATAGATTCCTGTGTAGCTGTAGTGTTCATCACTACCCTTTTGTTTTTCGTCATAATCTCTTTCGAAAGACAAATTTTCACACCACCAAACATCCTCTATTTCATATAAAAAGTCTGAATTTTCAGCCCATAACAGTGCTATATCATCTTCAGGTCTGTAGCTTGAGGAAGAAATGCCGCCCATATATACACAGTATTCATTGTCTATTGGTAAACTCACGTAAAAAGGTCCTACGGGTTCACCGTCTTTCCACGGACCTGCGCAAACAGATCCATCACTTAACGTTAATGTTGCAAAATCGTCGTCGGGCAGTCCCTTTCTGTTAATATATCCGGTATAAAGACCGGTTTTACCTGTGACGGATGAAATACTATAGTTTTCTACATATTCATTAAAAAGCCGTTTATTAACCCCATCTAACCAATCGATAATCTCATCATTTTTAGCTAGGCAAAAAATAATACCAGAAGCTATAACAACAATACCTGCTATAATAACCTTAATATACTTAAACTTTTTTTGCGCTTCGTTAATCTTCTTATTGTCATCACTGTGCTCGGGAATTTTTACTTTCACAACTTTGGTTACTGTCCTGCATTTGGCAATCCCATCTGATTTATACAACTCTCTATAGAATGCATTCTCATCTATATACTCATATTTATTGATACGTTGTGTTTCACTTGTCACAAAATCCACTTTTTCCGGTAAAGGAAATTTTGTCAAAGATATTAAACATATCTTTCTATTTTTGCTGTCCGCATAGGTTAATTCTCTACTGCAAAATTTCGACTCTGACCATTCTTTCGTATATAATGGTATAAAAAAATCACACGTTGATATTTTTTGTGCTAATTTGTCTGTCCAAGTCGAGGCTCCGTGAATACCATTATCCCACCACACACGGTATCCGTCACGCTGAAGCCTGTCTATCATTTGATGTGCTTCTCTTTTATTTTTATGGGAATAGCTGACAAATATGAACGGTTCATCACCTTCGTAAGGTTTCGGTTCGTTGTCCATAGCGGGAGGCAGCTTCTTTGTTTCACTCATATTAAGTATCCCCTTTTTTATTTTAGTGTTATAGTTATAGATTTACGTACAAATCGTAAAAGTTTTATAATACAATAAATTATAACACACAAAAATCTAATACGCAATTCATTTTTAAAATTTCTTTTAGTATTAATTTTATTACATACTTCACTCCCGAGCGATGAGCGGACGAATTTCTCCGGATTCCGTCTAGGACGAAAAAAGGCAAAGGATAATCTATCAAAAATCATCACTTTGCCTTATGGGTTATTTAGTTTTA
>CAVIJI010000047.1:0-13429 GCA_963642885.1 bacterium
CCTGTGTTTCCGGAGGTACCGTTTCAGTCTCGGGTGCCTGTGTTTCCGGAGGTACTGTTTCAGTCTCGGGTGCTTCCGTCTCCGTTTCTGTTTCAGTCTCTATCTCGGTTTCGGGTTCGGTTTCATCCTCTCCGATTTCCTCGGCTATTATCGTTTCCTCACCGTTTTCTTCGTTTGAATCACTGTAATCGGCGTTATTATCGGATGACGTTATTTTCTCACCGAGATCCATCGCGATTTTATCAAAATCAATATCCAGGGCGAGAGCCTTGTTAACAGCCTCCGCTACACCCTTTGAACTAAGTGTCGCGCCTGTTATTCCGTCAACATTATTTCCTATTTCGGCCGTCTCGCCGAGTCCGAGGAATTGTGAAATAAAGCTTTCTCTTTTAACCTTCGAACCGACACCGGGTGTCTCCGACATGGATATAAATGATATTCCGCTTATCTTTTTGTCCGTATCGAGTCCTATCATTAAATCAATGTCTCCGCCGTAGCCGCTTCCCGTGGAGTTAACACAACAGCCGACGATTTCACTGTCTTTTACAATGACATAAATGATATCGCCGCTGTCAAGCGTATATTCCAAAACATCGTCTCCGTCGGGGAATATACCGAGTACCGCTTCTGTTTTCTCGCGAACTGTGTTCTCCGCGATAACGTCTTCCGTGAAATTATTCACTATTGACAACAGCAAAGCGATTCCGACACATATCGACGCAAGAATCACTATCATTCTTACCGTATATGCCGTACTTCCTTCTTCGGGCTGTTTTTTCTCGGCTTTCTTCACGATTTTTTCCGATTCTGATTTGCTCTTCTCTTTTTTCTCCCGCTTTCCCTTTTCATCGGCTTTATCGGTGTCAATCGTTTCGTCGCTTACATTTTCGAATACCTTGTTGACGTTTTCCGCTATATCGTTCTCGCCGTTTTCGGGCTCTTCTTCGATGTAATCGAATTCATCTGACACTTCTTCGGTGATATCCGTAATATCGACTGTCTCGCTTGCTTTTTCTTTTACACTTTCGTTAATATCTTCGTTTGTGTTTTCCGTGTTGTTTTTGTCGTCCGACGACTTTTCCGAATCCATGTCGGCAAGCTCGCTGAAGTTAATCTCCGTCTCTTCGACAATCTCGTTTTTTTCTTCGGTAATATTCTGTATTTTCTTCTTTTTCTTAGACATTACTTTTTACCTCCGAATCTGCGCGGCATTGTAAGCTTGTCTATATACCACACCAGAAGATTCATGATAAGTACGGCAAACGATGCGCCCTCGGGATAACTGCCGTAATATCGTATCAACACCGTTATCAGACCGCATCCGCATCCGTAAAGCAATCTGCCGTTCGGAGTAACGGGTGACGTCGAATAATCGGTAGCCATAAAGAAAGCCGCGAGCATAAGTCCGCCCGACAGAATCTCGTACAGCATGAAATCAACAGCCAATGTGCCCTCTTTCGGCAAAAGAAATGTGATAAGCGCAACCGTTCCTATATATGCCACGGGAATCCGCCAGGAAATAACACGCCTTACGAGAAGATATATTCCGCCTGCGATTATAAGCACCGACGAAACCTCGCCAATGCATCCGCTGATATTTCCCGTGAGCATATCGAATATATTCGTTTCGGGCAGTATTCCCTGCTTCAGTGATGCAAGAGGTGTCGCGCCTGCAATAATATCGCTTTCGGACAAGGTTATTGCGGTTGAATTGATTTTTTCACCGAACACCTGGAAAGTCGACATATCTCCGGCCCACGAGAACAGAAACACTCTCGCCGCCAGAGCGGGGTTAACAAAGTTCTTGCCTATTCCTCCGAACAGCTGCTTTACAATGGCTATGGCAAAGAATGCGCCGACAATCGGCATCCAAAGCGGAACGCCGACAGGCAGGTTCATTGCGAGAAGGAGTCCGGTCACAGCCGCGGACAAATCCGATATTGTTATCTGTCTGTGCAGCCAAAACTGTATCAATGCTTCAAAGCCCACTGCCGACGCGACGGATATCAAGCCGATCGACAAAGCTCTCATACCGAACACATATACTCCCCATATATACGCGGGAAGCAATGCGATTAACACATCCAGCATTACCGTGGTCGTTGTCTCGGGGCTTTTAATATGCGGTGACGATTGAACCTTAAGTAGCGGAGGCATTGAAAAACGCTGCTTTGTCTCCGTATTTTCGTGTGTATTCTGATTTACTTCATTGTTATCCATATTTCACCTCATCACGTGTCGGATTTGAGCGATTTAAGTCTGTTTGCTTCGGCCTTGAGAGCCGCCTTCGCTTTTCGTATATGCTGTACGATTTCGACGCCGCCCGGGCAGTTGTATGAGCACGAACCGCACTCAACACAGCTCATGGCACCGTATATCTCGGCACGTTTCCAATCTTCAACCATCGAAAACTGTGCAATGTACATCGGCATGAGATGCATCGGACAATTGTTGACGCATTTTCCGCAATGTATGCACGACGGCTTTTCGATGTTTTTCTTTCCGAATTTATCGGAGAACAGCAAAATCGCACTCGTCGATTTGGTAACGGGCATTTCCTTATCCCATTGTGCCATACCCATCATGGGGCCGCCGCTTATCAGCTTAGCGGGCTGGTGCTTCAAACCGCCGCAAAATTCTATTATATCGGGAATAGTCGCACCGATCGGTACGAGAATATTCTTCGGATGCTTTACACAGTCTCCGTCTACCGTTATAATTCTGCTTGTCAGCGGTGTTCCGTATGCGAACGCCTTATATATGGCCGAGCAGGTTTCGGCATTGAAAATCACACAGCCCACATCCGCGGGAAGCTTTCCCGTCGGAATCTCGCATCCCGTGAGAGCGTAAATCAGCTGTCTTTCGTCACCCTGAGGATATTTGGTCTTCATTATCTTAACCGAAATCATGTTCGAATCAGCGAGCATATCCTCTAACTTTTCCGCCGCGTCGAGCTTATTGTCCTCAATGGCAATATAAGCCGTTCTCACCGACAAAGCCTTGAGCAGAATTTTAATGCCGTTTATGACCGATGCGGGATGCTCGAGCAGAAGTCGGTGATTTGCCGTTATAAACGGTTCGCATTCCGCACAGTTTATGATTATTTTATCAACCTTACCTAAAGCAGACTTTATCTTGGCGTATGTCGGAAACGCCGCGCCGCCCATACCCGATATTCCCGCTTCTCTGATAATGGAAATTATTTCGTCCGCGGTACAATCGGTCAGCTTTTTCATAACGGGTTTGATATCCTGACACACCGCAGACTGCATATCGTTATCAATAACGATATGCTCCACAACGGCACCGGACGGAATAGTCTTTTGAATTATCTCACGCACCGTACCCGATACGCTTGAGTGTACCGGACATCCGAGAAGTGTTTCCGGAATGTCCGCAATTTTCTGTCCGACTGTCACATAGTCACCCGGTTTGACTATAGGGGATGCGGGAGTCCCTATATGCTGAAGCAACGGAATAGTTACACTTGCGGGCTCGGGCAAAATTTCTATACGGCTTCCCCTCGTGTTTTTATATTCCTCTACGTGTATTCCTCCGGAAAATGTGTATAACATTTCTCTCTCCTGTAAGTTTAGCTGAGTTATATTAAATTTAAATAATTATAACCGATATTTTACCGCAAAACAAGTCATTTTTATAAATTTACGCTTTATTTTTCTCATTTTTTGAAATTATTTCACAGAATTCTTCTCATATACGGACATCACCGAAGAATTTCAAAAAGCCGATGTGCGACAAATCGGTTCTGTATACATGACCGTGCAGGTATTCCAGCAAGCCGTCGGTATCGAATTCAACCGAATATGAGTACAGAGCTTGATATGAATAACCCATTTTCTTATCGGCTTCGTTGTGTGCGTACTTTCCCTCTCCGAGAAGAGGATGACCTATAAACGCCATATGCGCCCTTATCTGATGAGTTCTTCCCGTAATGAGCTTTATTTCCAGAAGACTCAAATCGTGCTCCGCATTATACCCGAGTGAGCGATAACCGGTAACTATTTTTTTCGAGCCCTCGACCTCGTCACGATATATTTTTACGGTATTTGTCCTGTAATCCTTTTTGTGATATGCCGTAAGTGTCTTCTCGCCCGCAAGCCTTCCGTGTACCGCACAAAGATATTTTTTATGTACACGGTCCTCGCGTATTGCACAATTCATCAATCTGAGAGACTCGGCGTTTTTCGCGAGAATCACGATTCCTCCCGTGTTTCTGTCGATACGATTGCATAACGCCGGTGCAAATGAATTTTCATCCTTGGGGTTGTATTCTCCCTTATTTACAAGATAGGCAGTGAGAAGATATATGAGCGTCTCTTTTTCCGAGCCTTCCGCCCTGTTTTTATCCCCTTCATCCCCGAGATGCACAAGCATACCGGGTTTCTTATCGCACAGAAGAATATTTTCGTCCTCATACACTATGTCGGGCGTGAATTTAATCTTATCGTACTGTTCTTCACCCTTAAAATCATCGAAAAATTCATCGGGAATGTACATCTCTATGATATCGCCTTCCGAAATAAAATCCCCTTCATGCGCCTTTTTGCCGTTAAGCTTGATTCGTTTTGTTCGGAGATATTTATAAAGCAGCGATTTAGGCAAGCCTGTTGTCGCCTTTGAAACAAATTTATCTATTCTCTGGTTTGCATCGTTCTTTTTAACGACAAACTCTTTCATCGGGCAGTTCTCCTTTTTTATTTCTATCGTGAAAAAACAAAGGCAGGGACTGTATTCCCCGCCTTATATGCTTGTCACTGTGCCGAATTATTTTGTACCGAACAGTCTGTCTCCTGCGTCTCCGAGGCCGGGAACGATATAAGCGTGATCGTTCAGCTTTTCGTCGAGAGCGGCGGCATAAATCTGTACATCGGGATGGTCATGCTGGAGTCTTTCCACACCTTCGGGTGCGGCAACGAGACAAAGAAGCTTAATCTGAGTGCATCCTCTTGCCTTGAGCATCGAAATGGCACCGGACGCCGATCCGCCTGTCGCAAGCATGGGGTCGCACAGAATAACATATCTGTCCTCGATATCCTGAGGAAGCTTGCAGTAATATTCCACGGGATTATGAGTCTCCGGATCTCTGTAAAGTCCGATATGTCCGACCTTAGCTACGGGAACAAGAGCAAGCACACCGTCGACCATACCCAAGCCCGCACGAAGGATAGGTACGATTGCGAGCTTCTTGCCCTCTACCTTCTGAGCGATCATCTTGGATACGGGCGTTTCGATTTCGACATCTACCACCGGGATGTCACGTGTAAGTTCGTAACACATGAGCATAGCTATCTCGGAAAGAAGCTGTCTGAAATCCTTCGAGCCTGTGTCTTTTTCTCTCATAATGCTGAGCTTATGCTTGATGAGCGGGTGGTCTACAACGTGAAAAGTATTCGTATTCATTTTTTTCGTCCCTTCATCTGTTTTTATATTCGCCTAATTATACTACTTCACGGCAATATTTTCAATAGGTGTATGCGAAAAACACCGAATAAATTTCATTATCCGAAAATACGAGCGTATATGTCGCTCATTTCGCCTCTTGAAATGACATACGGACTGTTCGTATAGTTGCCCGCACCCGCGACTCTGTCAATCAATTCTTCTCTTTCGCTCTCCGATATTTTTCCGACCGTTTCTTTAACTCCGCTCTTTTCGGGAATACGTAAAATCATTTCCTCGGGTGTTGTTCCGAGATACTGTGCGAGCTTGTCGATTTTCGCACTTCCTTCATCCGTGAGCATATTATATGTGAGGTATGCTCCCTCGAAAACAGCGCATGCGTTGCCGTGCGGCACTCCTCTCGTAAGAGTAATGCTGTATCCGAGCGGATGCGGGAAGCCCGTTCCCGTGCAGTCTATCGCGATTCCGGCAGCACATGCGGCAAACGCCAGTCTTTCACGCGCGGTTTCCGTATATTCATCGCCGCACATATCTTTTCCTCTGAAAATCACATCCCAGATTTCGTGTGCGGCATAAAGTGCAGCCTCCTCGGATTCCGATGTCGATTTAGGTGAAAGATAAGACTCGATTGAGTGGGCCAAAGCATCAAGCGCGGTCGAAACCGTATACAGCTGCGGCATTGTTGCGGTATATCTCGGACAAACAAACGAATATTTCGCATAAGCCGACGAATGCTTGAATGTTTTCTTTTTTCTGCCTCCGTCGATTGTCAGGACGGAATAACGGCATGCCTCACTGCCCGTGCCCGATGTTGTGGGTATTGCCACTATGGGAAGGCAGTCGTTAACTCTTTTTTTATCGTCGAAAATATCATCGGGTTCACAGTTCGGATTGGAGGCATAGCCCGCTATGGCCTTGCCCGCATCCAATGACGAACCGCCTCCGATAGCTATAACGAAGTCACATGCGTTTTCACGTGCAACGGCACCGCCTTCATGACAAAGCTCCGCGGGGGGATTTTCGGGTATACGGTTAAACCTCACATACTCCACCCCGGCTTTATCGAGTGCATATGCCACATCATCCATCGCGCCGCATTTGTCGGCACCGTTTTTTCCCGATACGATAAGAGCTTTATGGCCGAGTGAAGAAAACACAGCACAGTTGTCCCTTACCGCATTGTTTCCGGTTATGATCTTAACATTTTTATATTTCGAAAAATCCATTTCAGTCTCCGTTTGATTATTAATTAAACACCGATTCGAGGTTGTTTTAACGCACAAGTCCGCAAGAACGAGACTTAACGTAATTAAGCAAGCGATTCGGCTTATCCTCGGTAAAAAAATATACCATATATTTCGTTTTCCGTCAATGTACAAATGTATAAAAAAATCGAATTTTGATTCAATCTTTTTGCTTTGTCCTCTTTCCGAAAATATTGTCGATATTCCTTTAGCGTTTCATTGATTCACTATAATTATTTATTCGGGAACAAATCGGAACTTTTCATATTTTTTATTCGTCTATAAAAAGCAGAGAACGGAGTGAAATTGCGCCGCGCATCTTCATGTTTACAATATCGTTTATGATGCGGCACAAATTAACTCTTGATAACCGAGCGGAATATGTTATAATTATAAGGTTAGTATATTCCACTACATATTAAACGGAGGATTTATGAAAAAATTCAATCGCATCCTGTCCGTATTTCTTGCCGTAATAACAGTTTTATCATGTGCTGTAATTACGTCAGCCGCAAACATCTCATTCACGGATGTTGCGAATCACTGGGCATGGACAAACGGTCAGATCCCGTATCTCGTAGAGAAAGGTGTTCTCAACGGATACAAAAACAACAACGGTACATACTCTTTCAAGCCCGACGGTGAGGTTACGCGTGCCGAATTCATCAAAATGCTCGATGAAACATTCGGTTTAACAAAGACAACCTCAATAAACTACGGTGATATCAAGTCAAGCGATTGGTATTACACCTATTTTGCAAAAGCTGCCGCTCAGGGATACATTCTCAATTACGGCAACAACGCATCTCCCAACAGCAAGATAAGCCGTCAGGAGGCTACTTCACTTCTCGTACGTTACCTTGATCTTCCCGCGTCATCATCGACATCATCGGGCTCCATTGCGGACTTCGGTGATATCTCGAGCTACTACACGGATTACATTCTCAGAGCAATCGATGCCGGCATCATCAACGGTTACAGCGAAAACGGCAAAACATATTTCAAACCTTCGAAAACTCTGTCCCGTGCGGAAGCGCTCACAATACTCTACAGAGCCGCAGGATGCATATACAACACAAGCGTATATAACAGAGACAGCGGCGCGTACTCCGCAAACAATACCATAACACGCGGCGACATAACCGTTACAAATGTTAAGATGACAGGCCGCAACATCGTTACCGAGGGTGCTTCATCGGGTACGATTACATTCAGCAAGTGCGAAATCGACGGTACACTTTATATTCGCGGAGGCGCCAATGTTACATTCGACAACTGCGAGGTTGAGGATGTGGTTGCTCTCGGCGGAGGCAAAATCTCTATCGTAAGCGGAACAGAGGTTGATTCTCTTACTGTCGAAAAAACATGTGAAATCAGCATTCTCTCCAACACCGAGGTTGACGAGATTACCGTAAAGAACGGTGCAAACAATGTTAAGGTGACGGGAAACGGTAAAATCGAATCCGCGTACATCTATGCGGACGGTTTCTCATCGTCTATGCTCCCCGAAGAATTCGAAATCGGAAATAATCTCACCGCTTCCTTCTCGGGTAAATCATACTCGGGCGACAGCGACGCTCAGTCTTCCTTCACTATCAATCCTTTTGTAACAGCCGACAAGAACTACTATTACCTTAACCTCGAGTCGAGTGTCGGCGGAACTGTTTATTACTACTTCACAAACAGTGCAACCGCTCCTTCGATTTCCGCGTTCAGTTCAAGCTATGCTTCGGCAACACACGGAAACAGCTTCTCGATTAAGGCAAACGAACCCACAACAAAGGAAACATACTCCGTAGCAAATGTAAAGAACTATTCGTATGTGGTGGTACAGCTGCAGGACGGTACAAAGAAATATCCCGTATATATCGTGGACAACACACTTGCCTCCTCTGAAAACGGTTTCGATACGACACCTTACCTGGCAAACTCCACTACGGTAAAATATAAGACCTCTATGCCGAGCACCGTATACTGGTATTACTCCGAAAGCGGCTCCGCATTGACACAGATCGAATTCCTTTCCGCATACGCAAAGCAGAACGGTGCGCTCAAGGGCGAAGATACCGTCGGTGTAATTTCGAACGGCACAGTAAGCCTTAAGGAATCCTACCTCAAGAATTACTCATATCTTGCTTTCATGGTTAAATCATCCGCAGGCGCGTACTACACTCCCGTAATTCTCTCCATGGGCGACAACGGATTCACAGACGCTCCCGCACTTAAGACAGCAGGCGTTATAACCTATAAGGCAAGCGTAAACGGCGATCTCTATTACTACTATTCCGAAAATTCCGACCTTCCCACGGCATCGGATTTCAAATCGGAATACAACGCCGCAAAATACTCCGATAAGACAACGGTAAAGAAGGGTGCTTCTGCCGAACTCAGATATAAGACAAGCTATATCGATGATTATCCTTACCTCGTAATCGCCATCAAGAATTCCGACGGTGATTATATGCAGCCCGTATCCGTCAACATTAACCTTACAACAGGCTTCAGAAACGAACCCGAGCTTGACGACAACAACACGATCACCTTCAGAACCGAAGAATACGGTAAGGTAGAATACTACTATACCAAAACAAACTCCGCTCCCTCCATTGATGAATTCACAAGCGGCTACGATAACGCACAGAGCAAATATAAAGGCTCCGTAAAGTGCGCCACCACATATACGTCTGTAACATACAAGACAGCATATGTTGAAAGCTATCCTTACATGGCTATGAGATTCACCGATGACGACGGCAATGTTTACAGCCCCGTTCTCGTATCTCTCGAAAGCAATTCATCAAACGGCTTCAAGGTACTTCCTTACGCCAAGGACGGAAAGATTTACTTCACAACCACAGGCGACGGTGAGGTTCTCTACTTCTACTCGAGAGACGACGAAAACGTTTCCGCGGACGACTTCCTCGAATGGTATGAAGATACATCGGCATCAAAGCGCGGATCGGTTTCCGTCGACGGAGGCGTTGCCGCATCCTTCACCTACGATGAAGATATCATTGACAGATATCCTTACATAATCATAGCTTATCGTGACGGCGACTCCAGAAAAGACAATATCTATACACCCTACATACTCGATATCGAAGAATCAGGCAAATCCAATGCGGGTTCCGGCTTCACTATCACCGGTCCCGACTCTGAAGGAGACTACAAGATTACCGCTATGTATGACGGTAAGCTTTATTACTACAGAACAGACAAAAAATCGAAGCTTCCCGAATCAATAAGCGAATTCGAAGATCTCTACGACAGTGCAGAGTCGTCTTCGACAAAGAATCTCTCGAAGGGCAGCACACACTATGTAAGCACCGATGATTACGCTTATGTGGTTCTCGCTCTCGAGGTTGACGATGAGTTCCTCCCCTATGTTATCATAGATACGGAAAAGGGCACTACGGGCAGCGGCAGCAACGACACATCCTTTGATGACGGTTCCAACAAGAGCGGTTACGGATTCACCGTATTGTCATACAGCGATGACGAGGTTCTCGTAAGACCCGACGAGGATGGCTCGATTTCACTTCTTATCGTTATGAGCAGCGGTATAACCGAGTATTCCACCTATGAATGCACAGAGGATAAGACATGCAGAATAACAATTCCCTCCTTCGGAGGATTCGGCGACTTGTTTAAGAATACTGCCGGATTCTACATTCAGCTCACCGATGATGACGGAGATGTATATCAGGCATATAAGCTTTCCGTAAACTAATCAATCAAATGACAAAAACTCTCCCGCGGTAATTATTGCGGGAGAGTTTTTTATTTAAACTTGACTATATTCGCCGATTTTGGTATAATATGTCCGAAAATTTAAATCGTAGATTTTAAAAATTTCAGGAGGTATTAAATGAAACTCAGATATCCGGATTTTGCGGTTTTATACACCGAAAACGACAAATTCAAGCTTTCAACCGATACTGCTATGTCAAACGGAGATGCATCCCTGTCTTTTGAAATAAAGGATGATACTCTCTTATTAAAGGTCACAGCAGACTCTACGCCCTTAAAATACATTAAGCTCCGTTTTAACTTTGCCGAAGACGAAATTCGTCACGACAGCATCAAGATTCTCGGAGACGCATTCGAAAGAGGCTACGGCGATTTGTCTTGGATGGGTATAACACCTGAAAGAATCATGCCGTGGTACATTCTCGTATCCAACGGAAGCGACCTCAACAAGGATGTAAACGGAAGATTTACCGAAGGCTTCGGCGTTAAGGTACAGCCTTCTTCATTCGTTACATGGCAATATGACGCAGGCGGACTCACTATGTGGGCAGACATCCGCAACGGCGGCGAAGGTGTCATTCTTTCAGGCCGTGAGCTTACCGTATGCGAAATAGTATTCGGCGAATATAAGGATATGTCCGCATTCGATGCGGGTGTTCTCTTCTGCAAGAAGATGTGCCCCTCAAATCCTCATCTCCCCAAGCATCCCGTATACGGCTCCAACAACTGGTACTATGCTTACGGTAAGTCATCTCACGAAGAAATCATTTCCGACTCAAAGCTTGTTGCGGAAAGATGTGCGGGACTTGACAACATTCCGTACATGGTTATTGACGACGGATGGCAGAAATACGGTTGTGACGGTCCGTGGGATGTATGCGGAAAAACCTTCCATGATATGGCAGCTCTCGCGAGTGAAATGAAAGAAATCGGAGTCAGACCCGGTATTTGGGTAAGATATCTCATCGACTCACGTCATGAAGTTACTTCCGTTCCCGATGAATGCCGTATGCTCAGAGATCCAAATTACTTCGACCCTTCGTGCGACGAGGTTATCGAGTATGTTAAACAGGTTACGAAAATGATTCGCGGCTGGGGCTATGAGCTTATTAAGCACGACTATTCAGCATGCGATATTTGCGGTCGCTTCGGAAACTCGATGAAGCAGCAGATTATGACAGACGGATGGCATTTCCGTGACAGAAGCAGAACTACGGCTGAAATCACGTTAAAGTTCCTGAGAGCCGTTCAGGAAGCCGCAGGCGATGATTGTGTTATCATAGGCTGCAACACCTTCTCACACCTTGTAGCGGGATTATACGGCTTAAACAGAACGGGTGACGACACAAGCGGCTTCGACTGGGGAAGATCACGCAAGATGGGTGTAAACACCCTCGCTTTCAGAATGATTCAGAACGGCACATTCTACATGACCGATGCCGACTGCGTAGGCATTACGGGTTCCATAAACTGGGATCTCAACAAACAGTGGCTTGACGTCCTTGCAAAAAGCGGTTCCCCCCTGTTTATATCATGCAAACCCGGTGTTTCCTCCGAATCGGAATTAAACGATATTCGTCGTGGTTGGGCGATCAATTCCGTTCAAAACAATCATTGCCGTCCTCTCGACTGGATGGAAAACGAATATCCCGCTGTTTGGGAGATAGACGGTAAAGTTGTTCGTTACGACTGGTACATGGGTGACAGTACAAACGACTTCGATCCCAATCGCAAATAATATTTAATAATCATCAGACTATTAATCACGGCTTGACTGCCTTGAATATTCATCGAATCCATTTCGTTCATAATATTGACTGACCGAGTCGTATTATAAAAATGCACCTCTTAATTTCGAGGTGCATTTTTTGTACGCAAAACAAAAGGAACGCATACGCGTTCCCCATGTCTCGAGTTATATAATTAATTCTAACTAATCAAACTCAAATTACTGCTTGTTCTGCTTCATAGCTGCAAAGCATTCGGAGCAGTATACAGGTCTGTCGTTGCTGGGCTGGAAAGGAACTTTTGCTTCTTTTCCGCAGTTAGCGCATACAGTTGTGAACATTTCCTTGGGTTCACGGCCTGCATTCTTTCTCTTGTCACGGCATGACTTGCATCTCTGGGGCTCATTCTGGAAGCCCTTTTCAGCATAGAATTCCTGCTCACCTGCTGTGAATACGAATTCGTTACCGCATTCCTTGCAAACTAAAGTCTTGTCCTCGAACATCTTCTTTTCCTCGCTTTGATATAAAATTGGTTGATTTTTTGCCCTCGGCGGACTCTCTTCGTCACCTTTGACAACAACGCTCTTGAGTTAAGCTATACGGGCGGATTATTTCTAACCGACTGCGGCTAACCGTTATGTTAGACCGTCTCACGGTGAAATACAATATTAATTTTTCAGAAGTCCTTTAATCTTAACCTTCATGCGGTACAACGCGTTGCTGACGGACTTTTCATCTCGTCCGAGTATCTCAGCGATTTCTCGAGTGGACTTGTCATCAATATATAGGTCAAACACACTTTTTTCAAAATCTGACAGCTCTGTTTTAATCAATGCCGTTAAGCTGATATTGTCTTCCGAAGCAATCAAAGATGAAATAGGATCTGCCGATGTTTTGTTTTCATTCATCTTGATTCGGCTCTGCCTCTTTCTTTCTGTTTTATACTTTCTCAAAGCAGAAATCAAAGCATTGTTAATGCAAATTTTCGCATACAGGCCGAAGCTCACATTATCGTTTTTATCATCGTATGTTTTCGCTGCCCTGAACAGTGCCAAGGCAACGCACTGACGAAGATCTTCCTCACCGAAAGACGGATTCTCACCACCGTGTATATCAAATGACGGAAGAAATTTTTTCACCGAAGCGTCAGTTAACTTACGATATTTTTCGGCAATAGCATCAAACGCACCGTCATCACCGTTCTTAATTTTTTCAAGCAGTGATGATTCCTCGTTACTCAAAACAGAACTCCGAAAATAATATAAAATATTACTGTCATAATTATAT
>CAVIJI010000048.1:0-13309 GCA_963642885.1 bacterium
TCATTTAAAGAATTCCGAACAAACCGCTTTTTTTATTACCGTACTGAGTTAATTATTTATGCGAGAGCCTTACCGAGAGCCTTGCAGGATGCCTGAGCATCATCGTCGGGAGCGTCGTTGCAGATAACACTGTCACATGCAAGTACAGCACCGTCTCCAACACAACGTTCTTCCCAGTTTCTCATCCATTCGCCGTCACCCCAGCCGTAGGAGCCGAACAGGGCTATTTTCTTACCGCCGAGAGCTGATTCGCATGCGGTAAACATAGGCTCGAATTCATCCTCTTCGAGAACCTCGGATCCCATTGCGGGACAGCCGAATGCGATTGCGTCGAATGATGCAACCATGGATGCATCGAATTCCGGAGGAGTAAGAAGTGTTCCCTCCGCTCCCGCTTCTTTAACACCTTCAAGAACGGAGGATGCCATTGCCTCAGTATTTCCCGTTCCGCTCCAATAAACTATTGCTACCTTGCTCATCTCAAAAACCAACCTTTCATCATCTTAATTATATAACAATCGAAACAACTAACCTCTTACAGTAAGCTTTTCGATGGTTTTTCCGTTTTTCCATAGGTTACAGTATACTTCGGTGCATTTCTTATACTTTTCAAATGTCTTCACTGCCTTACCTACATCACCGTATACTTTCCAGTAACCCGTCATTTTACATTCTTTATCTTTATTTATGAATCCCTCAACATCTTCGGGAGGATACCCGAGAAAAAAACCGATTTCGTGAGGAAAACCGCTGCCCTCACAAAGCTGTCGTCTCAATCTCGTTACACATAACCCGGGCTTTTCACATTCATATCCTCTTTCGGAAAGAACTCGGGTCGCAGTTTGATTCTTTATATCGTTCTTGAGCATTTCGGGACGATATACATAGAAAAGTACTCGATTTTCATCTACCCGCATAGGAAGAATACGTATCCCCTTCGATGCGAGCTTTCTGTTCAATCTGCATGTGATATCTTTGATTTCTTTTTTATCGGTATACGGTGCGTTGAATAAATTTCCCGTCTTGATTCCGGCAAGAGTCGGAGAACAATGCTTCAGAAAAAGCTCCTCGGACATTAATTCGCACCAACATGCTCATCGAGAACCGTTTTTAAAGCTGCCATAGAGCTTCCGTGGCATCTTGCCACCTTTGTACCGTTTCCGATATCATTAAGAGCACATTTTACCATTTTATGTGACATAGTGTTTGTTAAAAGAATGAGAAGATCGGGGCTTCCCATATTTCTTATACCGTTTGTCATTTTGGGATAACATTTAGCCTTGCATCTGTATTCCTTGCAAAGATCCGTATATCTTCTCACCATACACTCGTTTCCGCCAATTATTACGACACTCACCTTGCCGCCTCCTTATCATTTAATGGTTAGCGTTTGCTAACTGTGATTTATCAAAAAAAGTAATATTCAATTACTGTTATAATTATACACAAATAAAGGAGCCTCATCTACTCCGATTAGACTAAATAAGGCTCCGATTGGATATTATTTTCAGTCGGGAATATCCGCGTTTCTGTACTCGTTAGGCGTCATTCCGACAACGTTTTTAAAAGCACTCGCGAATTTGCTTGCATTGTCATATCCGAAGCAGCCTGCTATATCAATAACACTGCGCTTGGTATGCCTTAGCATGAGTGCCGCGGAATGCATTTTCTGTGTCCTTATATACGCATACACTGAAACTCCGTACACGCCCTTAAATGAATTCTTGATCTGTGTGCCCGAAATATGGAATATATCCGACAGTTGGGCTAACGTAATTCTGTCGTCCATATGCTCGGTAAGATACTGACATACGCTTTTGGCAAGTTCTGTCTGATTCTGCGTATATGCTCCTCTCTCGATACATTCGTTTTCGGGCTCCATTCCGCTGAGGTACAATAGCAATTCGAGTATTTTTACCTTAAAATAACCCTTTTGTATGCTTTCAGGTACGGAATACAGCTCCGAAAAAATATGTCCGATATACGGTTTTGAGCGAGCTATGTAGCATCCGTCGCTTCCGCAAAATTTCCTGCTGAGTTCTTCGGGATTCACGTCAACATCAGCCAGAAGACATGACAGACATTTAGGTGCATGCTCCGTATCGATTAATATTGTAATTCCATGATAATGGCTCAGGGGAAAATATGACAACCTTCCCGTATTTGTCTTTCGAGTTATCGAAAAATCTCCGGGTGCGAGATAGAAAAACTCGTCATGCATCTCACATTCGATTCTTCCCTCTCTGCAATGGTTGATTTCCAATATCTTATCGGGTACGGTACGCTCTATTTGACCTGACGACAGATGGATGTCATTATATGCCAGTCTTACGCCGGGCAGCACGTTATAGCTTGTTATAACAGCTTCTCCGCAGTCGTTTTCGTATTTCCATACTTCGCACCAACCGTCATCGGAAATAAGCTGTGTGTCGTTCCCGTATACGTATTTGTTGGTTTCTTCAGTTTCACTCATTATAATCCTACTCCTTATCGAGGAGCTGTGTTTTACAGCGATTATTCATTTCAACATTCCGCAAGTTTATCTAAATTATCTATGCTCATTTCAGATAAAATGTGGCATGCGATACCGTCTGTATCCTCGATTTTCGGAAAGCTCTTATTCAGTATCGATTTTATTATCGAATAATACCTGCTGTATTTATCGGCAGCTTCCGTCCCCATATCGGTAAAAAACGCAATCCCGTTTTCATTCTTGGAAACATAGCCGAGTTCGACAAATGTTTTTATCATATTATGAACGCTCGATTTGGCTATTCCGAGAGATGACGCGAGATCTATACATCTTATTCCGTGTCCCAAAGTATTCATTTCACTCATTTTAAGTAAATACCTTAGTTGAGACGGAGTCAAATTTTTTTGTTCAGTCATAAGCCTCTCCTCGTATAATAAACAAGGAGGCGCGGTAACAATTACCACGCCTCCCCTTTATTATTCAGTGTTTGTGGCAGGAACCGTTCATAGCACAACCGCCGCAGGCATGTCCGCAACTGCCACCGCATGTGGACTTACCTTTTTTCTTGTCATTAATCAATGTCCGGACAATAAGGAAAACGATTAATGCAAGTATAACTGCGACTATTGCAGTACCGATGGTCATAACAACGACTCCTTTAATAGTATATTTACTTAATTACTTGCTGACCTTAACGTTTGCGGTAAGCTTTGTAGCTTCCTTATAAGGCTTAACAAGCATGTATACGATGAACGCGAGAACGAGAACGGCAAAGATAAGACCGATTACATTTACGTTGCCTGTGAAGAGTCCGCCGAACTGGTTAACCATGAGTGCGATGAAGTAAGCGAATACGCACTGGTAAGTAATTGCGAATGCTGTCCACTTACCGTTGTTCATTTCACGTTTGATAGCACCCATTGCCGCGAAGCAAGGTGCGCAGAGGAGGTTGAATACAAGGAAGGAATATCCGGATACGCCTGTAAATACGCTCTGAAGTGTTTCGTAAACGTTGCCGGACATACCATAGAGAATACCCATTGTACCAACGATATTTTCCTTTGCAACGAGACCTGTAATGGACGCAACAGCTGCCTGCCATGTGCCCCAGCCGAGAGGCTGGAATATCCAAGCGATAGCGCCGCCGATGATAGCAAGGATGGATGCATCGATTTCGTCTTCGCTGAGCATACGGAATGAACCGTCAACAAATCCGAAGTAAGTTGTGAACCATACAAGAATTGTGGAAAGAAGGATGATAGTACCGGCCTTCTTGATGAATGACCAGCCGCGCTCCCACATTGAACGGAGAACGTTTCCGAGTGTAGGAAGGTGGTATGCGGGGAGTTCCATTACGAACGGAGCGGGATCGCCTGCGAAGGGCTTTGTCTTCTTAAGAATAATACCGGATATAATGATGGAAGCCATACCGACGAAGTATGCGGAGGTTGAAACCCAAGCAGAACCGCCGAATATAGCACCTGCTATCATGGCAATGAAAGGAACCTTTGCACCGCAGGGGATGAATGTTGTTGTCATAATCGTCATACGACGGTCACGTTCGTTTTCGATTGTACGAGATGCCATGATACCGGGGATACCGCATCCTGTACCGATGAGCATAGGAATGAATGATTTACCAGAAAGACCGAATTTACGGAAGATACGGTCAAGAACGAATGCTATACGAGCCATATAACCGCATGCTTCGAGGAATGCGAGGAGGAAGAAGAGAACGAGCATCTGAGGAACAAATCCGAGAACCGCGCCGACACCGGCTACGATACCGTCAAGAATAAGTCCGCTTAACCAATCTGCTGTTCCCGCAGCTTCGAGTCCACTGCCGATAAGAGCGGGGATACCGGGAACCCAAACACCGTAATCAGCCGGGTCGGGAGCAGCGAATTCTGCGTCTGCGTTTGCAGTGAAGTATTCAACAGCTTCGAGATATGTAACACCGATTGTTGTTTCTTCATCGGCACCGTCGGGAATCGATGAATAGTAAACTGTCATATCGGTCTGAGCAAGTGTTTCTTCATCCTCAACAGTGAGAACGCTTGATGCGTTTTCGGATTCGGGAACATAGCTTGTTATATCTGTCATAGCCGCGGAAGCATCAAAGTCTTCTGCTTCGGGATCTATTTCAACAAATGCCTGAACTGCGCTCAATGCATCGGAATATTCTCCGCTTGCATCTTCGTAAGCGGATGTGCCGATTCCGAAGAGGTGCCAACCGTCTCCGAACAATCCATCGTTAGCCCAGTCTGTAGCAGCCGAACCTACTGTAACCATCGAGATATAGTAAACGAGGAACATTATAACGGCAAAAATCGGAAGTCCGAGCCAACGGTTAGTTACGATTTTATCGATTTTATCCGATGTTGTAAGCTGACCTGCGGAATGCTTTTTGTAGCATGCCTTGATTATAGAAGAAATGTAGATGTAACGCTCGTTTGTGATAATGGATTCCGCGTCATCATCAAGTTCCTTCTCTGCGGCCTTGATATCTGCTTCAATATGTCCGAGGGTAGCGGAATCTATCTTAAGTTCTTCGAGAACCTTATCATCTCTCTCGAAAATCTTGATAGCATACCATCTCTGCTTGGATTCGGGGAGAGAATGGAGTGCGGCTTCTTCGATGTGAGCGATTGCGTGTTCTACAACACCTGAGAAGGTGTGCATCGGAACAGTCTTAGTATTCTTAGCGGCATCGATTGCTGCTTCGGCAGCTTCCATTATACCGGTGCCCTTAAGAGCGGATATTTCAACTATTTTGCATCCGAGCTGACGTGAAAGTTCGGCTGTGTTGATCTTATCGCCGTTTTTCTTAACGATATCAATCATATTGATTGCGATTACAACCGGAATGCCGAGCTCTGTGAGCTGTGTTGTCAGGTAAAGGTTACGCTCAAGGTTGGTACCGTCGATGATATTAAGAATAACATCGGGACGTTCCGTAATGAGGTAATTTCTCGCAACAACTTCCTCAAGGGTGTAAGGTGAAAGCGAATAAATACCCGGCAAGTCGGTTACGATAACACCGTCATGCTTCTTAAGCTTACCTTCTTTTTTCTCTACCGTTACTCCCGGCCAGTTACCAACGAACTGATTAGAACCGGTCAATGCATTGAACAGGGTTGTTTTACCGCAGTTAGGGTTACCCGCCAAAGCAATTCTGATATCACTCATGTCGATATACTCCTTAAAATATGCTCTTATTAATTTAAAATTAACTTAACAAAACAAAAATTTATCCGAAAGAAATACGAATACGAAATTATTCGACTTCGATCATTTCGGCGTCGCCTTTTCTGATGGAAAGTTCATAACCGCGAACCGTAACTTCAATGGGGTCTCCGAGAGGAGCTACCTTGCGTACATGAACTTCCGTACCTTTTGTGATTCCCATGTCCATAATGCGTCTTTTTACCGCACCTTCGCCATGGAGCTTAACGACCTTGACGGTATCGCCGATCTTAGCTTCTTTAAGTGTCTTCATAATTGCTACTCCTTCTTATGGTATCTTTGTTATCTGTGATATTTATTGAGATAATCAGACCATTATTTTACGTGCCATTTCTTCGCTTATCGCAACGCGTGCTTCCTTTACGTTTACGATAAGATTGCCGGCCAACGTATTTACTATTGTAACAGTTCCGCCGACAACAAAGCCGAGGTTTTCAAGATGCTGCTTAACTTCGGGAGAACCGCCGATTTTTTTAATTACGTTTTCTTCTCCTGCGTTCGCAAGTGCGAGAGGCATCATATGTGTATTTCCTTTCTTAGCACCCGAATTTTAGGTTAGCACTCACTAACCGTGTATATAATACTCCAATAACAACTCATTGTCAATAACTTTCACCTCAAAAAATGACCCCCGCATTCAATTTCGGCAGGTTGATCGAATAGGTTAGCTTCCGCTAATTATGTAATTGTGCAGTTCGCCGAGACTAACTCGATTGGTTTTCTCGTGCCGGACGCGGCATTAAAATGAAGGATTCATAGCATATGGCACAGGCTTTTTACCGTATAAAGACGCAAAAAAACCGTCGTAGATAAACTACAACGGTTTAATGGTGACCCGAGGGAGAATCGAACTCCCGTTACTGCCGTGAAAGGGCGGTGTCTTAGCCTCTTGACCATCGGGCCTTAAAAGGATTTATCAGTGTTCGTGGTGACCCGAGGGAGAATCGAACTCCCGTTACTGCCGTGAAAGGGCGGTGTCTTAGCCTCTTGACCATCGGGCCTTAAAAGGATTTATCAGTGTTCGTGGTGACCCGAGGGAGAATCGAACTCCCGTTACTGCCGTGAAAGGGCGGTGTCTTAGCCTCTTGACCATCGGGCCTTCAGCACTGATAAATTCTTTTATGGTAGCGGAAGTTGGACTTGAACCCACGACCTACCGGGTATGAACCGGTTGCTCTAGCCAACTGAGCTATTCCGCCACGTTTTTTTGTGTTACTCACTGCAACGGTGCTATTATATCACACCGCATCTTGTTTGTCAATACTTTTTTCGAATTTTTTTAAGTTATTTTTTAGTGCCGTATAATTCCCTTTTGCATCTGCGTATTTTGCTTTTTAAGAGAAACGAATCAAACGAAAAAATAAGTATAATTTAAATTCGATATTGACGTTGCGAAATTTTATGGTATACTGAAACTAATGGAAAGGGGTGAAAATTATGACTTATAAAATTGCCTTTGTGGGGCCGCCGTCATCCGGAAAAAGTACAACTTTCGATATTCTTAAACACCGCCCGCATGCTCAGAATATTCATATTGTTTTTCTAAGTGAAATCGCTACGACCTTTATGGACTGGCCTGAATACATTGCATCGCATGACAATCCTTTGGTACGACAGTATTACATTATGAAAACACAAATGATGCTTGAAGATTTGGCAATGCAGGAAGCCGCCCATTCGGATAAGGATGCAGTGCTTATCATTTGCGACAGAGCTGTCATTGACGTATTTGTATACTTGAACGAGGAAGACGCGGCTCAAATTCTTGCTAAAGAGGATACAAATAACTTCGGTGAGCGATATGATTATGTTATGTATTTCGAACCTACCGGTGAAGAACAATTTTTAAGCCGTAATAATCCCGCACGCATCGAGAAAGACTATGACGAGATTAAAAAAATGGCTGACCGTACACTAAATGCATGGAAAGCTCACTGCAACCGTACAATGATTCCCATTCCCCCCGCTGATACAATAGAACATAAAGCAGCCGATGCCGCGAAAAAAATCAACGAACTACTGGGAATCGAAGTTTGGAAAATCGACTGAAACATAGCAGTAAATCACGATAGTTTACCGATTTGATTATATATTCATAAAACGAAAATGAATCCGCTTATACCGTCTTTCGGTGATTAGGCGGATATTTTTCTGTCCGAACCCAAACTGACGCACACACCGCTTATATCGCCATTATATTGTTTTTTACGGTCATTTTTTGTCTTTGAATTTACATTTTATTGACATTTTCATCTTATTGTCTTAATATTATTCAACAGATTATTTGAACGAATAAAACAATTTTAGTTGGAGGATTTATGAAAAGTAAAACAAATTTGATCCGTTCGGTTTCGCTTATACTCGCCGTATTGATGCTGTCGTCATGTGCGAGCAGTACCGTAAACACGGAAAGTGAAACAGCGGGAAGCGAAACTGCCGCCGAAACTGCGGTTTCTTCCGATGAAACTGTTGTTGAAACCGAAGAAGAGACGGTATATATCAGCGACAACCTTCCCGAAGAAGACTTTAACGAATATGCATTTCGTATTCTGTCCTGCGTATTCTACAGC
This sequence comes from bacterium, assembly GCA_963642885.1. Lineage (GTDB taxonomy): Bacteria > Bacillota > Clostridia > Oscillospirales > CAG-272 > UMGS1696. The sequence continues at coordinate 8,290 of CAVIJI010000048.1, forward strand.
AAGGAGCTCGCAACCTATCTGACTTTTGACGAAATCACCGGTTCGCCCGTTGATGACGAGCTGTATAACTCCAAGATGTACCTTGAGGACCGCTTTAATGTCGGTATCTCATGGATTGAGACCGGGCTTTCGGATGCCGCACCTGTCGCAAAAAGCGCAATTAACGCCGGAGATGACGCATTCGATATAATCATCGGTCCCGACACAGGTACTGTCGCACTCGGAAAAGGCGGACTTATGCGCAATCTGCTTGATGTTGAGGAATTTGACTTTGAACAGCCCTGGTGGCCCAAGAACGCCGTAGATTCATGGACATTCGGCGGATTTCTGTGTGCGGCATCTAACTACATGTCGTATTGCGGTATTCACTGGACACGTGCGATTACCGTAAACAAAGACTGGGCGGAAGAGCTGCAAATGGAAATACCCTACGAAGCGGTTCGTGAAGGCAAATGGACACTCGACATGCTTAATCAGCTCACGGAAGATGTAACCTATGACGTTGACGGAAACGGAAAACTCACAAAAGACGACAAAGTCGCATTCGCAACAGGCGGTCAAACATGGTACTGTTTACAGGAAGCGATAGACCTTCCGATTTACCGTAAGGACGAAAACGGTGACGTATACCTCGACCTCGATGTAGATCGTGCGGAGCGTTACCTTGAAATAATGCGTAAGCTTACAGCCGACAACAAATTCCTTTCGGTGGGCGACTTCGGAGTTGAAATATTCCAGACGGGAAATGCTCTGTTCGCGTACACTCAGGTCGGTGATGCTTATGATTACTATAGAATAAGCGACGTACGCTACGGCTTCCTTCCCACACCGAAGCTTGACGAAACACAGGAAAACTATATAAACTGCTGTACCGACGTTCCGTGGGCTATTCCGAAAACAATCGCAGGTGAGCAGCAGCACATTGTGGGTACGATATGCGAGGCCATGAGCTGTTATAACTACAATAAGGTTCTTCCCGTATACCTCGAGGGTGCTCTTAAATCCCGTGCTTCGGACTCCGTAGATGACAGCGAAATGCTTCAGATTATCGCCGACACGCGAACCATAGGCTTCGCATATGCGTACGGTCTTAATATGAATAATATTCTCAACGACCTGCTCAAGAGCAGCAAAGGAGCGGCATCTTATTTGGCAGCATACGAGAAAAGCTGTACGAAGATAGTGCAAAAATTAGCCGATAATTTCAAGGAAATGGAATAATACGGCTTTATACCGATTTCCGCTTGACATAAGCGTTCCGGAATGTCATAATAACAGTATCATCAATAACTTTCGAAAGGATGAATTTTCATGAGAAAAAGAGCTTTATCTTTGATTTTACTTACGTGTATGCTTGTCTCATGTTCGTCGGCCGGCAATACAGACGAAAGCGACACCTCTTCCGCAGGCGAAAACGCAGTCACAGCTACGGATACCGAAACAGAGGAAATCGAGGAGACACTAAAAGGTCCCAACCTTCCCTCCGATCTTGATTTCGAAGGAAAGATATTCACGTTCGGCGTTGTCGACAACGAGAACGCACGCAACCCGATTGTTATGGAAGAATTAACAGGTGAAGTACTGAACGATGCACAGTACAATACGATTCAGGAAACAAATGAAGCACTCAACGTCAAGGTTGCGGAATTTCTTATGACATGCGGATATCCCGCATCACAGGATGTTAAAAATACCGTAACAGCAGGTGATGATGTACTTCAGGTTGCGAATATTTTCTGTGCGGGAATTCCCAGTGTACTGGGCGGCGGCTATGTTCTCAGCTACAATGATGTACCGTACATTGATTTGTCCTCCGAATGGTGGGATCAAAAGGTTAACGATACGCTGGTCATCTCCGGTATACGCTACGCCGTAAACGGTGACCTCAACATCACAACTCATGACCTCACTTATGCACTTATCTTCTCAAAGAATCAAATAACAGACTACCAGATGGAAAGCCCATACGACCTCGTCGACAGCGGCAAATGGACTATGGACAAGATGTCGGAGTACATGGTTGCGGTCACAAGAGACGCGGACGGTGACGGTGAGTATACGGATCAGGACAACTACGGTTACGCATCATCTACAAAAATGACACTTCCCTCTTTCTGGATCGGAGCGGGCGAAACGACCATAACTCTGAATGAGGAACAAATCCCCACACCTACAATGGACGACGAACGCTTCAATGATGTATTTCAAAAGGTATTCGCTATCACATATGATACCGGAGTACGCTATAAGAATACAAACGAAAACGACGTTCCTACAGACGTAATTCCGTTATTCGAAAGCAATAAAATTCTGTTTATGGATTGTTCGCTGTTCCATATCAGCGCTTTACGTGAATCCGATACCGATTTCGGTATTATTCCTTATCCTAAGTATGATGAAAATCAGGAAAGCTACTACGCGAGAGTTTCTTATTTCATGCCCTCTGTAATGCCGAGCACAAACAAGGATCTCAAGCTTGTCGGCGCGGTTCTCGAATACGCGAACTATCGAGCTAAAGTCAACATCACTCCCGCATATTACGACATCACACTTAAAGGTAAAGTTTCACGAGATGAGGAAAGCGTGGAAATGCTTGACCTTCTCCTTGCGAACCGTGTCGTAGACCTCGGAGATACTCTCTTCTGCGGATCTGTACGCGACGGCTTCTTCACCGATATGTATCGCAACGATGACCGCAGTCTCGCATCGGTTATACAGAAACGGTATAAGATGCTTAACAGAGAAATCGAAAAAATGGTAAGCGGAATAACCGAAGCGGTCGGTAACAACTAAAAAAAGTTAAGATAAAACTCAATATATTCCATTGAAAACGGCGGCTTTGACAGCCGCCGTTTTTTATTCGATTACAGTTTAATCCATTTGCCTTCTTTTGCGGATCTTTCAACTGCGTCGAGGACTTCTACGCACTTTCTGCCATCCGTAAAGTCGGGACTTGTCTTGCCGCCTTCGGCAATCGCATTGTAAAACTCGTACATTTCATGTACGAATGTTGTCTCAAATCCGAGAACATGACCTGCGGGCCACCAATGTGATACGTAAGGATGTACACCCTGCGTACACTGTATGGTTCTGTATCCGCGAAGCTCTCTGTCTGCTGTCTGATCGTAGTACTCAAGCTCGTTCATGCGTTCAAACGAGAAGCGTACACTGCCGTACTCACCGTTTATTTCGAATCCGAGGTCGTTGTCATGACCTGCCGCGAATCTCGTTGATTCAATCTGACCTATAGCACCGTTTGCAAAGCGGCAAAGGAAAATCGTAGCATCATCTACGGTTACCTTTCCCATTTTGGCGTCTTTTTCGGCTTTACCGGACAAGCCTTCCATCTTTTCGACTATCGGACGTTCCTTTACAAAGGTTTCTTCCATGCCGCAAACAGACTCGAATTCTCCGACAAGGAATCTGGCAAGGTCTATAACATGCGCTCCGAGGTCACCGTGAGAGCCCGAGCCCGCAACGCTCTTATCAAGACGCCATACAAGCGGGAACATGGGATCGATAATCCAGTCCTGCAGGAACTTTCCTCTGAAATGGAATATCCTGCCGAGCTTTCCTTCATCGATAATTTTCTTTGCGAGCAGTACGGCGGGACAGAAGCGGTAGTTGAATCCGACCTGACCGAGAACACCGTTGTCACGAACAGCCTCCTCCATTTCAAGGGCATCGGCAGGTGTGAGTGCAAGCGGTTTTTCACAGAAAACGTGCTTGCCGTGCTTTGCCGCCTCAATAGCAATCTCCTTGTGAACGTTGCTCGGAGCGGTAATATCGATTACGTCGATGTCGTCGCGTTCGATAAGCTTGTGCCAATCGGTTTCATAGCTCTCGAAGCCGAATTTTCTCGCGTTTTCGGCAACCCATTCTTCATCTCTTCCGCATATAGCTTTGAGATTAATATGAAAAGACGGGTCGAAAAACAAGCCTATTCTGCTCAGAGCATTCGTGTGCGCCTTACCCATGAACTTATATCCGATAAGTCCTACGTTAATTTCTTTCATTGGCTTTTCTCCTTTAAATTGTATAATCGTCCAATACGGTTATAGCAATTATATCAGATTATTACCGCTTGTGCAATAGTTTTTTATGTACATTATTCCGATTTATTACCCGATAAACTCACCGTTCACCCACGTTCCCTCTTCCACTGTGCCGTCGGCGTATGTGTATTTGCCTTGACCGCTCTTTACACCGTCTTTCCATTCGCCTTCGTATACCCTACCGTCGGCCCCTGTGTATTTGCCTTGACCGCTCTTTACACCGTCTTTCCATTCACCTTCGTATACCCTACCGTCGGCCCATGTGTATTTGCCTTGGCCGTTACACTTCCCGTCTTTCCATTCGCCTTCGTATACGTCTCCGTCGGCGTATGTTCTTTTGCAATAGCCATTTAATTTATCATCACATATCAATCCAACATATGTGGAGTCTTCGATAGGCCCAGTTTCCCACGACCAGTCATCGCTATACCAACTCTCCCCGTCCGATTGAGTGTATTTTAGTACCCCATTGGGATATCCATCATCAAAATTACCGTAAAATTCAGATTTTGAACCGTTATTCCATGTTATAGCCAGTTTTCCTTCTCCGTCCGGTTTACCTTTAATAACTTGACCTGTGTATCTCATGGTACATATATCGGTATCGTCAAAGAAACTGTAGTCCATATTTTCGACATATCTGGGCGATAAATGTAAGTTGTAACAAAGTAGGAATCCTATCGTCGCGATACAGAGAATGAACATCATTACACCAATAATCTTGCTCTCATATTTAACTATCAGATCCGGTTTGGATTTTAACATTTCAGTTATAAGATTATTATATACCCTATCGATATCGTTCATATCAGCTATATTGAAACCCTGATACCTGCGAACATTTTTAATATCATTCGGAAGGTTGTTTTCGCTTGGAAAACTAAAGCCATGAAGAAAAATCGGCACAATGTGAATATGGCGCACAAACCTGAACACCTCGGCCGGCGAAGTTGAACACCATCGTC
>CAVIJI010000049.1:0-6029 GCA_963642885.1 bacterium
GCCGACAAAAATATCGAATACGGCGGCGTTGACAACGGAAACAATTCATCGGAGAGCACGACGGAAGCGGAACAATATCAAACGGCAATCGCGGACGCCAAATCCGGAGCGGACATATTGTTCGAGCAGAAGAATACCCGCTGTACCGTGCTTTACGGCTCGGGCCTTTACAACTCCGGAAGCGATGAATATCGATTGGTATTCATATACCCGAACGGAACGGCACAGACGATTACCACACAGCGTTTGGCAAGCATAAGAATGTCCGACGACGTTTTGTACTACACATTGACCGCACCGGACGGACAGAAAATACAATACGGTGTTAATTTCGGCAGTTGATGCCCGCTATAATTCAAATTTATAGATGTGGTGTGTTTTTTTGGCGATTTAGCTTGATTTTTCCATTATATTGTATTAAAATAAACAATGTGTTATGGTATCTCTGATTAAATGCCGTTCTGTGAAATTTATTTTTTCAGAGCTTCCATGTAGATTAACGGAAATGTACGAAAGGAAATAAAAATATGGAAAAGAAGTTCAGAAAAATCGGTGTGCTTACCTCCGGCGGTGATGCTCCCGGAATGAATGCGGCGGTAAGATCCGTTGCAAGAGCCGCTAATGCACGCGGTGTTGAGGTTGTCGGTATTTACGGCGGTTACCGCGGAATGATTCACGATGAAATGATAGATCTTACAAACCGTGCGGTATCCAATATTATAGACCGCTCCGGTACGGTGCTTTATTCGGACAGATGCCTTGAATTCAAGGAAGAAGCAGGCATGCAGAAGGCTATCGAAACACTTAAGAAGCATGAAATCGACGGTGTTGTAGCTATCGGCGGCGACGGTACGTTCAGAGGAGCTACGGATCTTTCTCAGAGAGGAATTCCCACAATCGGTATTCCCGGAACAATCGATAACGATATAACGGCGTCGGATAATACTATCGGCTTTGATACGGCTATGCAGACCGTTATAGATAATGTGGATAAGCTTCGTGACACCTGCGAATCTCACGCAAGATGCAATATCGTAGAAGTTATGGGAAGAGGTGCGGGCGATATCACCCTTAACACCGCAATAGCATCAGGTGCGGTAGCAGCTGTAATTCCCGAGGTTGAATTCGATGAAGAAGCGTGCATCAATAAGATAATAAGACTTCGCAGAGAGGGAAAGAGATCATTCCTTATCATCGTTTCCGAAGCATTCCCCACCTACGGCGAAGAGCTTAAGAACAAGATTACAAGCATTACAAAAGAGCTTTCCGAAAAAGAAAACAACGATAAGCTTTGGGTAGAATCTAAATTCTGCCGTCTCGCGCACATTGTACGCGGCGGTTCTCCCACACTTTCCGACAGACTCCTTGCGACAAAGATGGGCGTCAGAGCAGTTGACGAGCTTCTCGCAGGCAACTCCGATATCATTATCGTTGAAAGAAACGGTGAAGTTACAACTTGCGGTATCGGCTGGTCTCAGGTACTCGACCGCATGTACAAGGGTACTTTGAAGCCCGGTATGACGGACAAGTATTCCGAAGAAGAGCTCGATAAGATGAAACAGTTCATAGCGGAAAAGAAAGAAATATTCAAGAAGACATACGCTATGTTAAACGAGCTCGCCAATTAACCGAATATGAGAAAAATAGTTGCCGTACACGGCAGCTATTTTTTTGTATGTGTAAAGCACAAATGTCGGATTACAGACGTATGGTTCGAAAATGAACAAAGAGTTGCGGCAAATTGAATAAACGCCTCTAAAAGTTTCCAAAATTCATGTGAAGTTGCTCTTGTAAAAATAAATATAAAATGCTATAATTATATCGTTATCTGAATGTAAAATTATAACAGTTTCATAATATGTGTATTTTCAGTGTCGATTTATACATATTACAATTGTGGAGAAATATATGAAGTTCGATGCCGAGATAAAAAAAGATATAGGCTTTATGGCTGTCGGATGTGCGGTTTGTTCCGTGATCGTTGTGCTCGTGCTTGCATTGGCGGGCATGTTCGATGTTCCGGTACTGTTGGGAGCTGTTGTCGGATATGTTCTTTCGTTCGGAAATTTCATGCTGATGTCGATAGGAATTATCAAAGCACTGGAAACGGGTGATGAGGTTTCCGCTAAACTCCGAATGAAGCGTTCTTATGTTTTACGAACAATAATTATGCTCGTTGTGATGGGCGTTTCGATAGCGGTTGAGTTTCTTAATTGGATTCCCGTGGTTGCATCGGTTTTTTATCCGAGAATAATAATTACCGCACGCGATCTGTGGAGAAAATATAAGACCAGAAACGATCCCCCGCCGCAGTACGATACGATAACCGACGATGAGGATGATAAGAAGGACGATGAATTCGAAAAGTTCGTCAGCGGATTTTCGAAGACGAAGACCGATGGCGAAAATAAACCCGATGACGCAGGTACGGCATCGGAAAAAAATGATGATAAATAATTTCGAAAGAGGCAAATATGGGCTCGATTAACATAACGGGAGCGAAAATATTTTTTGAAATACCGATTTTCGGAGGCATACCGATAACCGAAACTCAGGTGAATTCATGGATAATAATAGCCGTGATATTCGTGCTTTGTCGTGTACTGACACATAATCTTCAGGTCAGAGCTGTGTCTAAAAGACAAATAGCGGCTGAATGGATAGTCGAAAAGGTTACGAAGCTTGTGCATGAGAATATGGGATTGAAGTTCGATTACTTCAGTCCGTTTATTTGCGCAATAATCGCTCTTTCGGCATTTTCGTCGCTTTCTTCGCTTGTCGGCATGTATCCGCCGACGGCTGACCTCAATACGGTGGCGGGATGGGCGATACTTGTGTTTGTTCTCATAACGTACTATAAAATCAGAACAAACGGATTCCTCGGATACCTCAAAGGATATACTGAGCCGTTTGCGCTCTTTACACCGTTTAATGTGTTGAGTGAAATGGGTACGCCCGTTTCAATGGCGTTCCGTCATTTCGGCAACGTTGTATCGGGAACCGTTATTTCGGCTCTTGTTTATGCCGCACTTGCGGGACTCTCTACGGCACTGCTCGGATGGCTGCCGGGAATACTCGGAAAAATTCCGTTTTTACAGGTCGGAATTCCCGCGGTACTTTCGGTTTACTTCGATGTATTCAGCTCCTGCATGCAGGCGTTCATTTTCGCAATGCTGACGATGCTTTATATCGGCGGTGCCGCAAGCACGGATGATTGAGAATTTCGCTCACCGTGTAAAAAAACGATTCGGATTAAATTTAAATAATAAAATCAAAAACTGTTAAGGAGAAAAGAAAAATGGAACTTGCAAACGCAAAAGCAATTATTATGGCAGGCTGTGCTGTCGGTGCGGGACTTGCGCTTATCGCGGGTATAGGCCCCGGTATCGGTGAAGGATATGCCGTAGGTAAGGCTTGTGAGGCAATAGGCCGTCAGCCCGAATGCAAAGGCCCCGTTACATCTACTATGATTATGGGATGTGCTATCGCGGAAACGACAGGTATTTACGGATTTGTAACAGGTCTTCTTCTTATGCTTCTCGCTCCCAATCTTTTTATCAGCAAGCTTTAATTTATATATAAGTATCGGAGTTAATAATGGATGCAGAATACCTTGAACTGATATCGCTGAATATTTGGCATATCATAGCGACAATAGCGAACCTTCTGATACTTACGCTCATTTTGAAGAAGTTTTTATTCAAACCTGTGCAAAATGTTATCGCTCAACGCAAAAAGGAAGTAGAAACCTTGTATACGGGTGCCGAGGAGGCTAAAACTCAGGCTGAAAATGATAAAAAGCTGTATTCCGAAAAGCTTATGGGCGCAAAGGAAGAGGCCGACAATATCATCAAAACGGCATCGGTACGTGCGGAGAAGCTCGGTGACGAGATAGTAAACGAAGCGAAAGCAAAAGCTGCCGATACCGTCCAAAAAGCCGAGGCAGAGATTGAGCGTGAGAAAAAGAAGGCGCTTAATGAACTTAAAAACGAGATTTCCGACATATCTGTACAGATTGCGGAAAATGTCGTTGAGAGAGAAATCAAGGATGAGGATCACCGCGAACTCATAGACAGCTTTATTGATAAGCTGTGAGAGGTGAAATCTTATGAATGAGATTGTGAGAGAATACAGTACGGGTTTGTTTGAGCTTGCAGTCGAAGAAAACTGTGCCGAGAAACTTCTCATCGAGTCGAGAGAAATTAAAAAGCTTTTGTCACGTGAGTATCTTCATTTTCTTATGAATCCCGCTGTCGCTAAAAACGAAAGATTGGATTGCCTCAGACAGGCTTTCGAAAATGTTGATAAGTATATCCTGAACTTTATGCTTTTGATGACCGAGAGAGGATTAGCCGCAGAAATACCGGCGTGCTTCGCCGAATTCGAGAAGCTGTATTACGACAAGTATAGTATTTTCAGAGTCAAGGCGACAAGCGCATACCCGCTGACAGACGAACAGAAAAAACGTCTCGAGGAAAAGCTTGTGAAGAATACGGGACATCGTGTTGAAATCACATATACTGTCGATAAAGCACTGCTCGGCGGTATGAGACTCGATTACGGAAATCACCTTGTCGAAGGAAGCGTTAAAGCTAAGCTGGAAGAAATTAAAGATAAGCTTGCACAAACAGTAGTGTAAACAAAACAGGAAAGGCGGGGTCAATAAATGGGACTTCGATTGGACATCCGTCCTGAAGAAATAAGCAGTATAATAAAAAATCAGATAAAGAATTATGAAAACAAAGCCGAAGAAGCCGAAACGGGAACAGTAATTACCTGCGGTGACGGAATCGTGCGTGCTTTCGGACTTGATGACTGCATGGCAAATGAGCTTGTCATTTTCGAAGGCGGAGAAGAAGGAATGGCGATGAATCTCGAGGAAGAGACAGTCTCCATAGTTCTGCTCGATGACGGTACCGAAATTCGCGAAGGCTCCAAGGTTAAGCGTACGGGTAAGGTTGTGTCTGTTCCCGTTGGCGAAAAAATGATAGGCCGTATTGTGAACGCACTCGGTAAACCTATCGACGGCAAAGGTCCTATAGACACAAACGAAACAAGACCGATTGAAAACGAGGCTCCCGGAATAATCAAGCGTAAGAGCGTATCTGTTCCGCTTCAGACAGGTATTAAGGCTATCGATTCGATGATTCCTATCGGAAGAGGACAGAGAGAGCTTATTGTCGGAGACCGTCAGACGGGAAAAACAACAATAGCACTTGATACGATTCTTAACCAAAAAGGTAAGGATGTAATCTGTGTATATGTTGCCATCGGACAGAAAAACTCGACAATCGCGAATATTGCGGAAACAATTAGAAAAAACGGTGCGGATGCGTACACGATTATCGTCTCCGCTTCCGCGTCAGAGGGCTCACCGCTTCAGTATATAGCACCTTATTCCGGATGTGCCATAGCGGAATATTTTATGGCTCAGGGCAAAGACGTTCTGATAGTATACGACGATTTGTCCAAGCATGCCGTTGCATACAGAGCACTTTCTCTGCTCATCCGCAGACCGCCGGGACGTGAAGCATATCCCGGAGATGTATTCTATTTGCATTCGAGATTGCTCGAGAGAGCGGCGCGTGTCGCTCCCGAATACGGCGGCGGTTCGATAACGGCAATGCCCATTATCGAAACTCAGGCGGGAGACGTTTCGGCATATATTCCGACGAATGTAATTTCGATTACGGACGGTCAGATATTCCTCGAAACGGAGTTGTTCCACTCCGGAGTTGTACCGGCGGTAAACCCCGGTATTTCTGTATCCCGTGTCGGCGGTTCGGCTCAGATTAAAGCAATGAAAAAGGTTGCAAGCAAGCTGAAGCTGTTGTATTCTCAATATACCGAGCTTAAATCATTCGCTCAGTTCGGATCGGATCTCGATGCGGACACCAAGGAAAGACTGGCTTTAGGTGAGAGAATAGTCGAAATACTTAAACAGGATAAGAGCTCACCCGTAACGGTCGAAAGACAGACAGCGATTATTTACGCGGCAACAAACGGTTACCTAAACGAGATAGCTATTT
>CAVIJI010000049.1:6039-12933 GCA_963642885.1 bacterium
GTAAATGGGTGCAGATATAAAGGCAATACGTGCCAGAATAAAAAGTGTAGATTCTACAAGGCATATAACAAAGGCCATGCAGTTGGTTGCGGCATCGAAGATAAAACGTGCATGCGGCAGGAAGGATGCATCCGAGTTTTACAGACAAGTCATGCTCGATGCGTTTTCGGATCTCGCCCTGGAGAAAAGCTCTTATTCGATACAGAGAGATAAGAATTTACCGGTACTGTATATTATAATCGCAGGAGATCGAGGACTAGCCGGCGGTTACAACAATAACATTTTCCGTTCCGCGGCAACGGTTCTGAGAGATTGCGACCTTGTTCTTCCGATCGGTAAAAGAGCAGTCGAGTATTACACCCGCCACTCGAATGTATTTACGAGTAAGTATTCTTCGGTTGAAAATTTCACATCCGAAGAATCTGCCGAACTTGCCGAAGCAGTCAAAGAAATGTACGACGAAGGCAAAATTTCGGCCATAACACTCATATATACCCGTTTTGACAGTATGTTGTCACAGAATCCCGATATAACATACCTTCTTCCGCTTGAAAAAGGAAAAAACAGCAAAGGAAGCGCGAAATCATCGGAAGAAAAAAGCTCGGAAGAGAAGGACGAAGGCTATCATGCTTTGGTTGAATACGAACCGAGCCCCGAGGAGGTTCTTTCGGCTGTGATACCCGAGTATATTTCAGGCGTTCTGTATTCATCCGTTGCGGAATCGTATGCATCCGAACTTGCGTCAAGACGAAATGCCATGGATACCGCCACAAAGAATGCCGATGATATGATGGAGAGTCTGAGTCTGAAATATAATCGAGCAAGACAAGGTGCTATTACTCAGGAGATAACCGAAATTATCGCAGGAGCCAATGCTTAAACGGTGTATGGCAATAAAAGTCATAGAAAATACAATGCCTGTTTTCTAAAAAAATAATAACAGAGGAAAAATAAATGGCAAATGAAAAACACATCGGACATGTTACTCAGGTTATAGGGCCTGTAGTAGACGTGCGATTTGATGAAGAGCATCTACCCGATATTCTGAACGCTGTTGAAATCGAATTTTCGGGAAAGAAGCTTGTAGTTGAGGTGTCCGCTCACGTAGGCGACGGTGTGGCTCGTTGTATCGCTATGAGCTCTACCGACGGTTTGGTAAGAGGAACCGAAGCTGTCGATACCGGAAGTCCGATTAAAGTCCCGGTAGGCAGACAGACGCTCGGCAGAATTTTCAATGTGCTCGGCGAGCCTGTTGACGAGATGCCCGCCCCGACTGACTGCGAAAAGTGGTCGATTCACAGACCCGCTCCCGCATATGAGGATCAATCTGTCGAAACCGAGATTCTCGAGACGGGAATTAAAGTAATTGACCTTATTTGCCCTTACACAAGAGGCGGTAAGGTTGGTTTGTTCGGCGGTGCCGGAGTCGGTAAGACAGTTGTTATAATGGAGCTTATCAACAATGTTGCGAAGCAGCATGGCGGTATTTCCGTATTTACGGGCGTCGGCGAAAGAACTCGTGAAGGAAATGACCTTTACAATGAAATGAAGGCATCGGGAGTTCTCGAGAAAACCGCACTCGTGTACGGTCAGATGAATGAGCCGCCGGGAGCGAGAATGAGAGTGGGACTGTCCGGACTGACAATGGCGGAGTATTTCCGTGATACGGAGGGACAGGATGTTCTTCTGTTCATAGATAATATTTTCCGTTTCACTCAGGCAGGTTCCGAGGTTTCCGCATTGCTCGGACGTATGCCGTCGGCAGTAGGATATCAGCCTACACTTGCAACCGAAATGGGTGCACTTCAGGAAAGAATCACATCGACCAAAAAAGGCTCGATTACGTCAATTCAGGCCGTATACGTCCCCGCCGATGACTATACCGACCCGGCACCCGCAACGACATTCGCTCACCTTGATGCCACGACAGCCCTCAGCCGTTCTATTGCGTCTATGGGTATTTATCCCGCTGTAGACCCGCTTGAATCAACATCGAGAATTCTCACACCCGATGTAGTAGGTGAAGAACACTACAGAGTCGCACGTGAAGTTCAAAGTATACTTCAAAGATACAAGGATTTGCAGGATATCATTGCCATCATGGGTATGGACGAGCTTTCCGAGGAGGACAAACTCACGGTTTCGAGAGCGAGAAAGATTCAGCGTTACATGTCACAGGCTATGCATGTAGCCGAAGCATTTAACGGTTTCCCCGGACAGTATGTGCCTCGTAAGGAAACAATACGCGGATTCAGAGAAATTATCGAAGGAAAGTGCGATGACTTACCGGAAAGCGCGTTCCTGTATATAGGCTCAATTGATGAAGCGTACGAAAAAGCTAAGTTATCAAGTAAAAACTGAGAATAGGGTTTTCGTCGAAAAAGCTAAGTTGTCAGGTAAAAATTAAGATTAGAGTTTTCGTCGAAAAAGCTAAGTTATCAAGTAAAAACTAAATTCGAGTTTTTTGCAGAAAACAAAGATATAAGTATAGAACGGACAAATATACCGTTTAAATCATATTATAGGAGCATTAATGAAGACATTTAAACTGCAAATTGCGGTTCCGGATGGAGTGATTTTCGACGGAGAAGCAACACAGCTGTCGGTGCGCGGTATCTGTGGAGAGCTTGCCGTTCTTGCAGGGCATTCACCGTTTGTTACGGCACTTGCCAAGGGAGATTCGAGAGTTTATCTTTCCGACGGTACGATAAAAAAAGGATACGCCGACGGCGGAATGCTTATGGTTTCAAAAGAATGTGTCCGCGTTATGGCTCTCAGATTCAACTGGACTGAATAAAATAATATAGCGGCAGGATTGTACGAGTACGATCCTGCCGCTATATTATTCGAAAAATATACTTTTTTCGATAATAGGGTTCTTTTGTTGAAAATAAAACTGTACAAATACAAAAATTTATGGTATAATTACTGTGACTTATTATATATAGGCGGATTATGCCCAAAAGCAATGAAAAAACGGTAAGATATATTTGATTATGGAAGAAAAAAAGAACAATAAATTCAATAAAAACCTCGGAAATAAAAACACTTCCGAGAGAACAGCTAAAAAAAACAGCGGCTCATATAAAGAAAACAGAAGCGGTTCACGTAACGATGCGGTCGCAAGAAGCAATGCGGTTGTCGGTCGTAATGCGGTAGCTGAGCTTCTTAAGACAGGTACACCTGTTGATAAAATACTTGTTGCGGGTGTTGAAGGCTCCGTAAAGGTGATTGTAGCTAAAGCGAAAGAAGCGAGAATTCCCATTGTCGATACGACACAGGAATATCTGGACAGAATCGCAGGAGGAGAAAACCATCAGGGTGTGGTTGCTCTCGTGGCGGAAAAAGCATATTGTACGGTTGAGGATATTCTGAATATCGCGTCCGAAAGAGGAGAAAAACCGCTGATTGTCGTGTGTGACGGAATAGAAGATCCCCATAATCTCGGCGCGGTGATAAGATGTGCCGAATGCGAGGGAGCACATGGAATAATAATTCCCGAAAGGAGAGCATGCGGATTGACACCTGCCGTGTCGAAGGCATCCGCGGGGGCTATTATGCACATGGCCGTTGCCAAGGTTTCGAACATAGCGCAGACTATTGAAAAGCTCAAAGAAAACGGTGTTTGGACGTATGCGGCAGAGGCAGACGGTCAGGATTTTTACGACACCGATTTTTCGGGCGGATGTGCTATTGTTTTAGGCGGTGAAGATACGGGTGTTTCGAGACTCGTCAGGGAAAGATGCGATTATACCGTGTCGATTCCCATGTACGGTAAACTGAATTCGTTGAATGTTTCGACAGCCGCATCTGTGCTCCTTTGCCACGCAGCAAGAATGCAGCGTCGATAAAAGTGAAATACAGGATTAAACAGCATATAAGCTTCAGGTTCAGATATCCCATTCGACTGTCGAGTGAGACCGGTAAAAATAAAGCTAACGGAAGGTGTAGCCGCTCAGATAAGATTGCGGTTAATGTACTTGTTATGGCTAAAGATAAAAAGAAAAACAAAAAGGTTACGGCGGGTGAGCTATTCGGCAAGCTCGGAAAGCACAACCGTGACAACACATCGTCAAAGGATACTATCGAAGAAGAAATATCCTTTATCGATGACGGTGTTATTAATGATTCTATCGATGTAAGCGGTTCACAAGAGGACAATGACAGCGATCTTGATATAAACGAACTGCTTCGCAAGTATATGCCCGATTATGATTCGGACAATGACAGCACTGCAGCTTCATCCGAAGATCAGGGTTTACAGCGTCAAGGCGGAATTCTTTCACGCATAAAAAGTACTGCCGAGGGAGAAGAGGTTAAAACCGAAGAGAAAAAATCCGAAAATAAACCCACAGAGGATGAACAGCTTATATCTTCTCTCGATACGGCATTCGGTATTCCGACAAAAAAGCACACAAGTGACAGCTTTTTAGATGAGTATGACCTTGAAGCGGAATCCGATGAGGATTTGGGACTTATACCCGACGAGAAAACCGATGATTCCGCATGGGAAGTAAAGGAAGAATCATTCGAGCAGAATGATGTCGATGAAGAGGTTGTCGAGCAGACTGCGGACGATGAATTTACATCTGAATCTGCTGACGACGAAATCGAAAGCTTGAATGAAAAAGCAGACATATCCGTTAATCCATCGAAAAAGAAAAAATCGTTGTTCTCTGTTTTCGGTAAAAATAAGGACAAGAAGAAAAATGATGTAAATGCCGATGATTCAATATCGGAGTTTATATTGAACGATGACGCCGAGACGGTGTCCGATAATGTTGAAAACAAGACCGAGGAACAAGCTGATTCTCAGACCGAGCTCGAGAGTGCATCCGAAGAAGCAGCGAAAGCCGAAGAGACCGAGGTATCAGACAGCGGTGTTGAAGGTGCGTCATCCGAGAACGAAACTGCGGTTACGGAAAAGGCTGAGGACGGCAATATGGAAAGTACTGCTGATTCGATAGATGATAAGCAGGATGACAGCATTGACCCGACTGAAATAAATCTCTTGGTGGCGTTTGGACTTGACAGTAAGGAAAACAGCAAGGCAAAAGAATTCGGAGATAAACTCGAGGCAACGCAGAATAACAGAGAAAACCGTAAAGTTAAGATTGACCACCCCGAATTTGTCGACAAGACTCAAATACCCGCGATACGCAAGGAATTCCGTGACAAGAAAATTTCTCTTTCGATCAGATTTGTCATTTGCACCGTATTTACACTGCTTTTGCTGGTATATGAAAACATAGAATCCATAACACTGATTTTTACGGGTACGGCACAGCAGTTCGGTGGATTTATAGATCCCGCGGTATATCCCGTTGTGTATATTATGGTGAGCCTCCAACTTATGCTTTTCGCATGCTACTGCGCTGTAGATGAAATAGTTCAGGGCATTAAGAGCATATTCCGCGGCTCTCCTACGACGTACAGCATTACGGCTCTTTTGGCGTTCGGCGGCATCGTTTATTCGGCTGTTTTGTCGGTAATTACGGTAAGCCCGAATGAGCCCGCTATGTTCAATTTTGTACCTGCGGTTTCCGCGATGATGACGCTTATTGCGGCAATGTACAACAATAAGCGTGAAAAAATGAATTTTGCCGTTATTGCCAACAATAAAATAAAGCATATTGTTCGTCGTCTTCCCGATGAAGAATCCGAAGGAGAGGCCAAAGCTTTTGCCGAGAGAGATGATGCGTGTGACGTCATGAAGATAGAAAAAACAGATTTTATCGACGGATTCTTCGGCAGACTTTATCACCCGGATTCAACTGCCGGAGTATTTACGACATTCGTCATGAGTGCGTCGGTAGCTATAGCGGTTTTGCTCGGTATTTTTGTACATTTCCGCGGCGGAGATGCTGCGACAATATGCCGCACCGTATATTCTGCGGCTCTTATGCTTCTTCCTTTGTCATCATACATTACATTCTCATATCCGATGTACCGTGCGAATGTAGCGGCTAAGGAATACGACAGTGCGATTATCGGAGATTCTTCGCTTGAGGAATATTCAAACGCGTCTATAATATCGTTTGACGATAAAAATGTGTTCCCGTCATATTCGGTAAAGGTACAGAATATGCGGATATACAATAATGCGAGAATAGACAGAGTTCTTTACTATGCGGCTTCCGTATTCGCGTATGCGGGAGGACCTCTTCAGGATGTTTTCGAGGTAGCCACAAAGGATATGGGAGTATCGCAGAATGTTAAGATATTCGATACCGAAGCAGGTTTCCTCGCAACTCAGGTAGACGGTGTCAATATAATATTCGGAAGCAGTCAGAATCTGCAGAGCAGAGGACTCGAAATTCCCGAAGGAGCATTGACGGATGATGTCGACCTTTCGGATGAGCTGTCGATAATGTATATGTTCCGCGAAGACAAGCTTGTAGCCAAAATGTATATAAAATACGTGATGGATTCGGATATTGACCTTATATTGAAGCAGTTCTCGGGCAGCGGTTTGTATGTATGTGTTCGTACCTTTGACCCGAATATAGATGAGGCCATGATTGCGAAAAAAGCCGGAATGAAAAGAATGCCGCTGAAGATTCTTCGTTACGCAAGTGCCGATGAAGTAAGCAAATACGAGAAGAAAGTAGACAGCGGTCTTGTCACATGCGGTTCACCTAAATCGTTGCTTCAGGTAATAACGTATTGCGGAAAGGTTCTCCATACAAAGAAAACGGATATCGCGCTCGGAGTTTTGTCGCTGATGATAGGTACAGCGTTACTTGTGTTGCTTCTGCTGTCCAATTCGCTTACGCTTTTATCATCACTCCTTATTGTGATATATCAGGTTTTCTGGATTATTACGATAACGATAGCATCCAAAGTATTTATAAGATAAAAGGCATTTAAATTTTAAACATAAAGAGTGGAAGG
>CAVIJI010000050.1:0-12312 GCA_963642885.1 bacterium
CATCCGTAACCGCTCCCACTTGCACAGAGGAAGGCTACACAACCTACACCTGCTCAGTTTGCGGTGACTCCTACGTTGGTGACACCACTCCCGCTGCAGGCCACAGCTACACTTCAGTCGTAACCGAACCCACTTGCACAGAGGAAGGCTACACAACTTATACCTGCTCAGTTTGCGGTGATTCTTACACAAGCGACACCACTCCCGCAACAGGCCACAGCTACACTTCATCCGTAACCGCTCCCACTTGCACAGAGGAAGGCTACACAACTTATACCTGCTCAGTTTGCGGTGATTCTTACACGGAAACAATTTCCGCAACAGGTCACAGCTACGAATGCACGGAAGACGGTGATGTTCTCGTGTACACCTGCACAATATGCGGAGACACATACACTGAAGAAGCGATTCCCACTGTAAACCTTACGCTCAATGTCGGTGAATCTTATACATTCACAGCCGATAGTGCCGATGTAACAGACGAAGCCGATTCCGATATCGCATCCGTTTCGATTAATAGCAATGCGGGCGGATACAATGCGGTTTCCGAGCTTTCCGACGGCAAATATCTTATCATCAACAATAACAGCGTACTCACATCAGACTCAACGACATATTACAGCTCATGGGATGGAGCCGGAACTATTAACGGTCTCTCCGCAACAACCTACTCTTCAAACGGCGATTTCGATGAATATCTCTGGACAATTACAAAGGTTGACGGCGGATACACCATTACAAATGCCGACGGACTTTACCTCACTCTCGTAACAAGCAACGTTTCTTCAAGCCTCACGCTTTCCGAAGATGAGCAAATCGTAAGCATCACAGACCTCGGCAATCAGTTCGCAATCAGCTACGGAAGCATGTATCTTGACAGATATACATCTTACTTTGTAGCATCATATCCCGGAGTAGTTAACGAAAACGAAAAGTGGGATCTCTACAAAGCCGAAGACGCAAGCTATGAGATAACTATCACCGCCGTTTCCGAAGGAACTACATCTGTTGTTATAAACGGAACAAAATATGCGGTTAATGTTCATGAGCATGATTATGTTGCGGAAATAACCTCCGAAGCAACATGCACAGAAGACGGTGTTATCACATACATCTGCTCAGGCTGTGATGACAGCTATACGGAAATAATCAAAGCTGCCGGACATGATTATTCATGCACAGAGGAAGACGGATATTACATCTACACCTGCTCCGTTTGCGGAGACAGCTACAGTGAAGAAATCTCCACCGTATCCTATGAATATGTTTCGTCCATGTCTTCGGGCAACTATGTCATCACCGTTTACTCAAACGGAAGCTACTATGCGCTTACTCACAACGGAACAACAATCAGCGCAACAGCCGTTACAATCAGCGACAATGAGATAACCTCCGAGGTAACTGACGACATGCTTTGGACTTATTCGAACAACATGCTCAGTTTCGTATACGACTCAACCACATACTATCTCAGCAGATCATGGTCGTCATGGTCATCGGATTTGTCTGTCAGCACATACGGCTCTTCGGTTTCATATTCAAGCAACCGACTGAGAATAAACAATTATTATCTGACATATAACGGAAATTCGTTCAGTACAAGCAGACGCAGTGCTTCTTCCTGCTACGTTTACGCCGAAATAAACTGAATCAAAGCGCATTATAATGCTCTCGGAATAAAGTAAAAATAATCCCCACAGCGAAATTCTTGATATACATTCAAGTAACGCTGTGGGGATTGCTTTTTATTTTAATTTTTTACAGTTTTGCCTGATTTACGCTGCACATACCGCTGTAAATACCGCCTTTTTTAATCAGCTCATTATGTGTACCTTCCTCGGCGATTTTGCCGTCGCGCAGGACAATAATGTTGTCCGCTTTCATTATCGTCGTCAGTCTGTGTGCGATTACGATAAGCGTATGATTACCCGAGAGATTTTCAATTGCTTTCTGGATTTGCGCCTCGGTTTCATTATCAACAGCCGACGTTGCTTCATCGAGTACAAGTATCGGCGTTTTGCGAAGCACGGCACGGGCTATTGCGATTCTTTGCTTTTGACCGCCTGACAGCCTTACTCCGCGTTCTCCGATTTTCGTCATATATCCTTCGGGCATTTCGCGTATGAATTCATCCGCGCATGCGATTTTCGCGGCGGCATATACCTCATCCTCTGTGGCTTCTTCTACTCCGTATGCTATATTATCGTATACGGTACCGTTAAAAAGAAATACATCCTGCAGTACTATCGAAATGTTTTGTCTGAGCGAGGAAAGCGTAGAATGATGTATATCGTAACCGTCAATCGTTATTTTTCCCTGCTGCGGATCATAGAATCTTTCGAGGAGAGATACAATAGTTGTTTTTCCGACACCCGTAGCACCTACAATCGCAAGCATCTTACCGGGTTTTACATCAAAGGATATATCGTCGAGAACTCTGTTTTCATTATTGTAGCCGAAAACAACGTTCTCGAATCTGACTTCACCGGAAGAGACCGGGATATCCTTTGCGTCATTGTCTTCCTTAATTTCACTTTCGGTATCAAGAAGCTCAAGCACACGGTTTCCGCACGCTCTCGATACTTGAATATCCTCTGCAAGACGAGCAAGAGCCGATAAAGGACTGTAAAACAATGAAAGATACATAAAGAATCCTACGATGTCTGCCGTGGTCATATTGCCGCGCATAACCAGATATCCGCCCGCTCCCATTACAATAACGGTACCGATTGATGTCATGAATTCAACGGCGGGATGATACATCGCATTGTAGAAATTCGCTCTGATATTTACGAAAGAATAATGCTTACAATATTCTTTCATTCCGTGTGATTCTCTGTTTTCCTTGCCGAAAGCCTGTATTTCCTTCATTCCCGACAGATTATCCTGTGTACGTCCGTTTAAGCCTGCGAGAACCTCCTGGTTAATTTTAAACAGCGGAGCAACCTTGGTCGTAAACAAACGTGACAGGAGTATTATAAACGGAACGGGAATGAGTGTATAAAGTGTGAGAATAGGATTAATACGCGATATCATTACGGCAACTCCGAGAACAACGATAACATTTGTCGCCATATCCGGGAGTGAATGCGCAATCAAAACTTCAAGCTGACGTGTATCGTTGATCATACGCGACATTATCTCACCTGTTTGTTTATCGGAATAATAACGCATCGATAACGTTTGAAGCTTGTCATAGCACAAAGATGTCAGATAACCGACAAAATTCCATGCGGCAACATGCGATTTCCACATGGAAATAAAACGGCAAAACGCACGCATGAGATATGCTCCGACGAGAACGGCACAATACTTCAGTAATACAGCCGTCGTTATATTCTCGGGCGTTCCCATGAGAGCGGTCAGTCCGCGTATGGCTTCGGGGGTAACAAGAGAAAGAAGTGAGGCCGCCAAAAGAGCGATAACCGTCAGTATCAGCTCTCCCCACCACGGCTTGGCCATTTTCAACATTCGTTTAACCATAAAAAAATCCTGCCTTTATCATACAGTTTAATTATGAGTGATTGTATCATAATTTTTAATAAATGGCAAGGATTTTTAAAAAATTATCTGTAAGTCTTAGCCAAGCCGCCTTCCGCGGTTTCACGATATCTTGAATTTAAATCTTTTCCGGTTTCATACATGGTCTTAACAACCATGTCAAATGATATTTTACGTGTTTCTGAAAGAAAGTTCGCCAAACTGAGTGCGTTAATGGCTCTCATAGCGGCAACGGCGTTTCTTTCGATACACGGTATCTGAACCAGTCCGCATATAGGGTCGCATGTCAGTCCGAGATGATGCTCAAGCGCTACCTCCGCGGCATACTCTATCTGACCGATACCCATTTCATGCATTTCGCAAAGTGCGGCCGCCGCCATAGAACAAGCGGTTCCTATTTCAGCCTGACATCCGCATTCCGCTCCCGAAATAGATGCGTTGGCTTTAACTAAATTGCCTATAAGTCCCGCTACTGCAAGAGCACGTATGATATGCCTGTCGTCAAAGCCTTTTTGTTCACTCATATACCGAAGAACAGACGGAAGAACGGCACATGCTCCGCACGTCGGAGCGGTCACTATCGTTCCGCAGTCCGCATTTTGTTCACTTGCGGCAAAGGCATACGAGCATACAATGCGGTTTTCTCTGGTGCTGGAGGATTCATCGATATGCCTTTGATTGTATAGATACTGTGCCTTTCTCTCTACGTTCAGTCCCCCGGGAAGAATACCGCGTTTTGTAAGCCCTTCGTCTATCGATCGCATCATGACAATCCAGACATTTGCAAGATAGTCGTATATTTCACCGCCCTCATGTTCGAAAACATAATCCGACAGCCTTATATTGCGGTTGAGACAAATTTCCGCAATTTCGTTAAATGTGGATTCGCCGTAAATATCCTCCGATAAATCCCTCTTTCGTCCCTCTATGACGATATCTCCGCCACCGACGGACATAATTCTTTCGTGTGCCATTTCATTACCGTCAGCATCATATGCGAAAAGATCCATTGTGTTCTCGTGCGGTAGTTTAATATTGTGGTCACGATTCCATTCGATTTCACAACGGGTGGGAGCAAAGCCTTCGATTATCGCCCTGTCCGTGCAGTGTCCCTTCCCTGTTTCGGCAAGCGAACCGTATAAAACAGCCTTATATGACACGGCATCGGAATGTTCCGATTTAAATAGCTTCACAGCCTTTTCCGGTCCCATAGTATGTGAGCTCGACGGACCGCGTCCTATCTTGAAAACTTCCTTTATAGACTTCATGACATTTCCTCTTTAATTATTGTAATCGGCTATAATTTAATTCGATAACCCGTATAATGCAACAACAGGGCAACATTACCGCTGCCCTGTAAATATTTAATTCGCCGCACCTCAGTCAAAGTCAAACCCAACCTCGGAGAATTTCACAACCGTGAAATTCTCGGGAGCGGGGTGTTTCGCTCTACTGCTTAACTGAAGTTTATCCCCGCTCGGGCCTTAAGCCCAACCTCGGAGAATTTCACAACCGTGAAATTCTCGGGAGCGGGGTGTTTCGCTCTACTGCTTAACTGAAGTTTATCCCCGCTCAGGTTTCGTACCCTTCCTTGCGAAGGCGTTCGTGAAGCTCTTTTGTTTTCTTTTTGTTTCTCAGCGCAGGACCGAATATTCCCGCGGCAACTCCCGCCGCAAGTACAATAAGAAGAATATAGTCAACCCATCCAGGAACACTCTCGCCGAATATCGCACTGTTTCTGTGCTTCGGAGCGGTAGACTTTGCCGAGAAAGAATTTTCACCGTTGTACTCTTCACTGAGATATTCTATCGTGAGATTTTTAGACGTCAGCGCCGCGGACGAAGCGTCAACATCTATGTTGATTCCTTCGACTACAAGCTCATGTGATGTCTCAATCGGAGCATTGGCCTCAATCGAGCCTCCCAGAAGATTTACACATCTGCCGTATATCGCATGTGAATCCGTACCGTTCATGTTTATCTTCATCGAATCTCCGACAAACGAGAAATCAGACGCATCACTGTAAATACCGTAAGTACCAGCCGTTATTTCATACTTACCGCCGATAAGCCTTATCTTCTGGGTGTTGTCCTGAGAAATCAAATATAATCCTATTTCTCCCGCATCGATTGTCAGCGAACCCGAACCCTTGAATATTACGGTTCCCGAACAGGAAATACCGTATTTCGCGGCTTTAATATAGTTGTTTCCTTCAAGTACTACCGTGCAGTTTTTGGGCAGACGCAGACCGTAATCGTCCTCCGTATCTATGTTCAATCCGTTTAAGGTAAGAGTATCATATCTGTTCTGCCAGTTGTAACCTGCGCCGACCTGGTTTTTATTGGCTGTGGCAATATTAACCGTCGATGTCAATACATCTCCGGCATATGATTTTATCGGAACAACAAATACGCAGAGCGTTAAAGTCAAACATATTATCAGCGCCGAAGAAACAAGTCTGCGCCATGAAATTTTCATTGGTTATAACTCCTCTATATTAGTGATTATGGTTAAATACTTCGTTAATTTTACCACATTGCATCGTAAAAATCAATAGTCGTGATAAACTATCGGTGATTTTTCAGACTATATATCGCAAATCGTCACTTTTTCTTCACATTTTCTTTTTCCAGTAAATACGAACGAAACTCCACGGCGTTAACCGCACGAAATACAAGAGCCTCCCCGATTACGAAAAGTCTTATGTGTACCGCACTGGCGACTGTTCCGTTTGCTATAACAACCGAATAAAAACCGCCGATTATCAACATAAAAGCGGATGCGAATACAACAGAAATCTGACGCACTGTATAACCGAACCCGGAGCGCTGTTTTTTGTCAACCCACGCCAAAAAAGCCGGAACAAATATCACAAATATTAAAACGGCGAATACAGGTAAATCTACCCTGAAAAATACGGTCGCCATGTCCCGAAGCCACTGTACAAACTCCGTGTCATCACTCGAGAATGAGCACGAAATCAATATAAGCGATACAATAATCAATATTACACCGCACACGGACAATGCCGAATCAACAAGACAGAGTTCGAGCTTCCTATTCGGAAATTTTCCGCGCAGAATATTCAAAACAATAAAAGAAACGAATAAAGCAATCGCGATTACCGTGTAAGCATTCATTCTACTATCAATTCCTCTAAGGAACGCTTGGGAACGAAGTGCAGTCCCGCTTTATCTCTGAAATATGCTGTCTCTCCGTTCTTGGGTATATCACATATAAATACCGTCTCATCAGGTATTCCGAGAGCAAGAAGCAAAACAGGCTTCATTTTTTTCGATATAAGCAGAGTCTTCGAAAGCTCGTTTCTGTCAAACGCGCCTATAATGCATCCGCCGAAACCTAACTCACACGCCTGAAGCATTATTGTCTGTGCGGCTATTCCGACATCTATACCGACTGAATCGGGATTGTCACATACTGATGTATCACACAATATCGCGATAAAAGCCGTGGGGTGATGATTATCCGGCGGAAGCTTTGTATCCTTCAGCAGTCCTGCCCAATGAGTTAAGGCAAGTACATCCTCAACTTCATCATGCTCGTATACAAGTCTGTATTTCAACGGCTGACGATTTACGGCACTCGGACAAAGTCTTGCTGTCTCAATAAGATCACACAGGTCTTCTTTTCCTATTTTTTTTGACTCATCAAAGCTGCGGTAGCTTCGTGATTCAGATACCATATCTCTTAACATATGATTTCACCCTCGATTATATTTATTCGGTTATAACTTCAATACCCTGCGGAGCATTGTATTTTACTCCGTTTTTATCTGCTTCGACTTCAATATTGCCGTACGGTGTCGGAACGGCGCCGCGAATCCATTCGAGGCCGCTGAGATGAGGTACGATTCTCGTTTTTCCGTATCCGGGTGTCACGGGAGTTACGCCGAGAACATTCTCGGCTATGTACGGTGCGGGACCGGATGCCCATCCATGGCATAAGCTGTGGCGCAGACCGGTATAGCAAAATGCTCCGAAATCACCGTGTATATCCTTTTTTCCTTCGGGCACAGGCTCGTCAATCGGTGCGGAATTTTCCATCCAATCGATGCTGAAGTCTTCCCAGAACGTCGTCGCACCCATTTTTAGCATACTGCCCCAATACTCGCGCATTATGTTCATGGCACCTGTAAACTCACCCGCTTTTGCAGCTGCGGTAAGTGTGTAGTATCCGAGGAATGTCGACAGCCCCGCAGCTCCGCCGACGGAGATACAATTATCATATGCACTCTTAGGCTCGGTCAGGCCGCCCATAACCATAAGTGCCGCAGGCTGCTTCCACTTACCGGGATTCGGTTTATGTGCAAGCATCTTTTCAGCTGTCTGATAGCATTTCCATGCATCCTCGCTGTCTCCGAGAGTTTTCATTAAGTCTCCCGCGGAAAGAAATGCGTATCTCACAAGTCCCTGAACTCCGCAATGCTTTACATCCTCATAATCATTAGTCGGCCAGTCAAAGAAACGTCTTCCCGGGAGCTTCTCACTTCCGTTCTCGTCTATAAAGCCGAAATAGTGCGAAATAAGCTCTTTGATATATTCCTTTTGAGATGCAAGGTATTCATAATCACCCGTTCCCATATACCATTCATGCTGACAGAGCAGCCACCACAGGCTGTATTCGGGTATACCGTTCATATATTCATTGGGAGGAGTAATCGATTTAACGAAATCGAGGGATTTCGGAACCACATCGTTTGCTCCGAAAACCGACAGTATTGCCGCAACCTCCGTATTCATGTCTCCTGCCCAAACAAGCCTGTCACGTTTTATTCCGTCCCAGAGATATCTCTGCATATTCAGATGTACAGTGTATGCCGCGGTATCGTATATTTTCGTCACAATGGAATCATTGCATTCAAAATAACCCTTGTATTCAATGTCACGGAATACCAATACGGCAGCTACGGAGCGTATCTCCGCGAAAACATCGGGTGTCAGCAATTCAACATAGGCAAAGCGGAATCCGCTCTCGTTTGTTTCGTTGGAGCTCCACGGTCCCGAGGTCATAATCATATCTCTCTGAGCGTGATCGTTTGTCGCGTTCTTTACCCCGATATCGGACAAAGCTTCGGATACGCTCTCACCGAGTCTTATCTTGAACTGCGCGGATGCAGCATTCATACTCCATATTGACAGATTGACCGTTCCGTGAAGCTCACGTCCGAAGTCAACGAGTATCGCCGCATGCGTATCACTTCCGCGATTGTCAAGGACACATTGATCATGATAGCGGTAAATCGCAACCTGAGCGGGCTTGTATTCCGTGAGGTAACATTCTCCGTCAACCTTACCGTACTTTAATACAACTCTTGTCGGAAATAATGTTTTACGGGATCTTTCATCGTCAATGCCGTAAACTCCGAATTTATCTTGAAATTTCATATTAAATCCTTTCTGATTATCATCAACTACGTTCAGTATACCATAAATTAAAAGAATATTCAATAATCTTTTGTTTAAGAAGTTGACAAAGATGTTCCGCGGGAGTATCATTAAATATCGAGAACTAATTTATCACCGAGGAGAAATATAATGGAACTCACCGAAAGATTCTTGAAATATGTCGCCGTTCCGACATCGAGCGACGATAAATCAACTACAGTACCGACATCCGATAAAGAATTCGCACTTGCTCGAATACTCGTCAATGACATGAAGGAAATCGGTATCGCCGACGCATACATGAATGACAAGTGCTATGTATACGGTCATATTCCCGCATCGAAGGGATGCGAAAACAAGCCGAAAATCGGATTTATATCTCACATGGACACTTCCCCCGATTTCGCGGACTCACCTATCAAGCCGCAGATTATCGAAAATTACAACGGCGGCGATGTGGTGCTCGGAAACTCCGGAAGAGTACTTGAGGTCGGTGCGTTTCCGCATTTGAAGAAGCTTATCGGCAAGACTCTCATTACAACGGACGGAAATACCCTTCTCGGAGCGGACGACAAATCGGGAGTTGCGGAAATACTGTACGCTGTCGAAAACATAATTAAGCAGGGTATTCCCCACGGACAAATTTCCGTAGCATTTACGCCCGATGAGGAATGCGGAACCTCAGCGGATAATTTCGACTTATCGGCATTTGACGCAGAGCTTGCCTATACCGTTGACGGCGGCTGTGAAGGCGAAGCCGTATATGAAAACTTCAACGCCTGCTCGGCATCATTCGAAATCAACGGATTTAATATCCATCCCGGAGAAGCCAAAGACCGCATGATAAACGCTTCTCTTGTGGCTATGGAAATAAATTCACTTCTTCCGGGAAGCGAAACTCCCCGCAATACGGAAGGCTATGAGGGATTTTACCATCTCTGCGAAATGAACGGCAATGTCGAACACGCCGAATTGTATTACATCGTAAGAGACCACAGTGCACAGCATTTTGATTCACGCAAGGAAACTCTCCGTCATATCGAAAAATATATAAATGAAAAATACGGAGACGGTACCGCATTGCTCACAATCCGCGATTCTTACCGCAATATGGAAGAAATCATCAGAGAACGTTTCGAAGTAGTCGATATCGCCAATCGTGCGATAAAGCTTGCAGGTCTCGAACCCGACCACAGCCCTATAAGAGGCGGCACAGACGGCGCGAGACTGTCATTCATGGGACTTCCCACACCGAATCTCGGAACGGGCGGATATGCATTCCACGGACCGTACGAACATATAACAGTGGAAGGTATGGAAAAATCGGCGGAAATTATCGAAAACATCATCAAATTATGGGCTGAATAATCCGATAAACACAGACTGTTCGGCTATCTTGTATTCATAATGAAATTTTAGAAAGGAGCCGCATCGCATTAATAAACAGTGTTCATTCCAACGGTTAACAGCGGTGCACACAAGCGTATGAAATTAACCATAGGCGTTCAAAATGAGGCATTCAAACTCACCTCCGGTACCGACACTCTTGCGAGACTTGCGCAAATCTCCGAGTATCCGAAGGAAATCTCCATCTCTGCCGCACAAAACGATACTGCGGCATTTGAAGTCGTCTTATTCGGAGACACCGATTATCTCCTCACCACCTGTAAAGGATATCGCATCGCGCAAAACTGGTCTCTTCCCACCGTTCGTGCCGCGGTTCACGGACTGACGGAAGAAGCGGACAAGTTTCCTTCGACAATACAACTCATTGAACAGCACTTGGATGACGACGGAAAATATCGTGCCGACGCAATTCTCACATCCGACAGCTTTCTTATGAAAAAATGCGAATATCGTTCTATGTGGGTTGAAATCCGTCTTCCCGAGGATGCGCGTCCCGGAAATTACGACTTTGCCGTAACATTCTATGTTTCCGAAAGAAGCACAGATGAGACATTACTCGCATCGGTCACGGCACACGTGGAAGTACTGCCGTATCGCATGCCGAGCATACGTGAACAGAAATTCCACCTGGATTTATGGCAGCACTCTTCAAATCTTTCACGCAAGCACGAAGTACCTCTTTGGTCCGATGCACACTTCAATGTGCTTGAAAACTATATCCGTTCACTCGGAGAGCTCGGACAAAAAGCCGCGACCATCATAGCAAGCGATATTCCGTGGCAAGGTCAGGGATGCGTTAACGAAGAACGCCGCGGAGCGGATTTATATGAATACAATATCATTTCCGTCACCAAGGATAAAACAGGGGCATTCCGCTATGACTACAGCGCTATGCAGAAATACATAGATTTATGCGTCAAATACGGCATTGATCGTGAAATATCGGTTTACGGCTTGTGCAATGTTTGGGCACTCGCAGGTGAAGACGTTGCTCCCGATTATCTCGACGGTATTCGCATTTCTTATATCGATGAAACGGACGGCTGCCGTCATTTTATGCATTCAGCCGCTGAAATCGATGATTACATTCGTTCTCTCTATGACTATTTCCGTACAACAGGACAGCTCGAACGTGTACGTATAGCGGCAGACGAGCCCGGGGATGTTGAAAAATATCGCCGCATTCTTTCGCATATTTTCGAAATCGCGCCCGGTTTTCACTGCAAAGCCGCAATCAACCACGCCGAATTCGTCGGTGAGTTCGGCAATGAGGTGTACGATTTCGCACCGTGTATAGATTGTCTGATGCAGGAATATGATAAAATACAAAACTATAAGAAAACAATGGACGGTAAGCGTTTTCTATGGTATGTTTGCTGCGGTCCCGATTTTCCGAACACATTCCTTCGCAGCCATCTTATAGAATCGTATCTTATCGGCATTATAACATCATTTGCGGGTATGGATGGCTTCTTACGTTGGAATTATACCGTATTCAACGATGACCCGCGTGCCGATATTCGCTACGGTAATTTCCCGGCAGGCGACACGAACTTTGTATATCCCGCCAAAAACGGCGCACCTCTCCTTACATTACGCTACAAGGCGCTGCGACGCGGAATCGAGCTGTACGAGCTTCTTGAACAGGCTAAAAAGACCTCACCCAATGCGGTAAAAGAGGCGTTTGACACACTGCTTTGTGCCGATAAATGGGGTGATACATCACACAGACACGAGCTTGCTGCGACACTTGATTACGCCGCATATGCTTCTGTACGCCGCAATCTGATACTCGCCCTCTCCGAAAACAAATAATCGTTTCATACACCAACCACTTTATTATATTATTTAAAAAATAGGGTAAGCGGAAATCCATTCGCTTACCCCGTTTTTTTAAGTTCGACATAACACAAAATAACCCCGACACCGTTGAGCGGTATCGGGGTCGGCGGATTTTGTAATACCGGGTAGTGAAGAGATAAACCGCCTCCTCGAGGAT
>CAVIJI010000051.1:0-5126 GCA_963642885.1 bacterium
GGCGCATTTTTTCAACTTTTTTCATTTTGAGGCTTGACTTTTAATAGTTAGTCTCCTTCATTGTATTCACGCTTGCGCGTGTACCAATATTTTACCGCAGATTCTTTAACTGTTCATTTCGTGCGACGGGGTGTTCAGTTTGGTGCGACGATGGTGTTCAACTTCGCCGGCCGAGGTGTTCAGGTTTGTGCGCCATATTCAATTTTTGCCTTTTGGCATTTTGTTTACCTCGTATAAAGAAAAATGAAGCATGGCGGCACACTTCATTTTTTGTGATTTGTTATTGGTTATCGGTCGTTTTGGATATTGTATTTACTTATTAAACGCCGTAACATGGACGTACATTTTCCGGACATTATCATTCATGTTTATCGGTATCAGTTTTATCTCGGGATGTGCATTTGCGAAGACGAAGAATATTTGGTGCGCAAATCCTTGACCTACAAAACTAACTCCGTCAAAGTCAAGCTCGACCTCGCTGAACTGTTCAAGGCGGCTGCAAACTCTCTTTGCCTGTGACCGAGAAACAGGATCTCCCTCAAAAATATTCTTTAACGGAATCAGTGTTTTTATAAGCCCATTATCCGCATCAGCATACTCGTTAAAGACATTGTTGATATCCTTTTTTGAAATGTTAGAAAGGCTCATATATACGCACGTGCTGAACACATACTCTTTTTTTATGCTATCAATTGCTTCCTCTTGGAATTTATTGAATGTATACATTTTATGGTTTGAATAAATATAGAAGTCGTCCATAATTCTTGATGTGAAGAAAATCCCTTCGCCGGAATGGCATGAGCTATCTGTCGTCAGTTTACCTTTTGAAAGCTCGATCACAGCGTCGTCAAGAGAATCATAATCAAAGTGTTCCTGAATTTTACGGAAAACTCCTATACCATCGTCCATAATATAAACACTCGTATTTAGAGCATTTTTTTCTATCAGAATCCAAATATTATCCGATTCGGAATGTTCTATCGCATTATTAACCATTTCGGTAAACGAGTATTCCCATATTGCTTTTACATTAGATGGCAGATCAGCAATTTTAGGCATAAGCTTGTTTCTGAATACGGATTCTTCGGTCGGCTTTTTTGCGGCAGAATTTGATACGGTGAAAAAGCTTCTTTCGGTTTTCAGCGAATATTTATCTTTGCCGTCTTTCACGATGACACCGTCTTCTATAAGTTTTTTAAGATAATTATGCACAGTGCTTGTACTGATTTTAAATGCATCGGAAACATATTTTGAAAGACCGTCGCATTTTTCGTCTATTTTCAGAAGTATATATTGGTTAATGGATTTCCTTTGTTCTTCGGTGAATTTCATTTTATTTTTTCCTCCGCATATATTATAGTACATATATTATATCCTAAAATGCAAATAAAATCAACAGAAATTCTAAATAAAATAATTTGAATTCCACTTAAGATTATTTACACGGAGTTTTATCCGAACTCATTCTTTATAATATATATTAATTTCGATGTCGGTGTTTTTGAAAGTTTCGTTTATTACTGACTCGACTATATCACAATCAAAGCAGTTAAACATGTTATCGTCTTTCTGCATGGATATCATTGAGAATCCGTTCTCGTAAGGTTCTATGCCGAGGTACTTCATCATGCTCGGAGCGGCAACTTTCCTCGTGAAGCAAGCTGCCCAAAGAAGAAGTGCGGTGTCTCCGTTTCTCAGTCTTTACGGCAGTTTATTTAAATCGAAATTCGGTTCTTCGCCTTTACGCTGGCACTCATAGACTATTATTTTCATTACGGATTTCAGCTCATCATCGAGATACTTTTCGTAATCCTTATCCACGACATGACAATGATAGTTTCAGGTGTAATGCTTTACCGTATTACAAAAAATGAAGATTATTTATCTCAGGCGAGAAAGAGTGCCGAAGGCGGAGCGAGTGAATTTTTCCTAAAAGCCGGGAAACGGTGTATAATGAAAAACTCACATCCGTGGTTCAATTCATGGCTTCTGGAGGGATACATAGAGTTATATAATGTAGATGTAACAAATGAGAAAACCAAAGAGTACATTAATAATTTCTATTCTGTACTCGAAAATGCCGTAAACAGAGCGGGAGACAATTTATATGTGGGTAAATCATGGAATTCCAAAGCGGATGATGAGGTTGAACTCATTCATCAAGCTGGAACCGTAAGAGCAATGGCCCAGATTGCCAAATTGATTAAAAATTCGGCAGAATAATAACCGAAGATATAATGACATATCCTTGAAAAAATAATCCCCCGAGTTAGCACGAAATCTTGCTGTTTCAAGTGCCTGTTCTCGGGGGATTATTTTACGGTAACGATATTTAATTTTGAGCACTCACATATCTGTCCAGCCATGCCGTTCCGAAGTCAAGTGCGGTGGAAAGTCCTGCTTTCATCACTTCTTTGATGACCTTTGCGTTTGATAAATCATTTTCGTTTATCTCGAGAAGCTGAAGATAAACTTGATCGGGAACATTATGACCTTTGTATTCCTTTTCGGTCATGATAATCATTTTGACTATGTACCTATCGGACATGTTGCCGTAGCAAATCACATTATCTTCTCGTACCAAGGGTCGGTTTTTATATATGAGAAAATCACCATCTACTGTAGATTTTACGTCTTTTTTATCTATCATGTCACTCATATTAACAGTATCCTCTCTTAGCTATAAAAATATAATTATCTACTATTATACACGATAATGAGCATAATGTCAACCCTATATGGCAGTGATTGACCGAATTTATACCGTTACAATAGGAGACAGTAATTAAATGCCATTATGATAGGTTTCAAAAAATTAATAATAAGCATTTGAATAATCATTATGCGGAGTATATAATACAGGAAGGTTAATGATAAGCGGAATAAATAACGTTTAGCGGAATTCCGATTCGGAATTACTTCAGACAAAGCGGTGATATGTAATGAAATATAAAGCAGCTATATTCGACCTTGACGGTACACTTCTTAACACTCTTGAGGATTTGTGGAGTGCGGTAAATCATACAATGGATAAATACGGATATCCTCACAGAACGATAAATGAAGTTCGTTCATTTGTGGGCAACGGTGTTGACAGATTGATAATGTTATGCTTGCCGAACGGAAGCAATGATCCGTTTTTCGAGGATGCGAAAACCGAATACAGAAAATATTATGCGGAGCACTCCGAAGAAAAAACAAAACCTTATGACGGAGTAATAGAGCTTATCGATGATCTTGAAAATATCGGAATTAAAACTGCGGTGGTTTCGAATAAGATACATGTTGCGACGGTTGATTTGTGTAAAAAATATTTTCCGAACATAAAGAATGTTTGCGGAGAGCGTGAAAGTGAAGGCGTGAGGCGTAAACCCAATCCCGACATGGTTATAGAATCAGCGAAGCTTCTTGGGGTTTCTTTGAAGGATACGGTTTATATCGGAGACTCCGAGGTGGATATTGAAACATCTGCGAGAGCCGGAGTAGACTGTATATCGGTGCTGTGGGGATTCCGCGACAGAGATTTTTTGGAGAGGGCAGGGGGAAAAGTTTTTGCCGAGAAGCCTTCCGATGTTATCGACATAATTAACCGAAAATAAAAAAGGCAATTGTATTCGATTTGGCTTGATAACATAACTATAAAATGATATAATTATAAGGGCGTTATCGCATAGGTTTGTGATATTCCGATCGTGCCTTGACAATCAAGATTTGAGCTTTAATTCGGTCAGAGGTTTGTGAATGGTTTTTTCAAACATTTTTTTCCTTTATGTTTTTTTACCGGCTTTATTTATAGCATATTTTTCCATTAAAAACGATGCCTATAGACGGGCTGTGCTGATAGCCTTTTCTCTTGTTTTTTACGCATGGGGAGAACCGATATATGTTTTCCTCATGATAGGTTTAGTACTGGCAGACTATCTGTTCGGCTTACTTATAGCTCGTACCAGGCAGATTTGGATGCGAAAATTTTGGTTGGCTATAGCCGTTATATCAAATCTCGGTGTGCTCGGCGTATATAAGTATCTCGGATTCTTGACAGAAACACTGAATACCATATTCAACGTGACAATCCCTGTCGTGGAGCTTGCAATGCCGATAGGTATCAGCTTCTTTACGTTTCAGACGATGTCATATGTTATAGACGTTTACCGCGGTGATGCAGACGTACAAAAATCGTTTTTCAAACTGCTTCTTTACGTTTCATTCTTCCCACAGTTGGTTGCGGGTCCGATAGTACGTTATAAGGATATAGAGATGCAGCTCTCGGACAGAAGTGTAAGCCTCGAGAAAATCAATGACGGCTTGTTCAGATTTTCTGTAGGCCTTGTTAAAAAGGTACTGATTGCGGACTGCTGCGATGTTGCCATTACTTCTTTGTTGAGTTTGAATGATGTTACATTGATCGGAAGATGGACGGCGGCGATATTCTATACGCTGCAGCTGTATTTTGATTTCTCTGGATATTCCGATATGGCGATAGGTCTCGGTAAAATGTTCGGATTTGAGTTTCTCGAAAACTTTAACTATCCGCTGATTTCCAAAAGCGCGACGGAATTCTGGAGAAGATGGCATATGTCGCTCGGTACATTCTTCAGAGACTATGTGTATATACCGCTCGGCGGAAATCGTCACGATCAGCAAAGAAATATACTTGTCGTGTGGTTCCTTACGGGATTATGGCATGGCGCGTCATGGAATTTTATTATTTGGGGATTGTACTACGGATTCCTTCTGATGTGGGAGAAGAAGTATTACCTGAAGAAGATGGATAAACTTCCTAAGGCTGCCGCATTTATCATTTCTCATATCTATACAATATTTATAACGGTATTCGGATTTGCGATATTCTATTTTGATAACAATCTGCTGAAAAATCTCGGATATCTGTTTGGTATAGGTTGTCAATCGTTCAATGATATATTCACAACATCGGTAATCGCAGGTAATGCATATTTACTGATAGCAGCTTGCATTTTTTCGATTCCCGTAATACCCGCCGCATGGAATTGGCTGAAGAATAAAATCGAAATCAGCTATACCATCGAGAGAGTGCTGAAAACCGTAGTTGTAGTCACATTTATCGCCGTATCGACGGTTAGACTTGTCGGCGATACATACAGTGC
>CAVIJI010000051.1:5136-11904 GCA_963642885.1 bacterium
GTGCTTTTCTGTATTTCAGATTCTGACGCATTGTGTGTTTTGAAAGGATATATATATGAAAAAAAAGAGAAATAGAATAATCGATATAGTATGCGTATCGCTTGTCGCTTTGATTTTCGGCAGTATAGCTGTTTTGAATATAATTCAGAAGGAGCGACCGACTGAATCTGTAGCCGAAAAAAGAAAGCTTGCCGAAATGCCGGAATTTTCATGGCAGACGCTTATCGACGGTTCATATTTTTCGGGTGTTGCGTCGTTTATTTCTGACACCTTTATAGAGCGTGATAAACTTGTGAATGCTTCCAAGGAACTTGATACCTTGAAGGGATATGATTATTCTATTGACGGAAGCGATAATTTCGCTTTATTGAGCCCCGTTGAAACAGCTGCAGATGAAAGTGAACATGAAGAGCTGACTGATAAGCTCAATGAGGCAATCGGCAGCCTTGATAGTCGTGAGACCGAAACGGAAACGGAAACTGAAAACGAGACCGAGGGTTCTGTAGTGGTTGCGGGTGAAATTGTCGACGAAACGGAAGTACAGGAAACAGAATCAGCACAGACAACATCGGATAGTGACGAGACATCCGCCGATGATAAAGAAACAGATGCGGAAACGAGTGTCGATACAGATAAAACCGAGGAAACATCTGCCGATACAGAACCCGAGGTGACATCGATTAATTTATCGAAAACTACACTGAGACTGACAGTTGGCAGCGGATCGGTTATTTATGCGACGGTTGATACGGAATCCGATAACGGAGCAACCGTTAAGTGGTCGATTTCGGATAAGAATGTAGCAACTTTATCTGTTAATGAATCGGGAGGAATTAACGTAAAAGGCGTGGCTCCCGGTAAAGCGACATTGACATGTTCTTACAGTGATGATATCAAGTCGGAGTGCCAGGTTGAAGTGACCGAGATAACCTCCGTTACACAACAGCAAAACGATTTGCACGCGGACTTTCTCGCAAGCGGATTGTTCATTTACGGAGATGCGGTATACACACAGGCATGGTACAGTGATTCGGCCGCTGAAGTGTATGCGCAGACTGTCGCTTATTATAAGAAGCTGTTCGGGGATAAAACAAGAGTCAGTGTTGTAGTAGCACCGGTTTCGTCTATGGTTGTCGACAACGAAGAGGTTAAAGCGAAAATAGAAGACCAAGACGAAATGATACAAAAAATAGGTGCTCATATGGATTCGAGTATCAATTTCGTGAATCCGTATGCCGATATGTACGAACATCACAATGAGTATCTGTTCTTCAAGAGTGACCATCACTGGACACAAAGAGGAGCATATTACGCATATAAAGCGTTCTGTGAATCCATAGGTGACGATGTAACATCGCTTGATAAATTTAATTATGAAATTCGCAATGACAGCTACAGCGGAAGCTTATACAGCTGGACCAATGACGCACGTGTAAAGAATTTTATAGACTATATCGAGGTGTTTGCGCCCACAAAGTCACATACTATGACAGTGACATCCTCGACAGGCTCGACATACAGCTATAATACGTCGATTGTTTCCACCAATAAAACATATGTTACGTTTATCGCCGGTGATAACCCGTATACTGTAATTAATGTTCCGGATAATCCCCAGGATAAGAGCATACTTGTACTCAAGGACTCGTTCGGAAATGCCTTTGTTCCGTTCTTGTGTGAAAACTACGGAAATATAATAGTAGTTGATGTGCGTTATTCCAATTTTAATATTTATGACCAGTTGAAGGATTACGGACTTACCGATATTCTGTTTGTCAACAATGTGCAGGCTATAACCGCTTCATGGGCAAAGATGTACCTTGCGGCGGTAGGTGTAAATTAAATTATTTCTGAACGGAGATGAAAAAAATGAAATTGGGAATTATTAACGGCTGGGATGAGAAAAGCTTCGAATATGTAGCTAAGCTCGGATTGCATGCGGTTGAGTTCTGCTGTAACCATAACTATGATAGTATGGAGATTGCGGGACACACCGACGAAATACTCGGATATAGCAAAAAGTATGATGTAGCCGTAGGTTCGATAGGACGTTGGGGACAAAAGAGAATCGATGACGACGGCAATATTATCGAATCCGCATTGCAGCATGATAAAAATCTGATTGATGCTGCATCGAAATTGAATTGCCCCGTATTCAACTGCGGATGTAATTATACCGAGAAAAAGACATATCTCGAAAACTGCGAGATAGCCATTAATTATTTCAAAACACTTATCGATTACGCAGAGGGTAAAAACGTTAAGATAGCGGTTTACAACTGTGATTGGGCAAATTTCGTATATAACGAAAAAGCATGGGCAATTGTTATGACTGCACTTCCGAAGCTCGGAATCAAATACGATACATCGCATTGTCTTGAGAAGAACGGAGACTATTTGAGTGAGATGAGAAAGTGGGGTAAGAGAATATATCACTTCCATCTCAAAGGATCTCTTTACATTGACGGTCAGCATTACGACGATCCGCCGATCGGGCTCGACCAGATTAACTGGGGTGCGGTAATGGATATTCTATATACGCAAAACTACAACGGTATGCTTTCCATAGAACCTCATTCGGGCTATTGGATGGATGTACGCGGACAGTGGGGTGTCGAATTCTCGATTAACTTTATAAAGCCGTATATAATGCCGGAGGATTATACAATCGATGGTAAGACTCCGTATATGCCGTAAGGAAGAAGTAATATGAATCAAACCTGTATTGAAACCGAAAGACTCATTATCAGAGAAGCAAAGCTATCGGATGCCGATGATTTGTTTGAATTGTACACAGATCCTGTTGTTCTGAAATATAATCGTATACCCGATTATTCACGTGAAGATATTGTTAACTTAATAGCCAAAGGAGAATTCCGTTATTGCATTGAGCTCAAAGGTGCCGACAAAATAATAGGTGCGCTGGATTTCTGCGAGGGCGGAAATACCCGTCATGATATCCCAAGTCGTTGCATTTCATACGAGCTTAATACAAAGTATACCAAAAAAGGCTATATGACCGAAGCAGTAATAGCCTTTCTCGGATATTGCTTTAATGAACTCAATGTTGATGTTGTATCGGCCAGAGTCTTTGATAAAAACGAGAGCTCGTTGCGTATGCTTCGTCGACTCGGATTTACGGAAGAGGGAAGATTAAGACATGCGATTAAATCGACAGAAGGAATAATTTACGATGACTGCATGTTTTCTATGCTGCGCTCGGAATTTATCGATAAATATTGCCGATAAACAACGATATTGAACTTGATAAATAAGAAGTGTCACGGATACCGATCTCGGTATTCCGTGACACTTTTTATATTTCGGAAGGATTTATTTGTTTTCGTCGTAGGTTGCTTCTGTTTTGTCGTTTATTGTAATTCTGTTGTACAGTCTCAGGTGACCGGCTGTGTGCTCGATGGATTTTCCGTTATATCGCATGAGATTTACTACAGACAAGTTCCCGTTCATAAGTGTGACAAGTGCATATTTAACGCCTATATTATCCGCACCGAGATTGATACCTGCTATATTTTTACCGTTTATACAGTACAGAAATTTAGCTGTTCCGTAACAGAACGTATTGCTTATCGTTATATCCTCGCCACCGTCGATTGTTATATATGCACCTTTACGCCGCAGAATTTTGTTAAACAGGAGAGGGAAGAGATCGTCCGAACTTACAGTATTTGTTTGTTCAGGTGCACCGCATCTTTGTATTACAGTACCGTTTTGCAGACAACCTGTGAGAGTGCCTCCTTTACCACCCAAAAGATAAGTGTTTGTGTAGCAACAGGTAGATACTTTCTTTATGTAGAAAGAATCACAATCGGAGAAGTCGATTCCCAAATCCGCGGAAGCGAGAGAGCAGTTTACGACGTATACACCGCATCCATTACCGCGTATTGCATATGTAGTTGTCCTGTCGTCTTCATATGGAGTATTTTCGGGATATCTTATACGTATTCCGTTGATACCCGCATTATCTCCGTTCAGTGTGATAAATGCCTGTGCTGTATCGGCATCATCGATAGGATCATCACCGTAGTAACAGTAGATTAATGTACCGCTGTAGCCGCCGCCTTGATCCCGTGTTGCAACGGAGGATGAACCTCTGAGCTCAACGCCTGCGGGAACAACTATGGGATTGTCAAAGCGATATATACCTCCCGGTAGATAAACGACTCCGCCTTCTTTTCCCGCTTCATCAAGTAAAGATTGAACAGCACTGCTCATATCGACTGCATAATCCGAAGGTGCCGCGAGTGTGTATAACTTTGCATTCGGTTTGACATAACTTTTGTTATAATCAAGTGTAATATCCGAAGTATCATCATCGTATGCTTCGACGTTACCCGATATATTTCCTGTTACATTGACACCGCATAATTTAACGAGACCATCTGTTTTGTTGTTAATTCCTCCTTCGATGACGGAATTCGCGATAACCATACCCCATCTCGAGTCCAATTCATCGATATCGATTCCGAGCTTACAATTTATGATTTTAATGTCAAACAACGAGCCCGCAAACTGTATTCTTTTTCCGTAGGTGATTCTGACACCCGTATTACATCCGTCAATATATAATCCGCTGAACTCAGTCCACTCAAGGTCGCCGAGTATTAATCCGATTGAGTTATCGGCGATATATGATGAAAGAAGCTCTGAATTCGGCTTTTCCATACCAAGTGATTCGTTTGCCTCAAGCCAGTATTTGGGGCTTACATATACATTTTGCCATGTTCCGACATCTGCTTGATTATAAACCTCAGCACCGCTGTATAAGTATGTTCCTTTGACATTTTCCACTGTGAGCTGTTCGTGTGCTCCCGAGGGAGTGCAGCACGCACCTATACCTTTATAACCGTTAATTACAGTGCAGTTTTTGACGGTTGAAAGCATGTAATTATCGCCTGCACCGTCTGAATAGAATGTAAACGGATATGGTTTGATATCGTCAAGAGATTGATCGTGATAATATACGGTTAGTCCTAAAACGCCGCCCGAACCTCCGAGCATGAACAATCCTTTTGCCGAAACATCTTCCGATTTACCGCGATATATTATAACAGTACCGTAGTCATTACCTTCATCAGGATCTTGCCAATCACCTCTCAATGTTACGTAGGCAGGTATGCTCACGGAATCCGTGACTATATACTGTCCCGCAGGCAGATAAACTGTACCTCCGCCGTTTTTCTTACAATCATTCAAGGCTTTTTGAATACCTGCAGTTGAGTCACCGATACCATCACTCGACACCGCATATCCGTCAAGAGTTGGGACTATATCCGCAATAACCACATCATCTGTAGGATATACTGTTTCAATGATTCTCGGGGATGATAAGCCGACAGAATTATCTTCAAGGACCGTGTCAAGAGGATCGGGAATATATGTGCCGATATACGAGAAATCCGATGTAATATCCATCGGGGAAACGTTGTTGATAAAGTAATCCACAGCTTGTAATGTCGATGCATTGTTTTTACCGCAAATGACAAGCTTTGAACCGATGGATTTAATAATAAAATCGTCATCCTTAATGGTATTCAGTACCTCTGTTGTTTCGGGCCTGTTTGTATTGCCGACAAGAATTTCAAAGTTATCTTTTACGTCATCCTGTGTTTTGTTCATGAGAAAATCCGTGGATATGCCGAGAACGGTATCGAGATTGCTCTCGATATATTTCTTTAAATTCACACACGGTTTTGCCATAATATCATAGCGCACATCCTCGTATACAATAGTAAAAGGGGAAGTGCCGTTTTCGGAAATCAGAAACGGTTTGGAAATATTCATATTATCCTCGCTTTCTTCAATCAGAACCATATCGTTTTGCTGTTCATTTTTCGTCGCGGATCCGCAGGCCGTTAGAAGTAATATAACAAATATTAAAGTCAGATACAGCAATCTCCTCATAATTTACTCCGATATATATGTGAATTCCTCCCAAGGAATGTTTACTTCGGCTTTGTTTGAAAGAATGTCATCAACATGCATGAGCAGAGGGAATTCTTTTATGTCTATCTTACCGACAGCGGCAAGCTTTCTCACAGCTCTTGCTACTCTGACTGCTACGACAAGTGATTCCAGTGTAACTCCATTCAATTCACGCTTAGCTTCATCTATGTTGAGTCCTCGTCCGAGCAGAATTCCGACAAGTCGCGTTCTGCCACCGTATACGGTCACGTATAAATCACCTGCACCGACACACAGATTATCGAGTGTACCTGCTCCCTGCAGTTCAAGCAGTTTAGCCATTTCTTTTACGCTTTGTCCGAATACGGCAGCCTGTGAATTGAAGTGAAGTTCACTGTCAATACCGAAATTTTTTTGGTTTATACCTATCGTTAAAGCTATACCGAGAGCATAGCCGTTTTTCAGTGCAACAGCACTTTCGATACCTACCACATCGGTTGATAAACTGATATGATAATAATCGGTTTGCATAACAGATTTCAGAAATTCGAGAATCTTGATATCATTGCCGCAGAATACTACCTCGGTTTGATCGTGTGCTACCAACTCGTAGCTTGTGCAGGGGCCGCCTACAGCATTCAGTGAAAGTTTTTTATTGATTTTACTCAATCTATTTGCCCATAATGTCGGATACGGAAGTAAGGTGCCGTCTTCAGTATCGAATAATCCCTTTGTTACGGTAAGAACGGGAATATTACTCGGTACTTTCGGAAGAACGTATTCACCGAACCAATCTACTCCGAAGCTGCTTACTCCACCTATAATCATATCGCAGTCCTTGAT
>CAVIJI010000052.1:0-11250 GCA_963642885.1 bacterium
CACTCGGTTTTCTCCCTGCTGTTCCATAAGCTCGGCTTGAATATATGGGATACTGCATTGTCCGAGCAAGGCAATTCGGCGAAGGGAAGGGTATGCATATGACGGATAAAGAACTGAGACATCTCAGCCGCGCGGAGCTGATCGACATTATCTACGAGCTGCAGAAGCAGAGTGAAAAAAAAGATGCTCAAATGAAGAAATTGCGTGCCGCCCTGGAAGATCGGGTACTTCGTATTTCGAAGGCGGGTTCCATCGCGGAAGCGGCAATCGGCGTAAACGGTGTGTTTGAGGCAGCGCAAGCCGCCGCGGATCAATATCTTGCCTCCATCAAGGTTGCGGCGGTAAACATGGAACGAATGCTTGCGGAAACGGAAGAAAAGCGGCAGGAAATCCTGAGTGAAGCGGAGCGGCAGGCCAATGATTTGGTGCGTAAAGCGGAGAAGCTATCCGCAATCGAACACCGCGCCGACGACTCGACCGCAGACTTTACGGCGGGAGAAAGCGACACATGAAAAATCGAAAAAAAGTGCTCGATCTGCCGACTGCCGAACAGATTGAGCAGGAGCGCAAACGCCTGAGTTACAGACACCGATACGGCAACACATTGAAAAGCACGATTGCGATACTCGTTGTTGTGGCAGCGCTTGCCGTGCTTGTGGCAACACTGTGGATGCCCGTTCTGAGAATATACGGTACCTCTATGGTGCCGACGCTGGAGGACGGACAGATAGTTATTACGATAAAGAGCAGTCACTTTGAGCAGGGAGATATCGTGGCATTTTATCAGGGCAACAAGCTGCTTATCAAAAGATTTATTGCGGGATCGGCAGATTGGGTGGATATCGACACCGACGGAAATGTTTCCGTCAACGGAACGGTGCTTGATGAGCCGTATATTGCCGAAAAAGCCTATGGTGATACGAACATTGAACTTCCCTACCAGGTGCCGGACAATCGGTATTTCCTGATGGGAGACAACCGGGATGTATCCGTGGATTCCCGGAATACGGCGGTGGGCTGCGTCTCGGATGAGCAGATTGTGGGAAAGGTTATTTTCCGTATCTGGCCGCTGAGCCGATTCGGACCGATACTATAGTACGGCAGGAGGAACATTATGCAAAAGAATTTACCACGGAATGTACATGATTCCATCAAAGAGCACCTGCATCAAAAGCATTGGCGGTGCGTTGTGACTGCGTTGGCGTGTGTCGTAGTGTTCTGCACAACCTATGCACTGATTATTCCCGCCGTCACCATGACAGAAGAAACCTATTGCGGGAAAGAGGCACATACACACACGCAGGAGGAATGCTATAAGCGCGTTCTTGTCTGCGGGCAGGAAGAA
The DNA here is from genome assembly GCA_963642885.1 of bacterium. Classification (GTDB taxonomy): domain Bacteria; phylum Bacillota; class Clostridia; order Oscillospirales; family CAG-272; genus UMGS1696. The sequence goes on from CAVIJI010000052.1 coordinate 1,346, forward strand.
ACAGAGCCTACGGAGCCCACGCTCGAACATACACATACGGACGAATGCTATGAGACAAAGAGCGTTCTTATATGTCACCTTGAGGAGACCGTAGGTCACACGCATGACGAGGACTGCCGCGACGAGGACGGAAATCCGATTTGCGGTCAGGAAGAAACGCAAGGCCACACGCATGACGAGAATTGCTACGAGGAAGAAATCAGTCTCATCTGCGAGTCGGACGAAAAAGAGCTTACGGAAATCACGCTCGAACATACACATACGGACGAATGCTATGAGACAAAGAGCGTTCTTGTGTGTGATCTTGAAGAAAACGTAGGTCACACGCATGGCGAGGACTGCCGCGACGAGGACGGAAATCCGATTTGCGGTCAGGAAGAAACGCAAGGCCACACGCATGACGAGAATTGCTATGAAGAAGAAATCAGTCTCATCTGCGAGTCGGAAGAAGCGGAAAATACGGAAATCATACTCGGCCATACACATACGGACGAATGCTATGAGGAAAGGATCGTGTGTCTGTGCGAGGAGCATGAACATACTCTGATCTGTTACTCCGACCCCGAGGCAGACGTGGAGAGCGCCGCCGTATGGGAGCGCACCCTTCCGCAGAACCTCGGAGACAACCGCGCGGAAAACGCGGCAGCTGTGGCAATAAGCCAGCTCGGTTATGCGGAGAGCACGGCAAACTACATAGTTGCGGACGACGGTGTGACCATTAAGGGCTACACACGCTACGGAGAGTGGTACGGCGATCCTTACGGTGACTGGAGTGCCATGTTTGTGTCCTTCTGTCTGAACTATGCGGGAATTCCGACGGAAGCTGTTCCGTATGAGGCAAGTTGCCCCGTATGGATAGAAAAGCTCGAGCAGACGAATATGTATGCGGATGCTGAGGAATATACGCCCCGAATCGGCGATATTATCTTCTTCGACTATGACCCGGACGGTACGGCAGATCACGTTGGACTGGTGGAAGGAATCGAAACGGACAGCGATGGAATTGTCGTCTCCGTCACTGTCATCGAAGGAGATTCAAGCGACATTGTAAAACGTAATACATACGATATTTCCGATGTCGGCATCATGGGGTACGGCATTTTGCCCGAAAAACCTGCGGTTACAATTACCGCGACCGCCGCGGACGGAACAGTGGTTACAATTACAGGTGCGATTCCCGATGACGCACAGGTTGAAATTTCACCGATTTACCTTTCGGAAGACGAACTCGACAAGTATTTGGATGAGACGGCGGAGACTGCCTGCGCTTATGACATCAAAATTATTGTTGACGGAGAAGAGTGGCAGCCTACCGATCCTGTTTCGGTTAGTCTGACAATGCCCGGATTCAGTCTTTCCGAAGGAGAAACTTTAGTAGTCTCCCATGTGGACGGCGATACAGACACCGCATCGGAAGTCCCCGCGATAATTACGGATGAATCCGATATTACCTTTGAAGCATCCGGCTTTTCGACATGGATTATTTCCGTAGTTACGGAGACAAATGAAATAAGTGAAATCAATGAAACCGTCGGTGATCGGTTTACGGCTGTATGGGACGGAAATGCGGTTTCTCAGGTAATTGCTGGCTTCACCTCGACAGATAAAGGCAAGAATTATTCACTTGAATATAATCTGAACGACGGAGCAGGGTGGATGACTATTGCATGGGCAAAGAGCCAAAAGGGTGAGCCCATCACGCTGAAGGCTGACATATCTTTGGATGAGGATCTGCTCTGCGATAATGTTAAGTTCAGGGTTTGCAGCGATAAATCCGTTGTTCGGTCTGCCACACTCACGGAATTACTGGACGGCATAAAACCCGGCTTCGGTGATTGGGTGAAAAATGCTTATACCTCGGTTTACGGCGGAACAACCCCGACAACAGTGCGGGAGCTTTATACGGCATTCGCAAAGTACATGGAGCTTGCCACTGTCATTATCTCTGCGGAGGAAAATGACGATGGTGTATATACGGGAACGGCTGATGTTACGCCTGAAGGAGAATACACCTATCGGTGGCAGTATCTGGACGATAATGAACAGTGGCAGGAGTTCGGCACAACGAACACCGACACAATAAATCTGTCCGAGGTCGGGGTTCTGCAAAGCGGCCCTCACAGAATTCGCTGCAGCATATATACGGATGACTCTTCCGAACCTTACGGAACGAGCAATGTTTTGAAGTTCAATCCCAAAGAAGAGGAATATGCGCAGGCAATCGAGGATATCAACAGAATATTGAATCTCGGCTCGCTGGCAATCAACGGTACGCAGTTCAACGATTATTTTTACTACGGAAATGTAGCGAAAGACAGTCGAGTCCCCTTTAACAACGCCGAAAGCTATGCCGATTATCTGGCGAAATTGTATCTTGACGAGGGAATCGAAGCGGTAGATACCGCATGGCGTAAATACCTTTACGACATTTATGACCCTTCCCACGACAAAGGAACAATGAGCAATGAAAAAGAAGGCTATCCGGGAGAAGACGGAGCTACCTACGGAGACCAGAATCTGGGCTGGCCAAAGGATAATGCCTCGTCCTTCCATACAACGGGAACTCCCGAGATTGATCCGTTGAATTACGATTATTTTGAGCAGGGCATTGATTACGGAAATTTTGTTACCGCATTGAATAAAGAAGCAACCGCGGTATCGGCAGGTGATGAGAACACAGACCGAGAATATCTCATTGACATCACGGCTGATGCGCAGGCAAAGGCGGTGGGACCCGTTGCGATCATCCTGCAGATTCAGACATCCTGGCAGATGTTCGATTTGGAACATGCCAATGCGCTGCAGAATGAGGGGGCTACAGAGGTAGGTGCCGTTGCGAACAATACGGAGCTTGCCACACTCTATGACATAAAACAGGCGTTGCTGCGTTTTGTAGACTACATCGAAACCAAGTATCCCGGCAATAATCTGGTGCTGGGAATTACGGAGACACAGCATGCCAAGTCAAAATCCATGTTTGTGGGAAGCGACAGAAAAGGAAACGGACTTTATGTGTCCAATAATTACGATATACTGCGGAATTCTATCCTTGAGTGGGATACCTTTGGTAACTGTGAACACGTACATTACGATTCAGACCAATTGCAGAATGCGGTAGCTAACCTTGCATGGAATCTGGCGGACCTTAAGTATGACAATGGCGAGTCTGTTCCCTATGACGATATCCGCAAGGTGGCTGTTGTTATCGGCGGACCGACAGAAAATACCGCCGGAGGAAACGGCTATGTATGCACGCTTCCGTGGGATACATTTACAGGCTGCGGGATTGATTCCGTATATGGTATCCGCACAAATAACGGTACGTCCTATGCACCGACAGGAGAGCTTTCATGGCTGGACTATTCCGGAAACACGTCGGGCACAACATATTCCGAAGGAAGAGGCACGGCGTTTACGAAGAAATATATTGCCACTACCGAGGATAAGGTATATCAGTATCTGGTGCAAATCGCAGAACAGGAAATGGGCAAAAAAGGAATCGATATTGATGCCCCCGAGGCATATGTGGAAGATGTAACGGTAACGGATACCATTCGGAAGGAGTTTTCGCTGAACGAGAACGAGCCGATCACCGCAACAATCACGAATAAGGATGGTTCGGTAGCGAAAACGCTTACGCTTACTAAGAATGATCTGAATTTCACCGAGAACGAAGACGGAACTACTACGGTTACCTACAATTTCGGGAAAGCTCTGAATGGTCAGAAGTGTACGCTGCATTTCGGAATTGTTGCCGAGGATGACTACATCGGCAGCAACAATGTGTACACGAATGTGAAAACACCGACGCTAACCTACAAGCATAACGTGCTCGGAAAAGACGGTACCGAAACAGGGGAATCGAGGATTTATGATGTCGGCTGTACCGATACACCGCAGGTCAACGTCCCCATACGCTACAATACGGTTGACGGAGAAAAAACAACGGTTTTGGTAAATACCGAGGTCGATTTGAAAGATCTCGGCAGCGAGATTCCGAAACAGGTCGAGGAATTGCTTGACAACTATTCTCAGATCAACGGAACGCTGACTTATGTGTGGGAAATGCCCGACGGGTCAAGTGTAAACATTGGCAGCGTGACGGTTAATAACGGTGTTCCGAGTGCGTTGCCCGACATTTCCGAAATCTTCACACCGACACAGGCAGGAAGCTATGTCGGAACGTTAAAGCTTACCTTTACTCCGGAGAGTGTTTCGCCCGATAACAATAATTTCTCGGATGAAACGACAAAGACAGCGGTGAATGCGCTGGAGAAATCGGGAAAGGTTTGGGTGGAGGCGGTTGAAGAAGGAACGAACTCCGAACTGATTGTTCGAAAGGTTTGGGAAAAAACCTCCGATCGGGATAAACCCGAGGTCAAGTTCCGACTCCTCGCGGACGGAGCCGACACAGGCGAAACCTATACCTTGAACGAGGACAATAATTGGGAGACTCGAATTGACGGTCTTGAAACCGTAAAGATAGACGGCTCCGGCAATGCGCAGGTTATCAAATATACCGTGGAAGAGACGGAGGTACCCGACGGCTATAAAGTCAGCTACTCCGAGGATACCGAAACCACGGAAAGCTATGCTGCCAAGGCAGAGTTTACGATAACATGCTCCGAGAACAAGAACGATGTCAGAACCGTTTCCATTACCTGTTACACGGAGGACGGCCGACAGTTCACTGAGGAATATCCCCTCGACAGCGGTTTCGTAAAGAATACGCCATATACCTTTGAAATGGGCGGTATGCCGCTGGATGAAGACGGAAATCCGATTGAAATTACATCTTGGGAATTTACCGCATGGAAAAGTGACGGCAGCATCGAGAAAATCGACAGTAAAAAAGTAAACAGGAGCTTCGTACAATCCCGATACAAGAGCGGATCGACATCCATCCCTGTTCTGATCATTACAAACACAGCCGATAGCTATGAACTGCCCGAAACAGGCGGTCACGGTACAACATTGTTTACATTAGGCGGACTTTGTCTGATGACCTTGGCGAGTGCGCTTATGTATAGATACTTTAAACGCTGTAAGTGGGAAAGGAGGTTTATGTAATTTAATCCCCTCCGCTTCACAGCGGACAAACTATCTCAAATTTATCCAAAAGAAAGGATTAATGAAATGAAATTTGCAAAAAGACTCGCCGGTTTACTGCTGGCAATGATTATGCTGCTGACAATGGGGGTCACCTCCGTGTTTGCCGACGGCAGTGACAAGGGCTCCATCAAAATTACGAACGCAACCGTAGGTAAAAGTTATTCCGCCTACAAGGTATTCGATCTGACTTACAGTGAGAACGACGGCGGCGTTTCCTACACTTACACCGATAAGGGCAATTCCGATAAATTCCTCAATGCCCTCAGAGAATCAGACAGCCCCTTCGCTCTCGCTTTAACCACTACAGACGGTGTGTACGGCATCACTCTCAAAGAAGGCAAAACGCCTTCCGATGTTTCCGTGTTCCTGAAAAATCAGGTAGAAAAGCTCGAGCCCGTTGACACGAAGACGGCGGAATCCTCTGAGCTTACATTTGATAACCTCGACTATGGTTATTACTTTGTAACCAGTGAGCTCGGTACCGTGCTCACTATCGACAGCACACTTCCGAATGTTGAAGTCATCGATAAGAACCAGAAACCCGATTGGGATAACGGCGACGATAAACCCGGTAAGGTTATCGTTGACGCCGATGGCAACAAGGTAACCGAGAATACCGTGAACTACGGCGACGTAGTGAACTTCAGCATTGCCATCGATGCGACTGCCTATGTTGAAGACAAGCAGGTTGCGTATTACTATATCACCGATACTCTGGCAAGCGGATTCACCTCGGCAATCAATATCGTGGTAAAGGTTAACGGCGATACTATTGACGAGACAGCTTATACCATTACACGGAATCAGAATGATGACGGCAGCAACACCTTCGGTATTACACTTCCCTATAAAGAAGCTTACGGCGCAAACGCTAAGATAGAAGTAACCTACAGCGCAGTGGTTCTCGACACTGCCGTACTCGCTGAAGGGGGCAACCTCAACTCCGCCAACTTCGCTTATGACACAAGGGAACCCGGACAGGAACTCCCCGACCCGAATCCCGACCCCAAATTCCCCTCTGAAAATGAGAAAATCACCCGGACCTATGTGTACGCGCTGGGCATCGTGAAGGTTGATTCCGAAGGCAACACCCTGGAGGGCGCCGAGTTCTCTGTCACGGATGATAAAGGAGGCGTCATTTGTGCAAAAGCTACCGGTGAAGCCGGTGTCTACGAATACTGTGCTCCCGAAGATCCCGATGCGATAAATCAGTTCGCAACTAATGATAAGGGAATTCTGGTTATCAAGGGTTTGGCAGCCGGTATTTACAATGTGACCGAGGTTGTCGCTCCTGACGGCTACAATCTCTTAAGCGGCCCTATAAAAATGGAAGCTACCTTGGGAACGCAGTATACCACAAAGATTACCGCGTATCTTGACGAAAACGGACAAGTAACCGATACGCAAACCGATAGGACAATAGAATACGAGGCAGGCGTGAATGTTGCGGGTCTCGTTGTGGTAAACAACAAGGGCGCAGAGCTTCCCTCTACGGGCGGCATGGGCACCACTCTGTTCTATGCACTGGGCGGTATGCTGGCTGTCGGCGCGGCAGTTCTGCTGGTTGTGAAGAAGCGCATGGACCGTACCGCTCACTAACTTCCGTTGCATATCTCGCATAAAATAATTTTCTGCTGTCCCCGTAGGTTAATCCGCGGGGTACAGCGGAAAAGAGAGCCTGATGAAAAATCATCGGGTTGTCTTTTCCGCTGTAACGGATCTCCGACATAGCGTCACGGGTCAAAATAGGAGGAACAGTATAAATTGACAGATACATATATTTTTATGCGTTCGGGACGAAACCGTCCGAATCGCCGAATACGGAGCCGCGATATATGAAAAAGCATTTCGGCACGATTATGCTGATTTTGATTTTCCTTGCGGGCTTGGCTCTGCTGCTCTATCCGACTCTGAGTGATTACGTCAATTCGCTTCATCAATCCAAAGCAATCTCCGCGTACGCGAAAAGTCTGGAGAATATGGACACGGAAAAGTATGAGGCTATTCTCGCGGAAGCTCGGCAATATAATGCCGCCCTTGCACAAGCTCCGCAAAGCTATGAACTGACGGACGAGGAACAGGAGCAGTATTCGCAGCTCCTTAACGTGGACGGAAACGGCATAATGGGTTATATTGAAATTCCGTCTATTGAAGTTTCGCTTCCGATCTATCACGGAACTTCCGACAGCGTGCTGAATTCTTCGGTCGGACATCTTGATTGGACATCACTTCCTATCGGAGGAGAGAGTACGCACTGTGTTTTATCGGGGCACAGAGGCTTGCCGAGTGCGAAATTGTTCACCAACCTTGATAAGCTTGCGGTCGGAGATACATTCCTTATAAGAACGCTCGACGAGGTTCTGACCTATGAGGTAGACCGAATCCTGATTGTGAAGCCGAGCGAGGTCGAGACACTGCAGATTGTTCCGGGTGAGGACTACTGCACGCTTGTGACATGTACGCCATACGGTATCAATACACATCGGCTTCTGGTTCGGGGACATCGAATCGAGAATGTCGAGGAGGCCGTCACCGTTCGTGTTACATCGGATGCTATTGTGATTGAGCCGATCATTGTCGCACCGATGATTGCCGCCCCGATCCTGCTTATTTTATTGTTGATTGTGTTCCTGTCGGGAAATAAAAAGAAACCCTACGGAGGTAATGAAGATGAGAAAACTGCGTGACCGTATTCTGCCGCTGCTGCTCGGTATGCTCTGCATACTGGTACTGCTTCCGACAAAAACTTTTGCGGCGAGAGCCATTGATTTGAATCGAAATGTAACACTTACCATCCGCTATACGCACAACGGAAGACCCGTATCCGATGTTCGGTTTGACCTCTACTATGTGGCAGACGTAAACGAATATGCGGAATTTACCCTTGCCGGTGACTTCGCGAACTATCCGCTGAAGATAAACGACCTGACGACAGACGGTCTGAAAACTCTGGCGGAGACGCTGAAGAGCTATGTTGAGCAGGATAGGCTAAAGCCTTTGGACAGCGGCAAAACGGATGATAACGGAATGCTGGCGTTTCCCAATGAAAGAAAGAGCTTAAAACCGGGACTTTATCTGGTTGTGGGTAAGACGCTGACAAAAGACGGCTTCAGCTATAAAACAGAGCCGTTCCTTGTCTCCCTGCCCAATTCGGACGGCAACTCGAAAAAATGGAACTATGATGTAACAGTCGAACCCAAACACATCCGCGAGGAGCTTCCGCCCACCCCGTCGGACGATACCGTAACTCGCAAGGTTCTGAAAGTCTGGAAGGATGATGTAGAGAAGCTTCGCCCGCAGGAAGTCGTCATTCGGCTCTTGAAGGACGGCGAGGTCTACGATACCGTGACGCTGAATAAAAAGAACAACTGGAGTTACACTTGGAAAGAGCTGCCGAAATACAACAAGGATGGCTCAAAGGCGGAATGGTCGGTCACGGAAAAAGCCGTGGACGATTACACGGTGCTCATAGAGAAAAACGGCATTACCTATATTGTAACGAATACCTACACTCCGATTACACCGAACGATACACCAACGGACGATACACCAACGGACGAAACCATACCGAATGATACACCGACGAACGATACCGTAAAGCGTGTCGTAACAAAGGTGTGGGACGATGTGGGCTACGAGAGCAGCCGCCCGAAGTCAGTGCAGGTGACACTGCTTCAAAACGGTACGGCTTATGATACCGTGACACTCAGCGAGGAAAACGACTGGCTGTATACATGGGAGAATCTGCCCGAATGCGATGCGGACGGTAAGGAATACAGCTGGACGATTCAAGAAGCATTTGTCCCCGACTATGTAGCCGACGTAGAGCAGAACGGATATACCTTTGTTCTGACGAATACACTTGATAGGCCAAAACTGCCGCAGACAGGTGTCCTGTGGTGGCCTGTGCCTCTGCTTGCCGTCGGAGGCATAACGTTCCTGATAGTCGGTGCTCTGAGCGGAAAGAAAAAAGAACATGAGTAAGCGCGGAAAAATTTTTACGGGAATCGGGCTGCTGCTTTTGGCGGCGGCCTTTTTCCTTACGGTATACAATCTTCGGAGTGATGCGAAAGCGGGAGCCTCGGCCGATGCGGTTCTGGAGCGGCTCACGCAGGAGTACGAAGATTCGGAAGAAGCGGATGCCGTCCTCTCCGTCGACTCGTCGGAGGAGGTCTATATCCCCGACTATATCCTGAATCCCGAGATGGATATGCCTGAGAAGGAAATCGACGGACGGCAATATATCGGCGTGCTGCGGATTCCGACTCTGTCACTGGAGCTGCCGATAATCGGCGAGTGGAGCTATCCTAACCTGCAAATCGCACCCTGCCGCTATTTCGGCTCTGTGTATCTGGATAATATGGTTGTCGCCGCCCACGACTATTACAGTCACTTCGGACGTCTGAAAAGCGTGTCGCAGGGTGATGAAGTCACTTTTACCGATATGGACGGGAATGTATTCCGATACGAGGTTGTTGAAATCGAGACTCTTTCTCCGTTTGCCGTTGACGAGATGACAAGCGGTGACTCGGACTTGACACTTTTTACCTGTACTGTCGGCGGCACTGCCCGCGTTACGGTTCGCTGCGAGAGAACAGCCGAATGAAGAAGCGTTTATCGGAATACCGTCTTGTCGGCACATGAACGGCGGTGCGCGGGTTTTGTTCTTGACACTATTGTGTTTGTTTTCTGTTTATATTAAGTTTTTTGTGAAATTAATATAAATCTATTGACAGATTTAACCATTTAGGTTATAATCAATGTATTAAATTGAATTCACGGCAGTATATTAA
>CAVIJI010000053.1:0-10226 GCA_963642885.1 bacterium
TTTTTTTACAGTTCTTGGAGAGGAACTTTAAAAACTACTACTCTTATATTATACGAGGTTGATTGTTATGCTTAAATACGGTCTGCTTGCAAAGGGAATAGAATTGATGTGTTTCAAGCCTGCACTTGAGGCATTAAAGGGCGTATATCCCGATATGGATATGACTGCCTACAAGAAAAAGGTCAAAAAGGAATTCAAGGCGATGCTTCTCAGAACGCCCGATATAGGCGGCAGCTCGCTTGAATCGAATCTGTATATCGCCGCATTTGTGTTTTCGCTGCACAAGGCGGAACCCGATAAAATCACGCCCGAAATCGTTGACAAGATGGTGACGGCGGTGTTCGATTCGCCATTCATGGTAAAAGCACACAAGAACAAAAAATGCACCATGTTTACAGACAAGGTGCAGGATAAGCATATTCTCGAAAGTAAGGCAAGTCAGAACTCAAAGTACGAGCTTGACTGGAAGTTTAACTATCAAAAGGGCGTGGATGAGTTTTACAACACCTACACCGAATGCGGAATCTGCAAGCTGGGAAAGCGCGAAAACTGCTTTGAATTCGTCCCCTGCCTATGCAACATGGACGAGCGGAACTACCGCAACGAGGGCGGACAGCTGTACCGCACTAAAACTCTTGCAAACGGTGATGACTGCTGCGATTTCCATGTAAAGAAAATACAATAAATCAACTTCGGAGGAATGAAAAATGAAAAAGGGAAAAACATCTTCAACTTTATATTTTGTGGCATCGGCGCTGTTTTATATCGCCGCCGTTATCAGTCTTTTTACTTCAAGTGAGACATCTGTGACCGTTGTATGGCTCTGTCTCGGGTCGAGCTTCCTGTGCTTCGGCGCAGTGCAGAAGAACAAACAGGATAAGAATGATAAGGAGTAAGGAGAGGTCAAAATGAAGTGGCTGATTGCAATTCTGTTTTGGTTTCTGTACTGGGGAATCTGCTTTCTCTGCACGGGAACGGACAAGAAAAATCTTGCGGGACTGCGCTCCTATCCCGATGGAGTGCAGGCTCGTGTCAGAGAAAAATTCCCCGATACCGCGCCGAAAGAGAAGTCCGTCCCTTCGATTCTGCTCGGCAATCTGATTCTGTTCACGGTTGTGTTCTCCGTGCTCGGACTGATCTTCAAAAATGTCCTTGCCATTGACGGCTATCTTTCCGCATTTTTGTATTTTCTCATTCTCGGAGAGGGGCTCGGTCTGTTCGACCTTGTCGTAATCGACCTGCTCTGGTGGCGGAATACCAAACGAATCAGATTTTCCTTTCTGCCTGAAAAAGCACCGTATCAGAATCCCGATAAACATATCGGCTCGTTTGTGCGCGGTATTCCGCTGTTCGCGGTAATCGCGGCACTTACGGCGCTGATTGTGACGCTGTTTTAAGGGAAGATATTTTTCGGGCGGTTTATCTTGACATTACATTTTTAATGTGTTACAATTCGAAAAGTATTTACCGACAAGTGATCCCGAGAAATGTAATTTATTCGGAGTATCCTCAGATAAGCGGTTTTGTACGTAAAAACAAACTTAAATCAGCTTTTTTAATACTTCTTAAGGAGAATCAGAATCATGAAACGGACTCTAAGTCTTATACTCGTTTCCTTAATCCTTGTTTTCTCTGTAGGATGCGGAGAAAGCACCCCCGCCGAAACAATCGATGATACGTCCGCTATGGCAAATGAAACAACTGCCGAAAGCAAAACCGAAACCGAAACGGAAACCACCCGATACGTCGCGAATCTGCCCGAGCGTGATTTTAACGGGGAGGCATTCACCCTATACGCACGCATATACGGCGGCAACTGGGACGCAAACGACCTGCTCGTGGAGGGAACAACGGGCGAAAAGATTAACGATGCTCTATATGAGAGACAGATTTACATCGAAGATACATACAATCTTAACTTAGCAGTTGTGCCGAGTGAAAGTGCTGACATTGTAGCCGGTGTAAAAACATTAGTCAAAGCCGGGGACACAACTTATCCCGCAATTGTCGGCAGAGCATATGATATGGCTTCTCTGACTCTCAGCGATATGCTGTGGGATCTTCACGATGTAGAGAACATCGACCTTTCACAGCCGTGGTGGGGACAGGTTATGAACAATTCCGTATCCATAGGCGGAAAACTGCATTACGCTGTGGGCGATTTATTGATTGTGGACAACAAGGCTGAGCGAATTTACTATTTCAACAAGGGTATTGCGGAGAAACTCGGACTGGGCAATCTCTATGAAACGGTACGTGAAGGCAAATGGACGATTGACACTTTCATGGAATGCAGTGAAGCCGCACTTATGGATCTCAACGGTGACGGGGAATACACCGCAGATGCAGATCAATACGGAACCATGGCACAACCGCAGCATCTCGGTTTCGGTCTGTATCTCGGTGCGGGACAGATGGTAATCGGTAAGGATGAAAACGATTTGCCTTATTTTCAGGCGGCAGATCCCGAGGCCATTGATATTATGACTACTATCGCGGAAAAAATCGGAAGCAAGCCGTCAATCAGCACCGACGGAGACAACGGTCTTGCCCGTTTCAGAGAAGGACGTGCGCTCTTCGCTCCCGAGGTTCTCCTGCATATCGAAACCATGCGTGACAGCGAAGTCGACATCGGTATTCTTCCCACACCCAAATATGACGAGGCACAGGAAAATTATTATTGCTATGCGGATGGTAACTGTGTCAATGCAGTGGGAATACCGATTACGAATACCGAAAGCGAGAAAATCGGATTTGTGCTGGAAGCAATGGCGGCGGATTCTAAAAACAATCTGACACCGGCGTATTTCGAGGTTTGTCTGACGGATAAATACGTACGTGATTCCGATTCGGCCGAAATGCTTTCTCTCGTGATGGAAAGTGCCGTTCTCGATCTCGGCGAGGTGTACCAGTGGGGCGGTATCGCAGGCACCGTCTCGAATGCGATCAACGAAGGTTCCTCCATTGCATCCACAATTGCCGCAAAGGAAAAAGTTATCTCCAAAAACATTAAAAAAACCGTTGATATAATTCTCGGAGAGGAATAAGAACCGCATATTGCCATTTAAACCGAATAACAGCTTTATCATCACGGATGCTTCTCCGAACTTTACGGGAGGCATCCGTTTTTGTTTGAATTTTCATGTTGTATAACCCCGTGGAATAACAGCGACGGTTCGGTGACCGCATTACAGGAAATAAAATGAGGTTTTTAACATGAAAAACGAAAAATTCGGGTGTAGAGGATACTATTTTAAATTTTTCGGCCGTCTCCGTTGACAAATATATTCGGGGAGATATACTATATATAGACTTTTCGATTTTGTGCGGAATTTCTTATAAACTATTTACATGACAGTTAGCGCAGCTTGACGGACGGTTGTATTACAGCGGCATCTGTGCTATACAGTGTCGGACATTGCAGGAGGTGGTTTCAATGAAAATCGGTGTTGTACGGTTGTCTTCGACAGGGGAGAAGCCGTTTTTGGAGATTGACGGACGCCCGATCGATGCGGCGGCGTATATGACATATTTTCCGGAGAATGCCTGTTATGAGGATTTTACGGCAGCCGGATACACGCTGTATTCCGTATGCACTTATTTTACGGACTTACCCATAAATGCCGCCACCGGCTTCACTCCTTGCGAAATCGGTGTTTTCGATGTGGAGGGAATGCCGAATTTTTCGGATTTTGACCGAGATGTAGAACAGGTGCTGCGTGCGTGCCCCAATGCCCGTATCTTTCCGCGTATTTATATTTCGATGCCTCGCTGGTGGGTGGAGCGTTATCCCGAAGAGACGATTCCGACGCCCACTGCCGTCGGCAGAGAGGCACTGTATTCTCGGAGGTTTCGTGAGGACGGAGCGGCGCTGCTGCGGCAGTTTATCGCACGCACAGAATCGATGCCTTATGCGGATCACATCATCGGTTATCAGGTGTCGGGCGGCAATACACAGGAGTGGTTTTATTTTGATCTGCAGGGCGGTCATCATGCCCATGCACTGCCGTATTTTCGGGCGTATCTGAGTCGGTTTCATCCCGAGGTGACGGTGGATATCTTGCCGGAGCTGAAGACGGTGGATGGCATCACGGATGAAATGACGCAACTGTACTATGAATTCGCAAACTACGAGGCGGCGCAGACGGTCGCCTATATGGCTGCCGAAGCCAAAAAAGCGGTGAGAAACAGAAAGGTAGTGGGGACTTTTTACGGGTATTCGCTGGAGGTGTTCAGTGCGGGTTGGGGAACTCACGCACTGACGGAACTGCTCGAGAACCCCGATATCGATTTCTTCTGTTCACCGATATCCTACGATCAGTACAGGGCACTGGGAATGGATTGGTGCGATATGGTGCCGTCGGCATCGGTGCTGTATCACGGAAAACTGTACTTTTCGGAAGCGGACATCCGCACCCACCGAACGGTGCCGATGGAGCAGGCGCGCCCCGAATGTAAGCTGGTGGTACCCTATGCGCCCGGTGTGTTCCGCGGCGGCACCGATGCCCGAGACGATATTTTGCATTTGCGTAAGGCTTTGGCAAAAGCGCTGACGCAAAGCCGCAGCCTTTGGTGGTTCGATATGTTTGGCGGATGGTACCATTGTCCGCAGGTTATGGAGGAACTGACACGTTGTCGGCGGCTATGGGCGCAAGCGGCGGGCAGGGAACAGTTCTATGAGAGTCGGGTGGCGGTGTTTGTGGACGAATCACTGTATACCCGCCGTCCCGGCTGCGGAGTGCAGAAGGTATTGTGTAAGGAGCTGGCTTTGGCGGGGTTGCCATATGATGTGTATTTGTCGGCGGATTTTCCGATGGTTGCACAGCGATATAAGCTGGTGCTGCTGGCACAGCCCGATGAAAACGCCGAGACGGATCAATGGTCGGCACAGGTGCCGTCGGGCGTACGCTGTATACGGGGAGTCGGAATGGAGGCAGCTGTGCTACGGAATTTGGCAGCCGACAGCGGCGTTCGGCTGTTGACGGATACGTCGGATATCGTGTATGCCGGCAATGGCTGTGTCGCATTGCACTCTCTCAAAGGCGGTGTGAAAACGGTGCATCTGCCGAAGTGCCCCCGAAAAGTGTCGGACGGTTTTGAAAACACGCGGGAGCTGACCGTAAATGGGCAGACAGTTACTTTTTCCATGCAGCCACTGGACACGGTACTGCTGTGTGTGGATATGGAATAAAACATTTTCTGCGGGGACTACCCATAAGACCGCCGTTACCCCACCAATCCGCAGGCGGTCGGAACACGCGGAACACGAAAAATCCTGTTATACCGATTAAAAAAACGGTATCTATAATATTATGGTATATATAGAGAGATAGGAATTTGGTGTTCAAGACGTTCTGCTCCGAAATCCTTATTTAATCTCCCAGACAAATGTTACTGTATCGCTGACATCAATGTCATCCGGTTCTATGTCTATTTCAGCGCATTTTTCCATCATCGGTGCTGCAAGGCAACGATCTTCCATGCCGTAACGGGTATCGGAGTAAACGTTCAGCTCGCCCCAGTTATAGTCAATGGACAAAAGATCTCCTAATTGTTTTCCCGCCGCATCGCATAGAATTTCTGCCTTCCTTTTTGCGTTTTCTACTGCAAGGCGAAGCATTTCTTCTTTGATTGCCGTAGGGTCTTTAACCGTAAATGAAATGGTAAGCTGAGGATGCGCAAGACACGAACCGACGACGGACAGTGTTTTTGCGAGCCTTTTGGAATCGAAATCAAATTCCACCTTGAGATTGTGCTTTACGACATAGCCGTTAAACACTCTTTCATTATCGCCGTTCCTTGTACGTTTGTATTCATAATCAGTACGTACATTGAAGTTTGTTGTTTTAACTGATTTTTTCTCAAATCCGACCATTTCTAAAGCCGTATTAAGTCGCTCAATGGCTTGAGCCGCATTATCCATTGCGTTCTCGTAAATCAAATCGCGAGATTCAAGCACCATAGACAAAACCACTAAATCGGGAGAAGCGGATACTTTCCCCACGCCCTTGACTGTTATTGTTTTAGACATACTATACCTCCGTTAAACAGTAAGACTACTAACCTATGTGACTATATCGCCAATGTGGATATTGTTTTCGGTGATTTGTTTATTGACCACCAAATGTCTGAACTTGACGGCTATTGGTTCTTCGTTGGTAAAAATATCTCCGACTTTTTCTCTTAGCGAATACCGAACTTAGCTTCAAAGCGATTGACCGTTGAAGCAATTTCCGTGTCAAGAAAAGTAAAGCCGAGCTTTCGAATTTCTGCGGGAATTCCGTAATATGCCTCGGCAATACTGCCTGTTATCGCGGCTAAGGTATCGGAATCTCCGCCGAGTGAGACCGCGTTTCTGACAGCATCCTCATAGTCGGTAGATTCCAAAAACGCCATTATCGCCTGCGGAACGGTTTCCTGACATGATTCATTGAAAGTATAAGAGTCTCGAATAGAGTCCAATGTGAAATTCATCGGATAATAATGCTTATCTATGTAATCCCTTATTTCAATAATGCTTTTTCCGTGCAGAGCCGAAAATACGGCAACCGTCGTAGCTTCCGCGCCTTTTATGCCTTCCGCATGGTTATGTGTGACTTCGGTTACGGCCTTAGAAAGTGCAATCGCTTCGTCGAGTGTTTTGGCGGCGTAGGCACAGGGACTTACGCGCATAGCGGATCCGTTGCCATAGCTGTTATACGGCCGTGGGTTTGGTGCGGTAATCCAACCGCGGAATCTGCCGCCATAGCCGGCGTCAGGATATTGCTTGCCGAGTTTCCGCATATATCGGACAGCCTTATCCCCTAAATTGCCATACTCGCCGTTGCAGTCAAGTATAGCTTGTGCAATTGCAGTGGTCATAACACTGTCATCAGTAAATTCACAACCGCCGATTTGCGTGAGAAAATCAAATTCTTTTGTTTTTATACGATTCCATTCAAATCTGGAACCGACGATGTCACCGATTATCGCTCCAAGCATAACAATACTATCCTTTCTCGGTCTTCAAATTATTTCAGTGGAATACCTGACAAATTTTCATAATCGCATCAAGTGAGACGGAACATCTTCCCCATAGTATGCGCTCCGACATCGGCTGCGGCGGCAAGAACACCTCCGTTCGGCTGTGTCTTGTGCCTTGCATGAGATCACTTGAATACGATAATTCATAATAAATTATAGCATGTAAAAAAACTAAATTCAATAGGACGGGACAATGTTCCGAATTTCACATACCGTGGTGTTGCTCACAAGCGACAACAGCGATGCCGATCTATGAACCTAAGTGCTTTTTCGGCTTTGTCGGCTGTCTATGAAATTAAGAATTCAAAGAATCATCGAAAATGACGGCGTATTTCAAACATGAAATCCGCAACAGACAATATCGGCACGTTTGACAAGCGCGGCGATATCCGTTATTCAAAGCAACTTGATAACAAAGGAGAAGAATTCGGCAGAGCGGACGCCACAACCGCGGATGACGAAAAATCTCCCCCTGCTTGCGCAGCAGGGGGAGAGGAAAAAATCTTATTTGATTAACAAGTTCTTTTTGTTTTTCGCTGCCTACTTGACAGTGGGCACGTTATCGGAACTTTTATCTACATAAGTCGATTTTTATCTGTTTTTCTTTTTGGCAGCGTATGCGGCGATCGCACCGGACAGCATACACATCGCCGTTCCGAGCACTGTGAAATCGGCGGTTTGGGGCGCAACGAGCGTTTTGCTTTCGGATACGGCTTCTTCCGAGACTACCTCAGCTTCTTCCGAGACTACCTCAGCTTCTTCCGAGACTACCTCGGGTTCCGTAGAGGCGGTTTCTTCCTCAACGATCGGATCACCGGAGAATATCATAATGTTCGGAATCGAACCTACGCCCACTTCTTCCTTAAGTGCCTCATCATTGATGGCAGTTGCATAGCGGTAAACGCCGAGATATGCTTCATATTCACTGCGATCAGCGTAATCCTCGTCGGCAACGCCAAACTGATAATAGAAGAAAGCTTTCTCGGGTGCTTTTCCGTCAGCGGTGATGGCAGACCACGGAATCGCTGCTTCGTAGGTGGTGATACCGGTGGTGTCATTGCGATCAGCCACGCCGATGTCATCCAGGCTGATATTCAAATCAAGCGGAGAATCTGCGTCTACGGGATTTAAAGCGGAGTATGTACAGATCGTGTAGTCCTCCGAACACATGCCGACTGCCAGACGGAGCTTATCGGTATAGCAGGAGAAATCGTCGGTGAGAAGCCCGATATCAAACTCAAGATAGTCTCCGTCCCAGACACCGAGATCGTTTAAAGGCGTGTAGTGGTTTGTGTCATTGTTTTCGCAGGCAATGTAGAAGTAATTGTCGTCATAGGCTGCGTACAGATTTACGACAGAGGGAAGAATGGATTTGATTTCCTCCTCTGTGAAGTCGTCCGCGTTGCCGTTGAAATAGATGGCGGTATCGCCGTAGTTAAGAACACGGATTGCATCGTTGTATTCGCCTGCCGTGACAACTCCGTCAAGGGTGGGAGCTGTCGCTACCTTATACACGGGAACCGTCTCCTGTCCGAAGTCTTTCATGTCATCGGGAGCCTTGGCACCGATACTTGTGGCGAGAAGAAGGGCGGCAAAGAGAAACGCGCTTGTCTTAATAGTTTTTTTCATCTTGTTCTTTCCTTTCTGTAATTTTTTTGTGAGATATATCTCAAAGAAGCGCTGATTGAATCGAGATTTTGCGGCAAAAAAAACGAATCGCGGGCTTTTTGAGGCAAAATCAACCTTACATCAGCAACTTCCTAATTATAACGTATTTTTTCTCTTTCCTACAAGAACAAAATTGACACTTTCTATAACGATATTGACTTTTTGCTTGCCATACGATAGAATAAAGCCATACGGATATTCATGTTTGCAAAAGGAGAAAACGATGGAACAGTTCCCATATCAGATGCAATATACCAAGTTTCCGTGTAATCTATACGGCACCTTTTTCGACAGCGATACCGGAAAGGTCTACGATGATATTTTAGAGGGTGTTGCCGACGGCGTTCCGCATATGCATGCCGAGATGGAGCTTCTCTACATTTTGCTTGGGGAAGCGGTCGTAGAGGTTGACGGAGAGTCGTATTCCCTGCATACGAAGGATCTTTTGATTATCAATCCATTTGAATCCCATCGTCTCCTGTACACCTCTCAACAAACAAAGTACGGGCATTACCGAATCCGTTTTCGGCTTTCGATGCTGATGGAGGGGAAGGACACGGAGATTGCCGAGGTGATTACCTGTCTGGAACAAGGCGCGTTGAAATGCCGACGCTGTTTTTCCTCTGCCGATTCGATGTATGAAAAGTTACGTCTGGATTTTAAAATGATCTATGACCTTTGCGACAGTCACCCGTCGGGGTGGGAATTCGGACTGAAGGGGAGCTGTTATATGCTGATCTTCGATTTGATTCACAGCGGCTGTCTGGCGCAAAGCGGGAAGACCATCAATACCCGTTTTTCCGATACCGTGGTCGCATACGTGGAAAGTCATTGCACGGAGGATATTTCCGTTGCGGATGCGGCGGAAGCGCTGGGCTATAACAAATCATATTTCTGCAGGCTCTTTCATGAGACAATGCGGATTTCGTTTACGGATTACCTGCATCTGGTGCGCATCAATCTGGCACGCAAACGGATGGCGGACGGAGTGACGGACATATCCAGTCTGGCAACGGAAGTGGGCTACAACAGTCCCAGCTATTTTTCCAAGCTGTTTCATCGATATATCGGAGAGACACCGACCTCCTTCTGCCGCCGTGTACAGACCGGAAACAGAACATGGAACAGCGTGGCGCCGACGGATCAAGAATCGGAGAAATAGGGTACGTGTGACAAAACCGTGACAAATTGTGACAAAACCCCGTGGACGCGCTCCCGTGCGCTCTGCGGGATTACGCCGTCGCAGTCGCAGGGGAGACGCAAACGCACGCGGATATGGCGGCAATCGCCTGTCTCGCCGCAAAGGCCCGTAGACACGTCTGACAAGCTCCGAGGCGGCAGACCGAAGAACGCGTCGTCTACCGTCAATATCCGCCGGTGACAAACCCCCCGCTGAATTTAACGGGCGTGAGAGAAAAAACAATGCCGTAAACCGCGAAAAACGGCTTACGGCTCAAGAACAAAGTTCTTGCGTTTTGGCGTTTCCGAGTTGATTCGAACACCCGACCTACCGCTTAGGAGTAAAACAGAGTCAT
>CAVIJI010000054.1:0-7807 GCA_963642885.1 bacterium
GATATCATAGATTACGGTATCAAGAACAGTGATAAATCCTTTCTACTAAATAAATTCTTGATATTGATAATGCTTGGTTTAGTGGGAATAATATGCTCGATTACAGCCCAATATTTTGCGGCAAAAGCCTCGGTCGGATGTTCGACAAGACTTCGTAAAGATTTATTTACCCATGTACAGGAATTATCTTTTTCCGATATTGACAGAATAGGCGTCCCGACAATTATAACAAGATTAACAGGTGATATTAATCAGGTGCAGACAGGGCTTAACCTGTCTCTGAGACTTCTCCTGCGTTCTCCGTTTGTTGTTTTCGGGGCAATGCTTATGGCTTATAATATCGACAAGAAGTCATCGCTTATTTTCCTTACCGTGATAATTGTCCTTTCGATAGCTGTTTTCAGCTTGATTTTGGGTTCTGTACCCGCATATAAAAGAGTGCAGGGTGAGCTCGATTCGATAACAGGTATCACCCGTGAAAGTCTTGTGGGTGCCAGAGTTATCAGTGCGTTCGGTATGGAAGATTTCGAGAAAGAGAAGTTTTCACAGCACAACTCCGCTCTCAGTGTAAAACAGCGTTTTGCGGGAAGAATATCCGCATTAACGTCTCCCATGACATTCGTGATTTTAAATATAGGCATCGTATTCCTTTTGAAATACTCGGGAATACAGGTTAACTCGGGAAATATTACCACAGGTCAAGCAGTTGCACTGTATAATTATATGACTCAGATACTTGTGGAGCTCGTTAAATTCGCAAATCTGATTATCAGTATCAGCAAATTCATTACGTGTATGAATCGTATCAACGAAATAATAGACACCAAGCCCGGAATGGATTTCCCGACGGAAATTACCGCTCCGATAACAAATACCGATACGGCTATAGAATTTCGTAATGTAGATATGAAGTATACGAAGGGTGCCGATGCCGCTTTATCCAATATAACCTTTAAGATAAAAAAAGGGGAAACAGTCGGAATTATCGGAGGAACAGGCTGCGGAAAAACAACTTTAGTAAGTCTGATACCTCGTTTCTATGATGCTACAAACGGTGAAGTACTCGTTGACGGCTTGAATGTTAAAGATTATCCCGCTAAAGACTTGAGAAATAAAATAGGTTATGTATTGCAAAAAGCTTCTCTGTTTAAGGGAAGTATTAAAAGCAATCTTTTGTGGGGTAAATCGGATGCGACAGCCCGGGAGCTTGAAGAGGCAACGAAAGACTCACAAGCCGCCGATGTTGTAAAATCAAAAGATGCCGGTTTTGATTCACCTGTTGAACAAAACGGAAGAAACTTCTCCGGAGGTCAACGTCAGAGATTGACTATTGCGCGTGCTCTTATACGAAAACCCGAAATACTTATACTGGATGACAGCACATCAGCGCTTGACTATGCAACCGATGCGGCTCTCAGAAATGCACTGAAAAAACTGGATTATAAACCGACACTTATAATAGTTTCACAGCGTACCTCATCAATTATGCATGCCGACAGTATCATAACACTTGATGACGGTAAAGTTGCGGGTATCGGAACTCACGAGGAGCTTCTCGAAAATTGTTCTGTTTATCGCGAAATCTACGAATCACAATACAAGAAAGAGGATTGAGTATGTCTAAGACAAAATTCAAAAGCAAGCGTAAAACTTGGAGCAGACTCTTTCTTTATTTGAAAAAGTACCTGTTTCTCATAATATTATCCGTTCTTTTCGCCGGAACTACTGTCGTGCTTTCTCTTTATATTCCCATCCTTTGCGGTAATATTATCGACTGTATGGTTTCGGCGGGAAATGTCGATTTTGAATCGATAGTAACCTTACTCATTAAAATTGCGGTTTCCACAATTGTGTGTGGGGTTTTACAATGGGTAATGAATTCCATTAATAACAGTATCACATTTTCCGTTACCAGAGATGTCAGACACGATGCATTCGAAACAATAACCAATCTTCCGTTATCGTATATTGATTCGCATCCATACGGTGAAACAGTCAGCTGTTTAATATCCGATGTTGATCAATTCGCAGACGGTCTTCTTCTCGGCTTTACTCAGTTTTTCTCGGGTATCATGACCATCATATGTACGATAGTGTTTATGATTACGATTAATCCGCTGATCACTCTCGTTGTAGTCTTGTTGACGCCTCTGTCTCTGTTTGTTGCCTCATTTATCGCTAAAAAGACATATGCGATGTTTCGCAAACAATCTGAGACAAGAGCCGAACTTACGGCATTCATCAATGAATCTGTCAGCGGACAGAATGTAATAAGGGCATTCTCAAAGGAAGAAGATATTTTAGCACAGTTCAATGAGATAAATACAAATCTCGAAAACTGCTCACTCAGAGCGATATTCTTTTCATCAACGACAAACCCTTCTACAAGATTTATAAATAACGTGGTGTATGCCGCGGTCTGCTTAAGCGGAGCTATTGCGGCTACTGCGGGACTGATGTCGGTAGGTAATCTTACAAGCTTTCTTTCATATGCAAACCAATATACAAAACCTTTTAATGAGATTTCGGGAGTTATTACAGAGCTTCAAAATGCTCTTGCCTGTGCCGAAAGAATATTTGCACTTATCGATGAGAAAAGATATGCTCCCGATGTACCGAATGCACACATTTTCGAAAATGTAAAAGGTAAGGTCGACATTAAGAATGTCTCATTCTCATATACCCCCGAAAGAGAATTGATTAAAGATTTGGATATAAGCGTTAATCAAGGGGAGAGGGTTGCCATTGTCGGCCCGACCGGATGCGGTAAAACTACCATAATTAACCTCTTGATGCGTTTCTACGATGTCGATTCTGGCGATATATCCGTCGATGATAACAGTATATATGCATCATCACGCAGTTCGTTGCATTCCACCTACGGAATGGTGCTCCAGGATACATGGATTATGCACGGAACCGTAAGAGAAAATATACTAATGGGCAGAAACGCAACTGACGAAGAGGTTGAAGAAGCCGCAAAAGCAGCTCATGCTCATAATTTTATCAGACGCCTTCCGAATGGATACGACACTGTTATTAACGATGACGGTGGGGCTTTATCACAAGGTCAGAGACAGCTTCTCTGTATAGCAAGGGTAATGTTGAAAATACCGCCTCTGCTCATTCTCGATGAGGCAACATCGTCAATAGATACACGAACCGAACTGAAAATACAAAAGGCATTTGCTACCTTAATGCAGGGCAGGACGAGCTTTATCGTAGCACATCGCCTTTCTACAATCAAAGAAGCAGACATTATACTTGTTATGAAAGACGGTAAAATTATAGAGAAAGGAAATCATAGCCAGCTTATTGAGGCGGGAGGTTTTTATAAAAAACTTTGGGAGAGCCAATTTGAAAATTCACCTCAAATTAACAGTTGACTTCAAATGGAGAAAAAATGAAGAACATTGCTTATTTATGTAAAGTTGCGTTGTGTATTGTTTTGCCTGTTTTAATGCTCAGCTCCTGTGAAAAAAACGAAAATAAAGTTTCCGAAAGTGATAATCAAATAGAAACATCGGAAACCGAAACTTCCGAATCAAGCCTAAGTGAAAATGAAGACGGTTTTGTATCAGGTATTAATTACTCAGGGTATAAACGTCCTGAAGTCGTATCGGATAAAAATTATCTGCCTACCGAGCCTGTTGCGGAAGCAGAAGAAGGTAAGATAATTTATACCGTCAACTCTTCAAAAGCAGGAAGAATAGAAGGATGGAAATCTCAGGACGCCAATGAAGCTTCCAGAGAAGTAACAGCAGTAGCTAAAGACGGATACAAATTTATTAAATGGAGTGATGGTGTTACTGATGCCACACGCTCCGGTGATACCGAAGAAGGTGTTTATACAGCTATATTCGACTATGAAGTTCTGGATATGCCGATTATTGTTATTAACACGGATAGCGGCAAGTCAATTACATCAAAAGATGAATATGTTTCTGCTTCATTCTCCGTTTTAGGCTGTGAAAAAAAATATGAAATAAATTCACTTGCCGCCGAGATAAGAGGACGCGGAAATAACTCTTGGGGTTATCCTAAAAAATCCTATAAATTCAAACTGTCAGTTAAATCGAAATTACTCGGTTTAGGTGACGGTAAGGAAAAGGTGTGGGTACTTCTTGCCAATCAATGCGATCAATCCCTTCAACGTAATCATATTGCGTTTGAGTACGCGAGATCTATAGGCGGTATCGCATGGGAACCTGCTTCAACATCGGTCGAAGTTTACCTAAACGGTGAGTATCAGGGTGTTTATCTGCTTGCGGAAGATATCAGAGTCTCAAAGAACAGAATTGATATATCGGAGGACAATATCGACGAACTCGATAAAGGATATCTTCTTGAGCTTTCGAATTATGCCAGTGGAGAAGTGGCTTATGCCGCAAACAGAAGCTATATGATTCACAGTGATCTCTCGGAAGATAAAGATATCAAACAACAGCAGCGCAAATACATATCAAAGTATGTCAACAACGCATATATAGCACTTTTAGAAGGCAGTTATGAGGAAGCTGCGGAGTATATTGATATTGATTCACTTCTTGCTACATATTTGGTAGAAGAACTTGTGAAAAATTTGGACTCGCAATGGGACAGCTTTTACCTGTACAAAGATACCGGAACCAAGCTTTACTTCGGACCGATTTGGGATTTTGACCTTTCTCTCGGTAATGCAAACGAAGGTGAAGAATTGTATACCGACATTTATGTCGGTTCCGGACGAGGAAGCGGAGGCGGGTCGGGAACATGGTTTGCCGTTGCAATGTCACAGGAATGGTTCAGACAGCTTGTTCAGGATAAGTGGAATGAAATGTATGACAGATTGTCCGAGATGCCGAAATATATTATAGATGAGGCAGAACTCGGGTTCCGCTCATATGAACGTAATTTTGAAAAGTGGGAAATATTCGGTACAGTTCAAAACCGTGAAACTCATTATATAACAAGTCTGAAAAATTACACCGAGCACTATCAATATCTTGCACAGTGGCTGACAAACCGACTCGAATGGTTAAACGAAGCATTCAATGATGCTGAGTTTGTCAGCGAAGGAAAGGGAACACTTGCATACAGCAATTCGGGTCATGATGACGACAGCCAAAACAGTTTCGGTAACAAAGATACCGAAAAGCTCAACATTAAGTACGATTCTCTTGCGGAGAATGTGAGCAGAAGCTCTGTCTCGGGTCCCGATGGCTTCAACGGTGAAGGAGTCGAAAATTTATTTGATAACGACAAACAAAGTAAATACTGTATTGATCCTAACGGAGATATCGAAGTAACCTTTAAGACAAAGAAAGATATTGAAATTAAAGCGTATTTACTGCGAACCGCTAATGACACACATGAATACGCGGAAAGAAATCCCGATTCTTGGATTTTCTACGGAAGTACCGATGGTGAAACATGGATTGAAATAACAAGTGTCGATAACGGTGAAGATAAAATGGCTGCGGAAAATTTCATGTGGTATGGATTTGAAGTTGATTCGCCGGGTGCATACAAATATTATAAGTTTGTATTCAAAAATCAGGGAATTTTCCAGTTATCTGAAATCAGACTTCTCGGTTAATGTGATGTAATGAAAAGGGCATCAATGAAGTTGTAAAACCTCATTGATGCCTTTTATGCTGCTAAATTATCGGAAAGAATTTACGAGAATTATTTTTTCAGAGTGTCATGCGGTACACCGATCATATCTTCAAGAGTGTGTGTGCAGGAAATCGTGTTGGCAGCAGCATCATCCTCGTCCTTTCCGTTTGCAAGGATGTAGAATTTAATCTTCGGTTCAGTACCCGACGGACGAGCAACTACTACGCAGCCGTTTTCTGCTTTATAATACATAACATTTGATTTAGGCAAGCCTGTTCCTTCAACGTCACCTGTAAGCATATTCTTGGATGTCTCGGCAAGGTAATCGCGGATGTTAACGATACGACTTCCGGCAAGGTTTTCGGGAATTTCGGATCTGAGTTTGTTCATTAGGTTAGAAATTTTCTCTTTTCCGTCAAGACCCTCCATATAAATCTCGGAAGACACCTCCATATAGAAACCATACTTGCTATAAAGATTTTCTACAGCATCGATAAGCGTCATTCCCTTGAGTGAATAATATGCAGCCATTTCACAGATCAACATAGAAGCAACAACTCCATCCTTGTCTCTGGAATACTGACCTTTCATATAGCCGTAGCTTTCCTCATAACCGAGGAGGAATGTTCCTTCTTTTTTTAGTTCGTGTTCACCTATTACTTCCGCAATGAATTTAAAACCTGTGAGTACATTGTAAAGTTCAACATTATGCATTTCGCAAATCTTAGTAGCCATTTCGCTGGTAACTATTGTCTTTACGGCGTAGGCATCGCTCGGCATTTTGCCTTGTTCTTCAAGAGCATTAAAAATGTAGTCGAGAAGAAGTGAACCCATCTGATTACCGGTAATGCACTTGAACTCACCGTTTTTATCTCTTGCCATAACACCGACTCTGTCACAGTCAGGGTCGTTTGCGATGATAAGGTCAGATTTTACTTTTTCGGCAAGCTTAATTCCTTCGGTAAACGAAGCCGGATATTCCGGATTTGGCTTTGCCAATCCCGGAAAATCTCCGTTCGGCGTAATCTGACTGTCAACAGTGTAAAGATGCTTTATTCCTATACGGCGAAGTACCTCGGGAACTATTCTGTATCCCGCACCGCAGAGAGGAGTATATACGATTTGAAGATCATCGGACGCTTTCGAAATTACATCGGGATAAACCTGTTCGGCGACAACAAAATTCATGAAGATTTCATCGAAATCCTTACCGACCATGGTGATAAGGCTTTCATTAACCTTATCTCTGGTAGGAACACCTTCGAAAATGTCGGTTGCACGAATATAAGACGAAACATAGTCAGCCATTTGAGAAGTAGGTTGAGCACCGTCATCCCAATATAATTTGTAACCGTTATATACCGAGGGATTATGTGAAGCGGTAATGTTTATACCGGCAATGCATCCGTAATAACGTACACCGGCGGAAAGCATGGGAGTAGGTCTTAACTCGTCAAACATATAGCACTTAATACCGTGGGCTGTAAGAACCTCCGCACATCTTCTTGCAAACAGCGCAGAATTATGTCTGCTGTCATAACCGAGCATAACTCCGCGTTTTTTCGCATCTTCACCTAAAGAATCAATGACCCTTGCGACACCTTCCGTAGACTGTGCTACAGTATAAATATTCATGTAAGCACAACCTGCGCCCATTTTAGAGCGAAGACCGCCTGTTCCGAATTCCATATAGGAGCCGAATCGCATTTCTATTTCATCGTTATTACCTTCTATAGAACGCAGTTCATTTTTCGTGTCATTATCGACTTTATCGGAATCCAACCATTCATGGTATCTCTTTATGTAGTCTTCCATTTAACTTTTCATCCTTTCAATATTATCTTACAGTATGTTATAGTTACCGATTATATTATAGCGAATTTTGGAGCCTTCAAGATATAAACGTATAGCTTCGGTACACGATTTCTTCATATCTAGCTGTATAATCAGTCCGCATTTTTCATCAGTGTAATCAAGAGGAAACGAATTTATCATAACAATTTCCGCACCGAGTATTTCCAAAGCTCTGATCAAAGCAACATAATTCCCGTTATCGGTCGATACAACCGAAAAATCGATATATCTGCCGCTAAGCTTTTGCGGAATATTCTTTGCGGCAAGAGCATATTTCATTTTAGATTCGTCATTCATGCTTACATTGCAGGCGGAAACAATCTTCAGGTCGTATTTTATAAGCAGTTTATATAAC
>CAVIJI010000054.1:7817-10226 GCA_963642885.1 bacterium
GTTATATACGGGAATGACGGCATGAGAACAGCGTTCATAATAAACTTCTTCACATGCCTCTTCAATACCGCTGAAATAAGCAGCTTTAACGAGTTTATAATTACGTGAAAATATATTATACGCTTTATCAGAGAATGTATTTCTTAAGTATGCGACCTGCGCTACATCGGTTGTTTCATCTTCATCGTGTATATTAAGGGAGGAATTTAAGTTGCCGACTGATGAAAACTCACGGCAAAAATATGCGAATTCAGTCGAAATTTCTTCTCCCGTAAAGGCATGATCCGATATTTCTCTAAAAAGTACTGCGGCATCTTCTACATCACCGACATTCGAATTATCTTCAAAGTACCTTAATGCGGCTTCTTTATAAGATATATCCGTGAGATTTCTTGCAGCTTTTTTTTTGCGGTACGCGAAGCTGATGTTTTCTCTCAGGCTTTCATTCATTAAATCTTACCTAAAATATCGTAACTTTCATGTAAGAACGAAATAAGTTCATCTTGATTCAATTGTCTTTGTGTCAATGACGAAAGCATGTAAATCTGACGTGCAATTGTTTCCGCATCGTCATTTCTGCCTTCATCGGTAAGTTTGACAATTTTATCGATAAGAGGTGATGCGGTATTTATAATCAATGTCTGTTCAACAGGCATATCATTACCCATCTTATAAAGCTTCATCATATCGTTCATACGACGTGATTCTTCTTTCAGGTTAAGTATTGCGGGAGTATCCTTATCTTTGAGTCGCTCAAATGTTATGGATGTATGCTCACCTGCAATTGTCTTAAATATCTGCTCTACTGCGGGAATAGCAGTGTTATCTCCATCGGCTTTCATAACATCCGCTATTTCGGAATCCACTCTGATGAATTTAACTCCGTCATGATTTGATTCTATAACATTCACAAACTGAGTGTCTATAACTTTATCAAGTACAATAACCTCAACGCCTTCATCCTTGAACATTTTAATATACTTGGATTGTGCTGTAGTGTCAGACGCATAGTAGATTTTATTATCATATTTGTCCTTTGCCAGATTAAGATAATCATCTACGGTAATATACTTGCCGTCTGTGGTTTCGAATAAAATGCTCTGTGAAACCTTATCGTAGAATTTGTGATCTCTCATGCATCCGTATTCAACGAACGTCTTGAGATCTCTCCAAATACTCTCGTATTTTTCACGATCGTTTTGGAACATAGAATTAATCTTGTCCGCGACTTTTTTTGTTATATGAGCTGATATTTTCGATACATAGCCGCTGTTCTGTAAATAACTTCTCGAAACGTTGAGAGGAAGCTCGGGGCAGTCAAGTACACCTTTGAGCATAAGCAAATACTCGGGGATAACTTCCTTGATGTTATCAGCAACAAAAACCTGGTTGTAGTAAAGCTTTACCTGTCCCTCAAGACTTTCGAACTCGCTGCCGATTCTCGGGAAATATAAAATTCCCTTAAAATTCAAAGGATAGTCGGCTTTGATATGTATATAAAACAGCGGTTCTTTCCAGTCGTTGAAGAGTTTGCGATAAAATTCTTTATACTCTTCATCAGTACAATCAGAAGGATTTTTCAACCAAAGCGGATGTGTATCGTTTATAGGCTTGATTTCTTTTTTCTCATCCTTGCATTCATCGCACTCACAGTTATCATCGTGTTCACTGTGTTCTTCGTGTTCATCTTGCTTGCCGTCATCAAAATAAATCTCTTCGGGCATGAATGCACAATATTTATTAAGAACCTCGCGAAGCTTGTATTCGGAAAGGAATTCTTTACCCTCATCGTTGATATGCATAACAACAGCAGTACCGAACGAGCCAATGAGTTCTTTTGCTTCCTCTTTGTCGAAGTCGGTTGTAATCTCGTAATTGCCGTCGTCTGAGCATGTCCACTTGATGTAGTCATTATCCAAATAAGAACGTGTTATAACATCTACCGTATCGCTGACCATAAACGAAGAATAAAAACCAAGACCGAAATGTCCGATTATACCATTATCGGAACCGTTTTCACCTTCGTATTTCTGGATAAAATCCAACGCACCCGAGAGAGCAATCTGACAGATGTATTTTTTTAATTCATCCTCGGTCATTCCGATACCGGTGTCGGTTACGGTTATGGTCGATGCATCTTTGTCAAGTATAACCTTAATTTTAGCACCCGACAAATCAACATCGGTTTTACCGAGTGAGTTAAGTCTTCTTAATTTTGTAATAGCATCACATGCGTTGGAAACAATCTCACGAACGAAAATCTCTTTTTCAGAGTAAAGCCATTTTTTTATAATAGGAAATATGTGTTCAAGCTCAATAGAAATTCCACCGTGCTCAACATTTTCGGACATATTAAAAACCTCTTTTTTTTATTGAAATACTGTATGTGGGAAAACACCCGCATATAAT
>CAVIJI010000055.1:0-10118 GCA_963642885.1 bacterium
AGCTGTTTTACCCGATGAAAGCTCTACACTGACACAGGAGACATTTTTAGAGGAACGCGTTGCTTATCTGACTGACTACCTTGTTAAAAATCGTGACAGCTACGTTGACAACCGCTACCAGGATATGCTTTGCACATTGATGGTTCTGATGTTCGGCGGTGACGGTCACGATATGGGCCGTTTAACCGCGCAGATTACGAACGATGAAAATAAAACGGATGCAATAAGCTCCGGAGTCGGTCTTTTGCTGTATGCTGTGCTGCAAGGTTGTGTCGACCAGTTTGGTGAATACGCCGAAATCAATACGCAGGACATTGTGGAGCTGACAAAATTGCTTGTCAAGCTGGTTACACGGCTCTTGACGGAAGCTAACACAGCGGCCGAGACAGGTGAAAAGCAGTACGACACGGCATACGATGTATTTATGGACGATTTCTACGATCATCTGCCTGACTCTCCCGAAAAAGACGCACTACTTTCGGCAGCTGCCGTTATTTCGGACGATAATACTGATGCGGCTTCCGTACAAAACGGATTCACTTACTCCGCATACGCTAAAATTTTCTATGACACGACGGTAAAGAGCATCGGCAAGCTTCTTGACGCATGTGTCGAAAATACCGAATTTACTAATCTCGAGAAGGAAAATCTTCCCGTACGCCTGACCGATCGAGAGGCATTTGTGAAACCGTTTGTGAAGTTTGTCGCGGCAATGGCAGTGGGAACAGAGTTGGACGAGGCTCAAAAAGCGGACAACAGCATCATGCAGCTTATGCTGCTGCAGATCAACACCGCTGTAACATTGTACACCAATGTCGGAAAGTATATGCGCGTACACAATAATGAGATTATTCTCTCATGGTTACGCACAATGGATTCCAATTACGAGAAAGCAGAAGTGTCATGGAATGCCGATTTTGACGCCATGACGTTGTTCTATAACGCTTTGGCCGCTCTCCGTGAGAAAAATAAGAACAAAAACACAACGGTAAAGACTTACATACTGACAGCGGAAGCAAACACACATGGTGTACTCAGCTTGTCCGCCGATCGAGCCGCACACGGAGAACTTATTACAATAACCGTTGTTCCGGAAGACGGTTATGCATTGTCTGCTATGACGGTAAATGCCGAGAATGGTCGAACAGTCGAGACTGCAGCTATCGGCGATGGTATTTATACCTTCACGATGCCCGAAAGTGCGGTTAATATACAGGCGTTTTTCGAGAAACAGCCGGGCGAAACCACGAGCTATTCAAACTTTTCCGATTTGTCTGACGATGCCTGGTATCGCAGCGGTGTGGAATATGTTCTGGCACAAAATCTGATGAACGGTGTTTCCGAAAACACTTTCGCACCGGATTCGGGTACAAGCCGTGCTATGGTGCTGACCGTTCTGTGGAGACTTTCCGGCAGTCCGATAGTCAACTACGCATTACAGTTTACGGATGTAGGACAGGATGAATGGTATACAGAGGCAATCCGTTGGGCGGCAAGTGAGAACATAGTGATAGGCTATGAAGATGGTCGATTCGGTGTAAACGATATAATGACACACGAGCAGCTTGTTACGATACTTTATCGCTATGCAATACACGAAGGTTATGATGTCAGTGTCGGTGAGGATACCAACATTTTGGATTACGATGATGCTTTCGATATTACGGAATATGCAATTCCCGCAATGCAGTGGGGCTGTGGAGCAGGTGTAGTTGCATATCAGTCTCAGGACAACATATTCTCATTGGATCCGCAGGGTTACACAACACGTGCTCAGCTTGCGGTCATGCTGATGCGTTTCGGCATATCGGAAAACGAATAAGCTAAAACATGAAAGCGGTATTCCGTAAAGTGAACCGCAAAATTCGGAAGAAAAATCCATATTAACTTAATTGCGAATGAGTTCGGTAATAAATCGGACTCATTCGTCTTTTTTGCAACATCGTTTGTTGAGCAAATACAGGTACGCTGTCCGAAACAAGTGATGATCGCAGAACTTTTTGTGTTTCAGTTTGTTGACGGAACAGATTAGGCATACGCACACCTCTTTCGATAAACGATAAAAGTACGGAAATAATCACTTGTTTTTTTTCTGTTCGTATGGTATACTACCGATACGGAATTTCTCGACTGTGATTAGGTCGAAGAAGATCGATATAGCAATATATATCGTCTGCAAAGGGGAAGGAATATTGTATGTCCAACTTTACAAAACAGGCAATTAAGGCATCGTTTATTAAGCTGCTCAGTGAAATGCCGCTTTCCAAAATCAGTGTGCGCAGCATTGTAGAGGACTGCGGTATCAACCGAAATTCGTTTTATTATCATTTTACCGATATACCGAGTCTTGTTGAAGAAATCATCAAGGAAGATGTGGACACACTGATTGCCAAATATCCGACTATCACATCAATGGAAGATTGTGTGCGGCTGGCGTTCCATTTCGCAATGGAAAACCGTAAGGCGGTGCTGCACCTTTACGATTCTGCAAGCAGAGATATCTATGAAACATATACGATGCGCCTCTGTGAATATGTCGTGACCACATACATGGATAATGTATCCGATGAAATACAGCTTTCGGAGAAGGAGAGAACAATCATTGTGCGTTTCTTCAAATGCGAGCTGTACGGGCTTATCTCCGAATGGATTGCGAACGGAATGCCGGACAGCGCACTTGACGATGCCTCGCAGATAGCCGCATTTACACGCACATTTATCGAATTGATTCGTGCCGAGAAATCCGATTCACAGCCGAAATAATCCGTTTCGAGAAAGCACGGATTTGATTTTTGCTATATGTCAAAAAGACCGCAAATCCGAGCGCCTTAAGGAGAGAATTTGATAAATTCGGCACATTTTTAGGCAAAAAGCAGCATTTGACAAAATTTCAGACAGTTTTCAGACCGTTGTACGGATTCCGTACAGCGGTCTTTTTTTGACTATACCGACACACATGAATATGTGATATACTACACACAGAAAAAGAAAAACACTTCTCCCAAACAAAATCAAGAGAAGTGATAAAGGAGGTTTATCATGCGTTCACGTTCAACAACTCCAATGCGTACGGCAAAAATCGGTTATATCGTCATTTCCGCAGCGCTTTGTGTTCTCGGTATCATGCTCATCGCGATTCCGGATTTTTCGGCTTCTCTGTTCGGCATGATATGCGGTATATTGCTGATTCTGTTCGGTATCGTCCGTTTGACCGGGTATTTCTCCCGTGATCTCTACAGACTTGCATTTCAATATGACCTGCCGCTCGGAATTCTGCTCATTATAATGGGTATTGTAATGCTCATACATCCGAGTAGTCTTGCAGCCTTCATAAGCATTGCACTCGGTATATTTATTCTGTCAGACGGTCTCTTTAAGATTCAGATTGCGTGGGATTCCAGAAAATTCGGAATTACCAAATGGTGGTTGATACTTACGCTTGCCATTGTAACCGGAATCTGCGGACTGCTTCTGCTGCTCAGCCCCGGAGAGGGTAGCAGAATCCTGATGATTGTACTCGGTATCACACTTCTGAGCGAAGGAATACTGAATTTCAGTACAGTTATCAGTGCGGTGAAAATCATAGCTCACCAGAAACCCGATGTCATTGAGATTGACGATTTTACAGACGCCAATACAAAATGATGACTTTATATTCAGAAAGGACTATAACTCATGCGATTCTCAAAAGCGGTTGTAAAGTACCGCATACCAATCTTGATACTTACTTTACTGTTGATGATTCCTTCTGTGCTTGGTATGTTCGGCACAAGAATCAACTACGATATGCTTAATTATCTTCCCGAAGATATGGATACCGTTGTCGGACAAAATACGCTGCTCGAAGATTTCGGTAAAGGCGCGTTTTCCTTCGTAATTGTGGAGGATATGTCGGATAAAGATGTGGCGGCGTTATGTGAAAAATTCAAAAATGTCGACCATGTGGAAACTGTACTCTGGTACTCGACTCTTGCGGATGTTTCCATTCCGATGGAACTTTTACCGGATGAGCTGTACGATGCATTCAACACAGATTCGGCTACGATGATCGCAATATTCTTTGACAGCGCGACATCCGCTGACGTAACTATGGATGCAATTCGCGAGCTCCGTTCTATTGCGGGTAAACAGTGCTTTGTTTCGGGTATGTCTGCTCTTGTGACGGATTTGAAGGATTTGTGTGAAAAGGAAGAACCGATTTACGTCGGAATCGCGGTTGCACTTGCTTGTTTTGCAATGCTTCTGTTCCTCGACGGTTGGCTTGTACCGTTTGTGTTCCTCGCATCTATCGCTATGATGATTTTACTCAATCTCGGAACAAACTACTTCTTCGGTGAGATTTCATACATTACAAAAGCTCTGTCAGCCGTACTGCAGCTTGCCGTGACAATGGACTACTCCATTTTCCTGTGGCACAGCTACAATGAACAGCGTGAAAAGATTGAAAATCATAACGATGCAATGGCATGCGCGATTCACGAGACATTGACATCGGTAATCGGCAGCTCCGTTACCACGGTAGCGGGTTTCGCGGCACTGTGTTTCATGAGCTTTACTCTCGGACGTGACCTCGGTATTGTCATGGCAAAGGGTGTAATCCTCGGCGTGCTTGGTTGTGTGACTGTTCTTCCGGCAATGATTCTGTTGTTGGACAAACCCCTGCAGAAAACAAAGCACAAATCCATAATTCCGCATATGGAAAAATTCTCCCGCGGAATTGTGAAGGTATTCCCTGTATTCCTTGTAATTTTCGCACTTCTCATCCCACCGGCGTATTACGGTTATACAAAGACAAACGATGAAGTCTATTACGATATGGGACAGTGTCTGCCTGATGACATGGAGTATGTAATCGCAAACTCCAAGCTGTCTGATGAATTCGACATCGCGTCCACGCACATGGTACTTGTAGATGCATCTTTGCCGTCGAAATCAGTACGAAATATGATTGACGAAATGGAATCGGTAGACGGAGTGAAATACGTACTCGGTCTGGAATCGGTAGTCGGTTCGAGGGTGCCCGAAGAAATTCTGCCGGACAGTTTGCGCGAGATTCTGAAAAGCGATCGCTGGGAGCTCCTGCTCATCAATTCCGAATATAAGGTGGCAAGTGATGATGTGAACTCGCAGCTTGATGCATTGAATGCTATCTTAAAGAAATACGACGAAAACGGTATGCTCATCGGTGAGGCTCCGTGTATGAAGGATATGATCGAAACAACAGACCATGACTTCAAGGTGGTCAATGCCGTATCAATCGTAGCGATATTCATAATCATTGCTTTGGTGGAAAAGAGCATCAGCCTGCCGTTTATTCTTATTGCAGTAATCGAGCTTGCCATCTTTATCAATCTCGGTTTACCGCATTATCTCGGACAGTCCCTGCCGTTTATAGCACCGATTTGCATCAGTACCATTCAGCTTGGTGCGACGGTCGATTATGCAATCCTCATGACGACACGATATAAGTCGGAACGCATGGGCGGTGTTGACAGAAAGCAGAGTATAATTACCGCGCTGTCCACCTCGATTCCGTCGATTATTGTATCCGGTATGGGTTTGTTCTCCGCCACATTCGGAGTTGCCATCTATTCGGATATCGATATCATCAGCTCCATGTGTATGCTTATGGCAAGAGGTGCCATAGTAAGTATGCTTGCGGTTATCTTCATTCTGCCTGCTCTGCTGATGCTTTGTGATCCGATTATCTGCCATACCACAATCGGTATGAAAAAAGTAATGCAGAAGAAAAAAGAAAAATTATCAGAAAAAACACCAATCGTCAACGAACATTAATACCCTGTTTCAGACTGATATATTACGAAACAGGAAGAGAATAGTGAATTATAGCGATAAAACGGAGGAATCCTTATGAAAAACAAGAAAACCATAGCAATTATCCTTTGCGCGGCCCTGCTGACAGGAAGCATCGCAGCGACAATTCAGGCATCCGGCAGTGGCTCATCGGCGAATGATACACAAAGTACCGTCGAAGAAACAACAGAAGAAAAAATACCGCTCTTTTTGGATGATCAGACAGCAGACACAACCACAAAGGACGAAAGCGTATATGTACTTGCCAATACGGACGGCAGTGTACGCAAAATCATCGTAAGCGATTGGCTGCGCAACGCAACGGATGCCGCAACCATTAAGGATAAATCGGAACTGACAGATGTAGAAAATGTCAAGGGAAATGAGACTTATAAGGAAGACGGCGGGGCACGCGTTTGGGAAGCCGATGGTAATGATATATATTATACCGGTAATATTGAAAAGGAACTGCCTGTCGAGATGAAGGTATCATATACCTTAGACGGAAAAGATGTAACAGCAGCGGAGCTTGAGGGAAAGAGCGGACATGTCACCATCGAATACGCATATACGAATAAACAATATGAAAATGTGACGATAGACGGAAACAACGAGAAGATTTACGTTCCTTTCGCAATGCTCACGGGAATGCTCGTGGATTCCGATACATTCCGTAATGTGGAAATCACAAACGGAAAGATTTTGAATGACGGTGACCATACGGCAATCGTCGGAATCGCATTCCCGGGTTTGAAGGAAGATCTTGCACTGGACAGCGATACGCTTGATATTCCCGATTCCTTTACGGTCAGCGCTGATGTAACCGATTTCCATCTTACAAACACGGTTACCATAGCCGCAAACGGTCTGTTCTCGAAGATCAATCCCGAAAAGCTTGATTCCGTAGATGAATTGCGTGAATCACTCGATCAATTGAACGACGCCATGACACAGCTCATGGATGGTTCGTCACAGCTTTACGACGGACTCTGCACATTGCTTGATAAATCGAATGAGCTTGTTGCGGGAATCAATGCTTTGGCTGAGGGAGCAGGTCAATTGAAGGACGGAGCGGCTTCTCTCGAAAACGGTGCGTCAGCTCTTTCAGATGGTGCTAAAAATCTTTCGGACGGACTCGATCAGCTTGTCGTAAACAACAGTACATTGAACGGCGGTGCGGCACAGGTATTCACCTCTCTGCTTTCAATGGCGGATACACAGCTCGCAGCAGCGGGATTGAGTGTTCCGCAGCTCACCATTGACAACTATGCGACGGTGCTTGACGGTGTGATTGCATCTTTGGATACAAATACCATTGCTCAAACCGCTGAAGCAGCCGCAACCCAAAAAGTAACAGCCGCTGTGGAAGAAAATCGCGAAACAGTGGAAACGGCAGTCCGCGAAGCTGTTCAACAGGAAGTAACCGCACAAGTTACGGCTGCCGTAAAGGAAAACGTCATTTCACAGGTACTGGCGACAATGCAGATGACAACGGAACAGTATGAAGCAGGAGTTGCTGCCGGAATGATCGATGCGGCAACACAGGAAAAGCTGAATGCCGCTGTAGATGCACAAATGGCAAGTGATACAATCACAGCTACGGTTTCCGCTAAAGTAGCGGAACAGATGAATTCCGATACGATAAAGGCAATGATTGCTTCAAAGACCGATGAACAGATTGCCGCACTGGTCGAGGAAAATATGGCATCGGATGAGGTACGCACTCAGATAAACGCGGCAATTGAATCGGCAAAATCAGGTGCGGCATCCATAGCTGCTCTGCGTCAACAGCTTGACAGTTACAACACATTCTATGTCGGTTTACAACAGTATACCGCGGGAGTTGAAACGGTAAAATCAGGTGCGGATCAACTTGCATCAGGTGCCGACACACTGCACAGCGGAACGGTAGAACTGCAAGACGGTGTGAACACATTGTATGACGGAATTTTGACAATGCAGAGCGGCGTACCTGCTCTTGTGGATGGTGTGACAAAACTGCGTGACGGCGCTATGTCCCTCTCGGATGGATTGGCAGAACTGAATGAAAAGGGTATCGGCAAGCTTACCGATGCCGTTAACGGTGACCTTGCCGATTTGACAGAACGTCTCCGTGCCACTGTGGAAATTTCTCAGAACTATACTTCCTTCTCGGGCATCGCAGACGATATGGAGGGAGAAGTTAAATTCATTTACAGAACCGATTCAATCGGTTGAGTGTTTCACACAGGAATAATAACGGATGACAGCACTTTTTCTGTTTGAAATCAATATAAAAAATTTCCATATGCTCCTCTCTGATTGTGCGACCATACAATAATGATTGTCGGCTTATTCTACTCTTGACAACTAAACGTGTGTGTGGTAAAATATAATAAACCGATGAAAAAACGTGAGTAGATTTCGATTGAGTTCTTTACAGAGAGCTGCAGACGGTGTGATTGCGGTACGAACGGCGAAATTGAATGGGTTTTGAGGGCAAACAGAAACGATATCTGTCGGAGTATGGGCGTCGGAGTATGAGCCTCCGTCAACAAAGTCGGCGCATGTCAGTGCGCGCTGAGTGGATGCGTTCAGCATCAAGCCGGGTGGCACCGCAGGAATTTTATCTCCTGTCCCAGCACAGTTATTTAATTGTGCGGGACGGGAGTTTTTGTTTTTGTCCCGCGAATGAAAGGAGACACAAAGATGTCAAACGAAAATATTCCTTACAAAATTTACCTGAATGAAGATGAGATGCCGACTGCATGGTATAATCTTCGTGCCGACATGAAAAACAAGCCGGCACCTCTGCTCAATCCCGCAACGCTTAAACCTATGACTCCGCATGATCTTGCTCCTGTATTTTGTGATGAACTTATTACGCAGGAACTCGATGATCGAAATCCCTACTATCCTATACCGAAAGAAATCCTTGACTTCTACAAAATGTACCGTCCGTCTCCGCTCGTTCGAGCATACTGCCTCGAAAAAAAGCTCGGTACACCCGCTAAGATATATTACAAATTCGAAGGAAACAATACCAGCGGAAGTCACAAGTTGAATTCCGCAATCGCCCAGGCATACTATGCCAAAAAGCAGGGGCTCAAGGGTGTAACCACAGAGACCGGAGCAGGGCAGTGGGGAACAGCACTTTCCATGGCTTGCTCGTACTTCGAGCTTGACTGCAAGGTTTATATGGTAAAAGTATCGTATGAACAAAAACCCTTCAGACGTGAAGTTATGCGTACCTACGGTGCCTCTGTTACTCCGTCTCCGTCGACTGAAACAGAAGTCGGAAGAAAAATTCTCGAAGCTCATCCGGGTACGACGGGAAGTCTCGGCTGTGCAATATCCGAAGCAGTTGAAACGGCAACATCCATGGAAGGATATCGATATGTACTCGGAAGCGTGCTGAACCAGGTAATGCTGCATCAATCGGTTATAGGCTTGGAATCGAAGATCGCGTTGGACAAATACGGTGTAAAACCCGACATCATTATCGGCTGTGCCGGCGGAGGCTCCAACCTCGGTGGTCTGATAGCACCATTTATGGGTGAGAAAATCAGAGGAGAAGCCGATTATCGCTTTATAGCTGTAGAACCTTCGTCCTGCCCGAGCTTCACTCGCGGACGTTTCGCGTATGATTACTGTGACACCGGTATGGTGTGCCCGCTGGCGAAAATGTATACTCTCGGAAGCGGATTTATTCCCGCTCCGAACCATGCGGGCGGTTTGCGCTATCACGGCATGAGTCCGACACTTTCACAGCTGTATCATGACGGTTTGATGGAAGCGGTTTCGGTACCGCAGACATCCGTTTTCGAAGCAGCGGAATATTTCGCTCGTGTGGAAGGTATTCTGCCCGCACCTGAAAGCAGTCATGCGATTCGCGTTGCTATAGACGAAGCCGTTAAGTGTAAAGAAACAGGTGAAGCAAAAACGATACTGTTCGGTCTGACCGGTACGGGATATTTTGACATGCTCGCATATGAAAAATTCCATGATGGAAAGATGAGCGATTATATTCCTTCTGACGAAGAGCTTGAAGCCTCGTTCAGTGGTTTGCCGAAGGTTGACTAAAATAACGGCACATGGTACGCATGTGATTTTCGATAAAATTAACGCCCGATAGAGAATGTAATAGAATTTAAAAAGCTCGGAATAATCCGAGCTTTTTTCATGCGAAAAAATGACTGTGGGACGTGAATATAAGCGATGCGATACTATTTCGAAATAGTATGCGTTAAAATATTAATGTAAATTATATTATCGACTCTTTACAGTCAATCACAATGCTGTAGGAATCATGCACGATTCTGTCG
>CAVIJI010000056.1:0-10089 GCA_963642885.1 bacterium
GATGATTAAATCTCATGGTCGCGATGCCAGAGAAACCCATATTCCGTGTGCACTCTACCGCGAGCCTGGATCCACAAGGAGGCGGCGACTGATGCCCCTTGAACGAGCTTTGCTCGTTCGGTGTTCCCCCCTGCAAAGGGCGCCCCACGCGCAGTGGAATAATAAAATCCGAAAAGGCGTAGCCTTTTCTCCTCCGACTTACATCCCACTGAGGTGGGATGTAAGTCCAAATGCCCTCCGCGTAGGAGCGTCCCTCGACCGCAGTCGATAAAAAAAAATAGAAAAGTGCTTCGCACTTTTCTACATAAACTTCAAAAACGTGAAGAAAAACTATATTCGATGAGAATCAAACCCATATTTGATAATCATAAAGAAAATAATGTGTGTGGTCTTTTTCGTAAATTCACCACAGGTGAATTTACGAAAAAGACGTCGGAGAGGAAATCCGACGTCCGTATCAAAGCGTTTTGGCGGAACCCAAAAGGAATGTACCCTTTCGTCCGCAACGGAAAATCCCGCTCACTTGAGCCATCAAGCACATGGACAACAAGAGCGCGGGAAGAGGAAGGTAAGACTATGGCTATATTATACTCTATATTTTGTGTCGTGTCAAGAGTATTTCGGCATATATTGAATTTTTTTTGATTTTAAATCGTTTACATCCTCTCGATGACGATTTTCATTCCGGTTCTCTGTACATCCAATCCGCGCAGCTCCACGAGATAATCGAGGTTTATCTCGCCGCCGTTTTCGAAGGTAAGATTCACATCGACCTTTTTCGCGTACGTTACGGTTTCGAGCGGCACAAACATGCTTAAAGGGAGCCTGTACGTGGAAATATGCCGTCTGCCCCTTTCGAGAACAAGCGTATTCACAATACCGCTCGAGGTTTTGCCGCTCATGCGGTGAATCGTCACCATGTTCTCGAGACCCGTGTCGAAAATTATTTCGGTCGGATTCCCGTTGCTCTCCTCATACGTAACGGTAATCACTCCGCATTCGCTTTTCATTCCCGCCGTGGTGCAGAACGTATAAACATCCTCCTCCGCACCCGACGAGCCCGAATCCGTACCGTACAGTGACGAATCCGAGATATCGTCATCATCGTACGAATCCTCATCAAAATCCTCCGAGCTGTCGTCGAATAGGGTGAAATCGGAGGGAGCCGTACCGCTCGCGGCAAAATCGGGTAAGACATGGCGCGAGGTAAGGGTAAGCCTGACAGGCACCTCCCCGCGCATAAGATATTTCATCTTGACTATATCCGCGCTGTCCGCAATATTATCCATTGTATTTACCTACCTTTGAGTTTTTTCATTTGCCCGCGGAATCAGGTTTGACCCCGATCCGTCAGCTTTCGTTTTACCTTCGGCATAACCACAAGACAAGCGGGTATAAGCAGTACACACGCCGCAGCCCATGCCGCAGGATTGGCGTAGCATATCGCGTCGAAGCCGAAAAGCTTTACCGCCCATAACGCCATAATCGAACGCGCCGCCATCTCGAATACTCCCGCAAACATCGCCGTAACCCCGTGTTCGAGTCCCTGAAGCGAAAATCTGCATACCGTAAGCACACCGAGGGGAATGTAATATACACAGTTCTTGCGCAGGAATATCCGCACATACGAAAGAATCTCCGCGAGGCGCTCCTCACCGCTGTCGATGAATACAAGCGAAACATATTCGCCGAAGAAATACATAACCACACCCATCGCAACACTGTATACGAGCGCGACGGCCATTCCGTCCCAGAAGCCGCGGCGGATTCTGCCGTAGTTCTTCGCTCCCATGTTCTGACCGCACCACGTCGAGAGCGTCACGCCGAGCGTGCTGAACGGAAGATGCACAAACGACTGTACCTTGTTCGCGGCGGTAACCGATGCCACAATGAGCGAGCCGAAGCCGTTTATAGCCGTCTGAATAAGTACCGAGCCGATTGCGGTAATCGAGTACTGAAGCGCCATCGGAAGTCCCGAGAGCACAAGCCTGCACGATATCGCTCCGTTCGGCTTTTTCTCGTCGGCGGAGCAGTTCTTCGCGCGCAGCATGTCGTAATTTCCGATTATGTAAACAAAGCATACGACGGCGGACAGAAGCTGCGATATTATCGTCGCGAGAGCCGCGCCGAACACACCGATGCCCAGCACACGCACGAAGAGTAAATCAAGCACTACGTTTACGAGAGACGCCCCGATAAGCACGATAAGCGGAGTACGGCTGTTGCCCATCGCGCGCATGAGTCCCGCCTGCGTATTGTACGCCACGGTAGCGGGTATTCCGAGGAAAATCACACGCAGATACGAAAACGAGTCCGCGTAAATGTCGTCGGGAAAATCCATGGCGGTGAGCATCTGCCCGAGGAAAATCGAGGTAAACAGAGCCAGAACAGCCGCCGCCGCCGCGGAGAGATATATTATGTTCCAAACGCATTTTTTAAGAAGCGATTCGTTGTTTTCGCCGAACGCCTGCGCTACGGGTATGCAGAAGCCCGCGCACATTCCGTCCACAAAGCCGATTACGAGAAACGTAAGCGAACCCGTAGCTCCCACAGCCGCGAGAGCGTTCGTGCCGACATAGTGTCCCACAACGGCGGCGTCGACCATGTTGTAAAACTGCTGCATGATGTTGCCTATGAGAATCGGCAGACAGAAGCGCAGCATAAGGGGCAGAACGGGCCCCTCCGTTAAGTCTAAAGTTGTGTTTTGTCTTTTCATAATTTCTATCGAATTTTCACGTAAAATCTATCTGTTGAGCAACTATCTGTTGAGCAAGGCCGTCAGAGGCGCATCCGCCGAGCCCGTCGGATCGTACGCCTGCCACGCGACGGCGAATCCCCTGCTCTCGCTTGCCCAGATTGCCTGATTGTTCATGCCCGAGCAGCGGAAGGCACAGTCCCTCTCGCCCCGCGGAAGCCAGAACGACAGACCGTAGTCCGTGTTTTCGTCGGGATGCGATATCGGAGACAGCGCGCGGCGGCAGAAATCCTCACTGAGGTACCGCTCCCCCTCGAACACACCGTGCGAGAGCATCATAGCGCCGAACTTCGCCATGTCGCGTCCGCGCAGATACAGACCGGAGCCGCCGACCGCGTATCCCATCGGACAGCACGACCACGCCCAGCCCTGCATTTTCATTCTCTCGAACAGCCTGTGCGAAAGGAACTCGTTCGCCGTCATTCCCACAGCCTTCGATAGCATCCGCGACGCGATGTAGAAGTTCGAATCCGTGTAAGCGAACACACTGCCGGGCTCCGATACAAACGGCTTTTTCAGCACGGAATCAAGCCAGTCCGCCTCCCATTCGAAGGCGTCTCCGCAGTCTATGTCCAAAAACATTCCGCCCTGACCTGTCGTCTGAGACAAAACCGTCTCGAGCGTGACCTTTTTCCATATTTCGTCTATAAACGGCTTTTCGTCACGGAACAGCTCCCATACACTCGTGTCAAGCGACAAAGCCCCGTCGTCAACCGCCATTCCGCACGCCGCGGTTATGAAGTTTTTCGATACAGAATAGAGCGCGATGCATTCTTGAGCGGGAATCAGCTCACGCTCGCGCAGCTCGCCGCCGCTGTACATCGCAATGCGGTATATCGGATATTTTTTCTCGGCGCAGAGAGCCGCCATTTCGTCAAGCAGCTCGAATACGCCCGTGTTTTTCTCCGCCATTACAGCTTTACCTCACGCAGTACGGGATGCTCGTTCCACTTCAGA
Source organism: bacterium (assembly GCA_963642885.1). Taxonomy (GTDB): domain Bacteria; phylum Bacillota; class Clostridia; order Oscillospirales; family CAG-272; genus UMGS1696. The sequence continues at coordinate 3,713 of CAVIJI010000056.1, forward strand.
TTGTATTTTTCGATCATTCCCTGCGCGATATCGAACGAGGGCATATCCGCCGTAACCTCCACCTGATGAGCGTCCGAGCCTATGCATACCTCGGCACCGATTTCGCCGCACAGCTTAAAGAATCTGTCATGCGGGTACGCTCTGTGGTCTCTTATGCCGAGCAGATTTATCTCGAGCGGAATACCCGTCTCCTTCGCGTGCTCTATAAGGCGTGAGTAGTGCCTGTCGAACACCGCCTCGGGACCGGTGTAGTTTAAAAGATCGGGATGCGCCACATAGGTATACACACCCGTGGACATACCCTCGATAACCTGATCCACATACTGTTTGAAGTAGCCCTCGTCGTCCGTGGATACACCCGAGTATTTGCCGGTCATTTCGTTTTCGATGAAGTGCTGTCCGAGAATGAGGTAATCGACGGGATAGCGGGTGATGAGCTTCATGTAGTCCTCGAAAAACTCGGGATAATATTCCGCCTCGTAGCCGATTTTGATATCGATTTTACCCTTGTATTCCTCACGCAAAGCGCTGAGCACGAGAACGTAATCGTACTGCTGTTCCTGCTTCATGCGGAAGCCCGAGTAATAGCCGTCGCGGAACACGTACGGCGTATGGTCGGAGAAGCCGAGTGTCGTAAAGCCGGCATCTATGGCGCGCTCTATATATTCCCGCTCACTGCCCGAGGCGTGGTTGCAGCGGAAGGTATGGGTATGAAGGCTCTGAGTAAACTTCTTTGACATTATAATGCACTTCCTTACAGTTTGATATATCTTTATAATCGTTTTTTCGCGTTATCCTTCCGAATAAGAATTTTAACACAAATAACGGAATGATACAATAGCGTAAACCGAAAAAATTCGCCATAAAAGCCGTCGCTTTTCGTGCCGATTTTTCCGACGAATTTTTCTCCCCGCGGCGAAAGCGGATTTTCTATCCCGCCCGAATCGCCCGTTATGTGTCTCATGTCGCCTGTAGGCGACACAACGTGTTCTTTTGTTCTTTCGGTCTTGACAAGCCGATACATCCGTGCTATAATCATTTACGCTACAAACTATTGTTCTCCGTAATAGCGGGAGCAACCCTCCCGCGGAGGAACAAAATGACTGACAGAAACACATGGTATTCACCGAATAAATGCGCCGAATGCGGAGACGAGCTGACGTGCGGCGATACCGTCTATACGCTCCTCGGCAAGAATTTCTGCGCCGCCTGCGTAAAATACGGCCGACATATCCACGACGGCGAGAGTATGGGAGACTCTCACCTCGCGGACGACGGCGATTTTTCCGTTTCATTTCAATGCCGCGAACATAACTGTGTACGGTTATGTTCACAGAAAGGAGAAAAATGAGCATGGATAAAGCCTCTATGCGCCTGAAGGCGGATAAGCTGCTGAAAAATCTCGAGCAGTACGAAACCTACGCCGAGTATTACGAGAAGCTGCTTGACGGCGGCTCCGTAACCCCGCGTAAGGCTCAGTCCGCGCGCCTTCGCGCACAGCATTACAGGGAAACCTCTCGCGCTGTTCACCGAACCATGGAATCCTTCTGCAAAATGGAGAAGGACGTGATAAACCTGCTCTACTTCACGCCCGACACGTGCGTCGACGACGTCTGCGATGCGGTCTGCGCCGAACGCAGCACCGTGTACAGATACCGCGCGTCCGCTCTCGATAAAATAGCGGCGGCTCTGTTCTGATATTCGCAAAAAAACGTAGGTTCGGCGTTGGTTTTACGCCGTAAATGCGAAAATAATCGATTTATTCCGCATATTTCAGGCACAAAACCCTTTTTATGTGGTATAATATCCGTATTTACATATAAAAACGGGAGTTCGATTTGACGTGATTAAACTGTTATCGAAATTATTCGAAAAAGAAGACCTGCCCGAGGCAAAACGGCGCACCCTCTGCGGCACGCTGTGCGGCATTCTCGGCATTGTCCTCAATATCCTGCTTTTCGCGGGCAAGCTGACCGTCGGCATTATATCGGGTTCCGTGTCCGTCATTGCCGATGCCTTCAATAACCTCTCCGACGCGGGCTCGTCCATCGTGACGATATGCGGCTTCAAGCTGGCGGCCGCGGCCCCCGATCCGAAGCATCCGTACGGTCACGGACGCGCGGAATACATATCGGGGCTTGTGATTTCCGCCGTAATCATAGTAATGGCATTCGAGCTTTTCAAGGAGTCCGTCGGAAAAATAATTAATCCCGAATCTACCGAATTTACCGCCGTCACGGCGGCGGTGCTGATTGCGTCCGTTCTGGTAAAGTGCTATATGGCGTACTGCAACAGTCGTGTCGGCAAAATGATCGATTCGTCGGTATTGACGGCGGCCGCGAGTGATTCCCTGAACGACTGTATAACAACCGCGGTTGTTCTCGGCAGCGGCATTATCGGCAGCTACACCACGCTTCATCCCGACGGATGGAGCGGAGTACTCGTTTCCGCCTTTATTTTCTATTCGGGCCTCTGCGCCGCGCGCGACTCGATAGATCCGCTTTTAGGCGATTCACCGACCGAGGAATTCGTCGACGAAATAGAGCGAACGGTTCTCGATTTCAGCCCCGACATAGTGGGCGTACACGATCTTATGGTACACGACTACGGCCCGGGCAGAAAAATTATCTCCCTTCACGCGGAGGTACCGTCGGACGGAGACATACTGGCGCTTCACGATGTAATAGACAATCTCGAGAGAAAGCTGTCGGCGGATTTCGGCTGTGTCGCCACCATTCACATGGATCCCGTGGACATAAAGAATCCCCGTGTAACGGAGCTGAGGGAGAAGGCGGCGGGTATCGTTAAAGAAATATACTCGGGCATAACAATACACGACTTCAGAGTGGTTTTCGGCAGCACGCATACCAATCTTATTTTCGATATGGCGGTACCGTTCGAATGCCATATCGAGGACAGTGTTATAAAGGACACGGCGGCGGCGCTGATAGGGGAACGGCTCGGTCGTGAATACTATACGGTCACGGTAATCGACAGGGAGAGCTACGCGCACGACGTGGGGTTTTAACGTGAGATTTTAAACATGGGGTTTTAACGTAGAGTTAAAACCCCATGTTTTGTCGAGCCCGATAACATCCCGATAACAAAAAGAGGAAACCGTGAATTTCCACATTCATTTAAAGAAGCTTTTCATTGACACAGATGTAAAATTATGTTATAATAATCTGATAAGAACTAATGTTTTACAAGGGAGGCCGCAGACGTGGACGAAAAGAAAGAACCGCCGAAAAAAAACGACATAACCATCGACGAAGCCGATGACACCCCCGAAAAGCTCGTCACATCACACGGCAGGAGAAATGTCGGCGGCGGAGAGGACTTCTGGGATCTCGGCTCTCCCTCGGAGAGAAAATACGAAAAGCCCTCCTTCTCCCCCGACTCGCTGTCGGTAACGGATGTATCCGACAAAAACAAATCCGTAACGGATGTATCCGTAAATACCGCGGGCGGCGAGACGATCCCGAAAAAGAACGACGCTTATTACCCGTCGCAGACCATGAACCCGTTCACCTCCATACCGCCGAAGAACTACGTCACACATTCGTATAAACGCCCGCGCCCCGCTCAAAGAACCGTCCCCGCGGACGAAATAAAGCGCCGTGAGCCGGAGAAGCCCGCTGTCTACGAGAAGAACGGCGCGCTTATCTCGAAAATCACGGTTGACGGCTGGTCGGGAGAGAACGACTTTTACACTCGGTTCGCCCTCGATGCGGAAAAGAGCCATACCGCCTCCCCGAAAACCTCCCCCGATACACCGATGCGCCCCGCGCAGTTTTTCTCCCTCGTGCCGCAGTACTCGCATATGTCGGGCCAACAGACGGAGTACTACCGCAGACTGAGAGACAAATGGAGAGCGGGAGAGTATCCCGACTGCGACTCGGCTTATATAATGCTGTACATTTTCGAGCTGCTGAACCTCTCCTCCGTCACGAAGGATTACGTCCTCTCGTCCCTCTCCTCCGTCTGGATCGGCTACAGAGGACGTCTGGCGCGCCTCGACTCGTATCTGTGCGAATGGACAGCCGACTACTGCATGATAAACGATATGCCCTTTCCCGATGCCATGCGCCCGTACCTGTCGGAAATAGCCGCGAAGGCGCATTTCAAGGAATATTATTTCGATTACCTGCTCTCGCACACGGATTTCGAGAGCGCCGCGCACGCTCTTATATACTGCTTCTCCGATTACGTTTACTCATCGTCGAAATACTACGGCGAAAACCGCGAGCAGTACGAAAAATACATTCCGCAGGCCGTCTCCGCGGTGCTGAAGCGCGGCACGGAGAAAAAATTCGGCATATTCGCCCTCGAGAAAAAATACAAAATCGTAATAGACACCTTCCTCGGCTGTGCGGTGTCGTCCGCGAAAAAGAAAAAGCTGACGGTGGAGTTCCGCTCCTTCCTGAGGGGCATCGAAACACGCGAATACGTCACAGCTCTCGTCAAATACAGCGAAAATATGCTGCGCAAATGCCTCGGCATAAAGGCCAAGCTCGGCGTGAAGGAGCTTGACGGCGAAACAATCGCCGCGGTAAACGAATTCTTCACACCCCTGCTTCCCGAGGACAAGGCTCATATGCCGCCCGAGGAAAAATATATGCCGCGCGACTACTTAAAGAACTACGAGGCGGAGTCAAGCGGATTCGACCTCGAGACGGCGGCGCAGATCGAGCGTGCGTCGTGGACAAACACGGCAAGACTTACCGCGGAGGACGAGCGCACCGCTTACGAAAATTCATGTGAAAATTCGTTTGACGATGATTTAGGTGATGCCTCAAGTGATGCTTCATTTGTCGAAGGTCAGATATCCGCAGACGATGTAATCGCAGGTGATGTTGTCACCGATGACGTAATCACTAACGATGTAATCGTTAACGATTCATCCGACCTAACTTCACCCGACACGGATTTCATACGCGCGGGTGTCGCCGCCGCACTTGACGGCCGCTTCCGCCGATGGGCAAAGGAAAGCGGAGTCTACGCGGGAGAAGCGCAGGACGTAATAAACACGTATTTTCTCGAAATAACGGGCGACATAATACTCGAGGACTTTACATTGATAGAAGATTACAGAGAGGATGTTGAGGAATGGATGAAATAAAGGTACCGCGCAGAATTCTCGGAACACTGCTTTCGTCTCTCTCGGGCGGAGTCGTGCCGAGAGTCGGCGCACCGTACATAGCGATAGGCAGAACGGAAGAAATAGACGCCCTCACAACAACGCTCGACAGAGTACGCGACGGAGAAGGAGCGGCGAAATTCATAATCGGCCGCTACGGCTCGGGCAAGTCCTTTCTCATACAGCTTTCCCGCGGCTACGCCCTCGACAGGGGCTTCGTAACGGCGGACTGCGACCTCTCCCCCGAGAGAAAGCTGTCGGGCGGAAACGGATGCGGCCTTGCCACATACCGCGAGCTCATGAAGAACATAGCGGTAAAATCCTCCCCCGACGGCGGAGCGCTCCCCGTGATTCTCGGCAAATGGTTCACGAAAATCGGAACGGAGCTCGAGAGCGAGGGATACGAAAGAGACAGCGACACATACAGAGAGCAGTTCGGCGGCAGAATAATGAAAAACCTGCGCGAGCTCGAGGCGGACGTGGGAGGCTTCGACTTCGCCTCCGTCCTTCGCGCGTACTACGAGGCATGGTGCACCGACAACGATATGCTCGAATCCGCGTGTCTGAAGTGGCTGAGGGGCGAATACGGAACACGCACCGAGGCAAGGCAGGCGACGGGCATACACTCGCTCACCGTGATAAACGACGATAACTGGTACGACTATCTGAAGCTGTTCACGGCATTCGTGCGTCTTGCGGGCTACTCGGGCCTGTGCGTGTACATAGACGAATGCGTGAACCTATATAAAATACCGAACAGAATATCGCGTGAAAACAACTACGAAAAGATACTCGCGATGTTCAACGACACAATGCAGGGCAGAGCGCCGGGGCTTATCATAATTTTCGGAGGAACACCGCAGTTTCTCGAGGATACACGGCGCGGATTGTTCAGCTACGAGGCGTTGAGGAGCAGACTTCAGGACAGCTTCGGCTCGGGAGAGCTTCGCTCGCTGATGCAGCCCGTGATACGACTGCGCCGTCTGTCGGACTCGGAGCTGTACGCGCTCGTACTGAGACTGACCGCCCTTCACGGAGAGTACCATAAATGGGCGCCCCGACTGACGCAGGACGACATGAAAGCGTTTCTTACCTCATCGATGACACGTGAGGGAGCGGAGACGATGATAACGCCGAGAGAGATAATACGAGACTACGTAACGCTGCTTGACCTGCTGTACTCGAATCCCGAGTACGGATTTAGCGAAATCATGGCAAAGGTAAAGAGGAGTGTCGC
>CAVIJI010000057.1:0-9754 GCA_963642885.1 bacterium
TAGAGCGCAACCTTGCCAAGGTTGAGGTGGCGGGTCCGAGCCCCGTAATCCGCTTGAGGATGTCGGCGTAAGCTACATCCTCTTTTTTTGTTTGACAAAAAGAAGGCTGCCGTATCGGGAATTATTTCTCGGTACGGCAGCCCATTTTGTTTACAAAGCGATAATTGCGAATTTAAACGGCTCCGAGTGCGGCGGCGTCACGAAAGTAAATTATCGTGACTGCGATAACGAGTACGGTAAGAAACGCCGAGAAAACCACGGGAATCATACCCACAAAGCCTTTTGCCCCCGACGCCTTCGCATCCATTGCGCGCAGAACCGTAATTACGAACATTCCGACCGCAAAGGACGGCAGAAGAACGGCCAGCGAGATGACATCCGCGTACAGATACAGGAGGCCCATAACAACTGCGGCAAGACAGAGCACCATCTCCGCCGCACGGTATTTTGTAAACGGTCTTATATTTCCTACGTTCATCTTTTCATTCGTTTCGGGAAACATATTCTCGTCAAAGCCATCGTATTTTTTCTTATCTTCGTTTTTATTTTCGTTTGTATTTTTTTTCATTTACGGCTCCTGTGTAATCGAATGTATGTCTGTCTCTGCTTTTGTTCTGCTCCTCGTCTCCGTCGTCACGCTCTATCTTTGTCAGAAGCACGAATATCGTCACTGTAATCGCCGCTACAACACCGGAGAACAGGAAGATGAGTCTGTAGTTGACGTCAGTGTTGTCACCGCTTGTTTGCGTTTCAAACAACTCCGACAATTCTTCCGCCGAGAGAGTGTCGCTGCATACATTCACCCTCGACAGTTCAAGCGTTACGTTTGTGTCGGAGTACACCATTATTCCTATGTAGTCGGTTATACTTCTTGTGTCGTAGCCGTCGAGAGGGCAGGTGAGGGTGTACTCGACACCGTACTCGAGGTCATCGACATAATATTCCGCTCTCGTTTCGCTGTTTCCGACGACGAAAACAACGGAATCATTAGATTCGTCGTCAGATTCGCTGTCGGCGGACGCGTTGTTTATAAGCGAAATCGTGAATTCGACCGAGGAAATATCGGTAAAATCGACCGAGTGACTGAAGTTGCGCAGTGTAATACCCGCCGAACCGCTTCCGTCATGCTTGAAATCAACCTTAAGCACGCGAGAATCGCCCGATGTAGAATTTTCACCGCACGAGCTTGCGTCAGAGACGCACGACTCGACACCGCCACCCGCAATCCATCCGTCGGCGTGGTATTTGTCCGAGAAGTCATACAGACAAGAGACCGCACCGTCAGAGTCTGCCGTGTCGGAATTTTTCCGTATCGCGGCGGAATCGAAAACGTGGCCTGTAGCCTCATCGGACTGCTTAAGTACGGAGTATAAGTCACGGCTGTTCTTCAGCGATGTTTTGTCGAGAGAGAAAAACACGCATTTTATTCTGTTTCCCGACAGAGATGATGCTGTGGATATAAACAATTGTGCCGTGTAGTCGGCGAGGGGAATACCCGCGCTTTCATCGGTGCGTGTCATGGCGATATCGGCGGTAGACGGTGTGCATAAATACACGATTCCGTCAACGGTTCCGCATTCGAGCTCACCGATAATACGGACGGAGTTTTCCGCGCCGCCCGAGGTGTTGTCGGACAGAATATCGTAGTCGGACATAAGCACGAACGGGATTTTGCCGATTTCGGCGAGGCGTGCGGCGAGCATTGTCGCAAGCGGCACGACACACGTGTCCGTATCCGCTATCGGGATAATAATAATCTTGGACGAGCCGTCTGTGTTCGCGGCATCGTATATGCCTCTGAAGAACAGGGCGAGGCGTGCGGCGTAATCCTCGAGCTCGTAATCCTCATCGGAGTAAAGGTCTATGTCGTCTCCCACGGCAAAGCCGTATACGGAGGGATAACGTGACGAAAGAAATCCGACGGCGGTGTAAATCATGTTCGTGTCGTCTGACAGGTATTTGCCGTCCGACAGGGTGAGGCGTATGTAGACACGCACTCCCGCTGTGACATAGAACTCGATTTCGCTGTCAAGCTCGCCGATTTTTTCACGGTCGAATTCTATGACCTCTCCCATATAGTGTGCCGACAGCGTCTTTTCGGAATCCGAATCCGCGAGAATATCCTCGAGACATACCTCGGTCATAACGGCGGATATATTGGATTCGAAAGCCCCTACCGGAGTGGGGTTGTACAGTCCGATAATGCTTGTCGTTTCCGAATGATACACCGCCTGTCCCGCATCGGGAAATCGGGGAGTCGACATCGGAATGATATTTCCGTCTTGAGTGCAAATTCCCGCGAAATACATCATACCCACGCTGTCGGATACATCGGCCGTATATTCGAACACGGTGGTAAACTTTATACTGCCGATTTCCTCGGCGTATGACAGGTCGTTCATATGCTCTGCGGGGAGGGAATAGAAATGAATCATTCCGTCGCACGAGCGTGAGTATTCGCCGATCGCGGAACGCTCCATTCCGCCCGAGAAGGTAAGCTCCGATGAGCTTCGGGTTATTTTCGACAGCTGTCCTATACCGCTTACCGCCTGCAGAGGGCTTGTGCCGAAATGTCTGATTTTAACGTAATCGAGAGTGAAATACACATCGCATTCGACGTTGTCGAACGTGAGAGTATACGATGACGGCTTGACGCTCGGATTGAGCGGGAGCACAAACGCGCCGATGTTGTCGTTCAGCGAGATTTTTTTCGATTGCGCGAGCTCCTCGCCGCCGTCTCCGTAAAAGGTCATAGTCACACTGCCCGACAGTATCCCGTCGACTCCGATTTCGACATACAGCCGACCGTTCGGTGCGTCGAAAATCGAGTCGTCGGTTACGGCAAACGAGGCGTTCAGAACCGCTTTTTTGCTGTTCGAGTCGGGTTTTATTCTTCCGCTTCTCTGTATGCATACACCCTCTGACGCATCGAGCGAGAGTGTAAGGTATTTGTCGGCGGAAACGAAAGATGTGTTTGTGTTTTTCGATATATACGGAGACGATACTCTTATGTTCGCGGGTATTTCCTCATCGTAGCTGACGGTTATAAGAAGGTGCGAGGCGTTTCCCGTCATTTCTCTGATATCCATGGAGTACAGATTCCAGCCCACGCCCGCGGACGTCTCCGACATTGCCTTGCCGTCACTCGAGTACAGCACGGCGGAAACGGTATATTTGATATCGTTGTCGCCTATTATGGCAATACCGAAATACAGTGTCGAGTATTCCGTGAGGTTGTACCTGTCCCCCGACAAATCGAGCATGAGCTCGGTTTTGCGGGAATCCTCCGTTTCCCCGTCGGGCTCTCCGACAATGGTGAAAACATACGGTATGCCGCTGCGTTCTCTGAAGCCGGACGACGAAGTGAGTCCGTAAAAATACCAGTTGCTTTCGTCGAGAGTAAATACGGACAGGGAAGCACTCGGTGACGGATAAAAGGTCGGCGCCTCGTCGCCGTCATATCCTGTGGCGGAGAAGGCAAGCGAGACCGTGTCGGACGCGCCGACGCAGTACGGCATGATTATTATCAGAACAAGCAGTATTACGCTGAAAAAAAGCTTCTTCGGCACAGCCGTGCCTCCTTTCCGTAAATTGCATGTAAGCGGTATCGGCGTAATGCAATACCGCTTACATAAGTCGTTTTATGCAAGGAATTCGTAAACCATAGGCTTGCCTGCCGATACAACGCAGTTGTAATCGGTGCCGTTTGCGCGTACGGTCACCTGTGTTTCCGTCTTTGAGCGAAGAACGAACTTAACAACCTTTCCGCGTCTCCATTCGCAGTCGACCGTTACGCCGCCGCGTGCGGAAAGACCGCAGTACGAGCCCTCTTTCCAGTCCTCGTCATCGGGAAGAGCGGGGAGAAGCGTTATTTTACCGTCATGGCTCTGAATGAGCATTTCGGCTATGGCACCGCAGCCGCCGAAGTTGCCGTCAATTTGGAACGGCGGGTGCGTATCGAACATATTGGGAAGAGTGCTCTTTCCTATAAGCTGGTTAAGATGCTCTAAGCATGCGTTTCCGTCTCTGAGACGCGCGTTGAACATCGTTATCCATGCTCTCGACCAGCCTGTGTGTCCGCCGCCTCCCGCAAGACGTCTCTTGAGTGTCATCTTGGCACCCGCGATAAGCTCGGGAGTGTTTTCCGTGATTTCGTGACCGGGATGCAGTGCGAAGAGGTGAGATACGTGTCTGTGACCGGGTTCGGATTCGTCGAAGTCCTCGTTCCACTCCATAATCTGTCCGTGCTTGCCGATTTTAATCGGGCTGAGGCAGCCTGCTTTTTCACGCAGGAGCGCGGCAAAGTCCTTATCCGTACCGAGAATGTCGGCAGCCTCGGCTGTGTTATTGAACAGGTCACGGATTATTTCGTTGTCCATCGTGGGACCTGCGCAGATCGCGTAGTTTCCGCCGTCGGGAGTGAGAAACCAGTTTTCGGGGGAGTTGGACGGGCAGGTGGTAAGATAACCCGTGTTCGGGTCTGTTGTGAGGAAGTCGATAAGGAATTCGCAGGCTCCGCGCATGATATCGTAGTTTTCACGAAGGACATTCTTGTCGAGTGAGAAACGGTATCTTTCCATGATGTGCTGACAGCACCAAGCACCCGCGCACATGAACGCACCCCATGATGCGCCTTCGCCGGGAGCGGTGAAGCCCCACGGGTTGGTGATGGTATGAGCTACCCAACCGTTCATGCCGTACTGAACGTTGGCGGTGCGGCTGCCGTGCTCGGAGATGAAGCGTATATAATCGAGGAACGGCTTTATAAGCTCGGGCATCGAGCATGTCTCGGCGAGCCAGTAGTTCATCTGAATATTAATGTTGATGTGGTAGTCGCATGACCACGGGTTGGTGTATCCGCCCGCCCAGATACCCTGAAGGTTTGCGGGAAGAACGCAGTTGTATGATGAGCAGATAAGCAGATATCTGCCGAAGGCGAAGTAAAGAAGGATAAGTCCCGTGTCGCTCTCGCCGCGTTTTACACGCAGTATACGCTCGTCGGTGGGAAGCATTTCGGGGGAGCGGTCTTTGATTCCGAGGCTGAGCTTCGCACGGTTCATGAAGGACGAGAGAATAATCGCGCTTTCGGAGTACATATCCTCTATGCCGACTCTCTGTGCCTGAGCAACGGACTTCTTGCATCTGTCAAGCGGCGCGGCGGGATCGGCGGAGGGCTTTATCGTGTTGTTCTTATCGGGCTTTACGTAGGTTGTTCTGACATCTCCGAAAATATCGGCGCTTGTTATATCCTCAAGCGTAATTCCGTCGTCAGAGACCGTGATGTTTCCGTCGCATTTGATACCGAAATAGCATGCGAAAGCTATCGAATCGGGGAAGGATTTCGTTACGGTGATGGTGCCCTTATCGTATTTGATATCCGCGCCGAGGCATTCGTACGATAATTTTACCGTGAATTTGCCGTCGGCACATATACGGCATCCGAGCAGGCCCTCGAGCTTGCCGCGCGACAATGCCGTGAAAACGTAATTCGTGTGGTGAAGTCCGTCGACGTTGTATTCGGTCTCGGACAGTCCGCCGTCGAGGTCGAGAACACGTCTGTAGCCCGTTACGTTTTCGTCCGCGAGCTTGTAATCGAAATGCAGCTCGCCTGCGGTCTGGTACATGCCGTAGACCTCGCCTGCGGAGCCGGGGCCGCTGCATACCATGTATTTTTGAGTGAGCTCCTGACCGAGCTTGTAGTTGCGAGCGAAAATAGCGTCTCTGATTTCGCCGAGATGCGCGGCGCATTCGGAATTATCGGCATGCTCGTCGAAATGTCCGCTCCAGAGCGTTTCTTCGTTGAGCTGGATAATTTCGTGCTTTGTTCCGCCGTAGACCATGGCGCCGAGTCTTCCGTTTCCGAGAGGAAGAGCCTCAACCCATTCTTTTGCGGGAGATGAATAAGTAAGTTCCATAACATTACTCCTTTTTAGGATATTTATAAGATAAACCGACAAGCGGCGTATTCCTTGTTTTCGATTATTTTATCATACTTTATGTGAGTAGTCAAGAAATTTGACGGTGTCATACCGTCTGTATGCGAATAAAAAAGGCTGTCTGCCGATACGGTAGGGACAGCCGTATGAGATACTACATCTCGTTTGTTTCATTCTGTTCGTTGTATATTCGAATTTTCTCCTCTTACACTTCCTGTTTGATTCAGTATGATTTGTCGGTCGCTTCCGCGACAGCCTTATTGTATTCACGCGTTACCCTGATATACTCATCGTTTTTCGTGATGTTGTATCTTTCGGTGACAATCGGCCTCTGTCCGCGTCTGAAGAGTATTTCCTGTCCGATCGGCATATACAGAACCTCGTCGAGAGGTACGTTCAGCCGCATGCTGACATCCTGCGCGGTCTTTAAATCCATGCCGCCGAGATATATGTATGAGTCGCAGTTGTTTATTATCGTGGTGGCGTCGTCAACTCCGTACATTCCTTCGAGCTGGCTCTCGGACTGGAGAAGCAGTGTGACGGATATGCCCTTTTCGCGGAAAATGCTGATGTATTCGGCGAAATTCATAACCCTGCTGCCCGTGGCGAAGTCATCGCACAGTACGTGCACCGGAATCGGGAGAACGCCGTTCGGGCGGCTCTCCGCGTATTCGAACAGCTGCTTGAATGCCTGTGCGTAAAACATATTTACAAAGCAGTGAAGTGATGGGTTTACGGCGCTCGTTGTTACGAATAAAACCGTTTTTCGGTTGGATATGTCATCGAAGGCGATTTTCTTTTTTTCATTCATCATTTTTCTGAGCTCCGGAGAAAAGATTGTATCGATAGTTGTGTTCAGCGCACCGTATACACATCCGGCGGTTCTCAGCGGAAGATTTATAAAGGATTTCCAGCACGATACCGCGAAGCATGACGGATTCGATTTTTCCAGTATATTAAATTTGTGATCGAGTGAGGTCTCGATTGTTCCGCCGTATTCTTTTATATTAAGCTCATCGTGAAGCTGAAGCACATCCGCAAACGTAGGGTTATCTTTTGTCATCAGAACATACGCGATTTCCGCCGAAAGGAGCGACGTAGCCGCTTCATCCCAATAAGGGTCCGCTGCGGTGGATTTGCTTTTCTGAGGATCGGATTTTACTATCGATTTTGCGAGGAACGTGATGTCGGCATAGCTTGATACGTACTTCAGAGGATCGTATGCACAGTTGCTCTGAGAGGGATTTACGAAATTCAAATCCAGAATATCGTATCCTCTTTTGATAAACAGCGGGATATACTTGTTTACTATTCGCCTTTTTGTTACTGTCGCAATCAGGCTGGATTTTTTTGTTTCGAGAAAACGCGGTTCGGAGATTGACATGGTTTTGCCGCAGCCGCTGCTGCCGCAGACGAGGATGTTGTTGTTTATGCCTGTTTCATTACAGTCGGTTGAGTAACGGCATTTTTCGCCGAGAATAACGGTTTCTTTTTCCATATTATTTAACCCTCCATAATATTATCAAGCTTAAAAACGAAAACGGTATGTATTGCTTAACTGTTCGGTTTATGATTTCCTTACGCCGTAAATCAACCAATGAGAACGTCGAAGTCTGCGATTGCATCACACAGCCCGAACTCACGGCTTTCTTCGGGGCTGTAGTAGTGATCGTAGCTCGTTGCCTTTTCCACCTCTTCTTCGGTTTTTCCCGTGTGCTTTGCGAGTATGGCGTTCATTTTTTGCTTGGTCTCGAGGAGACTGTCGGATATGGATTTGATTGACGAGCTGTTTCCGCCGACACGGCTTCCGAGCAGGGGCTCGTGAAGCATCAGCTCGGAGTGGGGAAGCATGTATCTGCCGTGGTTTCCGCTTGCAAAGAGGACTGCGCTCATGCTGTACGCTCTGCCGATACAGAACATTCTGATGGGAGCTTTGCTTGACTGTATTACGTCGTACATGAGCATGCCTGAGTTGATCTCTCCGCCGGGACTGTTGATGAGAACATCGATCGGCTTGTCTGAGTCTTCGGAGTTGAGAAACAGAATTTCCCTGACGAATTCACAAGCTGTCTCGGGAAGAATCTCCCCCTCGATAAACACCTTTCTTTGGGACAGAAGCTTGGATTCGGCGGGAACCTGTGAAATACCGTTCGAGCTTTTAATCAATACGTTCATTGCACATCCTCCTTTTAAATTCGGGTTATATTTGTTGTTTTACTGATTGTCTTCGAATAAATCCGTGCGGAATACGGGCTTATCGGATGCGGAGTCGTTACTGTCGTCACTTGTGTCATCGTTATTGTCGTCACTTGCATCATCGTTATTGCCGTCATTACCGAAGTCATCAATGGTGTCAAGAAGGTCGTCGATATCAAAGTCCGCATATATATCGTCGTCATCACTGTCATCGATATCGTCATTGTCGTCAAGGCATTCGTCGATTTCGTCATCATCGGCAACGTCTGCCAGAAGATTTTTTATAATATCCCTGAAGCTGTTCTCGCATTTAATGAATGCTTTTTCCGCGCTGCCGCCGGCTATTATCTCGAAAAATCCGATTGCGTATTTTTTGAATGCCGTGGACATTATTCCTATCTGGTTCGTTATTACTTTGGTGCTCGGCCGGCATTCACCGCATACAATGTAATTCCTTGCGCTGATCTCACCATCGCGGTAATCTAATTGAAATGCAACTCCGCATGCGATGCGGTAGTTCACACGGCAGATAAATTCCGACACACGAGCCATCATTTCTTTGTCGTTCGGTTCCGCGGATAAGGGTAATGAAGTAAATATTTCGATGCTGTCTTCGTCGACGATAATCGTGTAATTGAGTTTGTTTATTATGCTTCTGATTGTGCCGGCGAACCTGAAAACACAGTCATCTTCGACGGTGTAACGAAGTCCCGCTTCGTCAAGTGCCTGCTTAACTATACTGACAAGTTCTGCTGAATATTCAAGCTTACTCATGTTCGAAATCTCCTTTTGTTTTAAATAAATTTTTTCGCTTTGCGTGTGGATAGCCTTCAGCGTCGGTGCTTTGTACCCCGCTGATTTTCAGCCGCAGTACGGAGTCGCACTGCGGAACCGTCAGCGGTCGCTGTTATCGAACTCTACGCCCCGATAACCGGGCGGTGATTGCTGTATATATAATACCACGACACATTTCGCGGTGGGGGAGGGGGGAGCGTTATTCGGTTGTCAATGAGCCGTTTTTCAGAGAGAAAAACGAAAAAAATTTGAAAAAACAATTTTTCTCCGAAAAAGGGGTAAAAAAAGACATGCTCATGAGTAAGCCTGAGAAATGAAGTCCTGAAACAAACATTTGCGGGTAAACATGAGTATGTCTTAATGAATGGATGTGTATTATACTGCTTTATTCGGGCGCTGTCAATAGGGGTTTCTGAAAAAATCGTGATTTATTTCAAAATTCACGGAGTCGCGTCGGTTTCGTGCCGAAAAGCGGTAAAGGTTGTCTTCAGTCGATTAGTTTGCCGTCCCGATAGTACCGTTTTTCAACCGTGCCGTTAAGTCGGGTTAGCGTGAATTCGCCGTCTTTTTTGTCGTCTTTCCACTTGCCTTCGAAAACGGAACCGGTGGGGAGTGTTAATTTACCATGACCGTCTTTTTTGTCGTTTTTCCACTCGCCTTCGTAATAGAAACCGTCAGAGGATGTACATTTGCCGTAGCCGTTTTTTTTGCCGTCTTTCCATTCGCCTTCGTAAACGTCACCGTCGGAGGATGTGAATTTGCCGTAGCCGTTTTTTTTGTTGTCTTTCCACTCGCCTTCGTAAACGGAGCCGTCGGAGAATGTTAAT
>CAVIJI010000058.1:0-9695 GCA_963642885.1 bacterium
GCTTAGGAGGCGATCGCTCTATCCAGCTGAGCTACGGAAACGTATGCAGCAAATATTCAGTTTTGAGCCTTCGCAGGATTCGAACGAACTGCCGCTTAGGAGGCGGTCGCTCTATCCTGCTGAGCTACGGAAACATCTTTAAAAGCTATTCGATTTTGGGCTTAAATAAACTCATTGTCAACCGCTTTTGCTCCGGAGACGGTTGGCATAAGTAATTCTCAGCGGGCGGTTACTCTATTCGGTTGAGGCGCCGCGGCGTTAATGAATTAATTATTTTTTGTGTTTTAACCTTCTTCTGTCTGAATACCTCTATCAAAAAGACACGACAAGCATAATACGCCGACGAGATTAATTATAGCACAGTCGTTATTCGATTTCAAGTATTTTTTTGTCACAGCGCGGAATATTACGTCGATTAGACGGCATTATATTGCATTTTTGTATGGTATATGCACCGTATTAAGTACCTCTGCTTGACAACACGGAAAAAATCGGATATAATCGTATTCGAAATTTCTGTGTTGGAGAGTATTAAATATGAACATAACGGGAGCGCAGATTATCCTTTGGATAATGGCGGCTTTTTCACTTCTCGGGACTGTCGACAGATTTCTTCCTAAACGATTCGGCGGCGGGCGCGGTTACGGAGAAGCATTTGAAAACGGTATAAAAACCACAGGACCGCTGATTTTGTCGATGGCTGCGATTTACGCCGTAGCTCCGTCTCTGGCTTCTGTTTTTAAGCCGATTATCACGCCGATTTTCAAGTTATTCGGTGCCGATCCCGGAGTTTTCGCCGGAATGCTTCTTGCCGTGGATATGGGAGGATTCCCGCTTGCGGCCGAAATGGCGGAAACCGAGGCAATCGGTAATTTCGGCGGATTAATTATCGGTTCGATGATGGGTGTAACAATCGTATTTACTATACCCGTTTTTCTCCCGATGATTTCAAAGGAAGACAGTACAATATTTTCGCTCGGAATTTTATGCGGTATACTCACGATTCCGTTCGGTGCGGTTGTCGGAGGACTTGTGATGGGTTTGCCGTTATGGACAATTATAAAAAACCTTTTGCCGCTTGCACTTCTTTGCCTTATTATCGCCCTCGGATTATTGTTCTTTAAAAAAGGTACAATCCGAGTGTTTTGCATTTTCGGAAATCTGGTTACGCTGCTCCTAACGATGCTTCTCGGCATTGCGGTGTTTCAGTCGATTACGGGCTTTGTATTGCCGTTTTTCGGTGACATGCAGCTCCTCGCCGATACTTCCGTTACACGGTTTGACGAAGGACTGCTTGTATGTGCCAGAATCGGAGTTATGCTTTCGGGGGCGTTCCCGATGGTAAAATTTCTCGAAAAACACCTGACTGTTGTTTTAAAACGTATGGGAGAGAAGTTCGGAATATCGTCATCGGCTGTTCTCGGTATGGTGGCAAGTCTCGCAAACAGCATTGCCATGATGCGGCTTTATCCCGAAATGGACGATAAGGGAAAGCTTTACAATATTGCTTTTTCGGTCTCCGCGTCATTCGTCATCGGGGATCATCTTGCGTTCACGGCAAGCGTAGCCCCCGATATGGTAGTGCCGATGCTCATCGGAAAACTCGTATCGGGAATGTGTGCGCTTGTTATTGCGGCGATTTTCGCACGACGTTTTCTGCCGATAGGCGAGGACACCGTAAAGCATGACAACCGATAATTTTACATGAGTTATGTATAGTATAAAAAAGGAGTTATTATGAATCGATACACTGTCGCCGAACACGGAATATACCCCGAAAAGGGCTGTATTGCCGAGGCTCTCGAACAACTGATTAACGAGGTACCGAATGATACGGTCCTGCACTTCGCCGATGGTGAATACTATCTCGGCAAATCCGTTTCGGTTTGCGGGAAACGGGGATTGACAATATGCGGGGAGGATAACACTGTTTTTGTAACGCATTTTTCTCCATGTGACGATCCCGATTACAATAATACCGCATTCGAATGTGATGATGACCACGACCTGACCTTTGAGAATCTCCGTTTTACCACAGATAATCCGACGAACTGTGCCGGACGTGTAATCGATAAAAACGAGCGTGAGCATTACTACGATGTGCTGATTGACAACAGCTTTCCTGTCACGGGATGGGAGCATTTCTGGGGTACGGACACATGCGATGAGGAGGGAACACCGGACTATGTTATCGAAACGTATGATGAAATAGCCACAGAAAAGCTTCCCGACGGCAGCGGAGGGATGCGTACCAAGTTCATAGGTACTCGTTACGAGGTGATAGGCGATCACAAAATCAGGGTATTTATGCCGAAAGATTGGGATCTCTCACGTCTTACCATAGGGCACAGAGTGCTTTATCGATATGTTATTTACAATACATCGGTTTTTACCTTTACAAATTGCCACACCGTCGCACTGCGTCATATCGAAATCGAACGATGCAACAGCATGGGGGCGGTTGTATTTCCGAGGTCTTCGAACTTTACATTCGAGGATTTTAACATTCGCTTGCCGAAAGATTCTCCCGCTTTGTATGCTGGTAATGCCGACGGTATTCATATAACTGGACTTATGGGATATCTGCATATGAAAGACTGCGATTTTGTCGGGCTCGGTGACGATGCCTTGAACATTCATTCCCAAGCAGGTGAAATAGGCGAAATACGCAGTGACGGTACAATACACTGCATCTACCGCAATCGTGACATGACACCCGATGAGCTTTCTCCGCTGTTTGCCGAGAGCGGAGATATGCTGCGTGTATACGACCGCAGTACATTCCTTGAAAAAGGAACGATTACACTTGCGGATTATAAGAACGGCGATGCGGTAATTGCTTCCTATACGGGCGAATACGGAATCGGTGACATTCTCGCCAATGACAGTTTCTTTGCTTCGGTGCATCTCGACAACTGCGAGGTGCGTCATACGAGAGCACGCGGATTTTTGCTTCAGTCACGCAACATGTTAATCGAAAATTGCAGAATATACGGAATGAGTCTGCCCGGAATCATCATTTCTCCCGATATCAAGGTGTGGTATGAGGTAGGCCCGAGCGATAATGTGGAAATCAGAAACTGCACATTCGAAAAATGCGGATTCCTTCATTCGGGTGCTAATCTCGGCGCGATTGTAATGAAAGCGGCACATGATGCCGGAAGTGCCGATTATCCCGCAGGTGTGCACACGAATCTGTCGATTCACGATAATAGATTCATTAATTGCGGAGCCTCGGGAATCTATGTATCTGCCGCACGCGGTGTAACGATTACCGACAATGAATTTATCGATTGTTCCGTATCACCGTTTGACCCTGCCGTGGAAAGCGTACATCACGATATTGCGCTACGAAACTGTGACGATGTATGTGTCAAATGCAACCGCAGCAACAGGCCCGATGAATCTCGGCTTTTCACTGACAACTGCGGCAATGTAAGTCTGTGACAATTTAAATACGATTGTACTTTATATTGCCGATTCAGACATATCGAGCTTTACATTAACACATAAAGCACGAGTGCCTGATGACGGAACACGAAAAAGTATATTTTATAGTATGGAAGGAATATCATGAACAATACGCACCGCTTTGACGGCAAAGGAGATATTTACGCGAAAGCAAGACCGAAGTATGCACATGCTTTGTTTGACTATATGAAAAATGAACTGAATATTTCCGACGGCAGTTTTTTTGCGGATATCGGATCGGGCACGGGAATTTTCGCGGAACAGCTTTTAGAGTCCGGTTATCGTGTATATGCGGTGGAACCGAGTGCGGATATGCGAAAGAAAGCGGAAAAGAAGCTGAATGAGAATGAAAATTTCGTTTCAGTAGACGGCAATGCATCGGAGACACATCTTCCCGACAGAGTTTTCGACTGCGTTACCGCGGCACAGGCATTTCACTGGTTTGACACGGAACTATTCAGAAAAGAATGCGCACGCATTTTGAAACCGAACGGAAGGGTAATTATCGTTTACAATGCAAGAATCGATACCGCCGAATGTTCAAGGGCTCTTGCGGAACTGCATCGCGAATTCTGCCCCGAATTCAAGGGTTTTTCCGGCGGTATGGGAGATGAAAAATGCATTGGCTTTTTCGCGGGAAAATGCAGTATATTCCGTGCCGACAACACACAGGTTTATGACAAAGAAGGCTATATCAACCGCTCACTGTCATCTTCTTATTCATTAAAAGACGGGGATGAGAGATATGAGGAATATGTCGCGGCACTCGGTGAGCTGTTTGATAGATTTTCGACAGACGGGCTGATAGCGGTACCGACTGAAACTACGGCATATATCGGGGAAGTATAAAAGAAGGACGGTGTTCTTCAATGGAGTGGAAAGACAGAAAAATGAGGTGCCGATGGGCCAATCCGAAAAACGAGCGTTACATCCGCTATCACGATGAGGAGTGGGGTGTGCCGATTTACGATGACCGCAAGCTTTTCGAAATGCTGATCTTGGAGTGCTTTCAAGCGGGATTGTCATGGGAATGCATACTCAATAAACGTGAAGCATTCCGCGAGGCGTTTGACGGATTTGACCTCGACAAGATCTGTGAATATGATGAGGAAAAGCTTGAAGCTTTGAAAAATGATTCGGGTATTATACGAAATCGCCTGAAGATACAAGCCGCAGTGACCAATGCACGGGTTTTTCGGGATATTAAGAATGAATACGGAAGCTTTTCGGAATACCTGTGGCATTGGACAAACGGTAAAACGATTTACGAAACGATGCATACGAGTTCTCCGTTGTCGGATGAAATATCAAATGATTTAAAGAAGCGCGGTATGAAATTTACGGGAACAACCGTGATTTACGCTTATCTGCAGGCCGTCGGTATAATCGATTCTCATGAGGACGGGTGCTTTCTCGCAAAATAAACGCAACATGCCGGTGAATTTATACCGTTGACAAATGCGGAATATACTGCTATACTGATACGGGAAGCTAATGCTTAGCCTATGTCATATTACGCTGTAAATTCAATCCTTGCCAATGCGGGTAAAGGTTACTTAATGAAAGAAGGAGATGCAATCATGAAGAGAGTTGAAAAGTTTTTGAAGGATGCGGAAACATATTATCTGGCAACAGTCGAAGGTGATCAGCCGAGAGTTCGTCCTTTCGGTACAATACACATTTTCGAGGATAAGCTTTACATCCAGACAGGTAAGGTAAAAGATGTATCCAAACAGCTTCACGCAAATCCCAAAGCGGAAATCTGTGCTTTCAAAGACGGTGAATGGCTGAGAGTTTCAGGCGAACTGATTGAGGATGACAGAATAGAAGCAAGAAAGTCTATGCTCGACGCATATCCGTCGCTTCAGAAGATGTACTCGGCAGATGACGGCAACACAGAAGTTTTCTATTTCAAAAACGCTACTGCTGTTATCAGTTCTTTCACACACGCTCCCGAAGTCATTAAGTTCTGAAAAAACAATATGCGGTTGCCGATGATACGGACAATCGCATATTATTTTTATAAGGCAGATAAATTTATCGCGGAATGAGGAAGTGCGTCTTATGACTGTATGTAAGTACGGAAATCCCGACTCTCGGATTGTTTTGGTTCAGCCTGTGGGAGACCACGACATTTCGATGATTGAGAGGGAGTTCGAAATAATCGAAAAGCTGACCGCGGAAGAACCTTTGCTTGCCGCGGTAAAAGTCGATGACTGGAATATGGATTTGTCTCCGTGGAAAGCACCCGCGGTATTCGGAAAAGAGGATTTCGGTGACGGAGCACATGACACTTTAGATGAAATTTTAAACATATGCGGAGATAAAAGCAAGAAATACTATCTCGGCGGTTATTCGCTTGCGGGACTATTTTCGATATGGGCGGCTTATCAGACGGATGTTTTTTACGGTGTCGCCGCCGCATCTCCGTCCGTTTGGTTTCCGAATTTCGTTTCGTACATGAAACAAAATAACGTGGGTTGCCATTCCGTTTATTTGAGTCTCGGTAAAAGTGAATCGAAGACCGGAAATTCGGTTATGGCGACAGTGGCGGACTGCATTGAAGAGTGTAAACGTATATTGATTGAGCGGAATGTCGTATGCAAACTGGAGTGGAATGAAGGTAATCATTTCAAAAACGCGGATTTGAGAACGGCTAAAGCGTTTGCATGGGTAATGCGGAACTGATTATGTCTTAGGCAGCGATAGTCGGTTGTAATTAAAGGTTATAAACGGAGGAGAATAAATGAGTAAGGTTTTGATTCTGAACGGCAGTCCTCGTGCTGACGGAAATACATCGATAGCGGTCAGAGAAATGGTAAACGTCTTTAAAGACAACGACATAGATGCGGTTGTTGTACAAATCGGAAATAAAGCAATAAGAGGATGTATTGCCTGCGGAAGTTGCGGCAAAACGGGGAAGTGTGTATTTGACGATATTGTCAATGAGATAGCACCGCTATTCGAAGAAGCAGACGGATTGGTGGTTGCCAGCCCTGTATATTATGCTTCGGCTAACGCTACGTTGGTCGCATGTCTCGACAGACTTTTTTACAGTACATCATTTGACAAAAGTATGAAGGTCGGTGCGAGTGTGGTATGTGCGCGCAGAGGCGGATGCTCCGCAACGTTTGATGAGCTTAATAAATACTTCACTTTAAGTAATATGCCGATTGCTTCAAGCTGTTACTGGAACAGTATTCACGGATGTGAAGCGGGTGAGGCCGAGATGGATGAGGAAGGGAAGCAGACAATGCGTACTCTTGCAAGCAATATGTCGTTTCTCATAAAGAGTATCGATCTCGGTAAGAAGGCATTCGGTTTACCGAAGCATGAAAAAAGGACAGCTACCAATTTCATAAGATGATAATAAAAAAGGGTACGTATCAGACACGGTACGTACCCTTCGTTTAAGTATAGATTTGTTTAGTGCTTCTTCGAAAGCATGTAACCTGCTGCGGAAATAATTCCGGTTACAGCTGCGATAACGCCGATATCGAATGTAGCGGGAGCGGCTGCTATCGTTTCAACCGTTTCTTCTGCTTCCTCTGCGGGTTCAACGACTGCTTCGGTTTCGGCAACCGTTTCCTCGATTACCGCTTCGGTTACGGGTTCCGTCTCGGGTTCTGCAACGGGAGCGGCGAGAAGCTCGAGGTCACCGAAGCACATAGGGTATTCCCAGCAAATATTGTCTTCGTCAACCCAACCGTATGCGGATGTTCTGCCTGTGCCGTCTGCCTGGGAGTTAACCTGGATTTCAAGACCGAGGACAGCTCCTGCGACAAATTTAAAATCGGAGCAGAACTTTGAAAGTGCTACGGAAACTTCATAAGTGAAGCCGTCGTCGTGTTCGATGGAGACAATATTGTAATTGTCCAAAATATTGGCTTTCGCCTCGTCTGTACCGTCGTAAGCCGCATCGGATGTATCGTCGCCGCGAACACCGATCTGGATAACGCCGTCATCGGAGCTGAAATCGACGGGGTCGTTGTTTAATGCATCGAAATAGAGCTCGATGCCGTCGCCTGTGGACTGGTTGCCGTTGAAGTAATGGTCGTTGTCGCCTTTAACTTCAATGAGAAAATAGAGGTTGTTTTCGTCCCAAAGTGCCTTCCAGGTGGATGTGATACCTTCGTCGGTGCCGTCTTTAACAAGGGCGATAGGGTATGTTTCCGTGCTGCTCCATATATCATCTACAGTGCCGTCAACGGTAGGTGTGCCGTATGATGCGTATCCACGCGGAGTTTCCTCCTCTTCGGCGGCAATCGGTGCCGCACAAAGAGCTGCTGCTAAGAGACAGCATAAAAGTTTTGTCGTTTTCTTCATGATCAATCTCCCCATGAAAAACAAAAAAGATTGTTGGAAATGCATCCAAGCTAGTTCATTTTAACACCGATTATATTTTATGTCAATAATCAAACGGAAATTTTTATAATAACTAATTAATAGTTGATTTATATATTCGCATGTATTGACAGCGTCGGGTAAATTATCGTTTTTTTGTTGACTTTCGGTTAAATTGTGGAAATTTTATCTGAAATGTGATATACTATGCCGTGATAAATTAATCATGTGAAAGGAAGCTTTATTTATGAAGGAAAACATTTACGATTATGCCGTGCTGCTCGGTGTTGACGGTGCGGGCACATTTTTTCGTGATGCAAAAACACCGAATATAGACCGTATATTCGCCAATGGAGCAGTCAGCTATCATGTTCATACTGCAGAGCCTACAATCAGCGGTGAATGCTGGGGGTCTATGCTTCTCGGCGTGACACCGGAAATGCACAGACTTACAAACTCTATTGTTTCGAATCGAAGATACGATGTCAATTCAATATTCCCCTCCGTATTTCGTAAGATACATGAAAACGATCCGACTGCTTCACTTGCATCTTTCTGCAATTGGAATCCCATTAACTACGGAATTATAGAATCGGATCTGGGTGTACATGAAGAGACGGGCTCTGATTCGGAGATAACCGACCATGTCATAGCTTATCTCGAAAAAGGAGCACCGAAGTTTCTGTTTATGCAGTTTGATGAGGTGGACGGCGCGGGCCATCACTATGGTTACGGCAAACCCGGTCATATAGCTCAAATCGAGACAACCGACGGATATATAGGACGCATATACGATACATATGAAAAGCTCGGAATACTCGACCGTACATTATTTATCGTTACGGCAGACCATGGCGGAACACCCGGCGGAAGTCACGGAGGAACGACAGATGCGGAAAAGTACGTTATGTACGCGGCGGTGGGAAAAACGGTACAGCATGGTGAAATAGGAGACATGGAAATTCGCGACAACACTGCGATTATCATGCATGCATTCGGATATAAATGCGCAGAGACGTGGACCGCACGTATACCCGACGGAGTTTTCGAGGGAATAGCGGGTGAAAAAAGACCTGTTTACGAGATTAAGCAAAGCGCCGCACATCGTATACACACATCCGTACCGACACCGTCTGTCGAAACAATTCCCTGCGATAAGTTGATGGCATATTTGCCGTTTGACAAGGACTGTGAGGACAAATGCGGTAATGAAACAGAACAGCACGGTAAGGTGTATTACGTAGACGGATATCATGGCAACGGAATTCGTTTGGATGACGGATACATAACGATAAACGGTATATCAGTAGGAGACCGCAGCTTCTCTGTCGCATTTTGGATGAAGGCAGGAGATATTGCTGGAGATCCGGCAATATTCGGAAATAAGGATTGGAAACACGGTTCAGATGCGGGATTTGTTATGACGATTGAAGGAACGGGTATTCAGTGGAATTTGGCGAACGGAAGCCACAAGATGGAGACTGCGTTATCGCTTCCTCTTGATTATCGTGACGGATGGGTACATATAACAGTTGTGGTGGATAGAGAAGCGAATGAGGTTCGCTTCGCATACGATTTCGGTGAATTTATCACGGAGCAGATACCCGAGGAAATCAGAAAAATTTCATATGATACATCGCTCAGCTTTAATGTAGGCCAAGACGGAACAGGTTCGTATCATGATCACCTGTCATGCGTACTTGACGATTTTATGGTTATAAGCAAAGCTCTGACGAAAGATGATATGAAAGAATTTGCGAAATACTATGATGTTGCAGAGTAAAAATTAAACAACAGACATGTGTCAGCCGTCGTTATGGGATGTTTCCCGTAGCGGCGGCTGTTTTTTTGCGGTGCGAGGGGGATGCTGTAACGAAGGC
>CAVIJI010000059.1:0-9694 GCA_963642885.1 bacterium
GCATACAATCAATAGACTCCGGCAGAACGCAATTTCGAATTCCGTAAAGATTACTCCTCGTGTGAATTATTATAGGCTCTGCGGATGTCTTCGGGAAGACCGTCCGGCGTTAATGCTTTTACCGTGTCTTCGCTACCGTCCTTCACGGCCTGCGAATAATACCAACATTTGTATCTGAGCATATCAAGAGTTTTATGCATCTGCCGAATTTCGGCTTCCACACGTTCCTTTTGTTTCTGAATCAGCTCCAAACGATTAGGGTAAGTGGAAGAGCCCTCTACGCACCAATCCATAAAGAGCTTGATATCCTTGATTTCAAGACCTGATTTTTTCAGACACTCGATTACTCTGAGTGCTTCGATTTCGTTATCGCCGAATTTGCGGATACCGGATTCACGTTTCAGCTTCGGGAAAAGCCCCTGCTTATCGTAATAGCGGAGCGTTGAAACGGGCAAATCAAACATTTCGGCAACCTGTCCGATTGTATACATGGCTCACCTCAAAAAATATTTTTTCAAAACCTATTGACTTAAAGCTGAGTTTAGGTGTTATAATTATTATAGCAGATCGGAAGATTAACTTCAAGATATAAAAGGAGGAATATTTCAATGAACAAACCCTATATCATTTGTCACATGATGACATCAATAGACGGACGGATCGACTGTGCCATGACCGAAAATTTGCCGGGTGTAGAGGAATATTACAGCACGCTGGATTCTCTTGACGCACCGACGCATGTAAGCGGCCGTATCACGGCTGAGCTTGAAATGGCTCTTCCGGGAAAGTTTTCAAGTGAAAAGATTACACCGATTGACAAGGAAGATTTTTACAAATCGGCAGATACAGACGGCTACGAGATTGCAGTCGACACGCACGGAACGCTGCTTTGGAGTGATCAGTCGAATGAGAAACAGCCTGTGCTTATTCTGACAAGCGAGAAAGCAAGCACGGAATATCTGAACTATCTCAGAGAAAAGCATATTTCATATATTGCCTGCGGCAAGGAAAATGTTGACCTTGTGCGTGCCTGCGAAATTCTTTCGGATAATTTCGGTGTTAAGAGAATGGCGGTAGTCGGCGGCGGACATATCAATGCCGGTTTTCTTTTGAAAGGGCTTCTGGATGAGGTCAGCATTCTGATCGGAGCGGGCATTGACGGACGCGGAGGCATGAGTGCCGTATTTGACGGACTGCCGATGGACAGACCTGTTACACAGTTGAAACTCGAACAGGTACAGCCGTTTGAAAGCGGCGCGGTCTGGATCCGATACAAAGTCAAGTAAGACACGGGAGGAAAAAGAAATGTCAAAAATCATTCAGACAGCAGGCAGAGACGCGCTCGGAGAATTTGCTCCGGAGTTTGCTCATTTCAATGACGATGTTCTCTTCGGAGAAAACTGGAACAACGAAGATATTGATCTGAAAACGAGGAGCATCATCACGGTGGTTGCTCTGATGGCACAGGGAATCACCGATTCTTCGTTAAAATATCATCTTCAGAACGCCAAAAATCACGGCGTAACGAAAAAAGAGATTGCGGCGATTATCACGCACACGGCATTTTACGCCGGATGGCCGAAAGCATGGGCTGTGTTTAATCTCGCAAAAGAAGTATGGGCTGAGGATGACGCGGCGGATGCGAGAGCAAAGCACGAAAACGAGATGGTATTCCCCATCGGCGCGCCGAATGATGCCTATGCAAACTATTTCATCGGCCGGAGCTATCTTGCGCCTGTATCTGCCGAACAACTCGGTATTTTTAATGTAACCTTTGAACCGGGCTGCCGCAACAACTGGCATATTCATCACGCGAAAAGCGGCGGCGGTCAGATTCTCATCTGCGTTGCGGGCAGAGGATTCTATCGGGAATGGGGCAAGCCTGCGCGTGAACTTCATCCGGGCGACGTGGTTAACATTCCCGCAGGCGTAAAACACTGGCATGGTGCGGCGCCCGACAGCTGGTTTTCTCATCTTGCCATGGATGTACCCGGTGAGGACAGCTCCAACGAATGGCTGGAACCCGTAGATGACGCAGCTTATAAAGAAGCAACGGAAAAGGAGATTTAATTCAATGGAACAGCTTAATCTGACTTCGGAATGGGACAAGACATTCCCACAGAGCGACAAGATAAATCACGGCAAAGTAACTTTTCATAATCGCTACGGCATTACACTGGCGGCGGACATGTATACCCCGAAAAACGCATCCGGCAAGCTGCCTGCGATTGCCGTTTGCGGTCCTTTCGGAGCCGTAAAGGAACAATGCTCCGGCTTATATGCGCAGACCATGGCGGAAAAGGGCTATCTTACCATCGCATTTGACCCGTCTTTTACGGGAGAAAGCGGCGGTGAGCCGAGATACATGGCATCCCCCGACATTAACACGGAAGATTTTATGGCGGCTGTCGATTTTCTTTCCGTGCAGGATAACGTGGATGCAGACAGAATCGGCATCATCGGCATCTGCGGATGGGGCGGCATGGCGCTTAATGCAGCGGCGCTGGACACAAGAATCAAGGCAACCGCCGCATCCACCATGTATGACATGACCAGAGTGAACGCCAACGGATATTTTGACGCCGATGACAGCGAAGAAATCCGCTTTGCCAAGAAACAGGCGATGAACGAGCTTCGCACCGAGGAGTATCGCAGCGGCGTATACTCCAGAGCAGGCGGCTGTATGCCGCTTCCCGTGCCTGAGGATGCGCCGTTCTTTGTGAAGGATTACAGCGAATACTATAAGGGCAGATGCTATCATGCAAGGAGTCTGAACTCCAATGACGGATGGAACAGCATCGGCTGCGAGTCCTTCATGAATCAGCCGATTCTTAAGTACAGCAATGAAATCAGAAGCGCCGTTCTCATCATGCACGGCGACAAGGCGCACAGCTACTACTTCGGGAAAGATGCCTATGAAAACATGATTCGGGACAGCAAGTATACCGAAAACAAGAAATTTCTATCTATTCCGGGTGCGGTTCATACCGACCTGTATGATAACCTTGATGTGATTCCGTTTGAGAAGCTGGATGAATTCTTTACGGAGTATCTGAAATAATGACAAATATGCGGTCGGACTGCAACGGTTTTGCCCTTTAAGAAAAAACCGCAATAACGAACCCGAAAATGAAGATTCGGACAACAGCGGCAATTTTCACAGCGCAAATTTAATAAAACTACACACTGAATTCAATAAAAAGGCACCTCGTATGAAATACTTCATATAAGGTGCCTTTTGATTTATTTTTTATGCCAATATATTACCGAAAAATATGTTACGGTATTCACTCCGTTAATGTAATGTATACCGCAATCCGCCGCGAGCTTAATTACATTTACTCCCGTGGCTTCAACTGAGTGATGCATCAATTCGGGATGACGGCATGGCGACATCGGATATGTGCATTTTTCGCACAGCCGGCAGCCTTCGGCACCGCAAATCTCGAATACATCACCTTGTTCCGAAAGCATTTTTTCTATTTCTCGCTCGGCTTTGACATGCTGTATTCTTCCCTCGTTCATTCCTTCGACATCGTATGAGTCTTCCAATTCATGAACGGTTGTGTAAACAAATGCGTTTTCATATCCGCGATAATGTTCCATTAAATCCTGCCAGCGTCCCACCCCGGGAGGGCATGACCAACATTTACCGTACATACCGCACAGGTTCGCCTCACATGCATCACGTACTTCCTGAGAAAAAGTTATATTCATAGGAGAAACAAACGATGATTCGTGAATAGGATACGATAATACATCGGAATTCATTTGCAAATCGCTTAAAATCGATTCTATAGACATAGCATATTCCTTTCATTCATGCGAACAAGACACTTACCCATCGGGAAACATCATATATTCAATAAAACCGTCGTTGAATTTTTGCGATTTATTCAGTTCCACAGTCGTGCACACCTTCGCAAGTTCACATACATGTGACAATTCCGATGAGTCGACGAGTATCTTTACTGCTCCCGAGAGCGCCGAGTTGCCGATTACGGACACGATATTCTCATCCGCAACAAAGCTTTGCGGAAGTAAACCCACACGTGCCGCATTGATAGGGCTGATATAGTAACCGAGTCCGCCTGCGATATACACCCTGCCGCCATATTTTACAAAGGAATCAACATTCATTCCCGCACAGTCAAGCAAAGCATCGATACCGGCGCGCAAGGCACTTTTCGCAAGCTGTATTTCGCGTATATCCTTTTGATTCAAATATACGTCTGTAGTCTTTTCCGCGTTTGTTATGGTCTCCGTTCTATGCATTCCCTTCAGTACATACGGATCATCCTCGAGATAACCTGTTTCGTCAATACTTTCGTTATTCAGAAGCACCGAACAAAGGTCTATGACTCCGCAGCCGCATATTCCCTTTGCGGGCTTATCTCCGATGGTTCGATACACAAGCTTACCGTTTTCATCCGCGACGCGGCTGACGGCACCGTCGACACCGCCTATACCGCACGACAGATTGGCGCCCTCGAGTGCAGGGCCCGCTGCGGCAGATGCGGCAATCAGACGATTCCCGAACTGTTTGCCCGTATCGAAAACCATTTCACCGTTTGTACCTATATCAAGAAGTAATGCGGGACATTCGGACGAGCCGAGACCGCACACGAGCATCCCGGCGGTAATGTCACCTCCTATAAATGCGGAAACAGACGGCATCAATGTGACATTCCGTACCGGAAGTCCGAGCTCCGATCCCGACATTTTCTTTACATCCGTAAACACCGGAGTAAACGGATATGTTCCCATTCCTTCGGGTGAAACACCGCAAAACAAATGCAGCATAGTCGTGTTTCCCGCCACGACAAGCTCTTCGGCAGGTGCTTCGGCTGTGACACACAGCTGCTCAAGCAAGGTGCGAACGGCATCGAGAACACATATCCGCATATCTGCAAGTTGACCTTTTTTTGCAGCTTCTATACGGCTGATTACGTCAGCTCCGTACATCTGCTGCGGATTCAAGCACGAAACAGACCTGAGTATCCTGCCGCTTTTCTTATCAACTCTTGCCGCCGCTATTGTAGTGGTACCGATATCCAATGCAACCCCGTCGCATTCTGCGTTATCGTGTTCATCGGTTGACTCAACATATTCATCGGCAATCGTCAGCCCTTCTCCCGAAAAGCCCGGAATTTCGATCTCACTGTCGACATCCGAACACAACGCCCGACATGAAAGAATACAGCCTTCCGAATCGGGTTTTAAGATTTCGCCGTTAACACGTGAAACAAAATATCCGGATTTGACTTTTACGCGACATTTACCGCAAACACCGCGTCCGCCGCATGGCGAAGAAAGATAAACTTTCTGCCGTGTGAGATACGATGTCAGCTGTTCTCCCGATGCAAAAGACGGAATTTTGATTATCTGTATATCCTTATTCATATTGCACTACTCTGAGTCGGCTTAATTTTAATAATTTATCTTCTTGATTTCGTCGGCATAATACTGAACGAGTTCAAACTTTGTGCCGGGCATTAAACGATGATCCGGGCAAGGAAGGAATCCGCCGAGGGAAGCAAGATGCTTGATTCTCTCAAGTTCTTTATCTACTGCCGCTTTGTCTTTGCGCAATGCTGTCTTATCCATTCCGCCGACTCCAAGCATACCTTTGCCGAACTTCTTTCTTGCAGGTTCGAACTGGTCTCCCCATGTGCCGATTTCTATCGGGAACATTGTATTAACACCGTTTTCGTACCATGTCGGCAGTAATTTTTCGGTCACGCCGTCGCAGTCCAGTGAAATAACATCTATTCCGTGCTGATGGCAAAGTTCATTTCTCTTTTTATAATGCTTTGCACATAGCTTATCGAAAACAACCGGAGAAAGCAGCGGACCGCTCTTGAAGCATATATCCTCCCAATAAAGAGCAAAATCGAATTTGGCTCCCGTTTCGAGGATTGCTTTCACACATTCATACTGCATTTCCGCATAACAGTCGACAATGTCGGCAAACAAATCCTCGTCATCATCGTACAGAAGATAGCCCATTCCGACTACCGATGTCATACTGCGGATTTGTCCGAGTACGCTGCCCATTGAGATTCCGAGCGGCACGTCTGTTTTATCATAGACATTTTCGTTGAAGTGCCTGAAAAATTCGGTATCGACACGTTCGGGAGTATACTGCATGCGAGGACGATATAAAGTTTCAAACGCTTCACGGTCTTTTAAGAGATAGTCATCCTCCTGAGGAATAGAAACAATTCCCGGGTGGATCCGTTCAATTAACCCCACTCCGTTCTGTTCGCGGCGTGTGCCGTCGGGCAGAACTTCAAGTACTTTATGTTCAAATGCGGGATACAAGCCATTGTTTGAGCCGAAAGCATGTGACCAGTTGAAATCCCAACCGATCAGTTTATCCAGCTCCATATCCTTTTGGCTGCCGTCGTAATTGTCTATGGCAAGCTCTTTCGGTATTTTTCCCTGTTCGGCCCATTCGATTAAAAGCTCGGGCCAGTAACCGAAATGAACAGCGGGAAAACGGTCTACCGGTTTGTAGTGCAATATATTCATTGCGCGTTCTCGGTTAGTCATAATAATCCTCCTTATACTAATCGGAAAGAGTTATTTTTTATCCTTGAATACGGGACAAGGTGAAATCGGGCAGGCATTATGTGTTGCCTTTGAGGCATATTCTTTAAGAAGTCTTACATATATACGATAATAGTCAATCGGCACGTCGGGCGGGGTTTGATGATCCACTGACGGAATGAGTTTTCCCCTCATCATACTCGGCAAGATTCTCTCGAATTCATTTCTCATTGCCTCCTCGCCGTATTTCATGCACATTTTATCGTAGTGTCCGATAAAAGCCATATCCGGCTGCTTGTCTAAATACACCGAAACATCCACACCCGCCTGACGTTCCAGCGGAAGCATACCGTCGGCACCGACCGAAGAATACCAATCGACAGCCATCGTGATATCACCGTCCGAATCGATAAAGACAGGAATATTGTATTCATGTATAACCGGAATAACCTTTCTGTAAAAGGGTGCTAAAAATTCATCAAATTGTTCTTTTGAAATCATGGGACCGCCGTTATAACTCATATCCTCGGCAAAAGTCATAAAATCAAAACGGAATCTCGAAAAAACATAACGAAACAGCCGAATAAGCCAATCGGCATAATCTTCGCAAATCTGTTTGTAGAGTTCGGGATAATCATAGAAGCTGAACAAATGGTTTTCTATTCCGAATAATGTTCTCGGAAACCAAAAGAATCCTTCAACCGTAAAGAACTGAATGGTATCTCCCCGATTACGGATTTTGCGGAAATTCTCATACCGTTCTTCGCCGAGGATCGAATCAACCTTCGGAAACAAGGTGGGTTTTACTTTATTTATATAGTCATTTTCGTCGGACATAATTCCCTGACCGTATACTGATGGCTGAGGCGTTGCGGGCGTCCTTACATCGGCACAGAACTGGAGACATTTATCAAGTCCGAAATAGTCCTGAAGTGCCTCATAATCCGCAAACTCATGCGGCAGCCCTTCGCGAAGCCAGCGTTCAACGGTCAAATTCCACCATGGAGCCCACTCGATGACGGGAGCACGGTCAACGGCTTTCCCCGAAAGATATGCCCGAAACCGTTCGGAAGCAGTCATACTTTTTATCCTACTCATATTTTTTATCGTATTCATATCATCATATCATACTCAAATATATTAAATTCAATGCGTACGGTAATACTCTTCGCTTGCCCGAAAGAAAGCTCTTATATTATCCCAAGAAGAAGAGGGAGGAATATCGCAGCCGGATGAAATCAGGAAGTTCGGATACGAAGAGCACTTCTCAAGCAGTTCATTAACCGCTTTTGTCATGCTGTCGGGCGTTCCTCCGAGGAACTGTCCTGCGGGAGAAATATTACCCATAACAGTACGATCGGACGGCATATTGTCAAGCAAATCGGTCAGCTGTACGGCATCACCGAAATGATACGCGGAGGCGCCGTTTGACGCCAGAGATTTTGTCATAAGCGGTGTATTTGGGCCGCAGTTATGATATATTACGGCGAATTTTTCGTCCTGCACACTCTCAATCATCTCACGAACATACGGCGCGGCAAATTCCTCTTCCATCGCGGGCGCGAGAAGTCCCGACAGCGGCTCTGCCATTACTATTCCGTCAAGTCCGGCGGCCTTATATGCTTTAGCGTATTCAATCAAGAACGCCGTGGTTTTACGAAGAACAGCATGAACAAAATCGGGATCGCATATACAGTTAGCCAATGCTTCGGAAACATCCATAAGTCTTCCTGCGAGCGAAAACGGTCCGATTTCACCGGCAAGTACGGGACGGTCTTTAATAACATCCCTGGCGGCTTTGGCGGCTTCTATATAAAGTCCGGTGCGCGCGTCGCCTACACGCGGCATTTCAAGTTCATTCGCCTCATCCTCATCCGTCACAAGAGCGCCGACAACTGTCGGGATCTCATTTTCCACAGTGCGTAATTTGCAGCCGAACGCTTCCGCTTCCACAGACAAATCCATCATGGTAACCGCCGCAGCGGCATTTGTTTCTTTAGCCACACGGATTATGCCTTCACTTTGAATCGATGCATCGTGAGTAAGTTTATATACACTTACACCTAAGAGCGAAGACGACGGGAACGAGAGAATCGGCATAGGCTTATGCAATGACGGCAATTTATCTATCCAGCTCGGATAAGCCATAAATATAATCCTCCTGAAAAACTTATACAGATATGTTCAAATTGAATTTTTGCGTCAAAAGACTCAAAATAATAAGCCATTATCGCAAAATTCACATTATAATTCGAAGAATCGTAAAGATTCGAATATACATATTCAATCAGTCGAAAAATGCTCTTGCTGCCTGTGCTGCGGACGCGGCATCGACTGTATAGCAGTCCGCGCCGATTTCATCCGCATAAGCCTGAGTAACCGGTGCTCCGCCTACCATAACCTTAACCTTGTCACGAAGTCCTGCTTCCTTCAGCGCATCGATTACGTCCTTCTGCCCGTACATTGTTGTTGTAAGAAGTGCGGAGAGGCATACAATCTGTGCGCCTGTCTCGCGAACGGTTTCCACTATTTTAGCGGGCTCCACGTCAACACCGAGATCGATGCATTCGATTCCCTGACCTTCAATCATCATCTTAACAAGGTTCTTTCCGATATCATGCATATCACCCTTTACGGTACAGATAACAGCCTTTCCGACGGGTTTGATACCTTCTCTGGTTAAAGCGGGTTTCAAGGTCTGCATACCCTTATTCATAGCACGGGCGGCAACGAGAATCTCCGGTACGAAAACTTCATTATTCTTGAACTTTTCACCGATAATGTTCATTCCGTCTACCAGTCCCTCATTAAGAACAGTTTCGGGTGACACACCGCTGTTAAGTGCTTCTTCGACAAGTGATACTACTTCCTTGGCGCGACCGTTCTGCACCTTTTCTGAAATGGTTTTACAAATCTCCGACATAATTAAGCTCCTTTAAGTTATACTTCATTCGTGATAATCAAACAATATAATTTTTTCATTTTCGGCTTTGTCGTAAACAATCGTTATCGGTAACCTGTTTTATTACAGCAATAGTAACATATTAATCATCGTTTGTCAACCCGAAATTAGATAATTTTATACAACATATTACTTATTTAAGTGCGGATCTGATTCATATAAAAATCCCTCCTGTCGGAT
>CAVIJI010000060.1:0-8337 GCA_963642885.1 bacterium
ACATTAAACAGTCGCAAAAGCCGCTTCAGATGATGATTGATGAGCCGCATGACGGAGTTTTAACCTTGTATGCAGTGAATGACACAAGAGAAGACGAAATGCTTACATACGTAATCGAAAACGACCGCGGCGAAACGATTGCGTCCGGCGCAACAAAATCCGTATCCGACACGAGCTCTGCCGTGTGCGCAATCCCTTCAAGTGATGAGAAGAGATACTATATAATCCGCTGGAGTACCGAAAGCGGTAAGAGCGGAACAAACCACTACTTCGAAAATATTCGTGATATCGATTATGACTACTACGAAGCTCTGACAAAAAAGCTCGGACTCGCTTCGATGTCGGACAATGATTGATTTATCCTCATAAACGCAGAAAAAACTCCGCACCGATGAACAATCGAATGCGGAATTTTTAATGTACCGTATGTAATCTTCGGGATATCAGTCGTTTTTCGGAACGCTTTCCCAGTCCTTAAGGAAACGCTCGATTCCGGCATCGGTAAGAGGATGCTTTGTCATCTGGATGATGATTTTATACGGGATTGTCGCTATGTCCGCACCTGCGAGAGCGGCGGACACAACATCCTCGGGGCTTCTGATGCTTGCTGCGATAATCTCGGATTTAATGCCGTGCTTTTCGAACATATTATGTATTGTCTCGATAAGCTGATTGCCGTTCGAGGATATATCGTTCAGTCTGCCGACAAACGGGCTGACATATGATGCTCCCGCTTTTGCGGCGAGAAGTGCTTGTGACGCGCTGAAAATAAGCGTTACGTTTGTTTTGATTCCTTTGCCCGAAAGAATCTTTACGGCTTTGAGGCCTTCCTCGGTCATCGGTATCTTGATAACGATATTCTTATGAATAGCGGCAAGCTTAAGTGCTTCTTCGACCATTTTCTCATGTTCGAGGCTGACTACCTCCGCGGAAATCGGGCCGTCGACTATAGTGGTTATTTCCTTGACAACTTCTTCGAAAATTCTGCCCTCGCGAGCGATAAGCGACGGGTTTGTCGTAACTCCGCATATAACTCCGAGATCGTTCGCTTTTCTTATTTCATCCACATTCGCGGTATCTATAAACAGCTTCATTTCTTTTTAACCTCCGTAAATTGATTAAAATTGATTAAAATTTTTACTGTTTTCACCACGATTATAGCAGTCCGCGTAGGATTTGTCAATAAGCAAAAAACGACGCATTAACCGCAAATTCTGTCATTTTTTCACTCTTTTTCGTGCTGTTTTATACATTTCCTCTGCGGCGAGCCTTGCCTTAGCCACGGGACATTTTTCTTTGGGGAAACAGTAAAACAGACTGTCTCGGTTTCCTATACATATCATGTCACCGATTTCATACCAGTAATAATCCGAGTAAAGGCTGTATGACGCGAGGGGGCTTTGCCTGTAATGAAGGTGTCCGTCATCGCTTTCGAGAACAAAGCCGTCCGTACCGTGCACGAGTCTTCCGTCACCTATCATATATATGCTTTTGTAATTGACAAGCATTCCTATGCTCACCGCCGTATCGAGAGAATAGGCTCCGTCGTCGATTTCACGCCTTACCTCGTCCCGCTCCCATTTATACCAGTCGGGTATATGCTCGAATTCGCTGTCTCCGTTCTCGGCACGCATTTGTCCGAGCTCCGTCAGTGTCCATTTTTTACCGCATTTACGGCAGATGAGCTCACAGCCGCTTCCGAGTGTTTCGCCTTCCGATAAGCAAGACGGACATTTATACAGTATTCTTTCGAGCCCTTCCGCACGAAACGGCTCGCTTACCTCAATACCGTTGTCTCTTTGCCATGCGAAATTGTCGAAAGAGAATGCCTCATCGAGACGTGCGTCCATTTCGGACGGCGTCATGGATTCGATTTCGTCGGTACCGAACAGAAGGCTTACCTCGGCCGAAACCTTAACCTTTCTTTTGCGCAGACCGTTGTAAAGCGGGTCTCGTGTGAATGCGCCTCTGGTCGTTACCATAAGTACGGGACAACCGAGCATTTTAAAAAGAGAGCCTAAAGCACGCGGGAGAGGCGTTGCGCATCCGTCAAAGGAATAGCTTGCCTCCGGATACATCAGCACACTTGTCTTCAGCGTTTTCAGCATATATTTCATGTCGCGTATAAGTGCGAGATCACTGACGAATTTATTCGTCGGGATACAGCCGATTTGGCGCATGAGCTCTTTTTTGCCGACAAAACCGTCCGTGGTACATACAATACCGTACGGCATGGGATAAAATATCTCGGACACTATCTCCAGGTCGATAAAGCTCGAATGGTTCATCAGTATGAGGTACGGCCCGATTGCGGCTTTCGCGCGTTCATCGTATGTGTATGAGAAATCGGCATCCTTAAGATCGGCTTTCGCAAGTGCGTGTACAAGCGTACGGAAAAGCAGGTTCGGGCGCTTTGGTTTGATGTGAAGCGAGTGCATATGCCCTACGGCATAATCGTAGCTTACTTTTTTGGTTTTTATTTTCATTGATTACAATCTCGACTTCCGTATGATAATCAATTATATCATACAGCCGCCTCATACACAACCGATTATTGCGGAGACGGTAAAGTTTCATGAAAAAAACAGTTAAAAAAAATCAATCTTGTGGAAATTCGATGCGGGATATGGTATAATCAAACTGACATAAATGCATAAGGAGATGACAATATGCCTTTAAACATTCCGAACTACCATCAGTCCACGGAGACACTTCATGTCGGCTGTGAAAAGCCCCGTGCGTATTTTGTACCGTTCCCGTGCGAATGCTCCGCTAAGCATTCCGAGAGAGGAAACAGTGCATTTTTCAAGTCCCTCTGCGGTGAATGGGATTTCAAGTATTTCAAATCGCTGAATGATGTTTGCTGCCTTTCAACCGAAGGAAGCGAAAAGCTGACCGTACCTATGAGCTGGCAGCTGGCTCTTGATCGCGGCTACGATGTTCCGAACTACACAAACGTAAACTATCCTATTCCGTATGATCCGCCGTTCGTTCCCGACGAAAATCCCTGCGGACTTTACTCGAGAAAGTTCACAATACCCGCTTCGATGAAGGATAAAAAGATTTATCTTAACTTCGAGGGCGTTGACTCGGCATTCTACGTATGGGTAAACGATGAATTCGCCGCATACAGCCAGGTCAGCCACCTTTCAAGCGAAATCGACATAACATCACTCGTTCATGACGGCGAAAACTGTCTTAAGGTTCTCGTTCTGAAGTGGTCCGACGGTACGTATCTCGAAGACCAGGATATGTGGCGTATGTCCGGTATTTTCCGTGAGGTATACCTGCTGTTCAGAGACGAAACTCACATTCGCGACATTTTTGTTCACTGCGAGCTTAACGACAGCTTCACGGACGCCGATTTTACCGTTGATGTAGATACAACGGCTGCGGCAGAGGTTGAATGGACACTCGATTGTCCGTGCGGAACGACACTGTCGGCAGGCAAGTGCGCAATCGACGGCAGCGGAAAGATAACGATTCCCACGATAAAGAACGCAAAGCTCTGGTCGGATGAGGAACCTAATCTTTACTCTCTCACACTTCACTGCGGAAACGAATACATCAACCTTCCCATCGGTGCGAGAAGAGTCGAGATAAAGGACAGATGCATACTTATTAACGGCAAGAAGGTCAAAGCGAAGGGCGTAAACCGTCATGACAGTCATCACCTTCTCGGCCACGCAACTCCCGTTGAGCATATGATACGCGACCTCATGATAATGAAGGCGCATAACGTTAACATGATTCGTACGTCACACTATCCGAACGATCCGAGATTTACGGCATTGTGCGATAAGTACGGCTTATATGTATGCGATGAAACCGATATCGAAACACATGGCGCAAAGCCGTGGAACGATCTCTCCGACTCTCCGCTGTGGGAAGGCGAGTATGTGGACAGAGCTCAGAGACTTGTCGAAAGAGACAAGAACCACCCCTGCGTAATATTCTGGTCTCTCGGCAACGAATCCGGTTTGGGACGCAACCACGCCGCTATGCACGCATGGATTAAGTCACGCGACACATCCAGAATCGTACATTACGAAGGCGCACATTCGGGCTACAACGACGGCAAGTACCGCAGAGACGTTACCGATATCGAAAGCAGAATGTATCCTCATCCCTCGTGGTGCGACAGCTACTGCAGTGAGCCCGCAAACGACGAGCCTCTCTTCCTGTGCGAATACTGCCACGCAATGGGTAACGGCCCCGGAGATCTCAGAGACTATTGGGAAATTATCGAAAAGCATGATAATTTCTTCGGCGGCTGCGTATGGGAATTCATCGATCATTCGGTAGCAATAGGAGACAGATACGGTGATCCCTCCTTTACATACGGCGGAGACTTCGGAGATCATCCGAATGACGGAAACTTCTGTGTAGACGGTCTTGTTTACCCCGACAGAAGAGTTCATACGGGTCTTAAGGAACTGAAGCAGGCTATAATGCCCGTAGCTGTCCGCGAAGTAAAGCCCGGTACGGTCGCGATTAAATCACGCAGATTCTTCAAGAATCTCGACGATATCTCTATGGCATGGACACTCAAGCTCGACGGTAAGGCCGTAAAGACCGGAGTTCATCCGAGCCTCGACATCGCTCCCGAATCGGAAATCACACTTGAGATTCTTCAAGAATCCGAGATTCCATCTCACGGCATCGCAACACTTGATTTGTCCTTCAGACAGAACAAGACCACCGAATGGGCCGATGTAGGCTATGAGGTCGGATTCGCACAGTTCATATACGACAATAACGAAACCTGCGCTCCCGCTCCCGCACTTTATCCCGTAGAGCTTGAGGAAAACAGAGAAGAGTACATCGTTACCGTAGGCGAAACCGTTTACAAAATCGGCAAGTTCTCCGGTATGATTACCGATATCTGCGACAACGGTGAGCACCTTATAACAAAGCCCGTAGTTCCTCAGGTTTGGAGAGCACCCACGGACAACGACAGAAATGTTCAGTGGGATTGGAAGGATGCAGGTATTCACAACGCGAAGGTTAAGTGCTATTCAACGGAAATCGTAAAGGCAGACGAGAGTACGGCTGTTATTCTCTCGAAGATCAGCATGGGATCCGCTCCGAATTCCGTACTGCTCCGTGCCGATATCACATACACGGTTAAATACGGAATGGGCATCAATATCGCGTGCGATGTTAAGTGGAATATCGAAAAGAAGCATTATCCTCGTTTCGGCATGAGACTTACAATGCCCGAGGGAGCAGAACAGATGCGTTACTTCGGTTACGGACCGTACGAGAGCTATGTTGACAAGAGACTCGCGTCAAAGCTCGGCGAATACAAGTCAACCGTAACCGAAAACTACGAACCTTACGTATTCCCGCAGGAGAATTCATCTCACTGGGGATGCAGATGGGCGGATGTTCATACGGTTGCCGGTCACGGCTTCCTGTTCACTTCATGTGAGCCGTTCTCATTCAATGCCAGCCACTTCTCTCCCGAACAGCTGACAAAGACACGTCATCATTACGAACTGAAGAGAGAGCCCGAAACAACCGTTATGCTCGACATGAGAATGGACGGTATCGGCTCTAACTCCTGCGGACCCGAGCTTTCCGAGAAATATCGCTTCAACGAAAAGGAATTCTCGTCCTGCGTAACGATTAAGCCGGCATTCATCGCCGAGATTAATCCCTACAGAGAATCCAGAATCAAATACTGATACAGTCAAATAAAAAAAAGAAGCACCGCGGTGCTTCTTTTTTTATTGTAGCCATATATGACAATTTCGATTTATTCACAGAATTGTGAGACTGCTCCGATATTAGTCTCGGGTTAATCCGGACGGCTTTTTGGTATCCTCATGCACATGAAGTGTTCCCGACAAAAACTGCTTTGCCCTCTCGGGAGCATCCTTCGCATCTCCCCACGGTTCTTCCTCGTATCTGTAATCGAATTTTTTGCAGAACCAGCTCACGTCGGCACGAAGCTTATCGAAATAAGCCTTTTCTATCTCGCTTGTTTCTTTGTAAAATTCCGCGAATTCCTTCTTGCTCAGTCTTTCCTTCGCCGCGCGGATATATTTGCCGTAATGGTTTAAGCAGAAATACGGGGCTTTTGCGGCTTTCACGCGGAACTTCTCGTCATTCTGCCACAGGAGCGCCGCCGTTTCGATCATTCTCGAAAAGTTGTACTCTATTCTGTCGCATATATAACAGCTGCCCTCGAGTTTATCGAGACGCTTTACCGCATTATCGGCGGTTTTACCGATGAAAAGCGACGACATATTTCCTTCTATATCCTTGGCCACACTGTCGAGATGACTCTCGAGCATAAGCGCGAGAGGCAATCTTTTTCCTCTCTCGAACATCAGCGACAAATGCTCGGGGCAGAAGCCCGCTTCGTTTGTTTTCAGTCTGACATCGGGTTCCATCATAGATGCGCCGAGTATTAAATCCAGCTCCTTGTCTTCGAGTCTGTTGTACATCAGGCAGAACGGACAGGTACAAAAGCCTTCCTCCTGTACCTTTTCGAATGCCTCATTCACCGGTATTGTATATATCTGTTCCATTCCCGTCTCCGTTATCCTTTACTTTGAGAATTTATCCATCGTTCGTGATAAAACATATACTGCTGTGCTATTCCGGCATATTTACCGAGTGAATCGGGATCAAAGCCGTTCGGAAAGTGAAGCGCGAGCGATTTTTTCATCCACACATCAATCGGAAACGCCTCCGTTTTGCCGAATCCGAACAGAAGCACACACGAGCTGACCTTCGGGCCGACGCCCTTAATCGAGCACAGCATTTCCGTACATTTTCCGTAGTCGTCGCATTTCGCTATATCATCGAGCACTATTTCGCCCGTTTTTACCTTCAGCGCGGCATCGTATATGTATTTTGCGCGAAATCCCGTCTTGAGAGCGAAAATTCCGTCCTCTCCCGCATCGACCAGTGCGTCCGCCGTAGGAAACGCATTGTCGCAACCGTACATGCCGCACATAGCCGCGATAATTTTTTTTATTCGCGGAATATTGTTATTCTGTGAAATGATAAACGATATGAGTGTTTCAAACGGCTCCTGACGCAATATTCTTATGCCGCGTCCGCTGTTCACCGCCGCGGTCATTTCCGCTCTGTCACGATCGTTCGGCATCGCGTCTATGATGGCGCGGTCGGCTTCATCGTAGTCGGCATCGAGTGACAGATATTTCATCCACACCTTCGAAAACTCATCCGCTGTCGAGTTTTCCGCTTCGATAATACCTCCGCCGAGATCGGTGAAGGTAATCCTTTTGCCGAATGCCGTTCCCGAAAAGCTGTCATCGCATCCGTTTGAGGGATCGAAGCGAAACGCCTGTCCGCAGTCGAACGTCTTGTGTACTGAAAAATTTCCGCAGCCCTCGACTCTGACACACGGTACACCGCCGCGGGAATATTCATCCGTTATCCTCGGCGGATTGAACGGACATGTGCATGTACTGCTTTCGTATGCTTTCATTATTTTGTTTCACCGATATACGGCTTATATGCGATAAGGTAATCTATTCCCGACCAGAGAGTCATGACAACCATCACCGCGGTCGTGACATACGAAAGAATATGCCACTCGGCAAACGGCTTAAAAGGGAGAATAACGGGTTCGAGAAGAACGCATATTATGCATATCATCTGTGTGGTTGTCTTAACCTTACCGAGCCATGCGGCGGCTATGACAAGTCCCGCCTTATTCGCCGCTACCATTCTGAGAGACGTTACCGCGAACTCGCGGAATATTACAATGGCGGCCGCCCAGACGAAAACAGATCTGAGATAATCGAATTTTACTATTATGCCCAAGCACGCCGAAATAACCAGAAACTTATCGGCAAGCGGGTCCATGAATTTACCGAAATCGGTTATCATATTGTATTTACGTGCGATTTTACCGTCTATCATATCGGTAAGAGACACAACGGCAAAGACCGCGGCGATAATTATTCTGAGTGCCGTATCCGACAGCGGAAGCGGTACACAGAACAGAAACAGAAAAACGGGTACCATGATTATACGGAAAACCGTCAGTTTATTCGGAA
Organism: bacterium; assembly: GCA_963642885.1. Taxonomy (GTDB): domain Bacteria; phylum Bacillota; class Clostridia; order Oscillospirales; family CAG-272; genus UMGS1696. Next base: position 8,043 of record CAVIJI010000060.1, read on the forward strand.
GATTCATTCCATATCACCTCGAGTGTTAATTTACCTTATATATTGAGCAGTGCTTCTCCGACAAGGTCGTAGTCCATAGCTTCCGTGATTTTAACGTCTATCATTTCGCCTTCCGCTATTCTGAGATTCGGATTTTTCACGCTGAACCATATCTTACCGTCTATATCGGCGGCTTCCGCATAGCTTCTGCCGTAATGAGAGCCCGCTACGGGGTCATATCCTTCGCACATGACCTTATATGTCTTGCCTATGCGCTTTTCATTGAATTTTTCGCTGATATCGAGCTGTGTCTGCA
>CAVIJI010000061.1:0-7853 GCA_963642885.1 bacterium
TACGCCAACGGTGCAGTTTACAAAGGCGAATTTAAAAACAACAATTTTGATGGCCATGGCAAATACACATACGCCGACGGTGATGTTTACGAAGGCGAGTGGAAAAACGACATGAGAAACGGTCAAGGCAAATACACGTCCCCAGACGGAAACATTTACGAAGGCAAGTATAAAGACAACATGCGTGATGGATGGTTTGAGGTGACCGATCATATCGACGGCAGAGTCGAAAGACGGCTGTACCGCAAAGGCAAAAGGGTTATGTGAATCCACTCAACCGCTAAGCCGTAAAAAATTTCGGAGAGGTACTGATATGCATGAGGTAAAAAACTTCGATTACACTCTTAACATGCAGGCTGTATTTCAAAATACGCAATCGGAGCTCGGAAGCTACTATTGTCGGGAGGATTTCGAATGTCTCCTCGATGAATGCGACAGTGCGGAGAAAGACCGTGTAAGGTTCGCACGCCACGACCTCTCGAATCTGTGCAAGGCGAGGGGTATCGATACAGGGCGGCTTCTGAAGGATCGATCGCTGTTATCGCAAATACCGCCGCGAAGCGAAATAAAGGATAAGCTTTTGTGCTCGTTCTACGAAATGTACAAAGAAGCACGCTCCCCAGCCGAATATATGGAGCGTATAGTCCGACACCTCGCACCCGAATATTCATCGGACTCGGTCAGAGTCGCTATTTTAAAAAAATTCATTGTCGGCGGCGGGAAAAGCTTCAAAAGATTCGATATAAGTCCCATTCTGAATTGGGCGGAAAACCGCCTGAGTGCGGAACAGCTCACGAAGTACCGAAAAGCATCCGACAACGAGAAGACGGATATTCTTCTTTCCGCAATCGATGACACCATATTCGAACGTGAGCGGGTAACTCTCTCGTCCGCGGAAATTTTAAAGCTGATTATCGGCTGTGTCTCACGGTATCGCGTAAGCGACAATATAAAGTTTGATGAAATAGTTCTGTCGGACAGCACAAAAGCAAAGCTGTCGGAAATACTGTCGTCGAGAGCGGACTGTGCCGACAAAACAAACTCCGAGCTTCTCGAGCTTTTGGCAGGCAGTGAAACGGACACGGCATTCGATGAAGCGGTATCACTTATAGACAATGATTTCAGAGAGCAGCTGAAAACAGTCGTATATACCACAAAGACAGGGAGAGAAGAAACAGCGGACAGCTTATACAAGGAAGCGAGAAAAACCGCGTTAAAAAGTAAAAAAGCCGTTAATAATCCCGATACGGAGCTTATCGCCATGTGCGACAGTCTGGCACACGGCAGCTTCAGAGTCAACGGCAAAACGAAGACGGAACTGTATTATTTCGCGTTCATGTTCGGCATGACCGTTCGGGTCGAAGGAAGGGCATATGATCCCGACAGAGATGTCGAGAAAAAATTATTCCATGATTTTTACAACAACAGTATGCTTAATGTTCTGTCCGACATGAGCAATCCCACCGCAATCGACAAAGAACCGACAGGCGAGGGAATTAATTACAAAAACTATGCCGAGATGATTTACATCTATTTTCTGTGTAAAGACGGACTGAACATGACTCCCGGCGAAAAGATAGACAAAGCGGAAAGTATCATAAACCACTGCGTTAATTCGGCGTCAAAGCATCGTAAAAAGGCGGATACGCCGATATCGAAAAACACAAAAACATACAGAGACGAGCATCTGAACGCTCTTCTCGACCTTAGTCCCGACAAGCTTGCCGATTACATTTCCGATAATTACCATGTGCTGTCGGACGACAACACGGGTCTGGCTAGAATTATGATTGCATCGGATGAGAATACCGCGTCAAGCTATGCGGACGAACTCATCGATAAAATCGACAGCGCGTATCCGAACGCCACGGCAGCGGATATTCTTCAAAGGAAAGCTTCACCGAACGAAATCACGGAAGATATAAAATACGATTCGTCGGTTTTCGTCAAGTGGGAGCTCCGAAATATGCTCGAAGAAAAATACGCCTCAGACACGGATTTTCTCAAGGTTGTTCGGGCAATCGACAAAAAAACACATATTCCCGACGACCGCTTCAACAGAAGCGAGCGCGAAGAAATGCTTGCAGTACTCCACGCTCTGAGTTTATATTCGTCCGAAAAAAGCACGCTGTCATCGTATAGAATCGAAAGTATAATCACAAAAAGCAATATAATAAAGTTCGTATCCCATCCGTCGAAAACCATCGGTGTTCTCGTGAAGCTCGGCTTCAAAATCGAAGGAAATGCGGACGGCTACTATCTCGCCGAAAAGAAGTATGATGACCCTTGTCTCGCCGCTCTCATCGCAAAAGTATCAAAGAAATACTTTTTTATTGACGACAACGCGGATTTATTGATGAAAAACGCATTGCTTTCTCTGATGCGTTCGGACAAGAGAATCACACGATGCGAGCTGATATCACTTCACTACCATTACTATATTTCGCAGATAGACGATACCGTCGACACTTTTCCCGACGTTTTCAAAAGCTATTCCGATGATATAAACGATTATCTCGAAGGCGCGAGGTATCAGCCGTTAAGCCATAAAAATATTTTCGACATGTATATAGTTACATCTCTGTACATCTATTTGACTGAAAACTGCGGATATAAACAGAGTATTACCGATTCCGAGCGACATTAACAGCATTGCTTTAAAGAATCGTTCATTTAAGGAGAAATTTACATTATGGATAAATCGGGACGCAAATATCTTACGGGGTCCGTCATGCTGACACGCGAAAAAGGCGGCAGTGAAGCCGAAGAATATTTCATCAAATCCGTAATTGGCGAGGGAAGCTCCGCTGTGTGCTACGAAGCGCTCAGAACACGAAACGACGGTTATACGGAAACCGGAAAACTGAAGGAATTTTATCCGATAAATTCGACTGCGGGAAGCAATTCACAGCACTATTCCTATTCAATGGAAAGACTTCCGAACGGACAGCTTGTTCCGAAAAACGAAACCGCAAACCGCTTTGAGCAAATGTGCGATGAGTACATAGGCGCGTATCAGCTGCTCCACAAGGTTATTGCCGACAATCCCGAAAACGAGATCTTGAAGGGATATATTCAGCACGGTGAAATTCTGTACGGATGCACGGACGATGAATATCAAACGCCCACAGTATATATATGGTCTCCCGGCGTAGCGGGTGTGGGATTCGATTCCTATTTGGACAAGGTCAGAAAAAATCCTCGTTCCGAACCCGAGAACATTCTTCACGATATTCTGACCGTGACAACGGAGCTCACGGACTGTGTCAAAGCGCTACACACCGCGGGACTTCTGCATATGGACATTAAGCCGTCAAATTTCCTTGTTCAATATGACAGCGACTTCAAAATCAATCCGAATCACATTTCGCTTTTCGACATAAATTCCCTGTGTTCGATTGACAGTGAATTTATACGTCTTACGGAAACCGAAGGATTTTCCGACCCGAGAATTTCACACGGAAAGGTCGACAATCGCTCCGATATCTACTCCATAGGAGCAATGCTCTTTAACGCCGTTGTAATAACGAGCGACATACCCGACGGTTTGTATCGTGATTGCTACTATCCGAGGATAGCTCAGCTTGTAAAACATTCCGAATTGTTTGCGTCATCGGAAACGAATTCCAATGCCTCCCTCATGTCAGGTCTGTGTCTGATTCTTGAAAAATGTCTTGCCGTGGATCCGCGCAAACGATACCAATCCTGCACCGAGCTCAAGCATGATTTGATGAAGGCAAACAAGAAGCTTTCCGACATGCTGTCCGCGCCCGTGCTCAAGAACTCCGCCGCATTATCCGAGCCGACAAATATTATCCAAAATCTGCTTTACGAGCATCCTTTGTTCGAATCTGCAGATGGTGACGGAAATGATATTAACGTTCTCGTCATAGGCCCCGGCACATACGGTCAGAAGTTTATCGATGTGTGCCTGCAGGCAGGTCAGATGAAAGACACACGGCTGAACATTACCGCAATATCGGATGAACCCGAAAGCAACAAAAACGAATACCTTCTTTTCAGGCCGGCCATATCCGAGTTTATCAACGTAAACGGCTCGATGTGCGGCAAGAGTGAGACACCGTATGCCTCTCTCGAATTCAAAAGCATCGAAGAAATCACATCGGACGACATAACGGACAAAAGCTTTACGGGAAGAATGTCTCAAATCAACAGAAATATAATAGATTCGATTTATGTTCAGTCTCCGCATTTTGATTATGCGTTTGTATCACTCGGAAGCGATTCTCTCAACAAATCCGTTGCCCGTTACTTATCCGATATAGCAGAGCACACATATCCCGTGTGTTACGTCAGCGAAAGAAAGGTAAATGCGAAAAAAGCAGACCTCGCACACAAGCTGTATCCCGTGTGCGTGAATACCGATGTGTCTCTTTCGCAACTGAATGAGATGGCATTCAATACGCATCTTTCGTGGAACCCTTCGACCAACATAGATGTTATGAGTGAGCGGAGAAAATTTTTCGATGACAAATCGGATAAATGGCGGTATAACAGAACCTCCTCCCTCGCGTTCGCACTTTCGCTGCCGTACAAGCTTCACAGCATAGGAATCGATTGTTACGATACGTCTGAGGCGGCTGAGCAGTTCGCAAAGCAGATTTTCTACTCGAATAGTTCGGAAGAAGCCAAAGCAAAGCTTGACAGTCTGACATCTCTCGAGCACAGGCGATGGCTCATAGAAAGGGCATGCGACGGCTGGAAAGCTCCGCGTGACACAGAAGGCAGGCTCATGCTTGAGGAATGTGTCGCACGAGGCAGTGTAAAAGATACGGTAAACAGGACTCATCCGTGCATGGTACGAGCCTCGGCGTCATCATCTCTGAATGTGCAGCAATATATCGACAACGGCAGGAGTCTTTGGGATGAAGGAGAAATCGACAGCAGGCTTGACGAGCTCGACAGAATGTCCGTCGAGCTGCACAGATGCTTTGCGGAGCACGCAAAGGAGCTAAAGGAGGATAATCTGCTCCGAAATCCCGATATAATATTTATACAAGGTCTGATTCCGCCTGAATATACCGAAGCAAACAGAGCTTTCGGACAATTCAAATTTGCTCTTAAAAACATTCTTATCGGGGTAAAGAGCTACTGCAGACAATACGACTATTATCAAGATACATTTGAAAAATCACTTTCCGAATTACCGCATGATGACAGAGTAAAAATAACGGAACGGCTCGAAATCATCAAGCGCGCCTTTTTCCCGGTTGTGGAAAGCAATCTTTACCGAGATTATAAAGCAATAGACGTGAAAATGATTGAAAAAATCCCGTTTATACTCACATACGAATACAAGCCTTCTCTTGCTCTCGCCTTTGATTACGGCAGACATGAAAACGGTAAAAACGAAGCCGCGTTCGGCGATGTCGCATCCGCCACCGTGCTTAATCCGGAAAGCATAAAGTTTCTCTATTGCTTTAACACAACTTCCGACGCGGAGCTGCTTACACGAAAGCTTGACGCAGTCATGAATTATTGCGAAAGAAGAAATGTCCGCTGCGGAATAGAAACGGTAACTGTATTTCTCTCGGATGTTTCAAACGCCGGCAAAACCCAACTGAAAAACGGCTTGACGGAGTTGCAAAACAAGCATTCTGATGCCGACTCAAACGCATGGATCGAGAACAATGTATTCATCGACGCGGCGAACTACACGGACGCGGTGTGTGAATTCATCAAGTACTTAAAGGAACACCCCGTCTCCATGTACGACGGCAGTAATTCTCTGTTTTCATCCCCTCTCGCCAACTCGGAATTTATCGGCCGCATAAAAGAGACGGGTATACCGTATTTCGAATTCGATTGGCGAAACAAAGAGTTTACACAGCGAATCGATTGCGATTACCTGAAATATATAAAGGATTCGTCATTTATCAGAATCGAGGATATGTTCGGCTTGATTAATGCCACAAACAGCAAATTCAACTTTCCCGAATTCGCCGATGACTATAAAGAGCTATGGAAAATTTACACCGGTTCATATCTATTCGATAGAAAGTTCTCAAACGGTGTCGGCAACTGGAATCGCCTTTGCATGTGTCTCGAAAAATACGAGTCGAACAGACCGCCTCTGGCCGACATAGAGCTCGATACGACATCCGCCCCTAACCGTACTGTCATGACATACTTTTTACCGGAATTTTGTTACAGGACAGTTAAACAGCTTATCCAAAAGCTGATCGATTGCGGAGTGGCGGAGGAAGAAAGCGATGTTGTCATGTACACAACCGACACCTGCAGACTGGTGCTGACAATCGATGCAAATTACGCCGACAAGCTGGATAACGTTTTTGCCGAGCCGACGCTTCTCCTTCCGTACTACAATATCGCGGTGAGTGAGTATACAAAAAACGGCAGCAGGCATGTTAAAATAGACTGTGATAATCTTACGGTTACAAATGTAAATCTCGACACAGACGGCAAAGGTCAGTATTCGTTCCAAATACTTCGCGAGCTCGAAAACAAGCACTATATCGGTAAAATCAAACAAAAGGAGGATAATGAATATACAGTAAGCTTCACATATTCCTCACCGAGGATAAAGCAGCTTTTAACGAAGGCGGGAGAAATACTTGAAATTTACGCATATTACGAGGCTCTGAAAACCGGATATTTTGACGATGTCGCATGCGGCTATGAGTTTGACTGGGAATACGGGGACGTCAACAACGAGCTGGACCTCGTGTTGACGAAAGGCTTCAGAAGCATTATCGTGGAGTGCAAAGCCGTCGTAGAGCTTCAACAGGAATACTATCATAAGTTAAACAGCATAGCAAATCAATTCGGTGTCGGAACAACCAAGGTATTGCTCGGCAACACATACGCCTCATACAACCGAAAAGTAAATGAACAGAATTCCGCACAGAAGAGCAGAGGCGAACAGCTCAACATCATAACCGTATCCGATGAAAACGACATCATACACATAGGAAGAACACTGAAAAAAATAATAAACGATAATGTTTAAGGAGTTAATTATGTCAACAAGCAAATACAATCCCACACCAATCGACACATCCGATGTTATTCTTTCCGATGAACTGCTCTCACTGACCGAAAAAATAGCCGAAAACGTCCACGATGTTTGGGCGGCGGGACGCACCGCGGAAGGCTGGACATACGGCCCCGTAAAGGACATCGAAAAGAAAACAACACCCCAGATGGTTCCGTACGGCGAACTTCCCGAAAGCGAGAAGGAATACGACCGCAACACAGCTCTCGAAACGTTAAAGCTGATCGTGAAGCTGGGATACGAAATAAATAAAAAACCTTATATCACGGAGGAACATAAAATGAGTGACAACAACGGCGGATACGTTTTCATAAGCTACACCCCGAGGCAACAGGACTGGGCGGAATCGACACGAAAACTTCTGCATGACAACGATATCAAAACATGGATGGCACCGTACGATATTCCCGCAGGCAGTGATTACACAGATGTCATAAACGACGCTTTGGAGAACTGTTCGTGCCTTCTTCTGCTGCTTACCGAAGCTTCTCAGGCATCGCGATTTGTCAAGGCGGAAGTTGAAAGAGCTTTTTCGTACGGCAAGCCTATTTTCTCCATGCAGCTTGAAGACTTGGAATTAAAGGCGGGCTTCAAATTTCTCATAAGTTCTGACCAGATTGTAGCAGTTCGCGAAATCAAAGCGGAGTCGGAAGAGATTCAGCGTATTTTGAAGAGTCTCAAAGCCTGTGTAGGAAAGACGAACACGGAAAAGAAAAACGAAGATGCCGGTGAATAAAAAGGCGGTAACAGGCACGGTCGAAAAATCAGCTGTACAGGCAGATAAAAAAAGCGATACTGATAATATACAAAAAATAAC
>CAVIJI010000062.1:0-7705 GCA_963642885.1 bacterium
GGCAAGCATTCAGAAGCGGTGCATACTTTTGATAAATACCGCCGCAATCGGAATCAAGGGGATTTTCGATGCCGTAAGAGTCGAGTACTTGCAGTTCATAGCAGCCTTGAATATATACACCGCTGTTTCCTTTGGCTTGACCGCTTGCCCACGGCATATCGGGTTCACGCCACTCTACATGAATATGTGCGTCACCGAATTCGAGTTTCGAACGAATGTTGCCTGACACAACCGTCATTACGCCGTCTTCGACCTTCCACGTTGCGGGACTTCCGTCCAAAGAAACAAAGTTGTCTGTGTTTGTACCGTCAAAGAGAATGATTTTTTCCATGTTTTCTGCCTTTCTTGTTTATAATTTTTTCAGGATATACCTAAAGGTTAAAGTGAACATTTATGTGACATATTTGTTTATGCCGAGACATTATCTTTAGCTTGGTTCTTCGGTGACATTTTCGACATTTGACGCTGAGCCATAACAAGCCCGTAATAAATACCTTGCTGCTTGATAAGTTCCTCATGAGTACCGCTTTCGGCAAGCTCGCCTTTATCAAGAACAATCAACCTTGTTGCATTACGTAATGTCGAAAGACGGTGAGCTATGGCAAGCGTTGTTCTGTCCGCAATCAGTTTTTGCAGGGCATCTTGTATTTGTTTTTCGGTTTCGGTATCAAGTGATGCCGTAGCTTCATCCAAAATGAGTATTTTGGGATTATGAAGTAAAGCACGTGCGATGGCGACACGCTGCCTTTCACCGCCTGATAGAGTATGACCCCTCTCACCGACTTTCGTGTTGTAAGCGTTTGGAAGCTTCATAATAAAATTGTGCGCTCCTGCGGCTTTGGCAGCACTGATAACTTCCTCACGTGAAGCCGTAGGCTTTGCATAGCATATATTATCGTATATTGTACCCGAAAAGAGGAAAGTTTCCTGAAGTACTACACCTATCTGGGAACGCAGTGATTGCTGAGAAATATCTCGTATATCTATTCCGTCTATCTTTATCGCTCCCTCTGAGACATCATACATACGCATAACAAGATTAATCAAAGTGGATTTTCCGACGCCCGATTTTCCCACGATTCCTATCATCTCACCGGGTTTTATATCCAACGAAATATTTTTCAGCACGTATGATGTTTTATCATAACCAAACGATACATTTTCAAGTGATATGTATCCTTCGATTTCATGATCTATTGCATTTTCTTTATCCGCAACATCTGTTTCCTCGTCAATAACATCGAATATTTTTACAATAGACGTCATAATTCTCGTCAGACGATTGGGAAGCCATGAAATCCAACGCAAAGGACCGTAAATGATACTTACGTATGATGAGAATTGGCTCATTTCGCCGATAGTCATTTCTCCGCCTATAATTTTAACACCGACATAGTAGAGAAGGAAATATTCTCCGACACCCATGATAAAGTCGAGAATCGGCTGTATTTTGGCGTAAAATGTTTCTGAGCGTATCTTTGTGTCACGCTCTATCTGCGTTATTTCATCGTATCGTTTAATTTCACGTTTTTCCATACCGAAGGCTTTGACGACTCTGATGCCCGAGAAAGTATCATGTAGGATGGTATTCGCACGTGATTCCATCTGCCATTGTCTGTGGAACATATGCCGCATAAATCTATGGAAAAATCTGTACGAAAACATTGCGATAGGAGTCGGAACTATGATCATAAGCGCAAGACGCCAGTCATACGAAAAGAGATATATACCTACCGCAAGTAATATAAGTATCTGCTCGACCATATTTCCGAAATCCTGCGAAATGAATCTGGAAAGATTTGCGGTATCATTGGAAACACGGTTCATTAATTCTCCCGATGTACGTTTTGATATACGTGCAATCGAAAGTTTTTGAATCTTATCGAATACCATTTCACGCAAGGTTACGACTATACCGTTGCTCGCTTTAATAAGATGGATACTCCTGACCATCGACAGAAGGCGAGTAACGAGATATACACCGAGCATAGATAATATAACGGTAAGATATTTAAACACTTGCGGCAACTCATCTGCATTAATGTAGTCGTCCACCAATACACGGTTGATATAAGGCGGTATAAGATTTGCCGCTGCGATTATAAAATAGAAGACAACGGAAAAATAAATTTGTTTATGGTACGGCTTTGCGATTTTCCAAAGACGGGCTATATAATTTTTCTTCTCGACGCAGTGTTCGCATACGGTAGAACCGGGACGGTATAAACGATTGCATTTCGGACATCTGCGATCTATTTCTTTTTCGTACTCATAGGAAATTTCTTTTCCTTCCAAATAACGATTCATCTCGCGAGCGGCTGCGGCGTATAAGTCGATATACTGCATGTCTGCCCGACAAAGCATGTGCCACAAATCCTTCTTGTCTCGATACTCGATGCAAACGCAGCCGATTCCTTTTCTGAATGCGATTTCCGAGATATCGCTCAACAGAATATCGCTTTTTTTCTCTTCGTCAACATAAACCGAAATTCTGTCAGTGAAAAGTACGGCTATACCGTTGATTTTTTTACGTGAGGATGTTGTGTTTAAATTAAAACCTAATGGCAGCAGTATATTCTCTTCTTTAATCGAAGAATCTATGCCGCGTATTTTTTCCGTTAAGGCTTGTCTGTTTTCCATTTACGGCTCCTTCCCGAAATTAAAGGAACAATTCAATACGATGGTAGCTTTTTCTGTCGAGTTTTTCAATATCCGGAATTTCAAAACGATTTCCGTCTATATCGTTTACAAAGATTCTTGTACCGCTGACCTTGTGCAGGCTTTGAAATACATCACGAAGTGTGATTTCCTGTTCACCCTCATCAGTCAGTATTTTCCAGTATGAGTATCCGAATTTATCTTTTGTGGAAATTATCTGCTTGATTATCGGTGTATAGTATTTTCTGTCCAATTCCGCACGCAAAATCTCGGAGTTTTCCTCTCCCATCGCATCAATATCCCGAATGAGTCCTATTTCGACAGAATCCATATCAAGAACGGATATGTATGAATACGGAAAATCAAACGGAAAAGCACGATGCAGAAAAATTCTGTCATATTTCTTTTCGACAATATTACCGTCGTCATCGGGAAGAGAGACTGTCATGGAAATAAAATCATTGACGACCTCGATTTTCGTATTATCCTTTGTGATATATTTTATGGCAACAACCTCTTTAAGTGCGTTTGATTGGTTTCGGTTTTCGTCCATTATTGTTTCCTCCGATAATAATTCTCTATAAACAAGAAGGGAATACTTTACTCTTCGATTCCTATGTTCCTCATTGCTTCAAGCTGCAGCTTGTACAAATTGAAGTAAATACCTTTTTTAGCCAAAAGCTCGAGATGTGTACCGGCTTCCGGGATTTTACCGTTTTCTATAACAATCAGCTTGTCTGCATCACGCAGTGTCGAAAGTCTGTGGGCTATCATAATCGTTGTACGTCCGACGGAAAGCTTTTCGAGAGCGGTTTGTATCTTGCGTTCCGTTTCGGTATCCATAGCCGCAGTAGCTTCATCGAGAATCAATATTTTGGGATTGCGTAATATTGCTCTGGCAATCGAAACACGTTGACGCTCGCCGCCGGAAAGATCTTTATAACCGAATCCTATCATCGTGGAATAAGCGTCAGGCAATTTAATAATAAAATCATGCGCACCGGCTATTTTCGCGGCTTCGATAACCTCTGCCTCGGTAGCATCCGGCTTGGCGTATTTAATATTGTCGAGTATGGTTCCCATGAACAAGTATGTTTCTTGGGATACGATAGCGACATTTTGACGCAAATCCTCAAATGCAATATCCTTCACGTTGATTCCGTCTATGAAAATCTCACCCGCGGTAACATCGTACAACCTGATCAGAAGATTTGCCAGTGTCGATTTTCCGGCTCCCGTGTGTCCCACTATTCCGAGAGCCTCTCCCGCCTCAACATTAAATGAGACATTATCAATGACTTTTCGTGTTTTATCATATGAAAAGTCAACGTTTTTGAATTCAACACTGCCACGGCAAACGTCTAAATGTATCGGATTGGCCGATTCGACCACATCGGGTTTCGCATCCATGATTTCGATGAGTCTGCTCATGGCGTTGAGACTGTCCGTAAACTGATAAACCATATCGAGGAATGATTCCAATGGCGACAGCACCATGTTCATATACGATATGAAAACAAGCAGTGTGCCGTAAGTCATTTGTCCTTTTATTACCATCCATCCGCCGCAGCCCAACACTATAAGATTACTTATGTAAAACAGTACACCGAGTGTCGGGAATGCAACCGTACCGAATATCGAGGTTCTTTGTTCTATATCCGCGAGATTACGGCTGCTTTTGTCAAATCTTATCGTTTCATCTTTTTCTTTTGAGAACGCCTTAACGACTCTCATACCGCTCAATATATCCGATAAAACGGAATTCATTTGACGTGAACGTGTCCATCTTTTCGCATGGAATTTATCCATTTTCTCGAAAAGGAATTTCATTGAAATCACAATAAACGGTACCGTAACTACAGTAAGAAGCGTCAAAACAGGATTCATAATAAGCATTATTACGATGATCACGGCTACCTGAACTATGTTTACCAAATAGTACGGTACGCCGTCACAGAAGAACCAGTATATAGTATTTGCGTCTCTTGTTACCTGTGTCATCAACCCGCCTGTTTGACGATTCGTAAAATACGAAAGCGACAGCTTTTCTATTGAACCGAATATAACCTTTTTTAAATCATAAACAAGCTTTGCGGCTATTCTGGATGTAACAATGCTATGTACCATCGACAGAAGCAGCGATAAAATCCGTGTACTGATAATCAATCCGAGCACAAGAAGTATCTCACCGTAATATTTACCGGCTTTGTCGAGAACCTCATCATAATAGAAGCCCGAAGATATATACGGCGTTAATATTCCGAAAACACTTGTCAGCACAAGCATTGCTATGATAGTGACAACTTCGATTTTATACTTGAGGATAAATTCGCCTGTTCTGCGTATTATTTTGTTGCGGTCCATACATTTGGGACAAATTTTACGTTCTTCGTCTATGTATCTGCTTCCGCATTTCGGACAGAATATTTCGTCGTGACGATCGCCTTTTGACTCATCAGGGGTTATTTTGCCTTCTTTTTTCAATTCCTCAATAAATCTCGAGCATGTAAAAAAGTCACCCTTATAAGTATTCGAAAGATTCATCAGTAAAACATAATGTCCGCCACTGTCTTTTGCGGTGAATCTTGCCGATGATATCTGTTCTTCAACCTTGAATTCCGATAGATCGGAAATGTCGAAAACATCCCACGTTAACAATTCAAATTTACGTTCGGCTTTTTTCGATGTTTTTTTTCCTACTGTGACAATTCCGGATAAAACGATTATATGACTGTCCGTGCATAAAAGATAGCAATCCGAGCGAACCAGACCTCTATTGAGATCCGATTTTACGCATAACTTTATATCGGATTCCTCAATACCTTTTTCTTTTAAAAGCGATGTTATATCCGCCGGAATACGGAAAGGCTCACCGGGATTGAAATACCATTGTTTAATGAGCATATGTATAAACTCCTGTTAATAATACACGTTGAACGAGCGATGTTTCGAACAAATTGCACAACCGTTGTTATTATATAATATTGCTTTGTAATTGTCAATCTATTATTAAAATTTAATACTTGATTTTAAATATTAAATATATCATACAAATATACGGCGATACTGTCGACAACCTCTGTTGTTTTATCGATTTAACGGCCTCTGCTTTTACTGTCTTAATTCATCTATTTTGGTTTGTCGGTAAAAAAGTATTCTATTCGATTAATCAAATTAACGACAAACCGTATGTACAAAAAAATAATTATATGATATAATATATATGACTTTACAGTAATTATTGAAAGGAATTGCATTTCCGCCTTAAACAGATTTGCATACTGAGATATGATTAACGATAAAAATATTATAAATGATCCCATGACATTAAAAAAACAGTTTCAAAACGGAAAAGAACACGTGGGACCGTATATATATTTGCCGATAGATTGCGGCCTTGTTCCGGGGAAAACGGAAAAGCTTTTAGCGGGATATAAAAAATCAGGGTATACAGGTGTGATTCCGTTCACCGATAAAAACAGTGAAATCAAAGCCCTCTCCAAAGAATATTACGAGGTATATTCGCGTATAAAGAAGGAAGCACGTGAGTGTCAACTTAATATCGGATACCTTGACGATTCATATGTAATGAGAGAATATATAAATGCTCATCCGACTCCCGAAAAAATAGTATGCAAAATATTAAACAAGTACGAGTATTCCTGCACAGAAGGGGAAACAATCAAAATAAACCTTCACAGAAGCGGAAAAATTATGTCGATTGTTGCGGTTAATGATGTTGATTTGACCGTACTTGATCTGCGTGATTACGCACATGACTATTGTATCGAATGGAAGGTTCCGGACGGAAACTGGAATATCGAAGAATATGTCTGCGAACCGGATATGAATGCTCATGTAATAAACGCTTTGGATTACGACATCTCACTCGATTTTATCCGTGCTACATTCGGTACGCTTAATATCGATGACTCGACTGCCGAAGACAGTGCGTTCACGTTGTTTATATATCGTAATGTCATGTTTGCGGGACAAAACCGCAGAATGTGGGATGAGAATTTTAATAAAGACTTTGAAGAAGAGTATGGATTCGATCCGTCTCCTTATTATTCTCTCTTGTTCAGAGATTTCGGCGACAAAGCAAGAAGATATAAGTGTATGCTGATGAGCTGCCGTGCAAAAATGTTGGTAGAGGGATACCTTAAAGCTGTTTCGTATTATTGCAAAGCACATAACGTATTTTGTACAGGTTTCCCCGCGGAAAGCAAAGCGGCTGCTTGTTCATGGCTCTTCGGTGACGGTCAGATGCTTCATAAGTATGCATCAGCACCGGGGGTTTCGATGCCTTTCGCTTACCTTTACGGTTTAAACGGCATAAGAGTTGCCGCAGGTGCGGCTGACGAGATGGGTTATGACACAGTAACCGCCGATCTTTTTAAGTACTACATGACATTGACCAGAGATATAATATACCGTGAATCAATGAATGTATTTGTGAGGGGAGTTAATTTAATTTTCACACACTTGGGTGAAGACAGAACAAAGGAAAACACGGATATCATTGAAAACGAAGCTCCCGTGTGGGGTTCCATTTTTTCGAAAAGCGATGATTTAACGGAGTACGCATCGTTTGTCACACGTGTTCAGACTATGCTCAGGGGCGGAGAACACATCAGCGAGGTTGCAATACTGTATCCGATTCATTCACTTCACTCATTGGTATATCTGTATCATTCCGATATATCCGGATTTGAATATCCGTCCACGCCAGAAAATGCGGATTATATGGAAATAATGAATAATTTCCTGAATTATGTCGGTATAGATTCAACATTTATCCATCCTAACGCTATTATAGAGCACGCTCTTGCGGACAACGGAATTCTGTATTTAACCTGCGGACAGAATGTAATGAAATTCAAGCTGATAATTCTGCCGTCAATGTCCATCATCAGTCTTAAAGCCTTACGTATAATCAAAAAATTTTATGATGAGGGCGGAAAAGTAATAGCAACCGATAATTTGCCTACATCGGCATGTGAGTGTTCCGAAATGTACACATCGCTAAATGCGGCACTTGATTCCG
>CAVIJI010000063.1:0-7628 GCA_963642885.1 bacterium
TGCATTCTCGGGGAGGCGGTTTATTTCATGCGAATTAAGCTGAAGTTTATCCGCCAACAGCGGCAGCCTACTTAACCAAGCTATGATTTAAACCCCAAGAAAGCCCCGCGCGGGGATGAAGAAACGATTAAGTAATACTCTCCGCGTCCCTTTAACTCACCGCGCGCACATCCTAAGCTGTGATTTAAATTTTATGCGTACACGCGCGACCGACCAAGTATAAATGTGCGAGGGCAGAGTTCATCATATTCCGTGTGCACTCCACCGCTGAGCGTGGATTCACAAGGAGGCGGCGACTGGAGCCTTGAACGAGCTTCGCTCGTTCGGTGCGCCCTCCGCGTAGGAGCATATAATGAGATTGAAAAGGCTCCGCCTTTTCTCCATTGTATAACTTTCACCGCAGGTGAAAGTTATACCCCCCGGAATACATAAAAGCTACGCTTTTATGTATTCCGCGGCTTCCTCGGATGCCTTCTTTAAGGCTTCCGAGGAAGCCATCTCCGATATAAGCCTCGAATATACATACGCCCCCAGGAACGTGTCTCCCGCTCCCTTCAGCCGCTTTACCTTCACGGGTATCGTCTCTTGCCTCAGTACCTCTCCGTGCGAAAAATACATCGCTCCCTCCTCCGCCATCGTCATGATGACCGAACCGAAGGGAAGTACGGAGCACGCCGCCGCGAATTCTTTCTCCGTCCGTATGCCGTTTTTCGCCGCCCCGAACTCCGGATGAAGCACGGATAACAGCCCGCATAGCTCGTCCGAGTTCGGCTTGATGAGATCCGCCGCATCGTATATATCCATCTTCGCCGCCTCAAGCAGCGCCTCGCCGTCACAGTCGAGTACCGCTATTCCGCCTCTCATCTTTACCTTTTTCGCAAGCTGCGCGGGATACGACTTCGCCACTCCCGTGGGAACGCTTCCGCATATGCATACCACATCCCCCTCACATAGCTTGTCAAGTACGCTTTTTTCTATTTTCAAAAGCTCCTCGCCGTCAAGAGCGGCACCGGGCGCGTTTATCTCTATCGCACTGCCGTTTTCGGGTATAAGAGAGGTGTTGACTCTCGTCGCTCCCGTCGTCTCGACAGCTCCGTTTGTGTCCATTCCTTCGTTTTCGAGTAACGTTCTCAGCAGCTCGCCCGTAGCTCCGCCGCAGGGAAATACCGTTTTCAGCGGCAGAGGCGTACCGTTTTCCTCGGATAGCTTCAGTATGGCTCTCGACACGTTAATGCCCTTGCCGCCTGCCGATACGGTATGCGAATACGTTCGGTTAAGTCCCGGCCGCGCGTACTCCGAGTGGTACTCCACGTCAAGCGCGGGGGAAAGAGTAAGGGTAATGATCTGGTTCATAGTCTTTTTTCCTCTGATCCTTTTTCCTGTAAAATATCGAATCTTTCGCCTAAATCCGTCGAATCAACTTCATATGTCAAGGTTTTCCGCGTATTTCGCGTTCGCCTCGATAAATTCACGCCTCGGCTCTACCTTGTCTCCCATAAGCGTCGAGAATATCTCGTCGCACTTTATAGCATCCTCTATGTCCACACGAAGTATAGTCCTCGTCTCGGGATCCATCGTCGTCTCCCAAAGCTGATCGGTGTCCATTTCACCGAGACCTTTGTATCTCTCCGCCTCGACTCCGTTTGTGCCCATCTCGACTACTATTCTCGCCTTTTCTTCCTCAGTGAAGGCGTATTTCTCCGTCTTGCCCTTGTGAATTCTGTAAAGCGGAGGCTGCGCGAGGAATACGTGTCCCTCCTCTATAAGGGGCTTCATGTGGCGGAAGAAGAACGTCAAGAGCAGTATGCGTATGTGCGAGCCGTCGACATCGGCATCCGCCATGATGATTATCTTGCCGTAGCGCAGCTTGTTCATGTCGAAATCCTCTCCGATACCGCAGCCGAGCGCCTGTATTATCGGTATCAGCGACAGATTCTTGTATACGCTGTCGGCGTGCGACTTCTCTACGTTCAGTACCTTACCTCTGAGCGGAAGTATCGCCTGAAAACGCGGATTGCGGCAGGTCTTCGCGCTTCCTCCCGCACTGTCTCCCTCTACAAGGTAAACCTCGGTAAGGTCAACTCTCTTTTCGTTGCAGTCGGCCAGCTTGCCCGGCAGAGTCGATACCTGAAGTACCGATTTTCTCGCCTGCTCTCTTGCCTTTCTCGCGTTCTCTCTCGCCTTCTGCGCGATAAGGGATTTGTCCACAATCGCCTTCGCCACCGCGGGGTTTTCCTCGTAGAATTCCGCGAGCTTTGTCGTTACTATGCTCTCCACTATGCCCTTGACGTCGGAGTTACCGAGCTTCGCCTTCGTCTGGCTCTCGAACTGCGCGTCGGGCAGCTTTACCGATACGACAGCGCAAAGTCCCTCGCGCGCGTCCTCACCCGAGAAATTCTTGTCGCTGTCCTTCAGCGCTCCCGTCTTTCTCGCGTAGTCGTTCAGCACCTTCGTTATCGCGGTCTTGAAGCCCGTCTCGTGCGTGCCTCCGTCGATGGTGGACATGTTGTTCGCGAAGGTAACGATAGTCTCCGTGTAGCTGTCGTTGTACTGCATCGCCACCTCGGCGGTGATGTCGCCCTTCTGCGCCTTCATGTATATTACGTTCGGGTGAATTACCTCGACGTGCTTGGCGCGGTTGAGGTGCTCGACGAACTCGCGTATACCTCCGTCGTACTTTAAGTCGTATTCGAGATAGCGGCAGCTCTTGTCTATTTCGCTCTCGTCGTTTTCGAATTTTATCTCGTTGTCGACGCCTTCCTTTACGACGATTTCTTCCTCGTCGGCAACGTCTTCCTCGTCACCCGTGACGCTGCTTGCCGCCTCGAGAAGTCTCTTTATGTCCTCGTCAACCTCTCCCTCGTCCTTTTTCGCGTCAAGGTCGACTCTTTCGTCACGCAGAATTATTCTTATTCCCGCGTTGAGGAATGCCTGCTCACGCAGTCTCGTAAGAAGCGTATCGGTGTCGAATGTGGTAGTGTCGGTGAAGATTTCGCCGTCGGGCTTGAATCTGACGTAAAGTCCGTGGCTGTCGCACTCACCCTCGCACTTGAACGGGCGCGCAATCTCTCCTCTTTCGAAGCGCATCGTATAGCGGTGTCCCTCGTAGCAGTTGTCTATCTCCATCCATTCGGACAGAGCGTTTACGACGGACGCGCCGACGCCGTGAAGGCCTCCCGAGATTTTATATCCGCTTCCGCCGAATTTACCGCCGGCGTGGAGCACGGAGAAAACGACCTCGAGCGTAGGTCTGCCTACCTGGTGATGAATCTGAGAAGGAACGCCGTAGCCGTTATCCTGTACGGAGACGCTTCCGTCGGGGTAGAGAACCACCTCGATTTTATCGCAGCGTCCCGCCATTGCCTCGTCTATGGAGTTGTCGACGATTTCGTACACAAGATGGTGCAGTCCGCGCGGGCCCGTTGAGCCGATATACATACCGGGGCGTTTGCGGACGGCCTCGAGACCCTCGAGAACCTGTATCTGGTTCTCGTCGTAATCGGGTTCCGCCGAGGATTCCTCGGTAGCAGCCTCTGCTGTTTCATCGAATGCAGCCTCCACGGGAGGGATGAGTTTTTCTTCGTTGTTTATATCCATGATTACTCTCTTACAAAATGTATTTTGATTCTTTGGGGTTTATTTATATTTTTTCTTTTGATTCGGAAAGGGAAAGCCGAAGCTTTAGCTTTAAAGCAGAAACATTCTCTAAAGCGAAAGCCGAAACATTCTCTATAGAGAATGTTTCTGAACAACATTCTCCCTCAGGAGAATGTTGTTCACGGTTCTGCCCTTTACTCCGCTTACGGATATTCTTGTGAATATCACCTTTTCGTCCGTCGAAGAGCGAGATTTCGCCAGCACAATAAAGCTTCTCGGAAGCTCGTTTCCCGCCGCCTCCGTCACACCGTCCCGCTCCGCTCTCTTTAAAAATTCCGCGTTTATGTCCGAGCCCGTGTGCCCGTCCATGTCGAATACTCCGATTATATCCTCTCCGCGTACTATCTTTCCCGCGCCTGCGTGTATGTACATCGAATAAGCTCGGCCCGTTAACCGTTGAGTCTTACGGGCATGATAAAGTACAAAAATTCGTCGCCGTCGCTCTCGTCACGCACCGTATCGGGATTGCGCGCGCCGAACACGCTCTCGTCGGGGGCGGAGCAAACGAAGTCCGTACCCTCGGACGGCTCTATGAGCGCGCCCATCAGAGGAGAGTTGAGGCGTATTCTGAGTCTGTCGCAGTCGGCGGGAGATGAGCGGAGAGATTCGAGCAGGAAGCGGCAGTTGAAGCCTATCGTAATATCCTTACCCTCCATCGCGCACGGAACCTTCTCGCATATCGAGCCGCCCGAGGAAACGGACGACATCGTTATACAGCCGTCCGCGATATCAAGCTTGACGTGCGAGCGTCCCGAGCCGCCGAGCTTATCCTCGGTGACGATTGATGCTCTTTCGCACGCGCCGAGCAGCTCTCTGCGTGAAACGTAAAGCTGTGTTGAATAGGTCTTTGACTGGGTGGAGAGAATTTTATTATAGTCGAGGTATTCCGACTCTATCACTCTGGTGAAGAAATATATGCTGTCGATTTTGAAAAAGACGTGGCGGCGGCCCACTATAAGCGTAACCTCGTCCTCGCTGTCCTTTATCAGCTTTGTGAGCTCCGTGAGGAACTTACCGGGGATAATCATCTGCGCGTCGGGGAGGGAGGAGTTATCGCCTCCGTCAAGGGGGCATTTAGCCGCGGCGAGCTTATTTCCGTCGCAGCCGACCGCCGTCATGAAGCCGTTTTCGATTTTGAAGAACGCGCCGTTGAAGGCGGCTCTCGCGTCGTTCTGAGCGACTGCGGTAACGGTTTCGTCTATCAGCTTTTTGATTCTGTGCTGCGGGATGGAGTAAACCTTATCGCCTATGAACATAGGCATGGAGGGGAACTCCGCGCCGGGAGCGGCGGAAATTTCGAAATCGGAATATCCTCCGCTGATTCTCGTATGTCCCTTATCGTCGATTTCTATTGTGACCTGACCGTCGGGCATAGCGCGCACGATCTGCAGGATTTTGACGGTATTAATGATGAACATACCTTTTTCGTAAATCTCGCACTCTACACTTGTCCGAAGTCCTTTATCGAGGTCGAAGGCGGAAATACGGCAGAGGTCGTCGCGGTCCGTATCGTAATCGCCGTACTTAGGATTAGGGGGGCATTCGAAGAGAAGGCCGTCGACGGAGGTAAGAGTATTTTTAGTTTGTGAAATTCCCGCGGGTGGGATAAGGGCCGCGAGGAGTTTTTGTTTATCGAAGGTAACTTTCATATGAGGGTATCCTTTAACTTTTTTCTTATATTTACTTTTTTTATTACAAAATGTTGTTTGGCTTAAATCGAATTACATTCCACCTCAGTGGGATGTAATTCAAATTACGTTCCACCTCAGTGGGATGTAATTCGTGGGAGTTTTATTTACTTTTCTCTCGCCGTCGCGGTTTGTTTTTCTTTCTCGCTTTCTCTATAGAGAGATATAAAATAATATAAATCTATATAAAATAAAGTTAAGTTTTCAGCAGTAGCAGCAGTAGAGGGGGCTGAAACTGTGGAAAAGTCGAAAATGATAGAACAAATGTGTCGCGTGCGGCTCCTTTGAATATCTTTTCTTCCTTATTGTTATATATAATACGTCTTTTTCTTTTTCGGACGGCGGAAATTTTTGTTTTCGCGGTGTTGATTTCGCGTTTGATTTATTTCCGAAAATCCGCTTCTCGGCTTTTGAAATCCGTCCCGAAAACTGCTCGGCTTCGCATGAAATTGCGGAGAAGGAGTTTTCAACATGGGGCTGTTCGGAGGAAAAAAACCTCAAACCCTGTGGAAAAGCGGGTTAAGCTGTTCAAAAGCGGAATTTAGGCGGCTGTGGAAAATACAGTGCCGCGGTGGAAAAGGTATGAGTTTTACAAAATCAAAGCTTTTATTTACGGCATGTTTTCCACCGATGAACGGTGTGGTCGGGGAAATTCGAAAACTCTGTGGAAAACTCGGTGAAAGATGCGATGAGGGGAGAAAAAACAAGGTATCGTTTGAAAAAGAGAGATGCGTGGTTGTTGAAAACTCGAGGTTTTCAACTGTAAAATCAACAGGCTGTTGAAAACTCGGGATATTCAACAGAGGTTTTCAACAGCCTGTTGAAAACGGTGTTGAAAATCGGCATATGTAGAAATCTGTCGGCGGGTGAAATTATGTTGAAATCGTATGTAAAACTGCCGCTCTCCTCTGTCGGCGGATAACGTGAAGCTTGAGGGTGATGACAACCGCCGCCTCCCCGAGAATTTCGCTTATGGCGAAATTCTCCTAAGTTAGGTTTCGGCGAAATTCTCCTAAGTTAGGTTTCTGCGAAATTCTCCCATAGTTAGGCTTCCGCGAAATTCTCCTAAGATTGGTTTCGGCGAAATTTTCCCAAGAGAATACCTTGATAAAGTCTTGCGGGTGAAACTTGCACGGGTGGTGCGGAATTTTTTATCTCTTTATTTCTTTTATGATTTCGTTTACCGTTGCTTCAAGCACGGGATCCGACTGCATCTGCTGTTCGAACGTATTGAGGTTCGAGTGTACCGTCGAGTGGTCTCTCGTGAACATCGTTCCGATCTGCGGCAGAGACGCTCCCGTCACCATACGTGTGACGTACATAGCGGCTCCGCGTGCGGTTTTCGGCTTTTTAACTCTCGACAGCGCGAGTATTTCTTCCTTCGAAACCTTGAATTTTTTCGATACGCAGTCGAGTATTCTCTCGAATGTGTCCGAGACCGATTCGGTAGCGTGCAGGTATTCGGGGACGGTCTGCATAACCATCGCCATGCTGACGGGCTGTCCCGTGAGCAGGTTCGACATTGCCAGCTTTTTTATAACGCCTTCGAGCTGACGTATATTTTCCTGCAGATTCTGTGCCAGAAAATCGACCACGTCGGACGGAACGTCGATGTGATTCTGGTTTATCTTATTGCGCAGTATCGCCATTCTGAGCTCGTAGTCCGGCGGCTTGATATCCGCGAGAAGACCCTGTTCGAAGCGGGAGCGAATTCTCTGTTCGAGAGACTCGAGCTCGCGGGGAGGGCGGTCGGACGTGAGAATTATCTGTTTTCTGTCCTCGTACAGAGCGTCGAACGTGTGGAAGAATTCCGTCTGAGTGGCTTCCTTACCGGCTATGAACTGTATATCGTCTATCATGAGTATGTCGCAGCGGCGGAATTTTTCTCTGAACTGTCTGTTGCGGTTTTTCTGAATGGCATCGACGAGCTGATTCGTGAATTCCTCGCCCTTGATGCATATTATCTTCATTTTTGGATTGTGTTCGAGCGCGCGGTTGGCTATGGCGTACATGAGGTGAGTTTTGCCGAGCCCCGACGGGCCCCATATGAACAGGGGATTTACCTTACCGCCGACGTTGTCCGCGACGTTCATGGCAGAGGCGTGCGCAAGCTGGTTTGACGAGCCGACGATGAAGTTGTCGAAGGTATAGTCGCGTATATACGAGCGCCATTTTTCGTTTTTCACGGCGTCGTCGGCGTCCGAGGTGAAGTGGTAGTTATCGTCGTCGCGGGATGCTTTTTCTTCGGGGTGGGAGCCTCCGCCGCCGTTCATGGGGGTATAG
>CAVIJI010000064.1:0-7490 GCA_963642885.1 bacterium
CCACTCACCTATTAAACCAAACTCGGGAGAATTTTCAGTCATGAAAATTCTCGGGAAGGCGGCGGTTATCTCACCTATTAAGCTGAAAATTATCCGCCACTCACCTATTAAACTAAACCCGGGAGAATTTTCAGTCATGAAAATTCTCGGGGAGGCGGCGGTTGTCTTGCCTATTAAGCTGAAGTTCATCCGCCGACGCAGTTCAGTTTAGATATCCCTGACGATACAGCAGCTCGGCTATAAGCACCGCTCCGCCTGCGGCACCCCTCAGCGTGTTGTGCGACATTCCCACGAATTTGTAGTCGAATATGCTGTCCTCTCTCAAACGTCCCACGGATACACCCATACCGCCGTATAAACCGCGGTCGAGCTTTATCTGCGGTCTGTCGTTTTCCTCGAAATAGGTTATGAATTTTTCGGGAGCGGACGGAAGTCCGAGCTTCTGGGGAATTCCCGAATATTCATTCCACTCCTCGATTATCGTTTCCTTCGGAGGCGTGTTCTCGAACGATACGAACACAGCCGCGGTATGACCGTCGCTTACGGGAACTCTGATGCACTGTGTGGTTATAACGGGCGATTTAGCGGCAATGATGACTCCTCCGTTAACCTCACCCCAGATTTTAAGCGGCTCCGTCTCGCTCTTTTCTTCCTCACCGGAAATATACGGGATGATATTATCGTTCATTTCAGGCCATGTATCGAAGGTCTTGCCCGCACCGGATATCGCCTGATATGTCGTAACGAGAATCTGCTTTATTCCGTATTTGCGCAGGGGTGTCAGCGCGGGAACATAGCTCTGTATCGAGCAGTTCGGCTTAACCGCTATAAAGCCCCTCTGCGTGCCGAGACGCTTTCTCTGGCTCTCGATAACCGACAGGTGCTCCGGATTGATCTCAGGAATAACCATAGGTACGTCTATCGTCCAGCGGTTCGCGGAATTGTTTGATATAACGGGGAGCTCGGCTCTCGCGTAGGCTTCCTCAAGGGCCTTAATTTCGTCCTTGGGCATGTCCACGGCACAGAATACCATATCACACACTTCCGCCGCTTTTTTCACGTCCGAAGCATCGTAAATCACCATATTGCGAACGTCCTCGGGTATGGGAGCGTTCATTTTCCATCGGCCCTGTACAGCCTCCTCGTATGTCTTTCCCGCGTTTCTCGCACTTGCGGCAACCGCGGTAACCTTAAAATACGGGTGGTTTTCAAGTAAAGTCAGAAATCTCTGTCCGACCATTCCCGTAGCGCCCACTACGGCGCATCTCAGCTTTTCTCGCATATCAAGCCTCGCTTTTCTTTTTTCAACTAATATATATGCAATATAACATCATCCGCTGCTAATCACTTTAATCATTATATCATTATATATCGTGCGTGTCAAATATTATTAATTCTAAATTATGTTCATTTGACACCGCCGTTCAATGTGCATTCTGTACATTTATGCTGATGTTCTCAACTTATTTGAACTTTTTTCACATATTCAGCCGATATTCACCGCATTTTCGCGTTTTCCGAAGTTTTTGTGTTCTTATTGTGATGGTGATGTATGGTGTTATTGAACATAATTATCACTGTTTCGGTTATTGTTATTGGGCATTTGTTTACAAAATGTATGTATTTTTTCGAGGCAAAATCTGTTATAATGAAAATGCCGAAAGGGAAAAGCCGATCGGCAAATACTCAAAGAAGGATGGTACTACCATGAATATTAGCATTATCGGAAAGCAAGTATCGATTCGCGATGATATGAAGGCGCTTGCGGAAAAGAAGCTCGCCAAGTTCGACAGATATTTCCCCGAAGGCGCCGAGTCGGCTGTAACTGTCAAAAAAGACAAAGACCAGCTGCGTGTGGAGGTCACCATCTCAGTCGGAGGCACTCTCTTCCGCGCGGAGGAGAGCTCATCGGAGTTCAAGAATGCACTCACCAGATGCATTGACCTGATAGAAGGTCAGATTCGCAAAAACAAATCAAGACTCGAAAAGAGAATGAAGGATTCGTTCGCGGCAGCAGAGGTTGCCGCAGCGGAGGCAGCCGCAGAGTCCGCCCCCACGGTCGAAGAAGGGGATTTCGAGATCAGAAAGAAAACATTCCTCATGAAACCGATGACTCCCGAGGAAGCCATACTTCAGATGAACCTCCTCGGACATACATTCTACGTGTTTGAAGATGCCGAAAACGGTGAGATGTGCGTGGTCTACAAGAGAAACGCAGGCTCATACGGACTTATCATCCCCGATAAGCAGAAGGCATAAGGCTTATTGACACAACCGCGTCGAAAGCGCTGTTTTTCCCGAAATAACTAATTGAATTTTTTCGTCCGCACGATACATATCGTCATGATACATATCGTGCGGATGTTTTTTTGTGAAAAAAGAAAAAAGCTCGAAAACGGCGTGCATCAATTACATCGAAAGCACATTTGCGGCACGCCTGTTTTCAAGCTCGTGATTATTATCTTTTTTTCTTAATTGTGTTTTCCGACAGCTCGCGGTAGGTCTGTCTTATAAAGACAAGAGCGACTATAAACGTAAGCAGATCCGCCGCGGGGAACGACCACAGAAGTCCGTCAAGCCCCATGAATATCGGCATGATAATCGGAAGGAACACGCCCAATATTATCTCACGAGTCATGGAAACCGCCGTGGACGCGAACGCCTTGCCCAGAGCCTGCAGATAAATGAATGTGCCTTTATTCAGTGTCGCAAGGGGCATCAGGCACAGATATATGCGGAAGCATTTTACGGTAAAGTCCGCGTAATAAGCGCTTTCGTTTGCCGCTCCGAACAGCATCGCAATCTGCATGGGGAACACCTCCACTATCACCAGTGCCACGGCTCCGACGATGAATTCGGCAAGCAGCAGGCGTGTAAACAGGGCTTTTGCGCGGTCTTTTTTATTTGCGCCGATATTATACCCCGCAATCGGAATACATCCCGCGGCCATACCTATGGCAATCGATATAGCTATCTGGAAGAATTTCATGACGATTCCGAGTACGGCAAGAGGAATCTGCGCGTACTCGGGCTGTCCGAAAACAGGATCCTTCGCGCCGTACTTCATGCACATATTCTGTACAGCCGCCATGGAAACGACAAGAGAAATCTGTGCGAGAAAGCTGGTAAGTCCCATGAGAAGGAAACGGCCGATCAGCTTTGCATTCAGCTTAAAGCTGCTCTTTTTCAAGGTCACAACCTTCATATGGCACAGATACCACACGGAAAGCCCAGCCGTAAGTGCCTGTCCCGCTACCGTAGCGACAGCGGCGCCCATCATGCCCCAATGGAAGCCGTAAATAAAGAGCGGGTCTAAAATCACGTTTGTGACAGCGCCCGAAACGGTAGCGACCATGGCGAACTTAGGGCTTCCGTCACTGCGGATTATCGGGTTCATAGCCTGGCCGAACATATACAGCGGTATTCCCAACGTGATATAGAAGAAATATTCTTCGGCGAACGCGTGAGTTTCTTCGTTGACGCTTCCGCCGAACAGCACGAGTATCGGCTCGCTGAAAATAAGATAAATCGCCGTCAGAACTATACTCCCTGCCACGCAGATAACAATGGCATTACCAACGCTCTTATGCGCCTCGTCATGTGCTCCTCTTCCCTGCGCGATGCTTACGAAAGCGCAGGCACCGTCTCCGATAAACACCGCTATGCCGAGAGCGACAACGGTGAGCGGGAAAACGACGGTATTCGCGGCGTTTCCGTATGAGCCGAGATAGGTTGCGTTTGCGATAAAAATCTGGTCTACGATGTTGTAGAGCGCGCCCACAAGCAGTGAGATGATACATGGAACGGCGTATTTACGCATGAGCTTTCCTATGCTCTCCGTCCCTAAAAATTGATTTCCGTTATTCATAATAACACCTTTCCGAAAAAATATTTATCTCCCCCGTAATTTCGTTTTTGGACATACCCGTGCAAAAAAATAACGCGCAAGCCCCTCAAAAATCCGGACTTACGCATTTCTGCCGCACGATTCGCTTATACGGTTTTCCGTCATTTTTTCCGCTTCTCACCTCAATTCATAAAAAAAGCGGCCCTCTGCAACCGGATTTACGCAGAGAGCCACACGCTGTGAGAATATTATAACCGATTCGTCCTCGAATTTCAAGTATGCTTTTGAACGAAACAATTCCGATTTTCAAGCCGAACAATTCATCTTTTGAACGAAACAATTTTATCCTTCGAGACACACAAAAAAACGGCAGCCGCGGAAACGAGCCTTACGGTTCATCTTCGCGACTGCCGATTTTATTTTTTTACTTTACTATATCGTTTCCGACGACTTATTTATTAATACATGCCGCCCATTCCGCCTGCGCCGCCTGCTGCGGGTGCCGGTTCGGGTTCGGGCTTGCTTACTACGAGAGCTTCTGTCGTAAGTACTGTGGAAGCTACGGAAGCGGCATTCTGGAGAGCGGAACGAGTAACCTTTGTCGGGTCTACGATACCGCTTTCGATCATGTCAACATACTCTTCCGTGTATGCGTTGAAGCCGTAACCCTTCTTGCCGGAAGCCTTGATGTTGTTAACTACAACAGAGCCTTCGAAGCCTGCGTTTTCGGCGATCTGACGTACGGGAGCCTCGAGAGCCTTAACTACGATGGACACACCTGTCTTTTCGTCGCCTTCTACTGTGTTCAGGAGAGCGGCTACATCGTCGATAACGTTTACATATGCTGTTCCGCCGCCTGCTACGATGCCTTCTTCAACAGCAGCACGTGTTGCGTTGAGAGCGTCCTCGATACGGAGCTTCTTTTCCTTCATTTCGGTTTCGGTTGCAGCGCCGACCTTGATTACGGCAACACCGCCGGAGAGCTTTGCGAGTCTTTCCTGGAGCTTCTCGCGGTCGAAATCGGAGGTTGTTGTTTCGATAGCGGCCTTAATCTGGGAAATACGTCCGCTGATGGCTTCCGCATCGCCTGCGCCGCCTACGATAATGGTATTGTCCTTGTTAACCTTAACCTGACGAGCGTGACCGAGCTGGTCTACCGTGGTTTCCTTGAGGTCGAGGCCGAGTTCGTCGCAAATTACTTCGCCGCCTGTGAGGATAGCGATATCACGGAGCATTTCCTTACGTCTGTCGCCGAAGCCGGGAGCCTTTACGGCAACGCATGTGAATGTGCCGCGGAGCTTATTAAGAACGAGTGTTGTAAGAGCTTCGCCTTCAACATCCTCTGCGATTATGAGAAGCTTCTTGCCGGACTGAACGATTTGTTCGAGAAGAGGAAGGATTTCCTGAACGTTGGAGATCTTCTTATCTGTGATGAGGATAAGAGCATCATCGAGAACGGCTTCCATCTTGTCTGTATCCGTAGCCATGTAGGGAGAGAGATAGCCGCGGTCGAACTGCATACCTTCTACAACCTCGCTGTATGTTTCAGCCGACTTGGATTCTTCTACCGTGATTACGCCGTCTGCGGTAACCTTTTCCATAGCGTCTGCGATAAGAGTACCGATAACCTCGTCGCCTGCGGAAATCGTACCTACTCTTGCGATATCTTCCTTACCGCTTACGGGCTTGGATGCGGCCTTAAGAGAAGCTACTGCGGTATCTACGGCCTTCTGAATGCCCTTACGGATTACCATCGGGTTTGCGCCTGCGGTAACGTTCTTCATGCCTTCGTGGATGAACGCCTGAGCGAGAAGTGTAGCGGTTGTCGTACCGTCGCCTGCCGCGTCGTTTGTCTTTGTCGCAACTTCGCGAACGAGCTGAGCGCCCATATTTTCGGCGCCGTCTTCGAGTTCGATTTCCTTGGCGATTGTTACGCCGTCGTTTGTGATAAGGGGAGTGCCGTATTTCTTATCGAGAACTACGTTTCTGCCCTTCGGGCCGAGTGTGATTTTAACTGTATCAGCGAGCTTGTCTACGCCTTTAATAAGAGCGTCTCTTGCTTCGATTCCGTAAAGAATATCCTTTGCCATATATATACATCTCCTTAGATTTTAACTTAAATTATGAAACTGTTCGAAATTACTCGACTATAGCGAGAATGTCGTTCTGTCTTACGATGTTGTATTCGGTGCCGTCGCACTTAACCTCGGTGCCCGCATACTTGCTTGTGATTACGCGGTCGCCTACCTTAACGGTCATAACGACTTCCTTGCCGTCTACAACTCCGCCGGGGCCTACTGCGATAACTTCGGCTACCTGCGGCTTTTCCTTAGCTGCGCCGGGAAGAACGATGCCTGTCTTTGTGGTTTCTTCAGCTTCTACCAATTTAACAACTACTCTGTCTGCGAGAGGTTTGAGTGTCATAATAATAATCTCCTTTTCTATGTTAAACTTATACTTTACTGTATTCGAAGGTTTAGCACTCGGTTTGCTTGACTGCTAACCTTATGCTCATATTGTAATCCCATTCGGGAAAAAAATCAAGTATTTTTTCCAGAGTTTACACTTTATTAACATTTGTTTTTGTAGCACCGCGGCACTGCGTCTGCTAAAACGCACGCATAAAAATACGGCTGTGCTAATCCGCGCAGCCGTATGATATTCGAATTGATTTATTCTCAGCCGACGTACGGTGTTCCGTCGATGGTAACGGAGCATGCGTCGTTCTTTGTGATTGTCACGGCGTCAAGAGCGTTATCCTGAACGTCAATCGTCACCGTGCCTCCGTTAAACTCGATAGAGCCCGCGCTCTTTATACCGTTATTGAGCGATTGCAGTGTGATTTCGCCGCCGTTTACACTTACTCTCGATACCGCCTGAACAGCCTCGTCCTCGGAGTAAATGCTCAGCTTGCCGCCGTTGATCTCGACGTAGCCGACGAGCTCGCTCTCGACGTTATTGGATTTGATTCCGTCGCCTATGGCGTGTATATCGATAGTACCGCCGTTAATCACAAGGTAATCCTTACCCTTAATGCCGTGTGTCACGGATGTGATCTGATATTCGCCCTCATCGATTTTAAGGCCGTCCTTGGAGTATATACCGCCTGCGTAATTACCGTTGACCACAAGCTTGCCTGTACCGTTGATTGTCAAATCTTCCTTTGAGAAAAGAACTGCATCAGGTTCGTCATCTCCGGCTTTTTCGAAGGTATAGCTTTCGCCGTCGGTCAATGTATTAACCGTACCCTCATACAGAGTAATAACCGCATCCGTAGCGTTCTTTATAACTATGCACGAGCCGTCGTTGTTTGTTATATCGGCACCGTTGAGTACGAGGTCGATCTGTCCCGCGTCTACACAGTCGACATAAATCTGTCCGTCGTTGAGCGTGCCCGTAACCGAATATGTGCCCGCCTTCGTAATCGTAATCTTATTGTCGGCACTGACGCTAACCGATTCGGATTCGCATTCGACAGCGGTACCGTTCAGCTTGATTTCGGTAGCGTGACTCAATATCGTTGTATCGGAGTCGGAACATGACGTCATGGCAATGGGCATAACCATAAGTGCGGCTGCGATAAGCGCGGCAAATCTCTTTTTCATTTCTTAACACCTTTCGAATAAAGCAGATGATATTTAAT
>CAVIJI010000065.1:0-7475 GCA_963642885.1 bacterium
CACTGAGGTGGGATGTAATGTAAAAAAGAAAGTGCCGAGGCACTTTCTTTCGAAATACATTCCCCCTCAGGGGAATGTAATTCCATGTTCGAGTTTTGAGCCTAAGGCTCAAAACTCATACATCCGCATCCTTGATGTATTCTTTTCCATGCTCCGCTATGAACTTCTTTCGTCCCGCGAGATTGTCTCCCAGCATTATGTCGAACATTTCCGCAGTCGCTAACGCATCCGACGGCGTTACCCTGATAAGCCGCCTTGACTCGGGATTCATCGTCGTCTTCGCCATCATGTCGGCGGAGTTCTCGCCTAAACCCTTCGAACGCTGAAGCGTGTACTTCTTTCCCTCCGCTTCAAGCCGCTTTACTATCTCGTTTTTCTCGAATTCGTTGTACGCGAACTCTATTTCTCCCTTCGCGGGCGTTATCTCGAACAGCGGCGTCTCCGCTATGTATACCCTGCCCTCTCTGAGCAGCGTGGGCAAAAGCCTGTAGAACAGCGTCAGAAGCAGCGTTCTTATCTGGAATCCGTCCTCGTCCGCATCCGTACAGATTATAATCTTGCTCCAGCGTAGGTTCGCTATGTCGAACTGCGCCATGTCGCTCTTGTGCTTGCCCGATAACTCCACTCCGCAGCCGATTACCCTCAGCAGATCGCATATTATGTCGCTCTTGAATATTCTCTCGTACGATGCCTTTATGCAGTTCAGCGTCTTTCCGCGTACGGGGATTATCGCCTGAAATTCCGCGTTTCTCGCCAGCTTGCACGATGTCATCGCACTGTCGCCCTCGACTATGTATACCTCGCGCAGCTCGGGATCCTTCGAACGGCACGCAACAAACTTCTCTACCCTGTTCGATACGTCCGTCGACGACGCCAGCTTCTTTTTGAGATTGAGCCTCGTCGATTCGGCTGTCTCGCGCGAGCGCTTGTTTATCAGTACCTGTCCGCATAGCCTGTCCGCATCAACGGGATTTTCCGCGAAGAAATATTCGAGCTGATTACGTAGGAATTCGTTCATCGCGTCCGCTATGAACGTGTTCGTTATCGCCTTTTTCGTCTGGTTGGCGTATGAGGTCTGCGTGGAAAAGCTGTTCGTTACGAGAATGAGACAGTCCTCTATGTCCGCGAACGTGATTTTCGACTCGTTCTTGTTGTACTTGCCCGTTGCCTTCAGCCTCTTGTCCACAGCGTACACAAACGCCAGCTTTACCGCCTTTTCGGGCGAGCCTCCGTGTTCGAGATAGCTTGAGTTGTGGTAGTATTCGAGCACGTTCACCTGCTTCGATACGGTAAACGCAACGTCGCACACGAGCTTGTAGTCCTTCATGTCCTCGCGGTCTCTTCCCTTTGTCTCAAGGTGAAAACGCGCGATTTTCGTCTCGGCAGTGTCTCCCGCCAGCTCGGAAATGTAGTCCGTTATGCCGTTCTCGTAGTAGTAGCTCTCCTCGTCGAACGTGCCGTCCTCCTTCTCCCAGCGGAAATTGAAGCGTATCCCCGAGTTTACTACCGCCTGCCGCCTGAGCATATCCGAATAATACTCGCGCGGTATGTTTATGTCGGTGAAAACATCGAGGTCGGGCAGCCACCTCTGTACAGTTCCCGTGCGTTTTTCTTTTTTCTCGAGGGGACGAACGGCCAGCTCCGTGACGGGACGTCCCTTTTCGAAGGATATTTCCGCCACTTCACCGCCGCTGTAGGATTTCACCTTAAAATAGCTGCTCGAGTACTGTGTGGCGCACGCGCCGAGTCCGTTCAGACCGAGAGAATATTCGTACGCACCCGCGTCCGAGTTGTTCTGGTACTTTCCACCCGCGTACAGCTCGCAGTAAACGAGATCCCAGTTCCATCTTCCCTCGCCCTCGTTCCAACCGAGAGGAATACCGCGTCCGAAGTCCTCGACCTCGACGGAGTGGTCACTGTATGCCGTGATGTTTATTTCCCTGCCGTAGCCCTCACGCGCCTCGTCGACCGAGTTCGAGAGAATTTCGAACACGGAATGCTCACAGCCCTCGAGTCCGTCCGAGCCGAAGATAACGGCGGGGCGTTTGCGTACTCTGTCCTCGCCCTTCAGCGAGGTTATGGATTGATTGTTATATGCCTGCGATGAAGATGTGTTTTTTTTCATAAAAATCCTAAAAAATGTTGAAAGAGCTCCTCTTTCAACATTTTTGTTATATTATCTTTCTCTTGTAAAATACGGTTTCGCTTAAATCCTTTGCTCCCGTGAAGTACATCCGCCTGCGGTGAATTTACTTCATCGGTATAATCGGCACTCCGCCGTTAGCCGCCGTCAGCTCCGCTACAATCAGCGCCGCCTTCGCGCTCATCTGCTGAACGAGTACGGGACAGTTCTTCTTGAATTCGTCCGCTATGTCGATCGTGTGCCAGTCTATCTCGTCCCTTGTTCCGGGATTGAATACAAGCATTACCGCGAACGATACCGACAGAACAAACGGGCCGTCCGGATCGAATTTGAGCATTCTGTTGTACGTTGCCTTAACTCCGGCCTGACCTATAACCTGCGCTACGATAGTATCCTTCACACCGAGCTTGAACTGAGAGGTGCCGGGGGTAGGCTTTGTCGTCTCATAGCTTACATTGTCGAGTACTATTCTTCTTTCCGCGAGGAAATATCTGTTGAAATCAAAGCCCTCGGGAGTGTGGTAACGGGGCTTCTCGGGTGTTACCGTCGTCATGGTCGCGTCGGGAATCGCGTTTGTCACGGATGAATCCGTAACGGGCGTCGAATCCGACTTAACCGCGGTTTCTTCATTGGTCTCGTTTATTTCTTTTTCGTTGTTCTTGTTTTCGTTTTCCTTGGGATTGTTTTTCTTACCGAATATAGCCATTGCTGTAACCTCTCGTATTTTTTTATGTTTATGCAAATTTAAACCTATAAATATAGCCGAGCCCGACAATCTAAGCCGAACCGTATGATAATTTCGCCGAAGCCGAACCATAGGAGAATTTCGCCAAAACCCAACCATAGGAGAATTTCGCCGAAGCCGAACCATAGGAGAATTTCGCCGAAGCCGAACCATAGGAGAATTTCGCCGAAGCCGAACCATAGGAGAATTTCGCCGAAGCCGAACCATAGGAGAATTTCGCCGAAGCCGAACCATAGGAGAATTTCGCCGAAGCCGAAATATCGGAGAATTTCGCCGAAGCCGAACTATCGGAGAATTTCGCCACAAGCGAAATTCTCGGTGAGGCGGCGGTTACCTCCACCCTTAAACCTTTACGTTATCCGCCGACAGGTGAGCGGGTGTTTACCTCCACCCTTAAGCCTAACTTAATCCCGCGACATTACTTTAAATATCGTCCAGCCGTTTTCCTCTCTGTATGCCGCTATAAGTCCGCTCGAGTTCTGCGACAGATAGTCGTACGTGAACGGAAGAACTATGTTCCCCTCCGTGTCTATCATGCCGTACCTTCCGTCGTCCGTCTTAAGCACACTCAGCCCGCCTATGAACGGAGTCGCGCCTGCGTATATCGGCTGAGCTATCCACTCGCCCTCGACGGCGAAAATGCCGTATTTGCCTTCCTTTTCGAGGATAAGCATTCCCTCCGAGTATCCCTTCAGCGTGTAGCCCGCGGGAATCGCGTACTCGCTTCCGTCGGCGTATACCAGTATGTCCCTGTCCTCGACTACCTTCGCCACGTGCCTCACGGCGTAGTTGTAGTAGTCCACGGTCAGTCGGCGCACCCTCGTCAGTCCCTTGTCGTAATAATAAAAGCCTATGCTCTCTATGCCGTTCGTCAGCGGCGGCAGCAGAAAGTCCTCGACATATCTGTCGTACTGATTGACGTACACAATATCGTTTTCGAACGCCTTGCGCCCGTTTTCGTCTATGAAATACATCGCTCCCATCTCCGCTCCGTCCTCTATGACGGCGGCCCTGTTTGAAGTAAAGCCGTACGCGGAGGTGAATTTGTACTCCGTCAGCATTCCCTTGAAATTGCCCTCGCCGTCACGTACGGCGTATCCCCAAAGATTTTTTTCGGCAGTTGAATCAGGTAAATCCGTTGAAACAGGTAAACCTGTTTCGGCAGATAAATCTGTTTCGACAGTTTCGGCAGATAAATCCGTTGAATCAGATAAATCCGCTTCGTCGGCTTCGCGCACGGGATATACCGACGTGGAGTCGCTCTTGCCGAAGGAAACGGGATAGTCGAAGCAAAATCCCACGTTGTCTCCGTCTTTTTCTATATCGCAGGCACGGAAGGTTTTTCCGTCCTCCGCGAGTATGTAGTATGACACCTTGTCTCCGTCCGTTTTCATGAAAACGGGATTGCCGTCACTGTCTCTCATGTAGGCGGGACTGTACTTGCCGTATGCGAAGCGCGAGAGCGGAGTTCCGTCGGAGTTTATGAGATATATCTCCTCGCCGCTGTCCATGAGTATGTACCCCATGTACAGCTCAACCGCGGGAGCGTTTTCCGTCACCGTAACCTCCCTGACGTACATTTCCGTGTCGTCGTCGGGAGTTACGACTTCGTCTTTGGTCACACTTCTCGTACGCAGCGAGAAGTCGGTCGGCAGCTTGTACGAAAAGTTCATCCGCCCGAGCACCGAGCCGCCGCTCTTCGTACCGTCGCTGTTTTCCGTACCCGTGCCGTATGTGTCGCAGACGGTGTATCCGTCGTCCTCTCTCGCGGACACCCTCGGCACTGCCGCCGTTCTGTCGTCGAGCATGTCGGAGGAATAAATTTTCTTTACGTTTGTCACCCTCTCGACCGCCGTCGATGCCTTATTCTCACCCGAGACAGCCGCGCTGCTTTCCGCTTCCGTTTCTATGACGATGCTTTCGTCCTCATCGGGGACGATTCCCGCGAGAGAGGCGAAAATATCCTCCTCGGTTTCGTCCTTTTCGGTTCCGCCGGCGTCATCGTATAGGATTTTATATCTGTCGAGAAAAGAGAAATCATAGTACCCGAGCAGATAAAGAATCACAAGGGCGGCAACGCCGAACACCGCGGCGAAGACGAGGACATGCGAAAGAAAGCCTCGTAAATTTCTCAAGAAATAATTCATGGCAAGCCTTACTATTTATGGTACTTTGTACCGGCGGAAATCTCGCCGGCTCTGTAAAGCTGTTCGAGGAGCATTACCCTGAACAGCTCGTGCGGAAAAGTCATTTTCGACACAGACACACGTTTGTCCGCGGATTTTTTGAATTCTTCCGACAGGCCGTATGACGAGCCTATGACAAAGACGACCTCGGACACACCCGAGAGAGCGTAGCTCTCGAGCATTTCGGACAGCTCCGCGGAGGACATTTCCTTACCCTCGACGCACATGGCAACGACGGCGCTTCTCGGCTGAATTTCCGCCGAAATAGCGTTTTTTTCCTTTTCGAGCGCCGCTTTGATTTCCCCCTCGGTCGGATTCGAGGACAGCGGCTGAGGCTTGGGTTCGATAACCGAGACGGAAAAGCGTTTTTCGAGTCTCTTTATGTATTCCGCCGCGGCCTCACGAAAAGGAGGATAAGTGAGGTGCCCCATGGCGATGAGTTTGATTTTCAGCATTGAATTTTTTTATAAATATGCGGTCTCGTTCCCGCGATTTTTCACGAATCGGCGTTACTTTATGAAAGTCAGCTCGATGTAGCTTACCGCAAATACCACCATAAGCGGCAGTATAACGTATATCAGCCTCCGCGCCTTTTCCTTGTTCTCGGTCTGCCTGCCGAGAAATTCCATCTTTTTTTCGCTCGTCCATTTCTCGGGCAGGTCGTCAATCGTTCTTTCCTCACGGTTGAACGTGAATCCGTTCAGTACGTAGAACGCCACAAAGCATACGGCGGCGAATACCGCGTACGCCGTTGTACCCGCGTAGTAAATCCAGAGCTGTCCCGTCCTCTCGGAAAGAACTATGATAACCCTCAGCAGAAAATAGAACAGCGCGAAGTTCAGCAGCAGTATTCCCGCCTTTCGCAGTCCGCCGCCGCCCTTCCTCGGTTCTTTGTTTTTCATTTTACCTTTATTTCGTTACTATAGTAGCGCCCGCTTTTCTTACGCTGAGTATGTGGCACGCGCCCTTGCCGAATACCGCGTTCATCTTTTCCGCGTATTCGTTTACGTATTCAAGCGGAATGAACGCCTGAATCGTTCCCGCAAAGCCGCCGCCGTGTACTCTGCATACACCGTTCTTGCCTCTCAGAAATTCTTCCGTAAGGCAGAGAGCGAGTGAGAGACCCTGCTCGGATACGTTCTTTGTCGTGTATACGTTCTGCAGGAATCTGAAGGACGAAAGTCCCGATTCCTTGACGCCGTTCATGAACGAGGCGAGGTCTCCCGCCTTCAGAGCCTTGACCTGACCGTCGACTCTCTCGTTTTCGGCGAAGAAGTGGTACGCGCGAAGGATTGCTCTGTCTCCGAGTTCCTCTCTCGCACCCTCACCGGAGCACAGGAGCTTGTCGAGTGCCTCACGGCTTGTCTCACGAAGAACGCTTACGCCCAGGCGAGCGGCAACCTTCTTCATTTCCGCGGGAACGGACGCGTAGTCCTCGTTGAGGTCGGCGTGGTTTCCGCCCGTGTTGACGATGCAGAGAGCGTAGCCCGCGGAGGTAAGGTCGAAGTCGAGCTTCTCGATTACGGGATTTTTCGGATCGGCGAAATCAATCGTGATAAAGCCGCCGACGGCGCACGCCGTCTGATCCATGAGTCCGCACGGCTTGCCGAAATAAACGTTCTCGGAGTACTGCGCCATCTTCGCTATCTCTACGTTCGAAACCTTGCCGTCGTTGTAGAGGTAGTTCAGAATATTTCCTATCATGACCTCGAAAGCGGCGGAGGAGCTGATGCCGGAGCCCTTGAGGACGTTTGAAGTGGTATACGCGCTGAAGCCGCCGATTTTGTAGCCCGCGTTAAGGAAAGCCTTTTCCATGCCCGCGATTATAGCCGCGGAGGTAAAGAACTTATCCTTGTCGGGAGTTTCGACGGCGGAGGAGGGAACTACGTCCTCGGGGAAGCCCTCGGACTTTACGCGGATTGTTCCGTCGTCTGTCTTTTTCACAACTGCGAGAATGTCGAGGTTAACGGCTGCGGCGATAACTCTGCCGTAGTTATGGTCGGTATGGTTGCCCGAGATTTCGCTTCTTCCGCCTACGGAATAAACGGAAACGTCGCCGTCGCCGTAGAGCTTTTCGAACTCATCCGCGGCATGGGCGTATCTTTCTCTCTGAGCGGGCACGTTTTCGGGGCGTACGGACAGCTCGGACACGAGGGTATTATCTATTTCTCCGTCGAGAAAACTCTTTTTAAGTGCGGAAATATTCATAGCAAAGCCTTTCTTACACAAAATTTCGAAATAAATTTTATTAAATTACATTTTACGGGATTATAGGGTTTATTATATTATTTTTCTTTACTTCAGTAAAGAATATAAACGAAAATATTCTATAAATTTTTATTTAAAATGCGAAGGCTTTTAAATAAAAATTTATTTCATTGTTTTTCACCTGCGGTGAAAC
>CAVIJI010000066.1:0-7293 GCA_963642885.1 bacterium
AATTCTCAAGAGCGGGGTGGTTGTCTCCACTACTTAACTATAGTATATCCCCGCTCAATAGTCGCGATGCTTCTTCCAAACATCAAGCACAAGCTGATATCTCTCGAGAGGCAGTCCCTTGAACGGGATGTTGCTCGTGCAGTATATGTATCCTCCGCCGGGCTTGCCGTATTTCAGACAGTACTCGCAGGAGTCTATTACCTCCTGCTCCGTGCCCGTCTGCATCGCGGCACAGTGTACGTTTCCGCAAAGCGCTACCTGCTTGCCGTACTTCTCCTTTACCTCGCGGATGTCGACTCCCGCCATGGGGTCGAGCGAGTGAAGGGCGTGCGGATGGCACGCTACAAGCTGATCTATAATCGGCATGATGTTGCCGTCAGTGTGCTTTATCGCGTATCCGCCGTGCTCGCGTATCGCGGAGATTATGTCCTTCAGATACGGCGTGATGAATTCCGCGAACATCTCGGGCGAGATGAACGGGCCCTTGTTGAAGCAGTAGTCGGAGCAGAGAATGAATCCGTCGAGTCCGTGCTCGAGAAGATATACGTCTCTCGCTATGGCGTCGTCCGCCATTTTGCGGCATCTCTTGTGGAGCTCCTCGGGCTCGTCGTACAGCATAACGCTTAACTCGTACATTCCGTCTCCGTCGGGAATGGCAAGCGTGCCGTCTCCGTGCGCGAGAAGGGCGAAACGATCGCCGACCAGCTCGTGTATGTACTGCGCGGTCATGCCCGTGTGTTCGGTGCTGAGATACTGTATGCATATCGCGTCATGCTCCAGCTTGTCGTATACGTCTATGAGGAACGCCGCGTTCTCACGCAGCTTCTTTTCGACTTCTTCTTCGTTCAGTCCTTTTAAATCACCCTCGCCGAGCATTCTCTTGCCGACAAGCTCCTCGCTGAGCTGAAACTCAAGCTCGAAGGTCGGAACTCTGTCGGGAATGCCGCCGTTCAGCGCGGTAAGGAAGCGCTGCTTCGGTGTCATAGTAACCATAATTTTCTCCTTTATGTAAATTGTGTATTTATTGCCTTAATTATAAACGAATCGATGCCGTTTTGCAATAGCGAAACGCGGATTTTATATGGCACTTGCCAAATGCGCGCGTATGCGCTATAATTAAATACGGATTAACGGGACGGAATAATAAACCGACGATACGGCATGACGGTATTTCCCGAGCAAAAGAAAAAGATAAACGCACAGGAGTAAAATAAAATTTTGAATAAAAAAAGATCCTTCGCTTTTTCCGCCGTCCTTATGGGACTTATAATATTTGCGTCAAAGCTCATGGGGCTTGCGCGTGACGTGCTGTGCGCGAGCGCCTTCGGCACGAGCGAGTACGCCATAGCATACGAAACAGCCTCCAAGCTCCCGCTGACGATTTTCGATTTCGTCCTCGGCGGGGTCGTCACGTCGGCTTTCATACCGATTTACAACTCGCTGTCGGTCAAAAAGGGACGAGATGAGGCACTGCGCTTCCTCTCGTCCTACATGAATCTTGTTTTGCTTCTTACGTCCGCCATAGCGCTTTTCGGTGAGGTCGCCGCTCCGCTCCTCGTGCGCTTCATCGCACCCGAGCTGGCTCAGTCTGCCTCAGACCTCGCCGTGAGCCTTACGAGAATAATGTTTCCCATGGTCATATTCGTGGGACTTGCCTTTACGTTTGTAGGCTTTCTTCAGTCCGAGGGGGAGTACAATCTTCCGGCGGTGATTTCGCTCGTTTCGAACGTCATCATGTGCGTGTACCTGCTCACCATGTCGGATAAATACGGCGTGTACGGGCTGTCGATAGCAATGCTCATAGGCTGGGCGGCGCAGGCCGCCGTACAGCTTCCGACTGCGCTGAAAAAGGGAATGCGCTGTTCGCTCCGCGCGCCGATAAACACCCCCGAGACGGCGAGAGCGGCGAAAAATACCGTTCCGATACTGCTCTCGACATGGACGGCCCCCCTGTGCAGTCTCATAAACACACGCATTGCGTCGGGTATCGAGGGCGGACGCGCGATAACCGCACTCGGATACGCGAACAAGCTGTACATCATCATAGTGGGACTGTTTTCGTTTGTCGCCACAAACCTGCTGTTCCCGTATTTTTCGAAATCGGCGGCGGAGGGCAACAGCGCGGAGACGGACAGGCTGACGCGCGTGTCGATAAAGACGCTGTCGTTCATAATCGCTCCCATATCCGTGGGAGTGGCGGTGCTCGCCGTTCCTTTCATCACGCTGATATACGAAAACGGAAGCTTCACGCATTCCGACACGGTTCTGACGGCGCAGGCGCTCGCGTGCTATTCCGTGGGAATGATTTTTTCGGCGGTGAACGAGGTCCTCACAAAGGCGTTTTTCGCCGTGGAGGACAACAAAAAGCCGATGTACTCGTCCGCCGCCGCAATGGCGGTGAACGTTATCGCGGTGGTTGTACTCGCCGATTATCTCGACACGGGCGGAGTTGCGCTTATAACGTCCGCCGTATCCGCGGTGAACATGGCGTTCAACCTGATATTCGCGCTGAAGAAGGGGCTTATTACGGTGCATAAGGATGATATCATCGACATTGCGAGGTCGGTGCTTTGCGCGCTCGCGATGGGAGCGGCGGTATATATTTTCTACGAGCGCATCGAATTCGGCTCGAGAATAGCGGCGCTTGCGCTGCCTACGTTGGTGGGAATGCTTGCGTACGGTGTTCTGACAGCTGTTTTATGCCTTATTCCGCGGAGAAAAAAGAACGAGAGAGGTAAACTTCATGATTAAGGTAATGAATATCCTCACGGATACCAATATCGGCGGCGCGGGCCGCCTTCTCGTAAATTATCTGAAAAATTTCGACAGATCACAGTTCGATGTCAGTGTCGTGCTGCCCCGAGGCTCCGCACTCAAAAAGTGCGTGAACGAGGTCGGCTATACCGTGTACGAGACCGAGCACGGCGCCGATAAAAGCTTCGACCTTGCCGCAGTCGGCGAGCTTAAACGGCTCATACGGGAGCAAAAGCCCGATATCGTGCATACGCATTCGTCATTCTCGGGCAAGCTGGCGGCGTATCTCGCTCACGTGCCGCACCGCTTCTACACACGCCACTGCGCGTTCCCTCAGCCGAAAAAGCTCACGACCTTCCCCGGAAAGCAGATTAACGGCTTCATAAACAACACTCTCGCTACGGACATTGTGGCGGTTGCGCAGGCGGCGGCGGACAATCTCATCGAAACGGGAGTATCACGTGATAAGATAACGGTCATAATAAACGGCGTAGAGAGAATGCGCTCGGTAACGGACGCGGAAAAGAAGGAGCTGCGCTCCCGACTCGGAATAACGGACGGCGCGTTCGTGTGCGGAATATCCGCAAGGCTCGAGGAGTACAAGGGACACCGCTATCTGCTCGACTCGGCGCAGGCGGTGCTCGCGTCGCATCCCGACACGTATTTTCTGATTATAGGCGGCGGAAGCGAGGAAAACAGCTTAAAGAATATCGCGCACGAGAAGGGAATAGACTCACACGTGATATTCACGGGCTTTGTCGACGACGTCGCGCCGTATTACAACATAATGAACCTTAACCTCAACTGCTCGATTGGTACGGAGACGTCGTCTCTCGCGCTGTCGGAGGGGATGAGTCTTGGCGTACCCGCGATTGCCACGACGTACGGGGGAAACCCGTACATGATAACGGACGGAGTAAACGGTTTTCTCGTTCCCGAGAGGGACAGCGCGGCAATGGCGGAGAAAATCGAAACGGCAGAGGACGATGCGGAGCTGTACGGGAAATTATGCCGAGGCGCGCTCGAAATGTACGAGAAGAAATTCACGGCGGCGGCAATGACGAGGCAGCTTGAGGATTTATACAGACGGGCTGTCGATGGGTGAGGATTTCCCCGAGGGGAAAACCTGTTGAAAACACGGCGGTTTTCAACAGAGTTTTCCACAGCCTGTGCAAAACGAAGCATTTTTCAAGATATGACTTTGAGGAATATGTGAAACATATGCCTGATGACAGATGTTTCGTAACGGAAAAAAGCCGACGAATGTCGGCTTTTTTCTATAGCTTTGCTTTGTTCATAAGCCTTTCTATCGCTTCCATGTAACCACCGTTGTCCTTTATGAAGGATGTCGCGTGATCCGCTCCGTGAGCGGTGAACAATTCAGCTTGCGGTATCGCATTATGTTCATCGAGTGTCGCGCCGTCGAACACGGCGAGATTTTTCACACTGTCGGGATACGGTACAAAATCATCCTCGTCTCCGTGCGCGAACAGTATCGGTATGCGGCGGCGGCGCAGCTCGCTCAGTCCCGCGGTGACATCCGTTTTGTCGAGGTCTATTCCCGCGAAAATCCGCGTGAATAACCGTGCCATGTAATATATCGGGAACGGCGGAAGGTGAAACCAGCGGTTCATCGTACGTCTGCAAATCGCTCCCGCGTTCGTGTAGCCGCAGTCGGCTATCACCGCGACAACGGAATTCGGGTATCCGACCTCCGCGCCCATCATGACGGTGCTTGAACCCATGGACACGCCGTCGAGTATTATCGGAAGTCCGAAATGCTC
This sequence comes from bacterium, assembly GCA_963642885.1. GTDB lineage: Bacteria > Bacillota > Clostridia > Oscillospirales > CAG-272 > UMGS1696. The sequence continues at coordinate 4,539 of CAVIJI010000066.1, forward strand.
CTCGGCGAAAGCCGCCCAGCGTGAAATATCGTACTTTTCAAGCGCGCCGAAGCATATGTTCTCGCCCTCGCTGTAACCGTGCGCTCTTTGGTCGATTATAAGGCATATGAAGCCGAGGTCGTTTATCGTTTTGGCGGCGCATGAAAAATCATGCACTCCGCTCGAGCGGTAGCCGTGCGCCATGAGGAAAACTCCGCGCGGGGTAAAGCCACCGCTCGGCTCTATGACGTGCGCGGTGAGTGTGAGTCCGTCATGTGATTTGATTCGGACAACCTCGGTGATGTGTGATTTGATATAGTTGACGCCCTCGGTTGTCATTGTCTTATAGCTGTCGCTGCCGGGATAGGGGACGAATTCTTCCTCCCAGAGGTTTTTCTGCCGTTTTCCGCTGTGATCGCGGACAATGGCGAAGAAATACATGAACAGCCCCGCGGCGGCGGAGAGGATGACTGCCGCGGCGGCGATGATGATTACGTAAAGCATGTGGATTCCTTTCGAGTTTATCGGGAAAGCTCCGATTTATTCAGAGTATCCTCGGAATGTTTTCGGGGTCAGCAGTGCGAGAAAATCTTCCTCGGAGATTATTTTTATTCCGAGCTCCTGTGCCTTCGTCAGCTTCGAGCCCGCGTCTTCACCCGCGAGAACGCAGTCCGTCTTTTTCGAGACACTTCCCGACACCTTTCCGCCGTGCGACTTTATCAGCTCCGCCGCCTCGTTCCTTGTCATTGTCGGCAGTGTTCCCGTCAAAACAAACGTCTTTCCTGCGAATATCTGCTCCTCCTCGCTGTCTTTCCGCTTGGATTTCAGCTCCACTCCCGCTTTTTTCAGCTTCTCTATAAGCACCGCCGTTTCGGGCAGGGCAAAGTATTCGGCAAGCGTATGCGCCGTTATCTCGCCTACGTCCTCTGTCGAGAGCAAATCCTCCTCCGTGGCGGTCATGAGAACTTCTACGGACGTATAGCGGCGCATGAGCGCTTCCGCTCCGCTTTCGCCCGTGTGGCGTATGCCGAGAGCGTTCAGCACCGCCGCTCCGCCGACCGTTTTCGATTTCTCGATTGACGAAATCAGCTTTTCGGCTGATTTCGCGCCCATGCGGGGCAGGGAAGCGATGTTTTCCGCCGTGAGGTAATATATGTCTCCCGCATCTGTGATAAAGCCTCCGTCGATAAGAGCGCGCACCACGGACGGGCCCATGCCGTCGATTGACATTGCCTGAGCGAAATGGACGAGTCCGCGCTCGAGCTGGGCGGGGCAGGCGGGGTTCTCACAGCGGTATATTCCGGCGCTTCCGTCGTCGTCGGAGTCGGAGAAGACGATTTCGCCGCATGACGGGCATCTTTTCGGGAACTCGAATATCTTTTCGCTTCCGTTCCGTTTTTCCCTGACGGAGGCGGCGATTTCGGGGATGATGTCTCCCGCCTTCATGACGATGACTCTGTCGCCTATGCGAATGTCTCTTTCGCGGATTATGTCGAGGTTGTGCAGTGTCGCGCGCGAGACCGTAGTTCCGGCAAGGCGGACGGGCTCGAGAATGGCGAGGGGGGTAAGCACGCCGGTTCTGCCGACATTTGTTTCGATATCGAGCAGAGTGGTTTCCTTTCTTTCGGGGGGATACTTAAAGGCTGCCGCCCATTTTGGGACGGATGTGGTTTCGCCGAGCATCGTACGCTGGGCGAGGGAGTTTATTTTTATTACGGCGCCGTCGATGTCGTACGGGAGTGTTTCACGCAGCCGTCCGATTTCGCGCACGGTTTCTATGATTTCGTCATGACTGTGCGTCACCTTCATTATGCGTATGGTATGGAAGCCGAGCTGTGCTATACGATCTATGGTTTCCTCGTGAGTGCTCGGCGAGCGGCCGTCCTCGTACAGAGAGCCGTGCTGGTAGTTGAACACGAATATATCGAGGTGAGCCGCGGCGACATCGGCGGCGTTCAGTCTGCGAAGCGAGCCGGCGGCGGCGTTGCGCGGATTAGCGAGGAGCTTTTCGCCGTTTTTCTCCTTTTCGGCGTTGAGCTTCTCAAACTCCGAGCGGGGCATATAGACCTCGCCGCGCACGGTGAGGTCGAGGTTTTCGGAGAGGGTATGCGGTATTCCGCCTACGGTGAGGATATTTTCGGTTATATCCTCGCCGACGGTGCCGTCTCCTCTGGTGGCGCCGAGGGTGAGTCTGCCGTTTTTATAGGTAACGGACACGGACAAGCCGTCGATTTTCGGCTCTACCGAGTAGAGGATATCGTTCTCGGCTATGCCGTGTTCGGCAAGGGCGGAGTCGGTTTTATCGAGGAAGGCACGCAGTTCATCCTCGGAGAAAACGTCGGAGAGGCTTCCCATTTTCACGGGGTGTGTGACCTTAGCGAACTTTTCGGAGGCGCGGCCTCCGACCTTATGGGTAGGAGAATCGGGTGAATCGAGCTCGGGAAACTCCGCTTCGATTTTTTTCAGCTCCTCGAAGAGCATATCGTACTCATAATCGGAGATTTCGGGAGCGTCCTCGTTATAGTAGAGATCCGCTGCGCGGGAGATTAGGCGCCGCAGTTCTGCGGCGCGTGATTTTGCGTCCATAAAAACCTCTTTTGATTTGCATTGAAGAATCTTGAGGAAATCCTCAAGATTCTTCAATGCTTCCTTATTTTTTCTTCAGTACTGCCGAATTACAAATTCGGGGGCGAAAAGTGCGAAGCACTTTTCGATTTCATTATTCCGCTGTGCGCGGAGGGCATTTGGACTTACATTCTCCCTCAGGAGAATGTAA
>CAVIJI010000067.1:0-1402 GCA_963642885.1 bacterium
AAGGTGCGCTAAAAATTTTATTTGATGTCATATAATATGTAACAACCAATAATACGACAAATAACACTAACATCGTAATATACATACACTGTATTATTTTCTTAGCGTCACAATACTTGCTCTTCAAATAACGAATATCGGTTTTACCTTTTTTCCTGTCCTCATCTCTTACATAGTAAAACAGTCCGCTTGTATAATCAGCAAGTTTCGGAATTACCGGTAAGCACATTAACGCGAGAAATAATACGCCTTTTACAGCAGTAAATCCCGCAACTAAAGCAAAATTCACTACAAACACATCTATATGTGCCCAATTGATTTTTCGCAAAATCGACAAGAACCGAAACCGTTCTAACATGTAAATGATCTTTAAAACATTATCACTTATCGGGGTTAGATATATTACTCCGAATATGCAATAAATCAATGCTATAAACGGTAAAAATACCTGTTTATACCGATATTCTTTTTTAAAGTTCATCTCCGTCGAAACAATGCATGTACCAACAAACGGAACACAGTATAAAATTAATTTTATAAACATTTTAATATTATCACCCATTTTATGCTCCTTTGTAGTACTTTGAGGATTCATATAAATTTTCTTCGTCTATAAGCATTGTCCCAACAAATGAAAACGGCGGGATGAGCCTGTCAGGTATATCATTGAATGTAATCATCATACCCTCTATATCGTCATGAAGATATATCTTTTCTCCGTTATCAAATAAAACCATTTCATTTATATAATCCTCTTCAACACTCAATGATACGGAACAAAGTCCCGCTATCGACTTACATTGAGATATTGCTTCATCGTATACGGCTTGATGCCGTGTCAACTCTTCTAAACGTTTTGTATGTCTGTCATCTATTTTACTGAACTGAAGAAGTTGATGCTTTTCCATGTTGTTCAATAAACGAGTCAAATATTCACTTTGTATCCTTGCATTATCTCGTATTACATCTGTTCGTGCGGAAACAACATCATTATACTTTTTAAAGAGCTCAGATAATTTCCAACGCAGTATTTTTAAACCCACAAAACTACCGCTAGCAACAACAACTCCGGATAAAATTGTGATAACAATCGAAATCAAAGTTGACGTCATATTAAATTTTGCAGAGGAGATAATGAACGGGATAAAACCCATCAAACATATCATTGTACCGACAGCCATCAGCTTTATATATGTTTTTTTCAGTATTCTGCCCTGTATAACACTCTCGATTTTATCTGCGACATTTTTTAATTTTTTTTCAAAATCAGCGTGAGAAACAATTTCTTTCGCATTCAACGCTAACATTTCCATTTCGTTATTATTAATATCGTCTGAAATGTCTTCGACATCGTATCGCGTCAGATGTTGTTCCTTCAACAGTGGAAGGTCAATCGCAAATG
>CAVIJI010000067.1:1412-2280 GCA_963642885.1 bacterium
CGTTTTCCGCAGCTTCGTTCTTGCCTCTCGTAATCGCTTTATATAACTTATGTTCTTCAGTATTGAAATCTTCTCTGTGCTTTTTCCATACATCAGTATCAAGTTTGGGTCCGGGTTTATCTTTAGTATCACCGAATAAACTATCTTGAATTTGAAATTTGGATATATCTGTATTCGGAAATTCGACATTTATAAGAGCACTTTCTTTGGGATAATTGGATGTGGTGTCACGCATTGCCTCTTTTACAGCGTTGATTTCTTTTTCTATTTCCCTTTGAATACTATCATGCTTACTGTATAATACGCTATAGTATCTGTTTAAGAATAATCCGAGCTCTTCAGCTGATATATCGATTTTAATCCGATTCAGTTTATATGAAACTATTTCATCATTTGTAAAAGTATTTAATACAAGCATCAAGACAGAAATCCATACTAAAAACCATGAGCTTTCATGTTGAACACTTGTAACATCCGGCATATCGATTACCAAAAATCTACAATTCGACGGATAATCGTACCTTGCCCAGAATTGCGAAGATTGCATAACCGTGAGCATAGCAATAGCATCAGTACTTGATTTTCTTTCCCTGTCTTCGATTTTCGATTGAAGCTGTTCTTTATACCAATCCAATTCATCAAATGCTCTCGGTGTCAATAGATATATTTGTGTCGGACGGACCGCTTTGAATGCATATCTGCCATCATACTCAGGTATTTCGGTATCACGTCCACCTAAATAATATATTAACCGCATCAATGAATCTTTGTTAGGATTATAGCAGTCAGATTTTTTATCACGCTCGTACGGATTAACCGAGTATTGAGTTAAATCGGTTAAATCATCATTGATAAATTTACCTGAATC
>CAVIJI010000067.1:2290-6868 GCA_963642885.1 bacterium
GAATCAAGCGGCTCATCAACGATATATACATTCCACTCGGTTTCGTTTTTGACAATATCAAATAACTGCGGCACCAGTTCATCTATTCCTGCTTCATCTGATGTAAACTTTTCCCAGATGCATATTGATATATCACCATGGGCTTCGAACCAGTCAAAAAAGAAGGCATATTTTTGGTATTCATCATATATTTCCGAATTGATAATTAAAACTGATTTCATCTGACTTACACCGCCTTTCTGTCAGTTATAATAATTATGATGAAAGTTTCCGGATAAATCAAGGGGGCAAAGGATAAGCCGTATAACGGCTTATCCTCATCGAAAAATCTATATTTGCAGATTTTCAGCGTAAACTCCCCTTAATCGGCATTTTTACGAATTCACGGTAACTCTGACAATTGCCGTGATTATCGGATCACATGTACACATTATTAATCTGTTTTATCTGATTCACTATTAAAATCATTTTTTAGTTCTTCGAGGAATTGGTTTACATATTCAAGATCTCCCTCTCTGCAATCGGCTTTACAAGCTTTAATCCGTGTCTCTAATATACCTTTGATTCTTATATAAAGTCTATCATTGATAGGATCTTTCATAATATCGGTATATTTATTTCGAAGATTATCACACAACAGTTTTGTCTGTTCATACATCCATTTTACAAAATAGGGAATTCTATCGAGTACATCGGAATAGAACTCGGTTAAATATTCCTCAATGAAATCAATCATACCGCATAGCATTGCAACAGCTTCATCATCACAGCGAACGTAGCTTCCGACAGTAGCTTTATACAGAATGGGAATTTCCATGAAACTGAGATTATGTTTATACGGATCCAATTTTGTTTTGGTTAACAGTTCATACATCTCATGGGATTTATAATCGGATATACTACCAGCAGGTTTTTCTTTTTCTGTTTTCACATGTGCTTTATAATAATCAAGCTGTTCGATAACTAACGGACGACTCATTAACATTGCTTCGTAAATCTCACTGAATTTATTGCACTTACCATCGCCGACGGTAATACTGTCACTAATGAAATCCCCGCCGTTTGCTTTGAAACGATATTGATCTCTGTCAAATGCTATTCTGCCGTAGACTAAACTGATAAACAAGGCACGATGAGTCTCGACTAAATGCTGAATATCCGATTTTTCGGACAAATCAGGCATAACACCGATATAATGCCATCTCTTATCCAAATGAGGCGTAAGCACTCTGGTTATTTTATCATCAGGTATTACACTGTTGATTCGCTTCCAATAGGACTTATAGTAAGAGCCTTCGGGATTCGGGTCAATCTCATTATCGTCAGCCGGTGCGAATTTCGGTAAATCGGACACACGAATATTATAGAGTGCTTTCATAAACAGCATTTGATATTTATCCATAAAAGCATCGTTTTCATATGACGGGAATACACTATTAATAATCGATGCTTTACTCATGTCACTGGATGATACAACCCCAGCTCCGAGCGAGTATGCATCAATAATGTATGGTTCGATACCGATAGGTCTATCGATAAACGGTGAGGCGAGTTTCATAGCCTCTTCCTTCTTATGCTTAATATAATGCAGTTGTTCCTCTGCTTCAAATTTACCGTCCTCGATTTCAGCTTGAATACGCAGTGCATCGATAATATCCATGTCTATTTTAGAACCACACTGCTCTTTAACCTGACCACGCCAAAATTCCAACACTTTGTTTTGAGCAAAATCATTAATTAAAACAGCCTGTTTACCCTCATTATACGTATTTGATGCCGCATATATGTTCTTGAACAAATCATTACGGAATTCGTCTGTAAGCGAAATTGAGTCAACAGTATTCAAACAGCGTTTTAATAATTCTTTCAAACACTCTTTCGATGCGCACGCATAAATAACAGGATTACCTGTGTTATTAACAAATGTGTCTTCAATCCTTTTTATGCGAATTGGAAGTAAGCTGATTTCGGTTTCAAGATGACTGTAGAAATTCTCGTAACATGTACTTAGTCTGTCCACAAATTCAAGAGCTTTTTCAATAATTTCAAGTTCAAGCTTAGCTTCACAATATTTTTTAATATAATCACGCAGTTTTCGACAATTTATAATTACTTTATCAACACAATTTTTCCACTGGTTCTTATCTTGTTCACCAGAAAAATCAAGATTCAAATAATTAATAACATTCAATCCATCAACATATTCATCAATGGTTACATTTTTACGACTTTCTTTTTTTAATGGTACATTATAATTTTTATTAGTGAAAAATTCCCTGATGTATTTCTCTATATTTCCAATAGATATTAATTCACTTTCCGCTTCATCTTCATTTTTATTTTGTGTGGTTTGATTCGAGGTAAGTTTTTCTTTTGAATTTTTCAATAGGTTTTCTAAATTATATAAGAAATACCTAGCTGCATTTGGATGAATAAACGACTTTCCATCTTTTAACCAATGTTCAATGCGAGTTTCGTTTTCATCATTTTGATTATTAAAATTCAATGTTGAAAACAAACTATCAGCTATATTATTAGCTTCAGATTCAACAAAGCTTTGTGTTTTACTGAAATACTTTTTCAAAGCTGTTGTTAAGCACTGATATGCTGTTTTCTTCGCTTTGTCATCTGTATCTTCTTTGGCTATATTGAGGCTGTTCAGATATATATTAATTTCAGCTATATCTTCATCGGCATATTTATCTTTTTCAATTCTATCATCGATATATGTCTTTATTCTTTGATAATAAATCTCCCATATACTACCCGTATACTCAATCTTATCAGCATCCATAATATGGCATGTATTGTAGATAAATGCAGCAAAATAATTCTTTTCGGGATTAGATAAATACTCATTATTCACAACCGAACAATAGTCTTCTCTCTTATTAATCGGTGGAAGCATAATACCTTTTTTGCGACTTTCAGTCCTCTTTTGAACCTTCTTTTCGTATTCCTTGTCATAATGCATCCATTCATTAGTTACTACCTGTGTCATCCAATTCATGGCAATATAATCACGTACTTGTTCGAAAGGGTACACTATTTTCGAGGCTCCGATTCCGCAATAACGGTTTCTGCCGTTTTCCTCACAGCGAGCCAAGATTGTATTGTCTTCAGATGAGTTCAGTCGTTTGTTGAGCATGCTTACGGAAGAGGCATAAACACAATCCGCGACATGCTGTTTATATGCTTCAAGATTTTGTAAGACTTCTCCATCCATATTTCTGCCGTCATACACGAAGCAAAAGTCCATTGGATTCACGTAATAATCGTCATAATTATCTACTGTTCCCGGTGTAGGCATTTTCAGCCAAAACTTATCATACTTACCCCTCGAATCTGCTTTAAGCATAAAAGCATCAAGTTCACGAAGCGTAGCATACGCATTCGCTCTTAAATTATTCTTTTCAACCTCCGTTTTATTACTGTCATGGAAGAAAACCTCGGGTAGCACACAGATACCGCGAATAATAGGTTTCTGACCGCATATATTTTCCAGATAGTTTCTCAGATACATGGAAACAGGAAGAAGAATTCCGGAGCCTGTACCGCCAACAAGAGTGGAAACAATAACCACTCTCATTGATTGTTCCATAGTATCACCGTTCATGTGCATAAGCTCGGAAATAGCATCATGCAAAGGTGTTATTCTACCCTCACGAAGGCACGCATCAAACGCCAGCTTAGATACTGCTCTAACCTGTCCCGCACCTTCCGTAAGTGATTTTTTAAGAAGCTGATTGCTGGTGGGAAAAGATTTTTCCCTTGCTTCTCTATCACTTCTGAGTGCCTGACCGACGTTCATTCGTCTTGACGTCTGTATTGTAAAGACGTGAGGAGATTCCTCTTTGCGTATACGAAGTTCGTTAGCATCCGTGTCAAAATACACAAAACGGATATTTTCTTTCTGTTCACTATTGGCAAGCTTATCAACTCTGTTAACAATATCGCATCCCGTACCACCAAGACCAATGATTAATGTGGGGGGGAATTTTGTTTTAATGATGTTCTTTGACATTTTATAATCCTCCTATATGATTTTTATCCGAAATTAATTGTTTGACTTCTTCCATGGGTTGTAATAATTATACTTGATGAGTCGAGATCTATAGTCATTTTTGGGGGACAATCGACAGAATCATATCCATCAATTGATACATTTTGCCCAACTCCATATATATCATCGGTATTTAATAAAAAGACACTTTTATGACCATTAGCTTTTACTTTCAATGTAATAGACGGATTGCTATAGGCAATATTACCTTTACTTTTATCACTTACAAATGGAACAAACCACCAAAGTATTGTGCGGATATTATTATACCAATTAATTGTTCCAGTTATACCATTCACTGTATATTTGCTATTTAAAGGTAGTCGCTTTTTAATAATATACCCAAATATTATAATCACTAATATAATAACCCATATCCAATCCCATATGCTGAATTTATAATCGACTTTAAGTTCTCCTTCAGCCGAACCCTCGGATCTCTGCCCTTCGTACTCGATTAACGCATTGACAGTAATTAATTTTTTACCGTCTAATTCCTTAGGATTGGGATATTC
>CAVIJI010000068.1:0-6825 GCA_963642885.1 bacterium
GGATCGATAACATAGTGGGTGGCGGGGTATATCGCAACATAGTTGAGATATTCGAGCACCTCACCCGTCACGGGATTGAATTCGCATACACGGTCTATCTCGTCACCGAAAAATTCGATACGTACCGCCTTTTCCGAGTATCCCGCGGGGAACACGTCGAGTATATCTCCGCGCACACGGAATCTGTCACGCCTGAAATCTATGTCGTTTCTTTCGTAGCTTATCGACACAAGGCGCGTCATAAGCTCCTGCATGGAAATCTCGAGTCCGGGGCGAACTCCGATTATCTGACCGGAATATTCCTCGGGCGGGCCGAGGGAGTATATGCACGAAACGGACGAGACAATAATAACGTCGCGTCTTTCGAACAGTGCGGATGTGGCGGAGTGGCGCAGCTTATCGATTTCGTCGTTGATGAGCGCGTCCTTTTCTATATACATATCCTTTCCGGGCACGTACGCCTCGGGCTGGAAGTAATCGTAATACGAAACGAAATACTCCACGGCGTTTTCGGGAAAGAATTCTCTGAACTCCGTACACAGCTGTGCCGCCAGGGTTTTATTATGAGAGAGGATGAGTGTCGGACGATTCAGCGCGGCTATGACGTTCGCCATAGTGAAGGTTTTACCCGAGCCCGTGACGCCGAGCAGGGTTTGATATTTCATTCCGCTGTTTATGCCGTCAATCAGTCTTTCGATTGCCTCGGGCTGGTCACCTGTTGGGCTGAAGGGGGAATGCAGGCGAAATTCCATTCTCGTTTCCTTTCGTAATCGCAATGATTTATTCCATTATAGCACACGGTACGGTGTACTTCAAGTCGGCTTGTCTCAAATAATTTATTTATTAAGACTTTGCTTAAATCTTTTGTATTGTCCCGCAGTGCGAAATATGGTATAATAATACATTATAATGAAAAATGTAAATCACGGTAATCGAAACATAAAGGTTTGTTATGAAGCATAAGAATATAGCTTATATAAATATGACGGCGCTGATGGATAATTACCGCGCAATCGAGAATATCCTCTCGTCCGCGGCCGATGACAGTTCAACATCTGTCGGCGTCTCAAAAAAGCCGCGTATTATAGCCGTCGTGAAAGCCGACGCGTACGGCCACGGCATACAAAGCGTAGCCTCCGCCCTCGGAGAAGCGGGATGCGATATGTACGCCGTGTCCTCCGAGGAGGAAGCGGTTGAGCTTCGTGAAATCGAGGACGGAAACGGTCGACATCCCGACATACTTATTTTAAGCCGCATATCTCCCGAAAACGTCTCCGATATGATAGAGAAAAATATCACCGCCGCCGTTACATCATATGACAACGCGCTCGCGCTGAACGAAGCCGCGCTTGAAGCGGGCGGTAGACTCAAAATACACGTAAAGCTCGACACGGGAATGAACCGTGTCGGCTTCTCCGCGCGTGAGGATGATATTTCCGACACGGCAGACAAAATAGAGGAGCTTTCGAAATGTCCCGGCCTTGAGCTGTGCGGCATATTCACACACTTTTCCTCCGCGGACGATGAGCTCATGGACGGTAAACTCGTCGAGGGTTATGAGGAATGCGGCGGATATACGAAAATGCAGCTCGACAGATTCAAGCGCATGACGGAGGAGCTGAGAGGCCGCGGAGTCGATCCCGGTATGGTTCACGCCGCCAACTCCGCCGCCATACTTACCATGCCCGAGGCGTATTTCGATGCCGTCAGAGCGGGAATAATACTGTACGGCCTCATGCCGAACGGAAAATGCGACGACAGATTTACTCCCGTTATGTGCTTCGTCTCAACCGTAACCCATATACACGAAATCAAGGCGGGCGAAAAGGTCAGCTACGGCGCGGTATTCACCGCATCGCGCGACATGAAGCTCGCTACCGTATCCGCGGGATACGCCGACGGCTTCGAGAGAGCGTATTCCGGCTGCCGTATCGTCATAAAGGGCAAAAGCTACCGTCAGGTCGGCCGCATATGCATGGACCAGTTCATGGTCGACATAACGGACGGAGACGACATCGAGGTCGGAGACAGAGCCGTGCTGTTCGGAGGCGACAACGGCGAAAGCATCAACGCCCTATCCCGTCTCGCGGGAACGATAAACTACGAGGTAGTGTGCAAAATCAGCAAGAGAGTCAACCGCGTTCCCGTCTGCCCGAAAAAATCAGCCGAACCCGAAGCGAAGGAGGAATAACTACCGATGAAGAAAATATTGCCGCTGCTCGCCGCTCTGCTCTGCCTCTCATTGCTGTCGTGCGGAAGCTCAAAGCATACGGCCGACGAAATGCGTGATGTAGTCGAGCCTCTGATTGAAAAATCCGAGGAGCTTAACGTAATTTACTTCGGAGAGGGACTCCCGCTGACCGTAGACGCGGACGAGGCACAGGCGTTTTATTCCTCGTTCGACACCGATGTCGAGGCCATAAGCTATCACCCCGTTGACAAGTCGTGCGGATACGAATCCATCGACGACATAAAGGAAGCCACGCTTGAGGTCTTTACGGAGGACTACTCCGATTACCTGTTCACACTCGCTTTCACGGGAATTTCCGATGTTGTCAACGACGGCGTCGGCGACAAGACCGAAACCTCGTCATACGCGAGATATCTCGAGCAGTCCGGTATGCTTACCGCGCGCATCGACCTTGCGGACGATGCCATCACGCTCGGCAGAGTTTACCGCACGGAGGAACTCGAAATCGTGCGCGAGAAGGATAATTACGTGCTCGTGAAGATTCCCACGGAGCTTAACGGCAAGCAGTGCGATGTCGAATTGAAGCTCGTTCTGACGAATGACGGATGGAGACTCGACACTCCGACGTATTGATATATTGACGGAAAAAGTCTTTTTATTGCTTTTTGATTAACAATATTTGCTGTCTTAATAAACTTCGGCATTGTAAACACTTGCTCATTAATCAATAATGTATATTTTCACTCGTTTAATCAAATAGCTGTAAAAATATTTATGTATGCTATTGACAATATATGCACATTGGTGATATAATTTATACAGCCTATTATTTTTATTTCTGTCTGATTTTAAATGCGGAGGTGCGTAATGCCGTCGTCTTATAAAAGGCTGCTTGTAGCTTCGGCTAAGGGCGGAGTCGGCAAGAGTACCACAGCACTCGGCATAGCGGCCGAGGCAGCCCGCATGGGAAAAAGGACTCTGCTGTGCGATCTCGATTTTACAAGCCGCAGTCTCGATATGCTCACGGGCGAGGAGGACAAAGCCGTTTTCGGCTTCTCCGATGTCGCCGCGGGAAAGCCGCTTGACGATGCGCTCATCGCGAACGCGGGCGGGGTAGACGGGCTTTATTTGCTCGCGGCTTCTCTGCAATCCGAGGGTGAGGGCGGTACGCTTGCGGACGCCGACATTAAAACTACCGCGGAGAAAATTTTATCCCGTGAGGATTTTGATTTCATCGTTGCCGACACAGGCGGCGGAATCGACACGGCGGAGCTTATCGCGGGACTGTTCGACACGGTTATAGTGACCTCGGAGCAAAGTCAGACGTCGCTCAGAGCGGCGGAATTCGCGGGCGCGGGACTTTCTCGGGCAGGCGGACGAAACATAAGGCTTGTGGTGTGCGCGTTCGATTTACCGTCGGTGAAAAAAGAAAATCGCGCGGGAATAATCGAAATGATAGACCGCAGCTCACTCAAATGTCTCGGAGTCGTTCCGTACGACAAAAAGCTACAGAAGCAGCAGGACACGGGCAAAATACCGCGGGACACCGTATGTGCCGCCGCATACCGCAACATCGCGCGAAGGCTTGACGGCTACGATGTGCCGTTGTTCGACGGAATGCGCGGACTGAGAAAAAAGCTGTCACGTGCGATGTGAAATCAAAGTGATAATTAATAATTTAATTATAGAATAGATAAGTAAAGAAAGGAACGGATTATATGGATATAGCACTCATAGCTGACGATACCAAAAAGGAACTTATGACCCAGTTTTGTATAGCTTACTGCGGAATTCTTTCGAAGCATCATATCTGTGCCACAAACATCACCGGAAAGTATGTTCAGGAAGCTACGGGCCTCGAGATTGAGAAGCTTCTTCCCGGCTCACACGGAGGCGCTCAGCAGATAACATCTCGGATATCCTACAATGAAATCGATGTGCTTCTTTACTTCCGCAGCACCACCCCCCACAACGATCGCGACGAGAACGAATACAATCTTCTCCGCATGTGCGACGTACACAATGTACCCGTAGCTACGAATATCGCAACCGCAGAGGTACTTATCTGTGCTCTTGACCACGGCGATCTCGACTGGAGAGAAATCATCAACCCGCGCTCCGACTACAACAAGAGAAGACGCGGCCTGAATTACTCGATATAAGCTGATTTAATCTTCATGACTCGGTTTCAAGCTGAATACGGATGAACGTCTCATTTTCGGATAAGTGAGACGTTGTTTTTTGACTGTTGTTTTCGATAAACAAACGTGACAGGTCACAGTGACAAGTCATAGTGACAGGTCACGGTAAAAATAAACGAAATACCGCTACGGAGAATCAATGATAAAAATATTGTTTTTCGGAGACGTTGTCGGCGAATGCGGCGTGTCTCTGATGGAAAAAAAGCTGCCCGCGATAAGAAAAAAATACGGAGCGGAGCTTGTTGTGGTGAACGGCGAGAATTCCGCCGAGGGAAACGGCATGTCCTCCGCCTCATCGGAACGGCTGTACGACTGCGGAGCCGATATTATAACGGGCGGAAACCACACATGGAAGCGCAAGGAGGTCTACCGCAGGCTTGATGACGAAAGCTATCTTGTGCGTCCCGCGAATTACCCCGCCGACGCTCCCGGAATGGGATACGCCATTGCGGATGTGAAGGGATACCGTGTGCTCGTCATGAATCTGCTCGGCTGTGTATACATGGAGCCGCTGACTCCTCCGCACGAGTGTGCCGAAAAAATACTGAAAAGCGAGCGCGGACGGTACGACATTGCGGTATGCGATTTTCATGCCGAGGCGACGTCGGAAAAGCTGTTTTTCGCGCGCTACTTCGACATGAAGCAGGATATGCGTTTTTCCGCCGTTGTCGGTACGCACACTCACGTTGCGACTGCCGACATAACGATACTTCCGGGCGGCACGGGATACATAACGGATCTCGGAATGTGCGGCTCGCACGGCGGAATACTCGGTGTAAAAACGGAATCGATAATTCACAAATACACGGTAAAGACTCCGACCGCGTTCGAGCCCGCAGTAGGAGAAGAAAAAATCAACGGTGCTTATTTCGAGATAGACGAGAGAAGCGGACGCTGTCTTCTTGCCGAGAGGGTATGCGAAGAATAATTCATATGATACGGTTGAATTACGCTTTTTTCGATGATATAATCGTGATGACATAATGGTATAAGGCGGTGACGGACTTGAAAAAAGGGATAATTTCCATATTATCGATCGGGCTTTTGTGCCTGTCTCTGTCCTCATGCGCCGATTTCGAATTATTGCGTGCGGAATTCGGAGAGATAACCGAATTTTTAAATCCGCCGATGTCGGACGAGCCGTCCGTATATGTAAGCGAGGCGGCGAAGGGGCAGAGTTCCGCACCGATACTGCTCGACATCAGGCATGCCGAGCTTATTCCGTCGGTATACGCCGACGAGGTTAACGCAGGTGCCGTGGCGGTGGTCGGTTGTACGGGAGAGCTTACGCTGTTCGACGGCGGCAGGGCCGCATCGGAGGAAGAAAAATACGGATACACCGAGGTATCGTTCGGTGGGGAGCGCACGCTTGACGCGGTAAGCGGAATATTAGAGGATGCGCGGATTCCGTACACCATCGAATACTGTGAATGCCCCGCGCCGAGCGGTGAGGTTTACGCTATTGAATATGCTGGATTTTCGTGCGCTGACGGCTACTGTATAAATCCCGATGTGACGGTTACGCTTCACGTGAGCGAAGAAAAAAAGGCTGTTACGGCTTCGGAGGGAGACAATCTCGTATACATCACGTTTGACGACGGGCCGAGCGGGGAGAACACATCCCGTTTGCTTGATGTACTTGACACATACGGAGTAAAGGCGGCATTTTTCACGACGGGAAACGCTATTGAGAAATATCCCGAATCCGCGCGTGCGATAGTGGAGCGGGGGCATATATTCGGCTGTCACTCGGTTTCGCACGACTACAAGAAGATATACGCCTCTGTTTCCGCGCTTGAGGAAGAGGTAAACGAGTGGGAGCGCATAGCGGAGGCTGCGGGAATAACGAAGGAAGCCATCGGTCGGCACACGTTCCGTTTTCCGGGCGGTTCTGTGGGGAGCTACTTTAGTGTTGACGAGGCGAACTCGATGAAGGCGATGCTCGAGGGCAAGGGTTACCGCATATACGACTGGAACGTTGTGACGAACGACTCGGTACTGTATCTTGCGCCCGACGGCACGAGGAGCTACGACTATTTACGAGACACATTCCTTGACACGCTTCGTTTATGTTTAAACGAAAACAGCGGCAAGGCGGGAGCGCCGATAATAATACTGATGCACGAGACTGTGGACGAAACGGCGGATCTGCTTCCGTGGGTACTGGAATATCTGACGTCCGAGGGGTATACTTTCGGCGATCTCGCCGACATGGAAGGTTCATGGACATTTGCGGACCGCTGAGCGGGGATACTCTTTGGTTTAGTAGTGGAGGAATACGCCCCGCTCTCGAGGATTTCACCTATGGTGAAATCCTCCGTTTTTTGGGGCTTAGGTTTTTAGCGGGGATATGCTTAAAGCTTAGTAGTGGAGACAACCGCCCCGCTCTCGAGAATGCATCGTGTAACGATGCATTCTCCGTTTTTTGGGTTT
>CAVIJI010000069.1:0-6417 GCA_963642885.1 bacterium
TAAAACTAAATAACCCATAAGGCAAAGTGATGATTTTTGATAGATTATCCTTTGCTTTTTTTCGTCCTCTGAAGAGGACGTTCGGAAGAGGACACTCGAAAAAAGAATACACGAAGCAGTCGGAAAAAAGGATATGCGTTTAAACACATATAAACATCATTAACAGACTTGACAAGCTAAAGCGAATATGATAAAATTTACACAAAAATAAATGAGACGATAAATAAAGTTATATTTGTAGTTATATTTTATGCGGATTTACATTTTGTATCGACGAAACATTTGCTTTGCGTTTTATAAAAACGCCATATCATTTACGGGTGAAAATAATGAATAGAATAACGATTCTTTCGGGTGCGGACATCGGCGGATCCTGTTATCTACTTGAAATGTACGATACTCGCATCCTTTTTGATTGCGGTATTCGAGTAGGCAGTGCATACACCGAACATCCGGAGATTCCTTCGCCGGAAACCATCGATGCTATTTTTGTGAGCCATGCCCACCTTGACCATATGGGGGCTATTGCATACGCCGCAGCCGTGTGTAAGAACGCCAAAATCTATATGACGGAACTGACAAAGGAGTTTGTGAGGTATCAGTTGGCCGCGACAATTGCGGAATATATCGGAGCGGATACCGATGATTTACGCTTCCATAATCGAATTTTGTGCGAGCTGATCATGAATCGTGTTCAGACGATACAGTACCGTGAAAAGGTGTGCTTTCAAACTTTAAACGGTCGGGAGTGCCATTTTTCTCTTTTTCATGCGGGGCATATACCGGGAGCTGCAATGGTGTATATGCAGATCAAAGATAAAACAATTCTGTATACGGGTGATTTTGCGGCATATGATACATCACTTACATATCCGTATAGTTTACCTGAGGGTGTCAAACCGGAAATTATGATTCTTTGCGGTACGCATGCTAATGCTCCGGATTATGCAGTGTACAGCCAAAATGCCTTAGACAATGTTGTAAATAGGTTGTATGAAGCGCTGTCTCGTAACTCCAGATTTGTTATTCCGATTTCACAGCTTACAAAGGGTTTGGAAATACTGGCCAAGCTCGATGAAATGATTTCATGGAATGAATTTCCGAGGAGCCGTATCTATCTGGAGCCGAATCTGTGGGAATTGGCACGGTACTATGAACGAATCTCCGATACATTCAGAATGCCGGATTATATCAGACCGTTAGATGAATGGCAAAACAACAATCGCCCCGCAGAGCCGATTATAGTATTTGAACACACGGGGTGCGATATGACTCGCTATCCCAATCACAAACGAGTCAATGCGGACTTTACACTTCATGCCGATTATCGGGATTTGATTAATCTTATCCGTGCTTTGCACCCGAAGCGGGTATACGTTGTTCATGCGGCAGAGGGGGAGGAAGAGGGAGCACTATGTAATGAAGCTCTCGACACCGAACCGGAGCACATTATTTACACGGAAAACCAAATGGTTTATGAAATCGAATAGAGAGGTGCGGGAAAATGACTGTTCTGAAAAAGAAAAACGTGGCAGATCGAATTATAAAATGTATACTGGATATCGTAAACGAAAAGAGCAAAACGGAGCTTTCAAACGAAAAAATGCGTAAATTTGTAAAGCTTGAGAACCTGATGATTCGGACATATCTGAATGATCCCGCTATCAATTATGCTGTGTGCCGTAAAACCGTACAGCCGCTTATTCCCGAGTGGCGTTTGGAAGACGGCGTCATCAAAGAACGTGCGGAAAGCATGAAAATATCGGAACGCAATGTTCGAGTCGAACTTGCCGCATGGGCGGGCAAAGTTGTAGAGCAGATATACAACGGTATGGCAGGCGACGCAGACGCAATAAAAAAAGCCGATGAAATGGTAGCGGGAAAATATTCGAATGATGAAAAACATCATCATAATACGCAGGAGCAGTTTGTACTTACCGCGATGTTCGAATGCATTCCCGAGCTTGTCGGTAAAGCGGAAAAAGATTTAATTCTCAAGCTCGGCCGCAAATACTGCCGTGTATGCCTGAATAATATCATAAACAGTATTGCTTATGATATTGCGGAGAGCAACGGCGATCCGGAAATCGAGCAGATGACGGATATTTCCGCGCTGCGGCGTGAAGTATATCTTGCCCGTAAAGAGCTGCAGGAATACAGAGAGCTTGTAGAGGCCGCGGATGCCGAATTCGATAATAAACTCGAGGAATTGAAACAGCAGGAAATCGCATCCTTCTTCTCCGCGCTTAACAATGAAAAGTACGGTTTTTTGGTGGACTCGTTGTATCTTCAGAAGAAAGCATGTGCTGAGCTGAAAAAAAACGGTGAAAAGCTCCCGTATGCGGTGGAGGGAATTCCCGCGTTTATGGATCGCCTTCTCAGCTTTATACGTGATGCGGGAATATCTCCCGCAAGCAAATTCGCTCCGCATTCAACACAGACGCTGACGCTCGAACAAATGGAAGGATGCCGATTTGAGCCGCTGCCGGAACGCAATACACCGATAAAGGACGGAGAGCCGATTACGGTAAAGGTACTTTCATCGGGATGGAAATTAGGCGATACAGTGATTTCTTATCCTGTGCTGCAGGAAGATTATCGGAACAACAGGTAAAAAACAGGAGGCCGAACCATGTATATAGGAATAGATTTAGGCACGACAAACAGTGTTATCTCATTCGCACAGGTTATGGGAGACGGCAAAATCATGGCGAACCCGATTGAAATAGATCGTGCCATGGACTCGGGGATGGGTATCGACGGAAAGGAGCACTACACCAAAATCCGCTCCAAAACTTTGCCCTCCTGTGTTTATTATAACGGAGATAAGGTCATTGTCGGCGACTATGCAAGAGAACAATATAAAAAATATCCCGAAAAGGTAGCGAAATCCATTAAGAGCCAGATGGGCAACCTCAGAGCAAGAGGTCTGTCGGATGATGTATCGGATAAGACACCGGAAGAAATCAGTTCGCGTATTTTGGCACACCTTAAGAGATATGCGGAGCAGATGACTCGTCAGTCGATCAGTCAGGTGATCATTACCGTACCCGCGAACTTTGATACCGCACGCCGAGAAGCGACCATGAAGGCGGCTGAGCTGGCGGGCTTCGATGTTCGTGAATCGGACGGCTCATGGAAACCGATTCTGATTTCCGAACCGAATGCCGTTCTTTATGATCTTGCGCAGAAAATTCTGAACGGTGAGGTTGCGAAAAGCGTACTTGATTTTTCGTCAAAGAAAAGAGTTCTTGTATTTGATATCGGCGGCGGTACGCTTGATGTTACTTTTCATGAAATCGAACCCGATCCCGATAACGGTGTTACGCTGAATATTTCCGAGATAGCGGCGTCGAGATTTACGCAGCTTGCCGGTGATGACTTTGACGCCGCGATTGCCGACGCGCTGTATAAGCGTTGTGTGGACAAGTTCAAGGAAAATGAGCCCGCAGCCGTTTCGCGCATTCGTTCCAGAGAAGCTATAGTGAAAAAGATGCTTACCGTTGCGGCCGAGCAGTTGAAAATCGGCATGAATGCATCTTCCGACGGTGATTTCTTTGATTCCGTGGATGACTGGTTCGGTGAATCGGTGAAAACGAATGATGAAGAAGCCGAATATGAAATTTCCCAATCTATCGGCGATGAACGTATATATAACGACACCATTACAAAGAGCGAATTCGAGGCCATGCTTGAGCCCTTCCTCGGTAAAGAATATACTTTTGATAATTATAAGGGATATTCCCGTAACGATAGAATTCGCCGTGATACTATCATTGCGCCGATATTGGATGTGCTGGAAAAGGCGGCACGTCACTATGAGAGGCATGGCGGAGATTTAGCGGTAGATGCCGTGATTCTGAACGGCGGTATGTCAAAGCTGTATTTGGTGAAGGAGCGCATCAGGGAATTCTTCGGTCTCGAGCCGATTACAACGGCGGATCCCGATTTGAGTGTTGCAAACGGCGCGGCGGTTTACGCTGCGGTCAAGGAAATCTATAACCTACAGAATCACATCACAATCAAACGCCATGTACAGAACGATGATCTGTATCTGGGACTTTCCGCGGGAGCAAACGACATTCTCATTTGCGCAGGGGATGAATTGCCTTACAACAAAGAAATCGAGGGTTATCGCATTGTACGCGGAACACAGTCAATTGAAATTCCCATCAAACGAGGTGAGGAGAAGGGAGAACCTCGTACCATCGCACGCGGTATAATAACCTTTAAGAACAAGGATCAGACATTTACGGATTTGAAGATTGAGGCGAACTTCGACCAGACGGGCCTTCTTGCGATTAAAGCGTTCTTGCTCAACAAGCAGGGAGTACAAATAGAAACCGAACAAGTAGAGTTCGCAATCGGTGCGCCGTTGGAAAAGAGCCGCGGCGGAGGCAGAATTATACCGATAAGCGGTGCCACGCTTATCCCCGCAAACGAAATCAATGCTCTGAAGGATCTGTTTTCCAAGAAGAACAAGAATAGGGAGAAGGATAAGCAGGAGAAGCTTGAAAGCAAAATGAAAAGCATTCTGAACTGCGGCAATCCCGAAGATTTCGAGGAGATTATCATTAGACATTTATCCGAAAACAACGATCCCGCATTCCGCACCAATCTTTATAAGATTGTTGACGGACTCGCAGCTTGCTGGAGCGATGAGGGAATCAAACGGGTGAAGGAAGTGGCTCAGAGGGATATTATTTCCGTGGATTTAGGATTCGGTGTCGGCGCGAAAAGAAAAGAATTGTCTGATTTTGTGATAAAGGTATTGGAAAAATTCGAGTAGCGGCGGTATCGAAAGCCTCCTATCCCCTCGGTGAAAGGATTTCTCCGATCCCGAAGAAAAACACGATTTTACACTTGACACACGGCGTAAAATAATGTATAATAATACGTATCGCGGGTTTTTATCCGCGACGATAATATTCAGGAGGACGCTTTTTTGAAGATTGATGTATCGCAGATAATGAATCATCGTCTGGAAGAAGCCGAGTTCGGCTACACGTTCGATCCGGAGCATACCGATGTCGAATGTGCCGTTCTTCCGGAGGATATTGTCATACCGAGCGGCGGAATCGGCGTTGTCGGAAGAGTGAGAAATTCACTCGGCTGCATGATGTTTGAATCTCATGTTACCGTAAGATACGGGACGATGTGCGCAAGATGCCTAGATGACATTGAAGCAACCGTGGAATTCGATGTGGACAGAATTGTTCTCACCGACGCGGACAAGGCAAGCGAAAAGAGCCACCTCACAAGCGACGGCGAATGGGACGGTGTCGTTGACAACACGATTTACGTGAACGACGCGAAAATCATCCCCGATGCCGAAATCATGGAGGAGCTGTCTCTCAACCTTCCCGTGTTCACGCTGTGCAGCGAGGACTGTCCCGGACTTTGCCCGAAATGCGGCGCAAAGCTGAAGGACGGAGACTGCGGATGCGGAGAAGAAAAATTCATCAACCCGAAGATGGCTGTACTTAAACAGCTTCTCGACGATAACAAGGATTAAGGAGGATAATCAACATGGCAGTACCGAAGAGAAAAACTTCTAAAGCAAGACGTGACAGAAGACGTTCCAACGTATGGAAGCTCGAAATGCCCGGCCTCGTAAAGTGCTCACACTGCGGTGAATACAATGTAGCTCACCACGTATGCAAGGCTTGCGGTTACTACAACGGCAAACAGATCGTAAAGAAAGACGAAGAGTAATTTACGTCGTCTTAACATCCGCGACTGCCTCGGGATTTCCGACGGCACCGCGGATTTTTTTCTTACCGTTATACCGCGGCGGCACCTGTGATATTCCGAAATAATAAAGAAAGAGGGAATCAAGATGAAATACTCACCCACCCAAAGCAATCCGCGTGTAACATATATTTTCGCCTCTCTTCTTCTTTTCGGCGGCGTAACCTACGCCGTTCCGATAATCTGCGAGGCAAACGGAGTGAATATATACGCCATCCCGTTCACTGTTTTCACTCTCGCCGCGGTGGTGGCGGCGATATACCTAATGATACGGTACAGAATGACCTCGTTCACGTACATTATCAGACTGAAGGACGACACAGCGGACGGAGATGCCGACGGACTCGAAAAGGCGTACGCCTCGGATGCGAGCATATACTCTCTTTCTCCGGATATGCTGGATTTTTGCGTATACAAGGCATCGGGCTCCCGCCTTGCCGCGATGGAATGCCTGCTGTCGCTGTCCGACCTTGTTTTCGTATCGGATGTATACAGAAAAGGCGGAGAGGGCAAGCCGACAAGGGAGGACATACGGCAGAAGTACAGCGTGCGCGGCGACTATACCTTTTACGACTACACGCTGACGCTCGGACTCGAGCCTGCTCTGATGCCTGTCTTTATAGACGGAACGAGATATGTCGGCATTATAATCGAGCCGAACGAGGA
>CAVIJI010000070.1:0-6000 GCA_963642885.1 bacterium
GCCTTCGTTACAGCATCCCCCTCGCACCGCAAAAAAACAGCCGCCGCTACGGGAAGCATCCCATAACAACGGCTGACGTTATTCAGGTATAGTTTATGAGCTCCGCTTTAATCCCATATTTCTTTTGCCAAACGGAATACCGCCCATGCTTTGGGCCAGCCGCAATAAAACGCGGCATGTGTAACTATTTCTGCGATTTCTTCTTTTGTTATACCGTTTTTCTTGGCATTAATGAGATGGTATCGAAAGCTCTCGTCGGTTAGTCCTTGTGCCATTAGAGCCACTACCGTCACAAGTGAACGGTCACGCAGCGAAAGCTTATCTTCTCTGCTCCAAACTTCTCCGAAAAGCACATCATCGTTCAATTCGGCGAATTTCGGGGCGAATTCTCCCAAAGCATCTCTTCCCGCGGTTTGCTTTACAGACATATTATTTTCCTCCGTTTAAATCAAATTAATTTCGAATATTCTTCGTCGGTAACAGGTTCGCACCATTCGGTCCTGCAGTTTTCTCCCGGAACCTCGACGGCAATATGGCTGAACCAGCTGTCCTTTTTCGCTCCGTGCCAATGTTTGACTCCCGCGGGAATCATTACGACACTGCCCTCGCTCAAGCTGATCGGCGCTTGGCCCTCTTCCACGTACCATCCTTCTCCCGCGGTACATATCAGCATCTGTCCGCCGCCCTTTGTTGCATGATGTATATGCCAATTGTTGCGGCATGCGGGTTCGAAAGTTACATTCGCCGCAAACGGACCGCATTTGGGATCCGTAAGCGGATTAAGAAACGAATTTCCTATAAAATATTTTGCGTATGCCGTATTCGCTTTACCCTCACCGAACATATTCGCTTTTGCGAAAGCATTTTTATCACCGTATTTCATCTCTTCAACACCACCTTATATAAGCATTATACTGTTTTGTATCTTAGCCACACTGCGCCGCTCTCAAATGACCGCACACTTTCAAGCTTCAGCGGAGTAACCGACTTTTCCGCGGGCAAACCGTCAAATACCGCACTCATTCCCCCGCGCCCGTCTATACCGGCACCGATAAGTATGCTGACCTCATCAAGTAACCCCGCGGCAAGGAAGCCCGCATTTATGTGTCCTCCGCCGACAACCGCCATTCTCTTAACACCGAATTCCTCTGCGAGAATCTCACATGCACGCCTGATGTCGATTTTTTCTTTACCGCAGGCTATCCATGAAATATGCCGTTCATTTAAATAATCAATATATTCACGGCTGACACCTTCGCATGTCAGCACCAGTATCGGACATCTTTCATCCGCACAGTCATTCCACAGTAATGTACCTTGAGTATCCGTCACGACCTCGTATCCTTCCGCTTCCGCGGCCTTTTCAAACGCTTCTTTTCCGAGCGGTGTTTTCAAGTTACTTTCGAATTTGCCCGGCAGTGCCATTTCAAGCTCGGCGGTAATTCTGCCGCTGACATGTGTGGGTGTACCCAATGCTTCAAGAGTACTGTAATATTCTTGTACTCCCGGCAGCTGCTCCGTCATGGCACAGTCTATACGTCCGTCTACTGCCGTCATCATATGACAAATTATATATGGCTTGTTCATAAACCGATTCCTCCGATTTTATCTTGACATAATATTATTTTGTGTTGTATACTGTTGCTGATTCCGACTTCAAGTATATAATACCACTTAAAGTATACTTTAAGTCAATACCTTTTTTTCGATTTCGGAGGATTACCAATATGATTTATACGGTCGGCGAGATGGCCTCGCTTCTCGGTGTTCCCGCTTCCACACTGCGTTATTATGACAAAGAGGGATTATTACCGTTTGTCGAGAGGTCCGGCAGCGGGATTCGTATGTTCCGCGATTCGGACATACAATGGCTTAAGATCATCGGATGCATGAAAAAAGCCGGAATGTCGATTAAAGACATCCGGCAATATATAGAAATGGCTCGAGCAGGCGATGATACAATCGAGATGCGATTGGATATGTTCGAAAAGCAGCGCGAAATTCTCAAATCCCGCATTAAAGAATTACAGCATACCCTGGAGATAGTCGAATACAAATGCTGGTATTACGAAACCGCGAAATCAATCGGCTCAACCGATGCCGTACGAAGCATGGATGACTCCGACATACCCGAACGCTTTCATGAGATTCGCGAGGAACTCACACGAAATATCATTTGAAAGTTCGCCGCAATTCATGCTTTCAGGAAATCTATAAATCTGTTCCAGTCATAACGCGACAACCAATGCGTTCCCTCTCTCAAATGGTAACCGATGTCACCGTCCGCAAATCTTTCATCGGGAACGGGCAGTCTGTCGGGATGCACGAATCCTTTTTTACCCGTTAATTCCCACGCCGACGATGCGGCAGTACATGAAAGGTATTCCGATGTGGGATCGGCCCATGTGTCAAGTGACGCGGACGAAACATACACCTTTCTCGGCGCACATGCCGCTATGAGGAAGTGCTGATCAAAAGGAAGCGTCTCAACGTCGTCTGTGCTCTTCGAATTATTTTTCATGTGTTCACAGAACCAATAGCCGAAAACTTCCGTAATTTTAGGATATCTCTCCCCTATTTTGCCTCTTTCCAATGCCGCTCCCGAGCATCCCGAATCATTTGAGTATACATGTGTGAAGCGTTCGTCATTCGCTCCCGCCCAAAGCGCGGTTTTTCCGAGTCTCGAATGTCCGATAACACCGACTCTGTTCTTGTCGATATAATCCAGCTTAAGCAGGCAATCAAGTACTCTCGATGCGGCAAACGCCCACATTCCGATTTTTCCGAAATCATGCTCGCCTCTTTCACCGTTCTTAAAGAAGTGTGCATCCATCATTTTATCATGCGTGCCGTAAGAATCGAGAGAAACCGTTTCGTACTGTATCTCCGCAACAATAACATCTCTGTCAATTATCTCTTCCGCCGGATAGTAATACCGATTATCAAACGCAATATAGACCATAGCGGGAAGCTTGTTATCCGCACTTGCTTTTTTCGGTACGGTCAGATTAACGGGAAACGAAAAACTCTCGCCGTCAGGCGTGGGAAAAGTCACACTCATGTGGTGCTCGATTGCTTTACCGCACAGTATATCATCCTTCCGCGTTTCCGTCCATGTTGTTTCTCCCAATGTCTGCGGCATCAGACCATACTCGTACTTCGCGAGAATGTCGAGTATCTCGCGGCGTCGTTCGGAGAAGTTTTCGGCACATACTTCTCTGCCGTCATTCATTTTCAGAATGCTCGGAATATGCCTTTCGTTAAGCAAATTCTGCAGTTCGTTGTTCATCTTTAATGTCCTTTCTTTGTATAAAGTGTTTTTGCTATGGTAACCGGAAAAACCTCTGCGGCTCCCCCGAAAATCAAATACTTCGCGGCTGCGTTCATTGTAGCTCCGGTCGTAAAAATATCATCGAAAATGATATATTTACCGCCTTCGATTATATTTTCACGTATCATGGACATCGTTTCTTCCGCATTTTGTTCTCTCTCACCTGCGTTAAGAGCTTTTTGCTCTTCGCCACCGACCCTGCGGAGTGTATATGCCCAATCGCATCCGAGCAGCTTTGCCATTCTTTTAACCGTCTCCTCTGATTGGTCGTATCCGTACTCGTTGAGTTTCTTTTCCGAACGAGGCGGGAAAGTGAGTATCCACTCATGTATATCGCAGCCCGATAAATCGAATAATCTTTTCAGTGCATCTGCTTCCGTCTCCGCAAAAAAATCAAGCAGTGCCTTTTTCTCTTTAAATGCGTATATCATTTTCTCGGTAACTCTGTCAGTACCCTTATTTCCGATATTCAAATAAAACGTAAGCGATAAAAAGCTCTTGCCGCCTATACGAGTTTTCCATACTGTTTTGTCCGAAACACCGCAAGTGCATCTGTCCGCAGTCAGTCCGCATGACGGACATTTATAAAACATCTCTTTTTTAAATTTCATTAAACACTCGCCGCATATACTCTCACCATGCCCGACCGCACAGCCGCACACCTCACATGTCGGCGGAAACACCAAATCGAGAATATAATTCAAAACTCTCTTGGCATTCATAATCACACATCCTTGTTTTTCTGAAGTATAACATATGCGAAATTGTTTTTCAAGTAAAAAATACAAAAACGGATTTCATCCATACTCTGTGATGAAATCCGTTTGATTTTTTATTTCTTCATGTTGTATAAGGGAATGAGATACTGTTCTCTTCTTCTCTTTATTTCTTCGACATACGCGGAATCGGTCTCCTTATGAAGCTCCTGTATGTATTCGTGATGATTCTTTCTTATACGAACGTCAACCTGAGAAATAATAAGCATTGCTATACTTGAGCACTGGTCGCTCGCTCTTTCAAGGTATGTAAGCGTTTCGATAAAGATAATACCCGCGGTAACCTTGCATTCACCGCTCTTAAGTCTGTTAATATGACTGTCGCGCAGGTACTGAACCATGTCGTCAATAACCTCTTCGAGAGGCTCGACACGTTTTGCAAGCTCGATGTCGTCGTCGTTAAACGCCTTTACCGCCATATCTATAATATCGTCAACGGCGTTGAGTATAGCGGATAGCTCGTCAACCGCAACCGATGAGAATACAATCTCCTCGTCCCTTATCTTTTCCGCAAATTCGTTGATATTAGTCGCATAGTCGCCTATTCTCTCGAAGTCGGTCGCCGTCTGTATCATAATATTGATTATTTCGTTCTGCTCTTCCGTAAGCGATGCTTTCGAGAGGCTTACCAGGTAATTTTCCACCGCATCCGTAAACGAATCGAGTTTTTCTTCTCGTGTGTTTATTCCGACAGACGTTTCCTCACTGAATTTCTTGAGCTGTGAAATACTGTCGCCGAAATTCTGGCGTGCGATATTTCCCATTACGCCTATAAGATTCTTGGCCTCCGCCATCGCTATCTGAGGAACACCGTACAATTTCTCATCGAGTGCATCGAGAGCCTTCGCATAGTCGTCGCCGCTCTGACGCTCTTCTTTTTTATCCTTTTTAACGATGAGGTATGTAATCTTAACGAGCAAATTTGTAAACGGAAGAAGTACAACCGCTGTTATCAAATTGAATACTGTCTGGAAATTAGCTATATCGCCGCTCGTCGCAACCTTATCCCACATATCGGGGAACGCTCCGCAGGCTTTGAGAATCGTCATCGCAATCATGAACAATATTGTTCCGATTACATTAAACACGATGTGCGCGACACCTGTTCTCTTTGCGTCCTTTGATGAGCCGATCGAGCATACCATTGCCGTTGTAACACATGTACCGAGGTTAACACCCATTATCAGCGGATACACGAGATTCATCGTCATCGCTCCCGTAACGGAGAGTGCCTGCAGCATACCAACCATAGCCGACGATGACTGAACTATCATAGTCAATACCAAACCCGTGACTATACCTACTATCGGCATATCGGTAACTCCGCGGAGAATATTCAAAAACAGCTCCGATTCCGACAAGGGTTCAACGGAGGAGGTCATCGACATAAGTCCGCTGAAAAGTACACCGAAGCCCATGAAGATTTCTCCGACAGGCTTGGAATTCTTTTTCTTTACGAACATTATGAGAATGATTCCGACTATAAGCGCAATAGGTGCGAGAGTTGACGGCTTGAAAAATTCCAGTACGGCATTTCCCGATGAATCAATGTCCATCAGTCGTATAATCTGCGCCGTTACAGTCGTACCGATATTGGCACCGAGTACTATGCATATTGCCTGCCTGAGATTGAGAACACCCGCCGTGATAAGTCCGACCGTGATTACAATCGTCGCCGTCGACGACTGGATAACAGCCGTAACCAATGTACCGGTAAGTACACCCATAAAAGCATTCGACGTAACCTTTTCGAGTACACGCTTCAATGTGCTTCCGGATGCATTTTTGAGACCTTCACCCATGATTTCCATACCATACAGAAACATGGCAAGACCGCCCAATAATGTGATCAGCGAAAAAATCGTCATATTCGACTCCCTTTAAATTCGGTCC
>CAVIJI010000071.1:0-4265 GCA_963642885.1 bacterium
ATCTTCAAGCGGGATTCTCTGTTCCATTGGCGTTGTAGATGATTTTGCGGCGGTTCTCGTTACGGCGTCGATATACATTGTGAATTTACCGTCGTCGCCCATATAGAAGCTATCCCATTCATCCGCCGACATGAGCTTTTTTACTTCAAGCTGTTCTATGGCGAGGTTATCAAACGAAACTACGTCAAACCATTTTTGCTCGATGATTTCCGGCAGTGAATCGTGAAGCCACTCTTGATTATTATAGAGTTCGATAAGGTTATTCTTTTTATAGGGAACTCCTCTGCCGAAGTTTTTATATCCGAGAATCAGAATTTTTAGGTTATGATGTGCGAGTTCCGTGAAAACTTCGTCGTCTGTTATTCCGTTGATTGTATGTATGACGGCGTTCGGAAATTTTTCGAGGATTTTTAAGAGGTCTTTATGAGGCTGCGAGTTCACCGACACGCCCAGACCGAAAATCAGATTTTCCTCGGTCATACGCTCAAGTCTTTTTCTGTATTCGGGACGGATGAGATGCTTTTGATTCACTGTGATATTCGGGATAAGGTCGAGCTTGCGGCACTTTATGAGGAATTCTTCGAGACGCGGATGTTCAAGTGGATTTCCGCCGCCGATAGCGATTTCGGTATTTTCGTAACAAATTTCCGCCAGCTTTTCGTATATGGGATAAGGTATCGACCATGCTGTGTTGAAGAAGATGGTGTTTTCTTTCTTTTCCTGATAGTATGCATTCCACTTTGTTCCCCAATGATCAATACTCCAATCGTACCAGTTATTTTTGCCGTACAACTCTTGCTCTTTTCGTCCGAGATCTCCGCGATAGATATAATCGGGCATGGGGATTATTTTATTGAAATCGATATACTGGTCTTCCTTTTCGCCGTGTATAAGGGATAAAATTTTATCGATATCTTTTTGTTCTCCGATAAAATTAAGTTCGTTTATTACGTGATTTGGCATTTTTCCTCCTATAAAGAAAAGACCTCGCTATTTTACGAAGTCTTTTGTGTTATTTGGTTTTATTCCTTTTTGCTGTATTTATTGAATCTACATGAGTCGGTTTTAGTGCAGTAGTCGCAGTCGCCTATATATTCGCCGTTTAGTCTATGCTGACAAGCGTCGCATAACATCAATCTTCCTCCGCAGTAAGGGCAATAGGCTTGATATCCGTCGACGTCGGTATTCCACTGCATTGTTACTTCCGCTTCGCAATGTGGGCAGGTTTCGGTCACTTCGTATTTATCCATTTTCGTTCTCCTTAATACTCTTTATTCCACGCTTGTGGGCTTTCCAGTTTTTGCCCGAAGAGGTTATACCATTGTCCGCATTCGGGACATTCGCAAGCTCCGCGATATTCGTTTACGAGAGGGAATCTCGCTCCGCAGTCGCACTCCATTATTGCGGGGTCTGTATATTCTATTGTATGTTCTTTCTTTCCGGCGAACTGGAATTTCGAGGTATTATTCAAGCAGAAGATGAGATTCAGCCTTGCTTCCTCCGCGAGAGTGGACATATCTATTACTCCGTTTTCGTCACAGGGGAACGAGAATCCGCCGTTTTCGTCTATGTCGAATTCGTATGAGCAGATTATTTCTTTTACATGCTTTGATTCTGAAATGATTTTTGCCATTATTCTTTTTCCTCCACGTCTATCCCGTCGCCGCATCTCATCGGGCATATTATAATTATTCCTTTATCAAAATAGACCAATGACGAAATATATCTTTTAGAGTTAGTATACCATGTATATCCGTCCCATGCTCCCGCTATATCGAACGCCTGACCTATGAGCTTTGCGTCAAACGTTTTTCCGCCGATTCTTATCGGAGCGTATTTCGTTTTACCTTTAGGAGCGTCTTTTATTGTTTGCCTTAAAAGAGAGTCGTTAATCACGACGGGCTTTCCTTGCGGAATGCTTCTAAGAATCTGAGATATAGTCTCCCTATACGGGAACGGTCTAAAAGTAAGCGGGGGAAAATCCTCTTTTGTTATAATTGCGAATGATCCTCCGCAGATTACAGTATATGTTTGATTGCCATATCCGATATCAAGCTCGTATTGTCTTATGAAATTATAATCGGGATCTTCCTTGATGAGTTTTTCGCACAGCTTTATTCGGGTTTCAAGTTTTTTCATTTTCTCTCGACCTCCTATATGACATTCACGGGAACGGGGATAGGCTCTCGCATTTGGCAGAAGCTGACGGCGTGTGCTCTATCCATTGCCTGTATCATGGGGATATATTCGCCGTTTCTTACCGAAAAGACTGCTATCCATTCGTCCTTCATTGTGACGAGATTATAGGTGATATCGTTTATGTAGACTCTTTCGGATTTTGTACCGTTCTTTTCTTTCCATTCCGTATACTGTTCTTTTGTCATTTTATTTTCCTCCATAAGAAAAAAGCTCCGATTTGCTCAGAGCTTAGAATTCAACTTTCGGTTTTCGATGCTGCTTCATGCACCATTCTCTCGCTTCGTCTATATTATCGGCGAGTCCGAGGACTGTCGGGGGATATCTTTCCGAGTCTGCTATATAGGTGTAATTATATCCCTTCATTTTCAGCAGTGTAAAGCACATTCCGTCGTGTTTTATCTCCTCGATTTTGTCCGCTTTATCGCGGATGTGTTCGCGGTACTGTTCATATGTGATATACCTCAGCTTGGATTTTGATACCATTTAATCTTCTCCTTCGTACATCAAAAGAGTACTAATAAGATCTGTTGGACTGCAAACGGAAACTTTTGAGTTTACATAATCGCGGATATTTCGTGTTACGATAAAATCCATTTTACATCGAAAAGCAGTTTCCGCCATTACAGCATCTTCAAAATCGGATATTTCGGAGAAAATCGCGTTGTGTATATCTTCCGAAGATGTATCAAGCACTCCGAACAGTGTGCAGATTTTTGAAATCACGTTCCGTGTATCCTTATCATTATGCGTATATCTATGAGTTAAATAGTAGATATCCGTAATTGATTTCGCCGTGACAAATCCATCGACTTGATGATTTGCGCTAAGTAGAAATATTTTTTGTGCGTCTTTGGAAAACGGTTCTCGCTTTTGGAGCGCATCGATTATTACGCAAGTATCAATCAGAATGTTCATATTTGATTAAGACGTTCCTCTCTTGCTTCTTCTGCCGTTATATCCGATGGTAAAATGCCGAACAATGATTTTGCGATTTCTACTCGCTCTTGAAATGGGGAAGTCAACTTTGCGATGATTTTTCCGTTTTTGGTTATATAGATATCCTCATCAGCCGCAAGCAGAAGGTATTTGCTGAGATTTGTTTTGAGTTCGGTTGCTGTTATAGACATATCGAAAACTCCTTTTGCATTATTGTACTGTTATTATATCACATTCGCACGAAAATGTCAATTATTTTGCTCGATTTTTCTAAAGGCTTTTCCGATTTCGGCGTAGGAGTCGGGATCGATTATCTTCGGATTTTCCATGTAGTCGAAGAGGTTTAGGTACATTATCTTAACAGCTTCGCTCATATCGTATTTTTCTTTGGATTTTGATCTTGTGGACTCTATTGTATCAACTGCGATTGTTACGATATCGGCAGCTATTTTGGTTCTTGTGAGATCGTCTTTAGCATTGCTCCACTGACTTCGGAAGAGTGAATAAAACTTCTTTGTCATATTATAGGCGAGCTTTTGTTCAGCCGAGCAGACCTCTATGGGGATTTGGTTTATCTGATGGTACATCAATTTTCCTCCTTTTTCGTTACTGTGAGGTTGTAACCGAGTTTATCAAAGAGGCGTTTTGCGTAGTCAATTCCGTCGGAGAGGGTTGTATAGTATGAGTCGGTTATTCCCATTCCCTGATCTACGTCCGCTCCTACACATATCCATTTGCCTATATCGGAATCCAAGATGCGCACACCGTACTTTCTGTTCAGCACGTCCACCTCTTCGGCTGATTTCGGGCGGTACCAAAAATAATCGTAGATATCAAAACTTAATTCTTTATTGCTTATATTCGGCAAGTTAAATGCGTCTTTGCACATTTCGATATTTAACTTTTCAAACTCCAAGCTTGCTTCGTATCTTCGGCATTCTTCTTCACAATAAAACTTCCTTCCGTCTTCGGCTATGTATGTATACGTTGTTTCTACGTAGGTTTTCGTTTGTGTGGATTTCTTGATTTCCATGTTATACTCCTTTAAAAGAAAAAATCCCTCGGGTTAGTGAGGAATTTCGTTATTTAAATCTTTCGTTTTATATATGTTGTAACCCTCGTAGTAGTAG
>CAVIJI010000071.1:4275-5985 GCA_963642885.1 bacterium
TAGTAGCTGTTATCAATGCCTTTCATGAAGACTTCACGGTCATTGATTTTCTTTGTGAGGGCGTTTTTCAGGACGTGTTTTATTTCGGTATCTCTTATCGGGCTTCGCTCCATTGCAAGCAGATAGTCTTCCTTATCAACTTTACTCCAATCTACAACTTTTCCGATTTCGTTTTTCAGGATATGGTCGAGCCAGATTCTTGTGCTTCGTCCGTTTCCTTCACGGAATGGATGTGCTACGTTCATCTCGACGTACTTTTCCACGATTTCGTCAAATGTTGACTGCGGCATTTCCTCGATATTTTTGATTGCGGATTCGAGGTATATGACGGGAGCGAAAGTGAAATTTCCTTTAGAGAGGTTTACTGTTCTTATTTCCCCTGCGAAGTCGTAAATCTCCATGAACAGATACCTATGGATTTTTTGGAGTGTAACGAACTTTCCGACGGGAAGAGTATCAAGAAAATTTTCGTCGAACATCTGCTTTGCACTCAGCTTACTGATTTTCTCTTCCTCTCTCGCGAGTTCTGCCGGGTCTGTTATTCCGAGTTTATTTTCGAGCATACTGACTCCTTTCGTTTTTTTTATATTATACTTTATAATTCCGTCGATGTCAACTCCTGCGCTTTACATCTTTTGTTTCGTCGACGGATTTGATTTTCTTATTTCCGACGAGCTTTTTAAAAAGTGCTTTTGCTTCGGTTTTATTTTCCGCCGTGATTATGATGCCCTCTTCTCGGGTATCATCGACGGCGAATGTGATTCTATAGGTTTTCAATCTATTATTCCCCAGTCGTATGTCATGTTCTCGCATCCGATGGTTTGGAGTTCACTCTCGATTTCGTCCTTTGAGTCTTCCCACGAGAGGCTTCCCTGATATGGAGAGCAAGCGGACATGAAGTATTCGTCTCCGTTATAGTCAAAGCTGAATCCTGCGCCTATCACGCACGAACCTTTATCGCCGTATGCTTTGGCTTTCGAGAACCAAATGTTCATAATATTTCGGAGAAGATAGGGAACATTTGTACTCCAATAATTAAGCCGGATTCGCTCTTTCGGCTTTTCGTAGTGAGTATAGGCGATTTTATCTTCGGGGTTTAACGGTATCATGGTGAGATTCCACGAGTTTCCGAGTTCGTAGTAGAGGTCATAGGACTCCACTAATTCATCGAATTTCTTTTTTAGCCGTCCTCCGCGATAGTTCATTTCCTCGTAAAATCTTCCTTCAAATGACATTGAAAGTATATGGTCATATGCGGCATAATCAAAGATTTTATGTGGGTCTACGTCTTTTTTCGTCCAGATTATTCCTTTCGAGATGGTGAGCTGGTCGTTATTGCAGTAGACTTCTACCATATCGGAGGCGTCGTATTCCTCCAAAAGGTGGAGGATTTTTTGTCCAAGCTGGCAGATTTTATTTTTCGTCAGGTTCATTAGGCTGCTCCTTTGCGTATTTTGCTTTATAATATTCGCATATTTCTTCGAGTGTCATGCCCTCGCATTCCTCCATATCGGTTCGTCTGATAAGTGCTTTGGGGATGGTATTTTCAATGCACATTGATGCGAGTGTGAGAGGGGTATTGAGTTTTCCGTCGGTGATATACTTATAATTTATTGTTCCGTACATGGACTCGCTATAGACGCTTTGCATATCCTCGTATAATATAAGAGTAGTAGTTTTTAAAGTTCCTCTCCAAGAACTGTAAAAAAA
>CAVIJI010000072.1:0-5567 GCA_963642885.1 bacterium
GTCGATAAGGTTCCACCAGATTATTCCCGTACGTCTCCATTTCGATATTCTGAATCTCTCGATAAAGTATTTTTTAGCCTCGGCTTGAGATATCTGGCTTGCACGTGAAAAATGCTCGAGGTCGCTCAGTGCTTTGCTGTTCTTACCGAAAAGGGTTTCTACCTGTCTCCACATAAGGCCTATTCTGTAATAGAACGGATCGGATGCATCCGACATCATGCATGCCGCGTGACACGCCCAGTA
This sequence comes from bacterium, assembly GCA_963642885.1. Taxonomy (GTDB): domain Bacteria; phylum Bacillota; class Clostridia; order Oscillospirales; family CAG-272; genus UMGS1696. The sequence goes on from CAVIJI010000072.1 coordinate 244, forward strand.
TTTGTCGTTAAGACACGGCCACAAATGCTCCTCGGGGATATATTTTCTCAGTGAGCTCGGAGAAGGACAGCCGTGATAGCCCGTTTCGGACGCGAAGTGGCATACGGTATTTCTATAGTAGTCGCCCTTAAAGTAATCGCGCGGGCCCCAAAGGTGATCCTCCGAAGTCGGCATCTTTGTTTTATACGCTTCCTCGTCGATATACGGAGACGACGGTAGATACGGTACAGACGGCGTGTTGATTCTGACCTGCTCCGCAATTATGTTTCTCGTGATAATGTTTTTATTCGGATCCGTCGGACGTCTGTTCCATGCGTTTGCGGCATCGCATTCGTTGTCGCCTGCCCAGAGCACGATGGAAGGATGATGTCTCAGCGCTTTAATCACGGCTTCGCTTTCTTTTTCGATGGTATCGGCAAAGCCTCTGTCCTGCGGATACAGAGCGCAAGCCATTGCGAAATCCTGCCATACGATAATTCCGTTTCTGTCGCAGTAATCATAGAACTTTTCGTTTTCGTATACGTTTCCGCCCCAGCATCTTACGGCGTTGCAGCCTATATCCCCGAGCATCGGAAGTATCATATCGAGCCTTTCCTCATCTCTGGAATGATATGCGTCGACAGGTACCCAGTTTGTTCCGAGAACGAAAACTGGCTTTCCGTTGATAATGAATCTGAACTGACCGTTTCCGTTTGAATCCGTTGTGCCCGTTCTGTCAAGTACAACCGAGCGTATTCCGATATCGAGCTCAAACGTGTGAACAGTTATTCCGCGGTATAAAAGCTCTGCGGTTACATGATACATATCGGACTCACCGTAGTTCGCACACTGCCAAAGCTTCGGAGAATTAACGGTCAAGGCGATATTTCCGCCCGTATGCCACATGGGTGTTACATCCGCAGAGAACTCACTTTCACCTGCACAGGCGTTGATTCTGAAACTGTAGTCACGTATATCGCCCTTTTCTATGTGACAATTATAGTTTATTTTCAGGTCCGCATAATCACTGTTCGCGCCGAGAGTTTCGATATACACATCCTTTATGTATGCCGCGGGACGTGATTCGATGTAAATATGTCTCCATATACCCATGCTGACGGCACGGCACATGATGTCCCAGCCGTACATATGCGGGGCCTTTCTCGCATACAGCGAATCGAACGAATATCTCTGAGCCTGCGTGTTCATCGGAATGTCGTGCTCTCTCGCCTTAATCACAGCCGATGTGAAGCGGATAAGTATCTCATGCTCTCCCGCAGTCAGGTTTTTCAGCTCGAATTCATGTGCGATGAGCATGTTGTCGCTTTCCCCCACAAGGACACCGTCGATGAATATTTCCGCAAAGCAATCGAGTCCCTCGCATACGAGATACGGGTGCGAGCTCTTTTCGGGATTATAGTTAAAAGAACGCCAGTACAGTGCATCCATATTTTCGCAGTCGTACATGGAGTAGATGTTGTCGCCGTAGAAGATTTCCCCGCATACACCTTCACGCTCCAGATCAAGTTCGAAGTTGCCGGGTACCTTGGCGGGGAGCTTTTTCATTGCCGATTTTTCCGCCGATTCGGAAGTTACAATGTTTCTGTCGAGATCCCAATGGTAAGCGTACGCGAGCCTCCAGTCTCCGTCAAGCGTCAAACGGTCGAAGTGCTTTTCTTTCATACATTCTCCTTCATGATTATAGTAAAAATCAAACCGAACATTTTTGATTTAATTATATATTATGTCGGAACAATTTACAATATCATAAAGGCAAATGGCATAACTATTTACGCGAAAAAGTTGACACGGAATAAATGAAACATTATAATATAATCGAAAATACAAATCAGGAGAAACAACTATGGACGAAAGCTTAAAGAAAAGATTTTTCAAAAACGATATACTCGTAACCTATCCGAAGAAAGCCGAAGACAAGGCCGCCGTACTCGAATACATAATGACATTTATCGATCCGAACACCACTTATTCGGAAATCAAGCTCAATTTCGTATTAAAAAAGGTATGTGAGGATTTTCCTCTCATACGCCGTGAGCTCGTGGACAACGGTTATCTGACCAGAGACTCGCTCGGCAAAGCATATAACGTAAATCCCGACAAAATGAAAAAGGAATAAGGAGACTGTCATGAAAAAATTACGTTTCGGAGAACCCGAGAAAATCGTCCCTTCCGCATTCTGCAGAGGTTTTAATTATACGGAAAGCGACGTTTCGTATCCCGTATCACGCATCACCGCCAAGGATACTCCCCGCGGCTTTCTCATCGAATTCCCGATAGAGGATGACGCTCATATTTACGGCTTCGGACTTCAGCTCAAGCAGTTCGACCACCGCGGAAGAAAGCTTAAGCTTGCCGTAAATGCCGATCCCGCTTCGAATAACGGCGAAAGCCATGCACCCGTTCCGTTCTTCGCAACCAATAAGGGCTACGGTATGTACTTCGACACCGCGAGATATATCGAGGTTTACTGCGGATATTCCAAGAAAGCCGAAAGCGTAAAGGTTGACGAGGAAAGCAATAACTCCGGATCATCTACAGATGAATTATACGCTCTGAGAGAACAGAACCATGCCGTAATGAGCATATTAATCCCCGGCGCACACGGTGTGGATATTTACGTGATGGAAGGCAAAAACATTACGGATGTCGTTTCTCAGTACAATATGCTCGCAGGCGGCGGATGTGATGTTCCCGAATGGGCACTCGGCGTACTTTACCGCTGCTGCGGCAGATACACGCAAAAAGAAGTCTTGGATATGGCCGATTACTTCAGAAAGAGCAATATTCCGTGCGATATTTTAGGCTTCGAACCCGGCTGGCATTCACATTCCTACTCATGCTCATACAAATGGAGCGAACGTTTCCCCGCACCGAGCGAAATGATTTCCGAATTGATAGCCCGTGGATACCATCTTAACCTTTGGGAGCACGCGTTCTGCCACCCGACGGCACCGATATACAACGATATGCTTCCGTACAGCGGTGATTATCAGGTTTGGGGCGGCGTAGTGCCCGATTTCACCATGCCTGAAGCAAGACATATTTTCGCGGATTATCACAAGAAAAACTTCGTAGACGCAGGTGTTGACGGCTTCAAGCTCGATGAGTGCGACTCGAGCGACAACACAGGCAGCTGGAGCTTCCCCCTCGTATCGACTTTCCCGTCCGGAATTGACGGCGAACAGTACCATTCGCTTTTCGGCACATTATATTGTCAGACAATACTCGAGGCTCTCGACGGCAAAAAGACATTATCCGAGGTACGCAACATCGGTGCTCTCGCCGCTTCATATCCGTTTGTTCTCTACAGTGACCTTTACGACCACAAGGATTTTCTGCGCGGCGTAGCTCAGTCATCCTTCTCGGGAATACTCTGGACACCCGAGGTTCGCGATGCCAAAAACAAGGAAGAGCTTATCCGCCGTATTCAGGCCGTTGTCTTCAGCTGTCAGTGCCTGATTAACGCATGGTACTGCGACAGAGTGCCGTGGGCTGATTTTGACTGCGAAACCGAAGTAAGAGAGCTTTTACAGCTCCGCGAAACGCTCGTTCCCATGCTGAAAACCTCGTTCGACAAGTATCGTGACACGGGAATTCCGCCGATCAGAGCTCTTGTTATGGATTACTCCGATGACAGCGAGACTTATTCCGTAGATAACGAGTATATCTTCTGCGATGAGCTTCTCGTTGCTCCCATTGCCGCAAATACAGGTGACGAACGTGATGTTTACCTGCCGACAGCAGAGGAATGGGAAGACTATTTCACAGGCGAAAAGGTCGGAAACGGCAAAATCCACGTCAACACAAAGGGTATTCCCGTTTACAGAAAAATCGCTAAGTAATTAAATTCGTGATTTTATTATCACAAGCTATTGACATCATTTAACGAAAATGATATCATATTTGTGTATTAAAAATACTATACTTCAATACATAAAAGGAGAAAATTATGTTATCACAAAGACCTCCGATGGGTTGGAACTCTTGGAACACCTTCGGTGAAGCAATTAATGAACAGGTAGTACGCGACACAGCCGACGCTATCGTAGAAAAGGGCCTCAAGGACGCAGGCTACGAATACGTAGTTATCGATGACTGCTGGTCACTTCGCAAGAGAAACGCAGAAGGCAAGATAGTTGCCGACCCCAAGAAATTCCCGTCAGGCATGAAGGCTCTTGCAGAGTACGTTCATTCCAAGGGCCTTAAGTTCGGTATGTACTCCTGCGCCGGAACACGTACCTGCGCCGGATATCCCGGATCCTTCGACTATGAATTCGTTGACGCTAAGACATTCGCGGAATGGGATGTAGACTTCCTTAAGTACGACTTCTGCTACAAGCCCGCTCTCTCAAACGGCCCCATCCTTTACAACAGAATGGGTATGGCTCTTAAGGCAAGCGGACGTGAGATTCTCTTCTCCGCATGCAACTGGGGTTCCGACTCCGTTGAAAAGTGGATTCGTTCCACAGGCGCACATATGTATCGTTCCACAGGCGACATCAACGACAGCTTCCGTTCCTTCAAGGACATCGCAATGAGCCAGGTTGATAAGCTCGCATACTCCGGCCCCGGCTGCTACAACGATATCGATATGCTTATCTGCGGTATGCACGGTAAGGGCAATGTTGCCAACGGCGGCTGCTCCGACATTGAATATCGTACACACTTTGCTCTTTGGTGTCTCTTCCAGTCTCCTCTTATGATCGGCGGAGATCTTTCCAAGATGGACGACTTCAACCTCGCCCTTCTCAAGAATAAAGACCTCATCGCTCTCAACCAGGATGAAGAAGCTCGTCCTCCGATGATGGTTCGCGGCGGCAACAGACCCGTATTCTTCAAGCATCTCGCTAATAACGAATACGCTCTCGCATTCTTCAACTTCGACGATAACGACGGCGGCGTAGGCGTAGAATTCTACGACCTCGGTCTCACCGTTGCATCCGGTTACGGCTTCAAGTTCCACGAAATCATTAACAATGAGGACACCGGACTTGTTACCGAAAACATGGACGTTTTCGTTCCCGCTCACGACTGCAAGATCTTCCGCGGCACACTCGAACTCAGATAACAAAATATAAATCAAAGAGGGGAGCGTGTCTCCCCTCTTTTTTTCGAAAAGAATGATTAACTATAATGTTCCGAAGTGTATGAAATGCGGCAAGGAGCTGACGAACGATGAGATAGGCATTCACAAGAAGATGATAAATCGCGGAGCTACCGAGTTTTATTGCCTGAAATGCCTTGCGGAAGAAACCGACACTACCGAGGAAAGACTTCGGGAAAGAATCGAGCACTTCCGCCGTCAGGGATGCCTGCTGTTTCAG
>CAVIJI010000073.1:0-5268 GCA_963642885.1 bacterium
ATATAATAACATATTTTTATAATAAAATCAAGACGCAATCTATAATGATAAACCGAATAAATCTATTTAATGTTATGTTGACTTATACAAAAAGCGATGCCATGATTAAATAAAAAGACGGAACAACGGCCGCATTATATCCGTTTTCGACCGATTATTCCGTCTTTTAATTAGGTCATTCCTCGTTCGCTTCGTCTCCGAATGCGGTATCGAAAAGCTCTCTTAATCTATCATGCCTTCCGGCGAGATACAGCCATCCGAAAAGCGATTCAAGTCCGGTTGCTCTTCTGTATTCACCGACAGTACTCGACTTAGGTGTATTCGAATGTCCGAGATTTCTGCCCCTCCTATATGCGTCTTCTTCTTCCTCCGTAAGAAGCGGAAGTATTTTTTCTACAACAGTACTTTGAATATGCGCTGTTACATACTTCAATGATTCCACACTTGCGTGACTGATATTTTTTCTGACAAGGTGTTCCCGAACATACAGCTCATATACACAATCTCCGAGATATGCCAGATTCTGCGAACTTATCTGATTGATTTCCTCTGTTGTAAGCTTAGTTTCCGTCATTAATACAATATGTCTCCTTGTGAATTAAATTACATTCATAATATAACGCATTCTGAGTTTTTCTCCTGCGGGCAGTGAAGAATATACCGAGCCTTCGATATCCTTAAGATATTCCGCAAGTATTCTGAGTTCGCGGAACGACAGCTTACCGCCGAATTCTTCTTTCTCGATTATATTCATTACATCGGTAATTTTGTGTCCCGATATATTGCCGTATTCGGCTTCTACACGCTGTGCGTATTCGGTCGGCAGTTCACCTGTCTCATGCGGCATTCCGAGTGCGGCTAAAATATCAAACACCGCATCGGTTATTTTGCGTGCGCTGTCGTGAACATCGGTCTCACCAGCCATGAATCTTTGCTCATTAACGGTATTTTCGACAAGTTCCTGTCTCTTTCGTACTGCCTTCATAGCACGACGTCTGAGTATTGCCCAAACAATCGACATGACAATCAACAATACAACAAGCACACCGAGTACAACGATGAGTACAAGATATTCTTCCTCCGAATCGTCTCCGAGTACCAATGTATCCGTTGTGTCGATTTCGGTACTGCTGCTTACCGTAATTTTACTGCTGTCCACCGACGTTGATGTAGATGCGGTGGTTTCCAAATCATACATTATCTCGCAATACGAAGGTGTGCACTCATATGTCATCCATCCGATTGCGGGGTAATATATTTCAATCCATGCGTGAGCGTCATAGTCTCTTACGGACGCACGATATGTCGCGGCGGCATCCTTCGCATAAGTTCTCGAAAATCTGCTGCCTATGTAACCTTCGTCGTATCTCACCGCAAATCCGAGTTCTCTCAGGATTGCAACCGCCGATGTAGCGAAATGTACGCAATAGCCTTCCTTAACATCAAAGAGGAATGCCTCGAGATTAGAGTCCTGTTTGATATCGAACACCAAGACGGGTTCACCGTTCTCATCGAGAACAACATTACCGTCTTCGTCAAGCAATTCCTTTGTCGGGCAGTTGGGATAAAGTGTATACGTATAGTTATCTCTGAGATAATTAATAACCGCCATTATAACGGTATGACGCGGAATCGTTTCACCTGTTTCGGCATCGGTAAACCATGATTCGGTGTAGTTGCCGTATTTTTCCTCGGCAGTCATACGCTTGATTTGGTTCTCCGTTTTTGTTTCCGTGTATGATTTATCCCATTCGGGCTTCTCACCCATAACTATTCCGTTGTCGGAAAGTATATCGCTTGCCAATTGTGCGATTTTTTCGCTTCCGAAGGTGGTTCTGTATGTCTCCTCGGTATAATCACGGTAATTCAACTCCGATGCATACGCATTATGGAATTGTTTTCTCTCACCCGATGTCATGGCAAGGTACATTTCGACAAAAGACTGTGCTTTGTATTTATAACCCATTTCCGCGACATCTTCATCAAACATTTCAAGCATAAACGACAGATCGTTTCCGCTGAATGTTATTTCTCCGAGCTCGGTCTCATGAGTATATTCCTTTGTCTCGTCCCACAAAATCGTATCCGCTATATCCGATTCGATTTTATCTATTGCGTCTGCGTACTTCTTGCACAGTAAATAGTATTCGATAGAGCCTTCGAGATTTTCCGCCAGCTCGGGATGCTTCATTACAGGATTGAACGACGATGTGGAATACGACACTCCTTCATTAAAGAAACGAGAGGAATATATACCGTCGTAGTATGCGGAATACTTCACCGTATTCGGCTCAATCGAACCGTATTCCATTATACCAAGTGCTGCATTCATTATAGAGGGAACAAACAAAATCCTGCTGTTTCCCGATACACGCTGTACATGAACCTGGAATACACGGAATCCGAATTCATCGAGGTTGCGGTATTGATTAACCTTATTAACTTCAAGTGCATTCGGATATACGTATTTCGCAAAGAAATACGAAATATTGTCAGGCGAATATGAGCTTCCGAAGCGTGATCTGTATGCTATAACTTCATCGGCATCGGCGGACAGCCAACTGTCGGTTTCAAGATCATAGTCGGAACCGATCCAGCTTCTCATGTATACCGGCGCCTGATAGCTTACATCAAGCGTGAACAGTTTTTGTCCGGTATACTGCGGTGTGTTGAAATCCACACTTCTGGGATTCAACTCAGCCACTCCCCCGTACATCGAAAGCGAATTCAAATCAATGTCATCACCCATAAGATATGCGGTAACATAAGTACGTGCCAGCTGCATTTTATTGTTAATGACATCGATTATCGGGAAATTCTTGCTGACGGCAGCATACGGTATCCACACCGCTATCGCCGCTATAAGCATGGCCATTCCGCCCGCAAAGCCCGATGCGGAACGAATTTTGAGTGTGTCTAACGCATCCGAATATTTATTTAATCTCGCCTTTTTAGCGCCTGCTTTTTCATCATCTTTAATCTGTTTCAGAAGTTCTTTATCCTCTGTTGATTTTGATTTTTTAAGCAGCGCCAATTTAGCTCGATCCTTTTTCTTTTCTTCTCTGAATGCGGCCTTTGCCGCCTTCTTCTCGTCGGCAATACGCTTTTTGTCCTCTTTTTTCTTCAGCTTTTCGGATATTTCGGCGTCCTTCAAAGCTTTGATTCGGTCTTTTTCTTCTTTTTTCGCCTTCGCGATTACCGCCGCTTTGGCTTTTTTCGCGTCTGCCTTCAGCATACCGCGCTCAAGTGCATTGTTGTATGCGGCAATCGATGCGTTTTTGAGGTTGTACTTCGCCTTCTTTTTATCCTTCTTCGCTTGTTTTTTCGCAAGCTTAGCTGCCTTTTTAGCCGCTTTTTTCTGCTTTCCGGCGGCAAATATTCCGCCGTACAGACAATCGGAAAGATATGTCGCTACTATACCGACCACAAAAACCAACAACAAAGCCAACCCTTTATTCGTTCTTGTAATATTGAACGTAAACACGGGTATCATGTACAGTGCGCACATGAACGCGACTCCGAGTGCTTTTACCCGTTTTGCGACAAATAATCCGAGAAGCAATCCCGATACAACAACGACAGTGCAAGCCGCGGTTTTGATTAGTTCCTCTGCAGGATATGCGTATGTTCCGTCCGAAATATACTGCATGTATGTAGTATATCCCGCCGCACCCATGTTTTCGAAAATCAAATCAAGAAAACATCTGAATGCATTCTTAAAATATCCGACAGGATCGGAAAACGTTGTAAAAATATAACACGCAGCACCTGCCAATGTAATCACAGGCGACAGAATCCGCGTTATTTTGGTCAACGATAGAAGCATCACGTACAAGGTACATAAAACACTCCACAAAACCACCGAACCGACATCTATCGTTATATTATCCGACTTTGCACTGTTTAGGATAACAAGCTTAATTGCATCAAACAGAAACAGGTTAAGTCCGAGAATACCCATAAATAATGTCAAACTTCTGAGCACAAGACCTACTGCGGTATACGGAGCGTTCAGCCCTTCCGCAGGGGAAACGGTTACGGCATCACGCAGCGCGGCGGCACGAGCCTTATTGCGCTTTTTCTCGGCATTGTCTATCTTTTGACTTATGGTTTCAGAGGCGGATTTTTTTCTGTTTCTCTTTAACTTCCTTTCAAAGTTTAATTCCATAAGATATATTATACCTCGGTTTTTGATTTTTTACTTACCGTTAAACATGCTGAATTAATCGAGCACTGCACATCAATGTGCCGCCTTTCTCAAATTGTATCTTCCGTTTTCGTCCTTTACCGTTTCGAGTTCTGTCAAATCGACTCCATCCTGAGCAAGACGATTTTTACACATTCCGATATACTCCCGACGAATTTTCACGTCAGTATATCTCTCCTCGGGATTGAACAAGAGCACCTCGGCGACGCATCCGGTACCTGCTCCTCCGAAAAGTCCCGGAATAGCGGAATAGCGGTTCAATGAAAGCGGATCGATGTTCGATGTACATATTCTTATTGTTACATTCAATGATTCGGTAACGAGCGGCAACAGTGTCGTTACATTATCCTTTTCCGAACACGGCGCTGTCGTTGCGAAAACGGGATATATAACATCGAAGTCCTCGGGACAGGTAAGTTCAACAGCCGCAATACCTCCCGTCTGACGTTTATCAACCCAAATCAAGGTTACGGTATTGCCGTTCTTGAGTTCATTCAGCACCGCTCCGATCGACATTTCAACCACACCGTCTGCGCAATACTCATCAATATCATTTACAAATTCCGGAATAACGGTTCCGCCGATTGACAGTTCGTTTCTTATTTCGTCGTCACGGCGTTTCTTTTCGTTTTCCGCAGTCTGCTCATCTGTCGGCACAGTCTCCTCCACCTCATTCTTTTTCTTTTTAAAGGCGAAAACAGACTTCTTTTCACTCGTATCCTTTGTTTTTGCGGGCTTCTTTGATTCGGCGGCAGTATTGATAAGCTCGTCCACAAGAGCGGCATCTCCTATACGGTTCGCACTTGCCCCGCGTTTTGCCATTGTCTGAGCTTTTTTAGCCGCACGTTCCGCTTCGAGAGCCTTCTTATCCTGCTTTGCTTTTTTCAGCTTAACATGCTTCTCCTTCGGTTTCCTTGCTGCTTCGGCTGCCGCTTTTTCACGTGCGATTCGCACGTCCTCGTCCTCGAAAACTTCACCCGGAATCGAGCGTGAAAAATCGCAAAGCATGTATACACTTCTCGAGGTATTGGTGTTGAATTCCTTAACCATCAGTGTACCGT
>CAVIJI010000074.1:0-5023 GCA_963642885.1 bacterium
AATTAGCATTGATTCTTGCTCTTGTAATGGTGTTAACCTGTATGCTTTCCGCGTGCGGTGAAAAAGAAAGCGGCGGCATCAGCATCGGCACCGCTACTCAAACCTCATCCGATACTCAAATCGTAACAGGTTTGAACGGAGAAAGCTACACTCTCTCCAACAATATAACAAAAGTTGTTTCCCTTTCCCCTGCCGCAACATTGATTATCGACAATCTCGGCGCATCCTCCAAGCTTACCGCTATCGACAAGACATCGGCAGAATATGTAACAGCATCGTCTACTGTTGACGCTTCCGGTGCAGCTGCTCTTTCTCCCGAAGTTATTTTCGTTGACGAAGCGGACAAGGATTCCGTAGGCTCCACTGACATTCCCGTATTCGTTATTCCTCAGGCTACTTCCGTTGCGGACATCAATAACCTTATCCGTCTTTGCGCTAAAGTAGTCGGCGTAAGCGCGGATGACGCGGTATCAAAAGTAACAAACGTTATGAATGTTGCTCAGATGAATACCTCCTCTTACAGCACAAAATATTCCGCTTATGTTGATTTGAACGGTGAAACAGTAGGCTCCGGTACATTTATTACCGAACTGCTTCATGCATCCGGACTTGAGAACGTTTGCACATCAGAAGGCTTCTGCACAATGTCCGATGACGAGGTAATCGCAGCAAATCCCGAGTTCATCTTCACATGCGGTGACGTAAACGATTATCTGAACAATGCCGCATTTGCCGGTGTTGCCGCTGTAGCTAACGGTCATGTATATTCCATTAATCTGAAAGATATCAGATTCGGTTCAAACAACATCACCAACGTGGTTTCCACGATGAATGAGGCTGTTTCCTCAATCAGAGGAGACGAATAATAACTCGTTCTCGAAAATTTTGTCATATACCGATAACCGATATTGTCTCGGTTATCGGTTCGGGATAAATAAAAAAGAACCTGTAGAGGTTCTTTTTTATTTATCCTTTTTCTCTCTCGAAATAATATTTCTTGTTATGTGTACATATGCTTTGAAGGATGCCTATAAATAAATACATGGAAATTATGGAGGATGATCCATACGAGAAGAACGGCAGTGTAATTCCTACAACGGGGAGCATTCCGAGACACATACCGATATTTTCCGCAGATTGCGCGATAAGCATCCCCGCTATACCGATGCAGATATACGATGCATACGTTTTTCGTGTTCCCTTCGCTATCCAAAGAATGCGTATCACAAGAGTTACGATTAACGCAATATACAGAAACGTTCCTATAAATCCGAATTTCTCAGCCAGAACCGCAAACAAACAGTCCGACCATCCCTCCGGTAATGAGTAATACTTACTGCCGCCGGAAAATCCCGCACCTCTGAATCCGCCTGATATTATGCATCGCCTGCTCGCAATCTGCTGTAATCCTATGTCGAGCGGATCAAGATCGGGATTGAATCCGACAAGAATACGCCTTTGCTGTTTTTCGGAAAGGTGCTGCCACAAGAACGGAGAAGCCATAACGACTGACGCTCCCACTCCGAAAAAATACCACAATGACATACCGGACGAGAATAACATAAAAGCGGCAATTACAATATAAACAAGAGCCATGCCGAAGTCGGTGATTGCCACAAGTCCTATTATCAAACCCGCATGTAATGCCAACTGCAGCACCGACAGAGGTTTGTTGATTCTGTCTTTAAGGTACGCGAGGTGGAGAGCAAAACAAACCATGAATGTTATCTTAACGAACTCCGACGGCTGCCACGACAGATTAAAGAACGGTAATGGCAGCCAGTTCTTATTTCCCATTGTTCCCTGTCCGAACAGTCTTACGACAACCATTAATCCGACGGACACGATAAACAGCATGTATTTCAGCTTTGAAAACAAAGTATCGTAATCGATAAAGGTAAGAACAATCATACCCGCTATTCCGATACATGATGCTAAAGCCTGTATCTTAACATACCACGTTCCGTAAGCATCGGACGCCGACCACAGCGTTATAAGACTCATTAAATTCATTCCGAGAACGCAAAAGAGAACGACCGGATCGATTCTCTTAAGCTTTTCTTTATATGTAACAGAGAATTCTTTCAAGTCATCCCCTCTTTCGACATGTAATTATATTGTCTTAATAAGCGATTCCCCAATATACCATATGTTTAGCGGGTTTACCACAGCATACACATGTGTCGGAAAGATGTTCCTGATCAAACGGAATACATCTGGAACCTACGCCCGTAAGTTCCTTTACTTTATCCTCGCAGGCCTCGTCACCGCACCACATTGCCTTGACAAAGCCGTCACCGTGTGTAAGTGCTTCTTTAATTTCATCGATTGATGTGCAGGAGTAAGTTCTTCTTTCGCGGTTTTCAAGAGCCTTCGCGTACATACCGTCACGAATTTCTTTCATCTTTGCTTCGAGAGTCTCTACAATATTTTCAAGTTTAACAACGGTCTTTTCCATGTTGTAGCGAGTTACGATAACACATTCGCCGTTTTCGATATCTCTCGGTCCCATTTCGATTCTGACGGGAACACCGCGCATTTCGTATTCGGCATATTTCCATCCGGGGCTGTTGTCGCTGTCATCGAGCTTTGTTCTGAATTTATCCTTCAGCTTGTTGTAAAGCTCTGTATTAGCCTCAAGAACTCCCTCTTTATGCATTGCCACGGGAATTATTACAACCTGTATGGGAGCAATTGCGGGCGGCAAAACAAGACCGTTGTCGTCACCGTGTGTCATGATAATTCCGCCTATCATACGTGTAGTGGAGCCCCATGACGTCTGGTGAGGATTCTGCAATGTGTTATCCTTATCCGTATAATGGATATCGAACGCTTTTGCGAAACCGTCTCCGAAATAATGTGATGTAGCGGCTTGGAGTGCCTTACCGTCGTGCATCATAGCCTCTATGCAATATGTATCTTCCGCTCCGGCGAATTTATCGGAAGGAGTTTTCGCACCCTTTATAACCGGAATCGCAAGCTCGTTAATATGGAAATCCGCGTAGACATTCAGCATTTTAATTGTATAATTTCTTGCTTCCTCTGCCGTGGCGTGCATCGTATGGCCTTCCTGCCATAAGAATTCACGTGTACGAAGGAAAGGACGTGTGGTCTTTTCCCATCTTACGACAGAACACCACTGGTTATAAAGCTTGGGGAGATCTCTGTATGATTTGATTATATTAGCGAAGTGCTCGCAGAACAGTGTTTCGGAAGTAGGACGAACACAGAGCTTTTCGGTCAGAGGCTCATTACCGCCCTGTGTTACCCATGCAACCTCGGGTGCAAAGCCTTCAACGTGATCTTTTTCTTTCTGCAGAAGAGATTCGGGAATGAACAACGGCATGTATACATTTTCGACACCGTTTTCCTTAAACTTGCTGTCCATTATCTTCTGAATGTTTTCCCAAATCGCGTATCCGTAAGGACGGATTATCATACAGCCTTTTACACTGGAATAATCGACGAGGTCGGCCTTTTTGCATATGTCTGTATACCATTTTGCAAAGTCCTCATTCATAGAAGTGATGTCACGTACCAGTTTTTTATCGTTTTTCATGAAAGCGATTATCCTTTCTTACTTTCGTTTATATTTTTACTCAATCTTTGTAAGCTTTGCGTATGTTGCCATTAACTTTTTTGTTCCGACCTTCTCAAACGCAATTTCGTAGAGAGTATCTCCGCCCATCGGCTTGCTTGATAAAATCGTTCCGACTCCGAATGTTATATGTTTAACGGTATCACCCGGGTTGAATACGTTTTTGGCTGCCGATGATTGTGATTTCAAGGCCGTAAGTGCGGGGGACGGTTTTGATGTCTCATTGAGAAAATGATTAATCGGTTTTTGTTTTACAGGACGCTGTCTCAGCTGTCTGAGTTCCATGTCACCCGGTATTTCATCTTCTCTCTCCGTCAGTTCTTCAGGTATTTCCTTTGCGAAACGCGAGAGCTCGTTTGAGCTTGTTCTGCCGCTCAACATTCTGTCTCTGACATGGGTTATATAAAGCTTCTTTTTAGCTCTAGTAATCGCCACATAAGCAAGACGGCGTTCTTCTTCTATTTCCTCGGGAACAAGCAATGTCTGAAAGCTCGGGAATATATTTTCTTCCATTCCGGGTAAAAATACAATGGGGAACTCCAAGCCTTTAGCGGAATGTATCGTCATGAGCACTACCGCATCCGCATTTTCGTCATACTTATCGACATCCGATACGAGTGCGACATCCTCGAGGAATTCAACAAGCGAAGGCTCCTCGGCCGCTTCCTCATATATCTCCGCAGCGGATACAAGCTCACCGATATTATTTATACGATTATCTCTGTCGACAATATCCGTCATTTCACTGAGCATTTTGTTATATCCGGATTCCTGAACAACATATTCGATAAGCTCGGACGGCTTCATCGAAGATGCACATTCCCTGAATTTGTCGATCATGTACACGAAATTAACCATTTGGTTAGCCGTAGCGGAGGATATTGCGGAGTATCTCTTCACTCTGCGTAAGAATTCCAAAAGCTGGCATCCTTCCTGCTGTGCAAGAGCTTCCGCTATCTGTATTGATTTGTCTCCTATACCTCGGCGAGGTGTATTTATTATTCTGCGGAGACGCAAATCATCGTTCGGATTATTTATCAGAGCAAGATACGCTATAATATCCTTTACCTCTGCATGCTCGAAGAAACGCATACCGCCGAGCATACGGTACGGAATACCGCTCTTGGCGAAAGCCTGCTCTACCGCTCTCGATTGAGCGTTTGTTCTGTATAAAACAGCATAATCCTTATATGATCTGCCTTCTTTAATACCGTTTGTTACAACCTCGGCAATATATCTGCCCTCATCGTTCTGATTTCCGAGATTCTTAATTACGATTTTATCTCCCTCATTGCCGTTTGTCCACAGCGTTTTTCCGAGTCTTCCGGAGTTATTGGCAATTACGCTGTTTGCGGCATTAAGGATATTCTGTGTCGAGCGGTAATTTTCCTCAAGTTTTATTACGGCTGTATTATGGTAATTCTT
>CAVIJI010000075.1:0-5004 GCA_963642885.1 bacterium
GGGGCGCACCGAACGAGCGAAGCTCGTTCAAGGCTCCAGAGCCGCCTCCTTGTGTTCCCCCCGAAAGGGGCGCCCCACGCGCAGTGGAATAATATAATCGAAAAGTGCACAGCACTTTTCTCCATTGTTATAACTTTCACCGCAGGTGAAAGTTATAACCCCCGAATTACATCCCACTGAGGTGGGATGTAATTCAACAAAAAAAGGCTCGAAAGAGCCTTTTTTTTGCTTTATTCTTCGGATGTTTCCGAAACTGCTTCCGCAGTTTCGACAGCTTCGGTTGCTTCCGAAACCACAGTTTCGGCAGCATCCTCTCTCGATTCGAGTAAATCCGTCAGCTTGTCTATCGGAAGTCTCGTCGGCTTCTTCGGACGACGCTTTTCCTTAACGGCGTTAACGCTCGCGTTCGCGCTCGCGCCGTCTCCCTCGGGCTTCTTCTTTACGTATTCACGCTTGTCGGCTCCCTCGTAGGTGATTATAATCTTTCTGTCCTTGTCGGTGCCTACAGAGTGCGTGGATACCTTGTCGTAGCTCTGCAGCTCGCTGTGGATTATGCGTCTCTCGTATGCGTTCATCGGCTCGAGGAATACGTTTCTCTTGAACTTGACCGCCTTCGCCGCCATTCTTCTCGCAAGCGCTCTGAGAGTCTCCTCTCTCTTTTCACGGTAGCCTTCTATGTCGACTACGATCTTCACGTAGTCTCCGTCACCCTGCTTCGATTTGCGCAGTGCCGTCAGATTTGCGAGGTACTGTATTGCGTCGAGTGTCTCGCCGTGGTGGCCTATGAGTATGCCCGTGTCGCTTCCCGTGATGTTTATCTTCGGGTACACGTTCGCGTCGCCGTTCATTACGTATTCTTCGCCGTTCGCGTCTGCCTGTACCGCGGTCGCGTCGAGCTTCATGTTTTTAAGCAGTGTGTTCGCGAAATCGAGCGCGTAGTCCATCTCCGCCTGTGTTACGCCTTCTTTGACCCGCTTTTCCTCGGGAACAGCGGGCGTGTTTGTCTGCTCGTCCGCATTGCCTTCGGTGACCTCGGTTTCTTCGGAGGCCGTCGGCATTCTGTTCTCGTTCCTGCGGTTATCGCGTCTTCTCTGGGATGAGGATTTTTTAACGTTTACGTTTACGTTTACGTTAGCGTTTACTTTTTCCTCGGGTGCGCTGACGGTCTCTGCGGCCGATGCGGTGTTCTCATCCGTCTCGGATGTCAAATGCTCGTCCACGTTGATTGTGAGAGCTCTCAGAGCGTCTCTGTTTGCCTTTGCGGGATCGGTTACCGCCGTCTGTGCCGCTCTCGGCTTCTTTCTTATGTCGTTCGACATTCTGCGGTAGGAGGATTCGCCGTCGGACGAGCCGAAGCCTTCCTTTTTCTCTCCGCTGAAGTCGGAAAGTCCCATAGGCTCGGCTACGGTTACCTGGCTCGAGGGAATTACATCGGCGTTCTTCGGCTTTATTTCGTTTCTTCTGTTCTTCTGCTTTACCTCGTTTCCGAGATGGGATTTATATGCCTGTGTCTCGGGAGCGCTTTCGGCCTTAGTCTCGGCCTTAGGCTCTGCCTTCGGTTCAACCTTGTTTTCAACCTTTGCTTCAACCTTCGGTTCGGGCTTGGTTTGAGGCTTTGCTTCTGCCTTTGTTTCGGGTTTTACTTCGTTAACCTTAGCCTCGACTTTCGTTTCGGGCTTTGTCTCGGGCTTTGCTTCTTTTTTCGGCTGAGGCTTTGCTTCTGTTTTGGGTTGAACCTTCGGTTCGACCTTGGTTTCGGGCTTTGTCTCGGGTTTGGTATTCTGTTTCGGCTGCGCAGGCTGTGCGTTTTGCTTCGGCTGTGCGGGCTGTGTTTTCTGCTTCGGCTGCACAGGCTGTGCGTTTTGCTTCGGCTGCGCAGGCTGTGTTTTCTGCTTCGGCTGCGCGGGCTGTGCGTTTTGCTTCGGCTGCGCGGGCTGTGATGAAGAATTCTGCTTAGCGTGAGGTTTAACGTTCTGTCCCTGTTCGTGATGATTCTGACGTGTGCCGTTGTTTCCTCTGTCGGTGATGGTCTTCATGCTTCTGATTTCGTCAACCAGAGAGCCAAGCTCTACCTTTTCGATTCTTGACACCGTGATTTTGATTTTCGCGTCGCGCGCTCCTATTCCGAGAAAGCCTTTTTTCGGCATATCTATGATGTCATAGGAAACCTCATGCTCAGCGTCCTCGTATTCCCTCTTGGCGATTTCGATTGCCTCGTCAACGGTTTTCGCGGTCACTATGTATGTTTCGCTCATAAAAATTATGTCTTTCCTTTATTCTTACTTTTAACTGTTTTGAGAATCTTTTTTGTTTTCGTCGGTTTTGGCGGTGTACGCGTCCTTTTCGTCGTTCTTTATGGCTGCGGGAGCGCCGTTTGCCTTCGACACCTTGCCCACCTTCGATTCGGGTACATTCTTTAAATCCTTAGCCTGCTCGAGAGCGGCAAGGTCATCCTTATGTCTTTCGATGTATTCCTCGTCGTCGATATGGTGGAGACTGCGTACAAACTGTTTGTTTTCCTTAGCTTCCTTTTTCTTCTGTCTCTCGCTCATTCCCGCCAGTCTTTCGGCTTCCTTATAGTCCTCCTCCGTATACTGAGGAATCGGGAACAGCTTGGCTATTATTATCTTTTCGACAAGCTGGAGAATGTTTCTGAAAATCCAGTAAACACCGATAGCGGCGGCGAGTCTGAACTCGAAGTACACGGACATCAGGGGCATTGACCACATCATAATCTTCATGGACATATTGTTCTGGGCGTCCTTTGTTTCGGGAGACTGATATGTGAACTTCTGCATGATGTACTGAGACGCTATCATGACGATGAACGTAACGACCGGTATGAGCATCAGCCAGTTGAAGGGGCTGAAGCTGATTTCGGGCACCTGCGAGAGGTCGAAGGGGCCGATAGTGAAGTTCGGTATTACGGCGTTTTCGAGCGCGGGAGCTACGGTATAGTAGTCGGACACGTTGCCTTTGATAAGGTTAATCATGTCTATTTGCGCATTGCTTGCGTTAATCGTATGTCCCATACCCTCGAGCGTGCTTTTGAGTGCGTTTATCTGTACGGTAGGAACATTACTGATATAGCGCAGGGGTCTTGTCACTACGTTGTAGAGACAGATGATAATCGGAAACTGTATGAGAAGAGGGCCGCATCCGCCTGCGGGATTGAAGTTCTCCTCCTTGTACATGTCCATTATTTCCTGCTGCATTTTCTGCTGTGTGGCCTGATCCTCGCGTCCCGCGTACTTTTTGCGTATAGCCGCGGTTTTCGGCGCGAGAGTCGCCTGTTTAATCTGGTTTTTCTGCTGCTTCACCGCGAGAGGTGTAAGGAGCAGCTCTATAACCAATGTGAACAGAAATATGGATGTGAGGTAGTTTCCGGTAAGGGAATACGCAAACCTCAGTATATAACCCATCGGTATATACAGGATATCGAAAATACTTTCCATTTACTGTGCCTGCCATACGACGCAGGCTTCCCCTTTCAAGTTTAGAAATTGTTTTTTCTCCGTGCCGTTCATTCACTCGCGGTGTTTTCTGCGAGGCACGGGGTCGTCTCCGCCCTTCGAGAAGGGGCTGCAGCGGATTACGCGCCACACGGCGAGGACGGTGCCTATGACTATCCCCCACTCCCGCACCGCCTCCAGTGCGTACTGCGAGCAGGTGGGGTTAAAGCGGCATGTGGGATACGGCTTAAGCGGAGAAATAAATTTTCTGTAAAGCTTTATCGGTATGAGATAAAGCTCGCGCAAAGGGTTACTCATCGGCGTCAATCCCGACGGGTGATGCGTTCGACCTCTCGTCCGTATTCTCCCCGTTCTCGAGCATATTCAGCTCGTCGAGGCAGGAGTACAGGTCTTTTTTCACATCGCTCATGGAGCATACGGTACATTTTTCGCGTGCGGTAATTACTACGAGACAGCCTTTTTTTATGCCGGCTTCCTTGTCTATCGCGCGATAGGCTTCTCTTATTACGCGCTTTGCGCGGTTGCGCTGTACCGCGCCTCCGATTTTTTTCGAGGCCGATATTCCGACGCGGTTAAGCTTTTCCTTTGCGGGATTCTGTTTTTTCAGCAGCGAGGCGGCTTTATCTCTCAGTACGTACACGACAACCGTAGACGAGCCTTTCTTTCTGCCGAGCTTATAGGTTTTTCTGTACAGATGGTTTTCACGGATGCTGAACAGCTTCATGAAACCTCCTCATAAAACTATGACCTCCGACTCTTTAAAGAAAGCGGAGGTCAGATGATTGCGCCGCCGCAACTAAGGGCGTTGCGTTTCGGGTCAGTCTCAGTGAGTAAGTCTTGCGCGACCCTTTGCGCGTCTTCTTTTGAGGACATTTCTTCCGTCAGCGGTAGCCATTCTTTTTCTGAAGCCGTGAACCTTGCTTCTCTGTCTCTTCTTAGGCTGATATGTTCTGAGCATATTTACACCCCTTTCTTATTATCAAAAAAATCAAATTGGCCGGCGGTTTAGGGGGCAAGGGGGAGACCCCTATGCGATCCCTGAATCGCACAGATAGACAACATTCATTATATATCAATCGCAGGCGATTTGTCAAGACATTTTTTAAAATAGTAAAATGTCGAAAGACATTTTTTATTTTAAAAAACGGTAAAGCTTTCGCCCTCAGGGGGATGTTTCGGGGAATTACATTCTCCCTCAGTGGGATGTATTGGAATTACATTCTCCCTCAGGAGAATGTAATTCGGGGGTGGAAAAGTGCGGAGCACTTTTCCGATTTTTGTTTATCACCTGCGGGTGAAGGGGGGAAAAGTCACATTCACCTGTGGTGAATGTGACTTTGGAAGAAAAGTGCTTCGCACTTTTCGATTAATTATTCCACTGCGCGTGGGGCGCCCCTTTCGGGGGGAACACCGAACGAGCAAAGCTCGTTCAAGGGGCATCAGTCGCCGCCTCCTTGTGGATCCAGGCTCGCGGTAGAGTGCACACGGAATATGGGTTTCTCTGGCATCGCGACCATGAGATTTAATCATC
>CAVIJI010000076.1:0-4959 GCA_963642885.1 bacterium
GCTCCGCTCGTTCTCTCCTGCGCCCTCCGCGTAGGAGCATAAAATGAGATCGAAAAGGCGTAGCCTTTTCACCCCCGAATTACATTCTCCTGAGGGAGAATGTAATTCAAACCTGCGGTAAAGTAAAACCATATTTTGTAGTATAAAAGAAAAACTTCGGAATCAAAAAAAGAGCACATCGTGCTCTTTTTTTGATCTATACCACTTGGAATAAATAAAATTTCAGGTAGTCCGTTTCGGGAACGTTCATCAGTATCGGGTGGTCGGGGGCTTGGGCGCGCGACTCTATCTCTCTTAAACTTACTCCCGCATCATGCGCCGCTTCCTTCAGCATCCTCTCGAATAAATCCCGTGCCATAAAGTGCGAGCATGAGCAGGTCGCGAGGTATCCGCCTCTCGGCAGGCACCGCATCGCACGGTAGTTTATCTCCTTGTAGCCTCTGTATGCGTCCTTTACCGTGGAGGAGGATTTCGTGAACGCGGGCGGATCGAGTATTATGTAGTCGTATTTCTTCTCTCCCGCCTTTGCCATGCCCGTCAGCAGCTCGAATACGTCCGCACACACGCATTCCGTCTTGTTTTCAAGCGAGTTCAGCGCGGCGTTTTTCTTTACCTGCTCTATGGCGGTCTCGGATATGTCAACCGCGGTCACGCTCTCCGCTCCCGCCGCGGCACAGTTCAGCGCGAACGCTCCCGTGTGTGTGAAGCAGTCGAGCACACGCCGTCCCTTCGCGAGACGAGCCGCCGCTCTGCGGTTGTATTTCTGGTCGAGGAAAAAGCCCGTTTTCTGTCCTTCTATATAGTCGACATCGTATTTTATGCCGTTTTCGGTTATAAGCACGTGCCCGTCCGCCTGTCCGCCGTCCGTGTAACGGAATCCCTTGTACTGCGTCATGCCCTCCTTGTCACGGAGGTTTACGTCGTTGCGTTCGTATATTACACTCACGTTCACGCCGTATTCGGGGAGCATTTCACGCAGCGCGTCGAAAATTATGCCCTTTACGCCCTCCGTTCCGAGAGACAGCACCTCCGCGACAAGCACGTTCTCGAACAGGTCGACGGTAAGTCCGGGGAACATATCCGCCTCGCCGAAAATCAGCCTGCACGAGTGAAAGTCCTCGCCCATTACCGTACGTCTGTAGTCGAGGGCGTATTTTACTCGTCTTCTCCAAAAATCCGTATCGAATTTGTCGTTGGCGTTGGTCGAGATCAGACGCACGCGTATTTTCGATTTCGAGTTGTAGAAGCCCGTTCCGATGAAGCACGGCTTTTCCTCGCTACGCGAGAACACGTTCACAAGGTCTCCGTCGTTTAAAGCCGTGTTTTCCGCGGGGATTACGTTTGTTACCTCTCCCTCGAAAACCCACGGGTGGCCGCTCTTGGCGTGCAGCTCGCCCTTTTTCGTTATGAATACCTTTGCAAAGTCACGCATATCAGCCCAGCTTTGCGATGGCTTCCTTCAGGGAGTCGCGTTTTTCCTTGTATTTTTCCAGCTTTGCGCGCTCTGCCTCTACTACCGCGGCGGGAGCACGGCCTACGAAGCCCTCGTTCGACAGCTTGCCTTCGGCACGCTTGATTTCGCTTTCCATTGTGTCAAGCTCCTTCTTCAGTCTCGCGCGCTCCGCCTCGAAGTCTACGAGATCTCCGAGCGGGATGTGGATTACGGCGCAGTCGGTGATAATCTTCACGGCGTTTTCGTCATCGTAGCCGTCGACGATTTCAAGCGATGACGCGGAGGCGAGCTTTTCGAAGAAGGGCGCCGCGGAGCCGAAGGTTTCGGGGTATTTTGTCTCGACAAACAGCTTTGCCTTGCGTGAGGGAACAACGCCCATTTCGGCGCGGCGTACACGTATCGCCTTTATGGCGTCGATTATACGGTTCATGTCCTCCTCCGCGGCGGCGAAGGTGAAGTCATTTCTGTATACGGGGTAATCCTTTGTCATGATATAGCCGTCCTCGCCCGGCAGAGAGGAATAAATTTCCTCCGTGATGAAGGGCATGAACGGGTGCAGGAGCTTGAGTGTCTCACGGAGAACATACGCGAGCGTATTCTGAGCGGTGATGCTTCTTTCGCTCGGTTCGCCGCTGTCGTTCTTCTGCGAAACGGACGTCTTTGTCAGCTCGATGTACCAGTCGCAGTAGCAGTCCCAGAGGAAGTCGTAAACGGAGGAGAGAGCTACGCCGATTTCGTACTTGTCGAGGTTGTTGTTGACGTTCTTCACGCACTCCTCGAATTTTGTGAATATCCACTTGTCCTCTACGGCGAGGGCGGAGGTGTCGGGCTCCTTTATTTCGTCTATCGTGAGATTCATGAGAACGAATCTCGCGGCGTTCCACAGCTTATTGGCGAAGTTGCGGGCGGCCTCTATCTTCTCGTCCGAGAAGCGCATATCGTTTCCGGGGCTGTTGCCCGTTGCGAGAGCGAAGCGGAGCGCGTCGGCGCCGTATTTGTCGATGATTTCGAGCGGGTCTATGCCGTTGCCGAGAGACTTGGACATTTTTCTGCCCTGTGCGTCACGCACGAGTCCGTGAATGAGTACGGTATCGAACGGAACCTCGCCCATGTATTCGAGGGACGAGAAAATCATTCTCGATACCCAGAAGGTTATGATATCGTAGCCCGTAACGAGCGTGTTTGTGGGGAAGAAGAACTTTAAGTCCTCCGTGTTTTCGGGCCAGCCGAGAGTCGAGAACGGCCAGAGAGCGGACGAGAACCATGTGTCGAGCGTGTCGGGGTCCTGAGTCATGTGGCCGCCGCACTTCGGGCAAACGGACACATCCTCACGGGAAACGACGGTGTGACCGCAGTCGTCGCAGTAGAAGGCGGGAATTCTGTGGCCCCACCAGAGCTGACGGGAGATGCACCAGTCCTGCGTGTTTTCCATCCAGTGGAAGTAGTTTTTGTCGAAGCGTTCGGGAACGAATCTTACTCTGCCGTCACGTACGCATTCGATAGCGGGCTTGGCGAGGGGTTCCATTTTAACGAACCACTGAAGCGAAACCATAGGCTCGATTGTAGTACCGCAGCGGTAGCATGTGCCGACCTCGTGCTTGAGGTCTTCGATTTCGCAAAGGTATCCGCCTGCCTTTAAGTCTTCTACAATGGCTTTGCGTGCCTCGTATCTGTCCATACCGGCGTATTTCGGGTAGTTGTCCGTGATTTTCGCGTCGGGAGTGAGGCAAACCTCCATGGGGAGGTGCTGACGTCTGCCGACCTCGAAGTCGTTCGGGTCATGCGCGGGTGTGATTTTAACGCAGCCCGTTCCCTTGTCGAGCTGTGCGTGCTCGTCGCCTACGATCGGAATGCGGCGGCCGACCAGCGGCAGGGTAACGTACTTGCCGATGAGGTGCTTGTATCTTTCGTCGTTCGGGTTTACGGCAACGGCGGTATCGCCGAGCAGTGTTTCGGGACGAGTCGTGGCTACCTCAACGTAACCGCCTCCGCCTACCAGCGGATAGCGGATGTGCCAGAAGTGGCTGTCCTGCTCGCTGTAGTCAACCTCGGCATTGGATATGGAGGTTTTGCAGTGCGGACACCAGTTTATGATTCTCTCGCCTCTGTAAATGAGGCCCTTTTCGTACAGACGGTTGAAAACCTCGCGTACAGCCTTCGAGCAGCCCTCGTCGAGAGTGAATCTCTCGCGCGACCAGTCGCAGGACGTGCCCATTTTCTTGAGCTGTTCTATGATGCGTCCGCCGTATTTTTCCTTCCAGTCCCATGCTCTCTCAAGGAACTTGTCACGTCCGAGGTCTTCCTTTGTGAGACCTTCCTTGCGCATTGCCTCAACGATTTTCGCTTCGGTTGCGATTGAGGCGTGGTCGGTGCCGGGAACCCAGAGAGTACAGAAGCCTCTCATTCTCTTGTATCTGATGAGGATGTCCTGCAGGGTGTTGTCGAGAGCGTGGCCCATGTGGAGCTGTCCCGTGATATTCGGCGGGGGAATAACGATTGAGTAATGCTGTTTTTCGTGGTCTATAGTCGGGGTGAAGAGTTTATTGTCGCACCATTCTTTGTAGATGCGGTCTTCAAACTCCGAAGGAGAATAAGTTTTCGGGAGTTCTTTTCTCATTTGTATATCCTTTCGGTGTTGTATTATTTATATTAATTGATTTTTTGCTTGCAAAATACGGTTTCGCTTAAATCCGTCGGTCGTCATATCAGCTTCTCGAGCAGCCTCTCCCCCGCCGACGGCACATCCTCATCGGGGAATACAACGGCATCGACGTCGGCGCCTGCGTCAGCGTCGGCGGTCAGTACGTATTCCGCACGTCCCGCGGCAATAATCTCACGTGCCTTCTCAACCGAGGACGCACCGCTCAGAACCTCAACCCTTGCCGTGCGGTTCAGACACCCCTCCGACGTCGGACATACCGCGGAGTTGCGGCACCCGCCGTGCGCGCGCAGATATTCCGCGAGAGACAGAGCGAAATTATAAGACTCGGGCTCTTTCCCCGAGACGGCGACAATAAACGGCATAAAAAACCTCCTGTTATCGTACCGATGAATCGGTACAATATAAAAAAAGCGTTCCGTGACACAAATCACAGGACGCCGAACAAGCGCGGTACCACCCGAATTCACAGACAAACCGTACCCGTCAACCGACAGAGTACGCCGTCAATGCACTTCTTGCCTTTAACGCAGGCATACGCCAAACGGAACTCAGGGACTACTTCGCATGAGCCGTACTGCGGTGATTCCAGCATCCACCGTTCTCTGTAAGCCGCGCTCACGGTACTTCTTCCCATCACGGTCTTTTGTTATATTTTACCGAAACGCGATTTTTAATCGCATTTCGGTAAAATATATTATAGCACAAATAGACGTGCAATGTCAATCGTTTTCATAAAATACCTTTCACCTGTGGTGAAAGGTATTTTATGGAGAAAAGTGCGTAGCACTTTTCGACCTTATTTTATCGACTGCTGAAATACATTCTCCCTCAGGAGAATGTATTT
>CAVIJI010000077.1:0-4633 GCA_963642885.1 bacterium
GAATTTCACTTATTGTGAAATTCTCCGCTTTTTAGGCTTAACAATGGAGTGGGAATGATTAATCGAATCGATTAATCGTCCCTATTAAGAAGAAACGTCCGCGGGAGTTTTCTTCTTGACATACGAGCGCAAAAACTATATAATATATAATGAGCTGAGGATTACTCCGAAAAAGTCGGATTTTTGCCGTAAAAGGCCGAAATACTGTGTTTTACGGTAAAAACAACCTTAAATAAGAGGCTTCCTGAGCGTATTTGTTATCGAACATCGATGGGAGCGTGATTTCGTGCCAAAGCCTTATATTGTCTCTTTCTCCAATCAGAAGGGGGGCGTCGGAAAGACTACCTCCTGTATAAGCATAGCATCCGCCGCGGCGGATATGGGGCTGAGAGTGCTTTTGTGCGATATGGACCCGCAGGGCAATACCACAAGCGGTGTCGGCATACAGAAAAAGAAAATCTCGCGCTCGATTTACGACGTGCTGCTCGGTGAGTGCGCCGCCGATGACGCCGTGCTGAAAACCGAATTCGAAAACCTCTCCGTCATTCCCTCGACTATAAGTCTCGCGGGAGCGGAGTTCGAGCTGTTCGATGCGGAAAACCGCGAGAGCTGTCTCAAAAAGGCTCTCACGGGACTGAGCACACCGTTCGATCTGATCGTGTGCGACTGTCCCCCGTCCCTGTCCATGCTCACCGTAAACGCGCTCACCGCGTCAGACGGCGTTATGATTCCCATGCAGGCCGAGTATTACGCGCTCGAGGGACTTACACAGCTCATGATGACAATACGCAAGGTCAAAGAACACTATAATCCCATGCTTACGGTAACGGGCATACTCATTACCATGTACAACGGCAGGTTCAACCTGTCGCAGGCGGTTATCGCGGAAATCAAAAAATACTATTCCGATAAGCTTATGAAAACGACGATTCCGCGCTCGGTAAAGCTGTCCGAGGCTCCCGGCTTCGGCACACCGATCGGTTACCACGACAAATACTCCAAGGCGGCGGAGTCTTACCGCGCGGCGACGGAGGAAATGCTCGGCAGGATCGGGATTGTGGTATAGGCCGCACCGAAAAGCGAAATAGAAAGAGTAAGATATTATGGCCGGAAAAAACAAGGGCCTCGGACGAGGACTCGATCTGATATTCGAGGATAATTTCAACGAAGACAAAAGGGAAGATACGGGCAAGGTCGAAATCCCCATGCTTCTTCTCGACACGAATCCGAACCAGCCGAGAAAAAGCTTTTCCGAGGAGGAGCTTAACGAGCTGGCGCAGTCAATCGAAGAAAACGGGCTCGTTCAGCCCGTCATCGTCCGCAAAAAGGGCGAGCGGTACGAGCTCATTGCGGGCGAGCGCCGTTTCAGAGCGTTCAAGCTGCTTAACAGGGATAAAATCCCCGCCGTCATAACCGAAGCGGACGACCTCACGGCGGCGAAATACTCGCTGATCGAGAACCTGCAGAGGGAGGACCTCAACCCCTACGAGGAGGCGGCGGCATACCGTTCACTCGTAACGGAGTACGGACTCACGCAGGAGGAAGCGGCGGCGCAGGTGGGAAAATCGCGCAGTGCGGTTGCGAACAGCATGAGACTGCTTGATTTGCCCGAGGATGTACTCGAGCTTCTCGTGAGCGGCGAGCTGTCCGCGGGACACGGACGTGCGCTTCTCATGCTGAACGACAAGGAAAAAATCACGGAGTATTCCGCGAAGGCTGCAAACGGCGCGATGACGGTACGTCAGCTTGAGGATGCCGTACGGCGCGAGAACAAGGCGGGCTCTGCCGCCCCGAAGAACGGAGACGACGGAGAGGTCAGGGTAAACTATCTTCACGTGATAGAGGAGCGTGTAACGGGAGTGACGGGCAGGCGCTGCAAAATCTCGGACAAGGGACGCGGCGTAAAGACGCTCTCGCTCGAATACCGTGACGACGACGACCTCGAGGAAATCCTGCGCAAAATAGCGGGAGACGACATACTGAAAGACATATAATAGCGAGTGCGGATTTACCGATTGAAAGGAGAGGACAATGAGCGGAAAAATATATTCCTTCGAAAATTTCGACATAGACGTTAATTCCTCGTCCATGTCCGTAATAGTGCTCGGTCTTGCCGTCGGCATGCTTATTGCCGCGATTCTGTCTCTGATATTCAAGTCGGCATCGGGCAAGGTTGTGCGTGCGCTTATCGACGGCGGCGCGTGCGATAAGGAATCGGCAAAGACCGTGGCAGAGCTCGGGCTGAGCAAGGTAAAATTTCTGAAAACCGTTCTCAAGCCGAACTCGGCTTTATTCAAGGCCGTAGCGTGCGTATGGGACGGAGAAGGAAAGCTCGACTACGCTACGGCGCGCTTTTACCTCCCCGAGGAGAAGCGCATATCGGCGGAGCTGAGGTTTGCCGAGGAGCGGCACCCCGTAAGGGTAGGCATACTCGCGGTAGTGCTGACCGCGGCGGCTGCGGCATTTGCGATATTCGTTATTCCCGAGCTTCTGACGATGCTCGACAATTTTTTGACGCAGCTGAAGTCGTAATTACAAGAGATACGAAAAAGGACGGCCGAAGTCGTAGGGGTTACGGCAAGGCGAAGATATCAGTTACACAATAAAGCAGAAAGGGTCATTGAAATGACACCGAACAACAATTACGGAAACAACAGGCGGCCCTCGAACGGCTCCGTTCAAAAGAACGGTGGCGTTCAAATGAACGGCGCTCAAAAGAACGGTGTTCAAAAGAACGGGAAAAAGGGCAGAAGAAAGAAGATGAGCTTTTTAAGGCTCATAGTAACCACGGTTATCGCGGCGATTATAGTGCTCGTATTAATCATAGTATGCATATACTGTGCGGGAGTTAGGTACATACGTGTCAACGTAGACGGTGACTCATACGTGAAGTTTGTCGGACAGGTTGACGAAAACGGCGAGCCGTACAAGGGCAGGCTGATATACTCGGACGGAGTCTCGGCCGAGGTAAACCTCGACAGAGACGAGATATCGTATTCGAACGGCGACGTATACTGCGGAGACCTGAAGTCGTTATTAAAGGACGGCGAGGGCGAGATGCGCTACGCGAACGGCGACGTATACAAGGGCGAGTTCGCGAGGGACGATGTCAACGGCTACGGAACGTACTCTTATGTTGACGGTGCGGTATACGAGGGTGAGTTTGTCGACGGTAAGAAGAACGGAGAGGGCACGTTTACCTATGTGGACGGCTCGGTATACACGGGCAGTTTTGTGAACGACAAGAAGGACGGAACGGGCGAGTACCGTTTTGCATCCGGAAACGTATACATAGGCGGCTACAAGGACGACATGAAAAACGGCAGCGGTGTATTCACGTACGCGAACGGTGATGTATACGAGGGAGACTATGTAAACGATGTACGCGAGGGCAACGGAACGTACACGTGGGCGAACGGAGAAAAATACGAGGGAGAATTCTCCGGCAATGTACTATGCGGCAAGGGGCGCTACACGTGGCCCGACGGTCACACCTACGAGGGATATTTCGAAAACGGAATCATAGTGAGAGCTGTCGGCGGATATAGTGACGCTGAAGGGTAACGATAACCACCGCCTTCTCGAGAATTTCACTTATGGTGAAATTCTCCGATAGAATGGCTTAGGATTATTCGGCGGATACACTGACGCTGAGTAGTGGGGAATACCACCGCCGACCTGAGAATTTCACTTATGGTGAAATTCTCCTAATAGAATAAATTCTTCCGAAAAAGAATAACTAAGCAAAAAAAAGGCTCGATGGAGCCTTTTTTGTTGAAATACATTCTCCCTCAGGAGAATGTATTTCGATTTTATTATATCACCTGCGGGTGAGGGGTGGAATTACATCCCACCTCAGTGGGATGTAATTCAGGGGAGAAAAGTGCTACGCACTTTTCGATTAATTATTCCACTGCGCGTGGGGCGCCCCTTTCGGGGGGAACACAAGGAGGCTCCAGAGCCGCCTCCTTGTGAATCCACGCTCAGCGGTGGAGTGCACACGGAATATGATGAACTTTGCTGTCGCACATTTCAGCTTTTGTCATCGCGCGGTTACGCGTAAAATTTAAATTTTAACTTAGGATGTTCGCGCGGTAAAGTGAACGTCCCTTCGGGACGTTGGTACGAACGCGGTACATTGTTTTTAGTATATACTTTCATCTCCGCGAACTTTGCTTTTAACTAAATCATTCGTTTTTCATTAGGCTGCCGCGGATGGGCGTTTCTTACGTCCGCTGACGGACACAAACGTGTGATAACGTTATCACAAGTTCTCTCACGGCTGTGGACAGGATGCACTTTGGAGAATGCATCATTTTATGATGCATTCTCGGGGAGGCGGTTTATTTCATGCAAATTAAGCTGAAGTTTATCCGCCGACGGCGGTTAGCCTACTCATGCACATACAGTTTAAACCGTAGAAAGCCCCGCGCGGGGATGAAGAAACGATTAAGTAATACATGACGCGTCCTTTAAACTCACCGCGCGAACATTCTAACTTAAAATTTAAATTTTACGCGTACACGCGCGACTGACCAAGTATAAATGTGCGAGGGCAGAGTATATCATATACCGTGTGCACTCCACCGCGCAAGCCGGTATTCACAAAGGGGCGGCGTCTGATGCCCCTTGA
>CAVIJI010000078.1:0-2781 GCA_963642885.1 bacterium
GTAAAATACTACGCAGGATAAGTAATGGCAAAAAAAAGTTTAAGATTGTGAATGTTGATGAATTATATAACAAAATAAATAAAGAAAAAAATACTGTTTCCAATAATAAACCGTTATTGCCATATATATTTCTGATAATATCTATATGGTCAATTCGCTTTGTTGTGTGCAATTACGTTAATTCCGATAATTCCGATTTTACGTTGTTTGAAAGAATTGTTGACAGTATTATACATACCCTTCAAACATTCAGCATGGATGAAAGCTATGACGAATGTATAACAAACGGAAGAGAAATGGTAGAAGCCGTCCTCGGAGATGATTTGATTTACGGCAATATATATGGCGGATATTGTTCTGTTTTAAATGTTGTTGCTCCTATAGCCGGCGGAGCCTATATTTTGCAAATACTTACGGATATGCTGCCGAAATTAAATTTATTATTTCGCTGTACGTTCTGGTGGCGAGACAAATACTATTTGAGTGAGTTAAACGAGCGTACAATAGCACTTATTAAAAGTATAAATAAGAAATACAGGGACAGATTAACAGAGCCGATAATTGTTGTAATGGATAGTTATATTGATAAAGACAGTGAAAATACTGTCGAAATGTCATATGAGGCCAAACAATACGGTGCTGTGTGCATCAAAGATGACATTGTACATTTTAAGAAAGATAAATTCGGCAAAAAATATATTTTTTTAATTGATGAATCTGAATACAATAATATATGCTCGCTTGTGGAGTTGTGTAAATCATTGAAGAAGCGTGAATCCAAAAAAACAAAGATATACTGCTTTTCAACCAGCGAAGTGAACACGTATATCAGTAAGCAGATTGTAGATCATTTTGAAGATTTTAAAGAAAAGCCCAAAATTTTCTTCATAAATGAGTATATGAATCTTGTATTTAATCTTATGGACAGTACCCCCTTATTTGAGCCGATTGTAGAGAGGTATAATGCCAACAGAATGAATGAAAGTGAAACGGAATTGAACGTAACTATACTCGGTCTGGGTGCAATCGGAAGAGAAATGCTGCTGGCATCATATTGGTGTGGTCAGATACTGCACTGTAAATTGCGTATAAATGTCATTTCTCGAGACGAAGAGGAAGATTTCAATAAAAAAATCGATTCATTGAATCCTGAAATAAAGAAAAGCACTGAGAAGGGCGTTGAATTGCTTAGAATTTACAGAAACGGGAAACCTGATGGTGCCTCAAGGTATTCCGCTCCGTACTGTGAGTTAAAATATGTTAGGAATGATATACATTCGAGTGATTTTTTCGAAAAAAATAAGAATATTATAAATAACACAGATTACTTCTTCGTTTCATTGGGCTCCGATAAAGAAAACACTGTTGTTGCTAACAGGTTGAAGGAATTTGTCGGTCAATATCACATGTTGAACGATTCAAATGCAAAGACTGTAATTGCATATGTTGTATATAATCCGGAAATTAACGCACTGTTGAATGTAAATAACCTCCTATCGTATGATAAAAATCGTGGTACATATGATATATATATGAAGGCTATCGGGTCACGGGAGGATGTATACAGTATCGACAATATTTTCATGAAGGATATGAGCAGAAAAGCAAAAGAAACTCATGAAACAATCAAAAACATGGAAAATAAAAGCGTTAAAATGATAGATGAGTACAATTATTTAGCTTCTTTAGCTCGCGTGATTCACCGTAAGTACAAAGTCTTTTCAAGCGGAGTGTGGGTAAAATCTCTGTTTGATAACGATAAAAAATACGATGAAGCACGGAAACAGTTTGATCAAAAATATACAGAGTTGATTAACGATACATACATCAAACAAGATAAAACATTGCTTCATGAATTAGCATGGCTTGAACACAGAAGATGGTGTGCTTTTACGAGAACAAGAGGATACAAAAAGCCCGATGATATTCCCAAATTCATGAAAAAGAATAAAGGTCAGAAAAATGATAATTTAAAGATTCACGCATGTCTTGTCGAATGTGATGTGTCCGGAGTTAAAGCATATATTGACAGTAAAGATAATTTTAAAGATTTTAAATTATTAGACAGTAATCTTAATGAAGATAGTTTATACGATTTAAATCCAGATATGTTGGACGAAGTGACATTTTTAATGAGAAATTATGATAAGAATAAAGGCGACTTCAAACAACATGACTATCCGTTAGGTTAAACCGATGCGTAATATAAGGTAGTAGTGTTAAAAATTATTCAAAGCAGGTTTGGAGAATATGGTAATGAATAAAATTTTATGGAAGAAAATATGCTCGATTATTCTTGTTATCTGTTTAGCGGTATGCTCATTGACGGGATGCTCCGATAAAAAGAATATCACCGAGATTGAACAGCGTATTGAAGATTTTGTTATAAAATGTAATGAACTGGATATTGACGGTATTTTACGCTGTGTTGATCCAGACAAAACGGAGTTTATCGCTTGGGTTATAAAAGGGGTAGAAGCTATCAGTCAAAGTGATAAGTATGAAATTTATTCTGCACTTACGGAGATCCTTTTGGATGAAGATGGAATTGATGCGGCTGAGTTTTTCGAAACAATTCGGGTGGAAATCGTAAAAACAGAATTACACGGTAATTATGCATATGTGTATTCGTATATTTCATATGCTGTCGCAGGCATTATGTTCACTAAGGAAGGCGTTATAGAAATGACCGAACAAGCCGGCAAGTGGTATATTAATTGGCTTGAGTTTGTGATGTTTGATTAATTAGCATGGTTTATGAGAGGTGTGATTGTTAATGGA
>CAVIJI010000078.1:2839-4612 GCA_963642885.1 bacterium
GCATATAGTAATGAAAAAGTTTATGCGGAAAACAAATTGGACACCTCGAAAAAAGATAAGATAAATCTTGAAAAACGATTAAAAGGTGTAGAGAAAATAATCAAAATGATGTCAGATTCAGATAAAGTTCCGAAAAAAATCGAAAATTCCGATAAATCCTCTGAAACATCCGGTGAGCGTTACAGTGGATGTATTAAGTGTTCCGGTACACAGCCTGCTGATGTAAGGGAAAAGTTCGGTTCCGATTCGGTTGAAAAGAATGTCCACTCGAGCAACGCGTTAAATGAGTTCAACAATGAGAAGGTAAGGATAGAAGAAGCGATAAGAGAGATTGAAAAACAGATTATTCTTCTCAAAGGCACGATAGAGCAGCTGAAAAATAACATTAGTACATGCAGGACAAACAAAAATGAGTGTATTAGAAACATGTGTATCTATTCAAGTGAAATGGATAAGTGGAAGAGATGGATACAATTAAACTGATGCAAGGAGATTCGATATGCGGATTGAATTAAATGCCGGCGGATTAAGCGGATTTATATCGATTAATGCTTTTACCGACAGTATAAAAAAGTTGGATAGCGATATTGAAGAAATGATATCGAGTTTTCAGAGTGTAAAAGGAGCGGTAAACAATCTCGTCGGCGGGGTAGGAAACCTCGGAGGAGCTGTTACTTCGCTGCAAAAGCGTATTTTAACGGAAGAAAATAAAAGGCAGAATTTGTCCGATCTCAACAAACGGTTTAATAACTTCCTTGATTTGTCGGTTTCGATTGATAGAGCCGTAGCTCAGGCTGTACTTCAAAACAAAGAAGAATTCTACAGAGTAAAC
The DNA here is from genome assembly GCA_963642885.1 of bacterium. Classification (GTDB taxonomy): domain Bacteria; phylum Bacillota; class Clostridia; order Oscillospirales; family CAG-272; genus UMGS1696. The sequence goes on from CAVIJI010000078.1 coordinate 3,672, forward strand.
GAACATTTACGACCTGCAGTGGTAATCGAAAGTACTAATCTGTTATGGGAAGGTGTCAAATCTCTTTGGAGTTTTGGCTGTGATTTATGTGATTGTATCGTTGATACAATTATCGAATATGCAGACGAGGTAATCGCCGTTATCATTACCGTCGGAGCGATTGTCGGCGGTATAGCTATTATTGTTCTTTCGGGAGGAACTGCATTAATTATTCTCGGATGTGCTCTCATCGGCGGTGGCGTTGGCATGGGGTTTGCGAGTTGGAAAACGTGTAAAGATGATGGAGACGTTGATTTCTTCAAATCTTTTGCCTTGGGCTTCGGACTCGGTTCTATTGCCGGAGCGGTTGTCGGTTTGAGTATATATGGTGGCGGAAATATATCGATAGCGTTCAAAGGTATTGGGGGCAAATTAGGAAGTGAATTTATAATTGGTGCAGGATCTTCTGTGGGAATTGATTTCCTTGAACAAACAATTATCGATGGAGACGATATTGCTGCTTTTAAAGATTATGATATTTTGCATACAATAGGTGAGGGGGTAAAAGGCGGGATAATTTCCACAGTGTTCGTTGGTCTGGGAGTGTCCGCAAAAATCGAACAAGGTACACGTAGTTTTTTCGGAAAATTTATTGGTAACGGAACTGTTTTAAGAATAATGTCAAAGACGGCTTCGGAGGGGGCTGAAAGTACGGTTGAAGAAATCGTAGACTTTTCTCAGAAATTAACCATGGGAAATCTTGAAGATGACTACGGATTTGATGATTTTGTTAAGAACGTCGCCGTGGGAGCAGTTTTGGGTGTCGTTGTCGATGAGGCAGCGGATATATTTGAAAGAAAATCAAGGTCAGCCAGAATTAGAGCAAACATTCTTACAAATAACGAGCAGTCGAGGATAGCACGTGAAAAAAGTCAAATCGATGTTTACTTTAGGAAGGAAAA
>CAVIJI010000079.1:0-4357 GCA_963642885.1 bacterium
CAGAGTTTGTCGACAATATTGGGTAAAAAATTCAACGGAGCGGAGCTGTCGGGCGGTCAGTGGCAAGAAATGCTATGGTGAGAGGGTTTTACAGAATCTCGGAATGGTTGGTGTCGGACGAGTCTACCGCGGCAATCGATGCTTTGGAAGAGGACAGAATATATCGTCGATTCGCACAGCTTTCAGACGGAAAAACCGCACTGATAATCACGCATAGACTGAATAGCCGACCGTATTATGGTACTTGATAAGGGAAGGATAATCGAAGAACGAAGACATGAGAAAAGTATAGAAAAATACGGAAAATATGCGGAAATGTGGGTTGCACAAGCATAGTCATATACGTAATGACCGTGTGTTGTTCTCGAAAAATGATAAGAATTGTATCTTTTCGGAAAATGTTGCAAAAGCCGAATTGTTGTGCTATATTATAATAAAAACTATATAATGTAAAGGAGAAAATTATGGAAGAAAAAAGAAAGCTCCGTATAGGCGTGTTCGGCGGCGCACGAGGAAAGACAATGATTAACGTTCTTCTTCATCATCCCGATGCAGAGCTTGTAGCGGTTTGCGATAAGTATGTACCTTTACTTGAATCCGCACGACAGACAGCAAAGGAATGCGGTACGGAAATCGCAGTGTTTGAAAATTTCGACGACTTTATCGAGTACGACATGGATGCCGTAGTCTTGGCAAACTATGCTACGGAACATGCAACCTTCGCCATTCGCAGTTTGAACAAAGGCAAGCACGTTTTGTCGGAGGTGCTTCCGTGTGAAACAATGGCTCAGGCGGTTGAACTGATTGAAACAGTAGAGAAAACAGGCCTTGTATACGCATATGCGGAGAATTATTGCTATATGACACATACATTCGAGATGTGGCGCAGATACCGCAGCGGTGAGATGGGTATGGCACTGTATGGAGAAGGCGAATACATACACGACTGTTCTTCTATTTGGCCGGAAATCACATACGGTGAGCGCAGCCACTGGAGAAATCGTACGTCTCCCACATTCTATGCAACACATTCTATAGGTCCGCTTATTACGATTACGGGTATGCGTCCGATACGTGTTGTAGGATTTGAGACACCGTATAATAAGGATCTTGCCGCATTAGGTGTAGGCAAAGGTTCCGGAGTGGAAATAGTTACACTCGAAAACGGAGCTGTGATGAAGAGCGTACACGGTGACCTTAAGCGTGAACCCGGTAGTATAAACTACGAGCTTTATTGTGAGCGCGGCATGATGGAAACAGGACGTTTGGAACCTCTCCAGCCTCTTAATGTGTATAAGGAGGGTGAAAAACGCTGCCAGGGCGAATGGGAGAAGTATTCACCCGAACCGAAGATTGCGGCTGATGCGGCAAAGCTCTATAACGGTCATGGCGGAAGCGATTTCTATCCTACACATTTCTTTATCGAAAAAATTCTCGGTAGACCCGACGGTGAATGGTCTATCGATGTATATACTGCCATTGACATGGGAATATGCGGTTTGCTTGCATATAAATCTATTTTGGCGGGAAATATGCCGATAGATATACCGAATTTGCGTAATCCCGAAGAACGCGACGCTTGGAGAAACGATAATGCCTGCACAACACCGTGGGTAGCGGGAGATCAGCTTCAGCCGACTACATCGCATAAGGCAGAACCGATTCCGGATTCCGTTTACGAAGAAGTACGTCGTTTGTGGCTTGCGGGCGAGAGAGCGTAAGAATTATGATTTACCGATATAGGTAAGTCACGGTATAATATAATAACAGAATAGAAACGGATAACTATGGTAGAAAAACGCGGTATTGTAATTCATCCGCATGAACTTGATATGGCATGGCTGAAGCGATGCAGTGATATGAAATTGAATGTATTGGGGCTTCATCCTGTCGGAGGAACAGATGCGGATATGTCGCTTCAATCAATGTTGGCAACCAAAGATAAATTGGATTTGCTGATTGATGAAGCAAGAAAAATGGGAATTGCGGTAGAATATGAAATGCATTCACTATCGTACCTGATGCCGAAATCACTGTATGTTACGCATCCCGAATGGTTTTGCATGAGTGAGGACGGTACGCGTATAAAAGACAGCTTCAATATCTGTGCGTCCAATACGGCAGGGCTTGATGAATTGTCAAACAGAGCGGAACAGCTTGCTCGACTCTTACCGAGTGAAGACCATCTGTATTATTTTTGGCTTGATGACAGTACGAATTGCAGCTGTCATTGTCCGAAGTGCACCCACCTCACTCAATCGGATCAGCAGATGATTCTTGTTAACGCAATGCTTGACGGTATACGCAGATTCGATTCGAAAGGATGTATTGCATATCTTGCGTATTCTGATTCGATAAATCCTCCGAAAAATATAAAGCCCGACAACGGTGTTTTTTTGGAGTATGCTCCGTTCAGACGCAATATCAATTATGCGATAAACGATTCCGCATGTGAGGCAAACGCTCGTGAGTGTGCACATATCGAAAGCCTATTAAAAGCGTTCGGAACAAAAAACGCAAAGGTTCTCGATTACTGGACAGACAATTCTATGTTTTCGGGATGGAAATATCCGCCGAAAGAGTTTAAACTCAAGGCGGATGTTATGCGGAGCGATGTCCGTTTTTATAAATCGCTCGGTTTCAACTCGATTACGGCTTTCGGCTGTTATCTCGGAAAGGACTACAGTGATCTTTACGGCAGTCCCGATCTTGAAGAATACGGAAGAATACTTTGGGATACTTAAAAACGGTTTCTGCTTGCGATATCGTTTGAATACAACAAAATGACTCATTAAAAAACTCGCTGAGGTATAATTCACGGCGAGTTTTTTGTATTGATAATATTACAGCATTATGTTATAATGTAACGAGTGATTTTGATTATACGGAGTATATGGTTACATGAGTATACAGAAATATTTGGAATGCGGAAAAGCAGTATCTACACACGGAGTCAGGGGAACATTAAAGCTTGAATGTTATTGCAATGATGCCGAGACACTTGCTAAGCTCAGAAGAATGTACGTGAAGCTTCAGAATAATGAGTATGTTCCGATGAAGGTGAGGGTATCAGCCGTACAAAAAAATATGGTGCTTGTTACGTTCGATAATATAAAAACGGTTGAAGAGGCAATAAAGTACAAGGGAACGATATTCTATGCGGACCGTGATGACATTTCCCGTAAAAAGGATGATGTTTTTATTGCAGACATACTCGGACTTGATATTATAGACGAAACGACTAACGAAAAATACGGTGTACTGAAAGATGTGATATCTCCCGCGGGAAGAGATATATATGTTGTTTCCGATGTGAACGGAGGAGAATTCATGATTCCCGTTGTAAAGGAATTTATTCGCAATATAGATGTCGAAAACGGATACATCAGTGTTCACCTTATCGAAGGGATGAGAGAGTAATGCGCATAGATATCATGACACTTTTCCCGGAATACGTTGACGCAATCCTCTCGGAGAGCATTATCGGGCGAGCGAGGCGCGCGGGAAAGCTGGATGTCAGAGTTTACAATATTCGTGATTATTCGGAAGACAAGCACAGAAGAGTGGATGATACCCCGTACGGCGGCGGCAGAGGCATGCTGATGGCTGCTCCGCCGATATGGAGATGCTATAATGCGGTGGTCGAATCGATAAACGCAGACAGAGAAGAAAACGAAAAAATAACAAAGCCGTATCTGATTTACATGTCACCGCGCGGAAGAACCTTCAATCAGAGTGTTGCGAAGGAGCTGTCGGAGAAAGAAAATATTGTTCTGCTGTGCGGTCATTATGAGGGAATAGACGAACGTGTCATCGAGGAAATTGTCGATGAAGAAATGTCGATCGGGGATTATGTTCTTACGGGCGGCGAGCTGCCCGCATGTATCATAACGGATGCGGTAGGAAGACTGTGCGAGGGCGTTCTTACACTCCCCGAGTGCTATGAGAAAGAGAGCTTTGAAGATAATCTTCTCGAATACCCACAGTATACCCGACCTCAGACATGGATGAACAGGGAAGTGCCGGAGGTGCTTCTTTCGGGACACCATGCCAATATAGAAAAGTGGCGGCATGAGAGATCGCTTGAAATAACAAAAGAAAAACGTCCGGATTTATTGGACAAAAAGTAATCTGCGGTGGATTTAAGGTAAACAATTATGAATGAAATGCAGCATATGCTTTCAACGGTACGTCAAGCGGTTGATAAATACCGAATGATTGATGAGTCCGACACGATAGCCGTAGGGTTATCCGGAGGAAAAGATTCTATGGCTCTGCTTGCCGTGCTTAACAGACTTAAGGATTTTTATCCGAAGCGTTTTTCGGTAGTCGGAATAACATTCGATATGGGATTCGA
>CAVIJI010000080.1:0-4205 GCA_963642885.1 bacterium
CTTAGGATTGGGATATTCACCGTTTTCATCGGTTGCTATACCGAATTTGATTGTCGCTGTTGTTGCTTCGCCCTCTGCATACGGATCTTTTTCTATCTCTACCGTAAAGTTAGGATCGTCGATTTCTACAGACAATTCCAAAGCATCATACTGCTCACGTGTCAAGTTATTTCCGTTCCAGTCGATCGTCACCTCTCTGTCGGTATCCTGTTCGGTAAACTCACGGTTATTACATTTGTTATCCTGCTCTGCAATCGTAACACCGAGAATTACAGCGGATATATCATCGTAAATGTTGATTTTAGCCGTTGCACTTCCTTTATCGGTCTCTCTGTGATCGTTCGACGCAGATACGGTAATGGTGAACACAATGTCACCTGTTGCAGTTCCCTCTCGTTTGCCGTCGTTGTACTGAGGATAAACCGTAAATGTGCTGTCGTCGTTTTTCACTATTTTAAAGTCGGGATTATCGATACCGCATGATGCGGTAAATCTCTCCCAGTCCGCTCCGTCAATCGGCTCACCGTTCTGCGTAACCTTTACAAGAATTCCTTCATTTTCTTTCTCGAGATTACTTAAACGGTAGTTTTGTTGTAAATATTCAAGACTGACATCAAGCTCGTCTACAGTGAAATCTTCGACAATAAACACAATCGAGGCTGTACTCGAACTGAAATTCAAATATTCCGCAAGTACGCTCAGTGTCGTTTTGCCATCCTTTAGGTCAACACTGTTCGATGTCAATGTGCGAACGGCTCCCTCCACATCGGCTGTGGAAGTATACTTAACATCGAACAAATTCTGTACTACCTCTTCACCGTATTTGGGATGACCTTTAGGATACGTAAGCCAATACTTCATCGAATATGTACCGTTGGGTATGTATGTATCCGTCATTTTGTTACCGTTGGCGTCATACAACTCAAGAATTATATCAAGGCAAGGCTTATAGTAAACAACGTACTCTTCGGCATTAATCGGGAGATTATATTTTCCTTCCGATACATACTCACCGTCTGTCGGTTTAAAGGTCGCAATTGAAGCGTTTAATACTTCAATATTGATTTTATCTGTACCTTCAAATCTGTAATCTTTTGATAAAGTTGCTTTATCCTTGTCGGAAGCCTTCATTGATACTGTCGATTGAGTTTTTTGCATCCCGTCTATATCACCGATTGTCACATTCGAACCTTGAGCAAATACAATAATTTCGCTCACAGGTACATCAAGCACTAACTGTGATGATGCTTTTTTCTCGTCAATCGATGAACGCTGATAAATCTCCTGACATATCTCTGTTACTTTGGAAAGAATTCCTTCATCACCGTATGAATTCTCCCCGTTTGCGTTGTAGACGAATATACCTTTTTGGGTATTCATAGCGGGAGCGAGAGCTTTTCCGATTGCGAGATACGCTATTTTAATATTTTGCGATGAACAATCCGCAAATAGACTGTCGAGATCGTCAGATGTTTCATCGTTATCGAACCTGTCTCCGTCGGTGATAACCACAAGCCATTTTTCGTCATATCCGTTTGCCTTCTTCAGGTCACCGTATGCTCGTTCTATAGATTCAAACGGAGTTGTACCGGTTTCGGTAACGGTATCGTGAATCCTTGAGATATTTTTCTGTTGCTGACTTTTATCTCCCGAAAGATTTGACAGTCTCGGTGAACTGTTTCCGTCACTTATGTAATAAATATTCATCGAGTCTTTATCCTGCATCATTGCGGAAAAAACTTCAAGTGAATATTTTCCATAGCACCACGAAAGGCTCTCATCTAAAATCATGCTGTTTGAATCGTCGTAAACGACGTTTAACAGGTGAGATACCGTTCTTACCTCACTTGTTACCGCATTAACCTCCGGCGGAATCAAACAGCACAAAGCACCGAGCAGCAACGCTATCGAAAAGAACAAAATCAATGTTCTTTTTTTCAGAGAACTTCGCATATTTATTCATCTCCTTTTTGTTTTGGTAAGCCTTTGGTTGATTATTTCACAGATACTTGTATGCAAAACGTTTATCACTCGATACCCGTTCAATACATATACCGTTTTCTATATTTCGTGTATAGCCTAAAATAATCTTTCCTCTCACTGTGTAATCAGCGGCACTTACTGCTTCAATTTTTGAATTATACACTAAATCATTACCTGTTTCTGTAGTTCTCTAAGCTCTGATAGTATCGGATGGTTTTCCGTATATACAGCCGATGCGTTTTTTATAGCTTCGGTGATATCACGTCGCGCTTCTTCATAATCATTGAGTCCTAAACTGCACTTGATCAATTGTTGTTTGATTTCAATCGATCTAGGGTTAAGCTCCGAGAAAAATTCCACAAAAATTCTATATGCTTCGGTGAATAATTCACGATCTTCGGTATAATTATTCTGTGCGTATTTCAATCGTCCGCTGTACTCGTAATACACTGCCATATCCGCATTAGGTTTACCAAGTACGTTCTGTATATCGATAATCGCCTGTTTGTACTCGTTCAAACCCGTCTCGGCCGAATCGAATTTACGTTGCAGAATATATACACCGGCATAATATACTGATATTGAACGTTGTTGATATTTTATGAATTCTTTCTCTTCGCGAGAAGCATCGTCAGACATCTCCAGCATCTTTTTTCCGTACTCAACGAACTTGTCAAAGTAAAAAATTGCCTGTTCCAAATATGCTTGGTCATGTTCTTTTTTATATAAATGATAATAACAACTGCCGAGAGAGAGTATTGCCCACTGCACTAGTCTGCTTGTATAATCCGGATTCACCAGAAACCAATCGGCGGCTGTTTTATAGTATGGTAATGCCTTATCATACATCTTGTTGTTGGCATTCTTCCATCCGATCATATGACATTCAAACATTGCTTCTTTCGAATTCTTTCCATAATTTTGGCACGAGAAATCATATATTCTATTATGCAAAGCAATTGTCTCGTTATAAGAACCCACGTAATTATACATATGAGACATACTTAAATAAATAGGATATGTTTCCTTGTTCAAATCGGTAATGATGCTTAATATACTCTTATAGCATTCAAAATGAATTTCTTTTTCACGTTTTGGCATGCTCCACACATGTGCAGGAGAACCAACTTTAAACATTGAACATCTGTCGACAAAATCCTTGCAGTTTGCATATGTAGGTTTCAGTTCATTTAAAACAACATCTCTGAGGACAGGATGAAGTGCTATAGTTTTTGCTGCACCGTTAATTTTCACAAGGCTTAAATCAACCAAACGAGAACGAGACTTAAAGCTTTCGCCAATCCACCTCTTAAATATGATTTGCTCAATCCCCGTCGGCGGCATCATTGCCAAACAGCGCAAAAAATATTTTTCACTGTCACCAAGTTCCGTAAAACGAAACAGCTTGCTTATATTGTCATATCCGTTTACTTCAAGTCCCCCGAAACCTTTTTCATTCAAAAAATCGATTATCTCATAGAGTTCATCAATATCAGGACTCTCTTCCATATATTTCGCAACTAATTCCAAAGTATATGTATGTCGGTTTGTGAGTTTGAAAAGGTCATCGAACTTTGAATCGTCTCTGCTTATTATGGTCTTGTTCGGATTCGCGTAACTGATAAATAACTCCTTCAGTGACGAATCATCAATCTCTCCGACATGAATTACATGATATCTCTTGGTATTGGGTTCACATCTGGTTGTAACTAGAACTCGACAATTAAATAAATTAATTACTTTTTCAAAAAACGGGTCATCTTCTACATTCACATCAAAATTATCGATAATAATCAATGTATGCTCATCTGTAGAATTTTTCAGCAAATCAAGCTTGTCAAGCGTGTATTCTTCATCGGTTTGCTGTACATTTTCTTCTGTGGTTTTTCTTGCGGCACCGTCAATTTCGAATACCTTATCATCGGCTATTAAAGATGCAATGTTTTTTTCATAACGAGCAAAAACTACAGTACTGTAAAAATCTTTGTGTTCTCTCCAATACTGTCGAGCTAATTCCGATTTTCCGATTCCGCCCATACCATGAAGAAACACGACATTTCTGTCATCGAACGCCGTGTGAATTTCTTCAATAAGTTTTCCGCGGCCTTCGAAAATCTCACTGCAATTTATTTTACTTGATTTCAGCAAACTTTTTTTACCGTACGTTGCAGCATTGTATTCCGGTGATTCACCTATTTCTCTTAAAATACATCCGGCAAGAT
>CAVIJI010000081.1:0-4096 GCA_963642885.1 bacterium
GAGGTCTACGCCGAGGTTCCGCCGAAGGTGGAATACTCTCTTACCGAGCTCGGCAAGAGCCTCAAGCCGATTCTCGACTCCATGTGGGCATGGGGAGAAGAATACAAAGCGAGAATGCGGTAACAACACGATTTTTCATAGGCGATGACAGAACACAAAAGACACAGCCCGATGAGTTTTGCTCACAGAGCTGTGTTTTTCGTGTTAATCGCAGTTAAATACCGCGCTCATATAAATCGGCTTTCCGCCGACAATATCCGCAATAAGAAAATTCCGCTTTGATATATGCCTCAGTGAAAAGTGCGGATAAGGCTGCACACTCCCGCTGTCACGGCACAAACGGGGATATAAATCACAAAATGAATCATATGCTCTTTCATATTAAAGCCAAACAGATGCGGCCCTACGATTTCCCTTGTCTCGGGATAAAAGCGGGGATAAAACTCGGAGTGGCACAGAAGAAACCAGTCGAAAAAGAAGATATCGTAAATTTCCATGAGGTAGAGCATTACAAGAAATCTTGCGAAAAATTTTATAAAGCCGAAATCGTTTCGTATTCCGTCCCACGCACCGAGTGCAAATGCTCCGAGAAACAACAAAACGGCAATACCTGCCATCAGCCATCCGATAGCATGAGCACCGTGAAATCTCTCTTTTTTATCCCGAATTACCGCAACGATTTCCTTAGGTGCGGAGGAAAAAAGCCGTTTATCCTGGATAAAACCCACGGCGGCGTACAACAGGAGAAAATATGCCGCCATTATAATGATTGCCGAAAGTGCGGTTATCAACATCTGAACGTACCGCCTCCTTTATTTTGCATTAGATAATTTTCCGTTCTTCTTGACAAACGCACGAAACAGCTCCGGCTTCATTATTTTTGCATTTGATTTGTCCGCCGCGGATTCCAGCTGTTTTATCTCTTCTTTTGTCAGAACAACCTTTACCGCTTCGGCAAGCTCCTTTACCTGCTTTGGCTTTCGACAGCCGCACACAGGCACAATACCCTTATTCGCGCAGAAAGCGATTGCCACCTGCGGAACGGTGATACTACGTCCATCGGCTATATCAATCATAATCTGATACAACTCACGCATTTTTCTTTTCTGATGATTGTATATCAGTTTCAAAATCGAACCCTTTGTCTTAACGCGCGGGTCAACCAGCATGCCTTCCTCCAGCACTGCCCATGCCCAGAAGGAAATATCGTTCTCCCTGCACCATTCGAGAAGTCCGTCATTTTCGCACTCACGTGATATAATGCTGTAATGATTCTGTACTCCGTACAGCTTCATCCCGGCATCATCCAAGATTCTCTTTGCTGTTTTGCATTCTTCCGGATTAAAATTCGAAACTCCGATGTGCCGAATCTTTCCCTCTCGGGCAAGTGTAATAATTTCTTCCATATGCAGTTCAATGTCCGTCGGAAGGTGCAGCCAGTAGATGTCCACATATTCCCTTCTGAAGTCGGAAAGATCTTTTTCAAGTGATTCGCGAACACAGCCCGCTTTATATCCCGAGAACGGCGTGTATTTCGCTGAAATATATATTCCGTCCGTACCGAACTCGCCGATCATTTTCTGTGCTTTTCCGAATCCGTAGTCTCGTGCGAGATCGTATATCTTGAGGTCACAGTCTTCAGCCGTTCTCATGGCTTCACGAATCGTATCGTCATCCACAGAACTGCCACGCAGCATGGTGCCGTAGGCTGCCGAGCCCCATGAGTTCGTTCCGATTACCGCAGTGGGATGCAGTATGTCCATTTTTCGTTATCTCCTATACATTCAAAATCGTATATATCAGAAAAGAAGTGTTATCTTCCGACACCGTGCAAATATCCGCTCTTCGCGTTTTCCTCGGTATCGTCCGATTCGTCGTAGGCATCGTATGGCGCGCTCGGGTCGTGAACCCTTTTTTTATAGACCGAGCAAAGCTCATCTCTGTGTGCAAAAGCAAATTCCCGATTATCAGTCCAGCCTGTATGTCCCGTGAGAATTATCGGATTAAGGGAACGTGAACGGAGCTTCTCTTCCAGCCCCGCAAGCGACCGTACCGCAACTTTATTATCCTCGGCAAGAGAGGAGATAAAGCTGTACCCGCCGTCTGCGCCGAACCAGATTGTGTCACCCGTAAAAAGATACTTGTCGTCAACCAGATACACCATGTGTCCCCATGTATGCCCGGGTACAAGGAAGCACTCAACACGAATGCCGTCAATGTCTATAACATCTCCGTCACCGAGCAGTACCTTTTCGTTTTGAATCGTCACCTGCGGCAGCTTGTACATTCCGTGCAGCACCTTGCGTGGTGTTTCTCCCGTGAGATAGCGGTTCTCGATTTCACCGATATACAGTTTGGCGTTTTTAAAAAGTCCGGGACTGTCCGCTTCAACCGCGCCGACATGGTCTGTGTCCTGATGGGTGATAAGGATATGACGAATGCTCTTAGGATTCAGCCCGAGCCAGCCCATCTTTTCCCCAAGTCGATCGTAGTTGTATCCCGCGTCAATCATCAGCACGGTATCGCCCTTGAGGTAAAAGAATATGTTCGCAACCCATTCCCTTACACAGGCGACATTATCGTCAATCAGGCCCGTGTTTAACGGTTTGAATATTTCCTTGCCGCGATACATCATTCCCATGGATTTTCTTTGAAATTCCGTAGCCTTCTTTGACATATTAACTCCTTCCTCGATTTAACCTCGTATATTTTACGGTTAGCAATCTCTAACTGTCATGCTTTTGAAAAGCCGCTGTCATGTCTCTTCGACATTTATAAACGGCTTCGATTATATTTTATTCTATAAATGTGAAAAAATCAAGATATGAAAAGCCTGTTATGCCGAACTACTTTTTGAAAAAATGAAAGTCGCAGCAATCTCCGCCATAACCTATGGTTTTTGTTCTGGAGAACCCTATTTTATTTAATCCTCCATACGTTACATCATCAACATCGCAAAACAGCTTACACAATTCCGCGCAGCCGTTTTCCGCACACGCCGTATGCCATAAACACTTTGTTATCGTAATATCATAAAAATTTTTTCCCGACTTCTGTGTGCTTACCTGAAGATCCGTTGTTTTCATTATCATAAGAAAGATTTTGCTGTAAATCTCATAGAAGCACGGAAACTTTTCCATTTTCGCAGTCGAATTATGCTTTTGGACAGCTACGATAGCAAGCATATATTTTCTCATATGTGTGATTATGTCGTCTTCGGACATTTCACTTTTCGAAAACGCTTTATATAATGCTATACGCGGCAGGATGGTCCGAATAAGCGTTTTCATCTGATTTTTTGTTTTGTTGTGTGTGTTCGCTATAATCTCTTCAAGTATTTTTTCCTGTTGTAAAAAAAGAGTATTTCCCTTCTCTCTTCCGAACTCCTCGTTTAAAAATTCACCTATTTGTTTTTGTTGTTTTATCTTCTCGGTTACACTTTGCATTATCATAATTTTTTTATTTTAATATACATTTATACGATTTATTTTCTTTTTCTGCTTAGCATACACATCACTCTCTGCCTGTTATATCTCTGTATAATTACAAATGTCATATCCACCATAGCAGCAACTATGGATGTTATGATAAAAACAGGAAAATCGCCGAACCAAACTCCCGCTATTATCGGAAGAAAGCTTAATATCATTATTGTTTCATGTACAAGCTCTGCCTGACACATAGCACCGAGGATTTCTTCCCAGCTGTGTTTTTCGGAGTCAAATAAAGACTCGTCATAAGTCGGTACTCTACCCTTCCATTTTTTGACATTCAGCCTTTGATATAACCGCATTTCACTGTTTCCCACTCGATACCTCCATTTCGTATAATCGGCTTTATTGTTCATTACCGAGTCAAAGACAAAGCCTACCGTAAGCCTCATAACAAGATGATACGCTATCGTGCCGAAGGTAATGGCAAGAGAAAGCAGTATTTCATTGCAAGTGCTTCTGTAACATATTGCTGATACAGCTGTTACAAGAAATGATATGAAAGCACTTATCTTTAAATTCTTTGCCACGTCTCCTCCTCACTTACAAGCCGGAATTTGTATTACAGTTCCTTCTTAAGGATTATTTTTTCTTCTGTCCGGTAT
>CAVIJI010000082.1:0-4086 GCA_963642885.1 bacterium
GTGCATCCCGTCCACAGCCGTGAGAGAACGTACGATAACGTTTTCTTTACGTTTGTTAGCTTCACAAAAGTAAACAAACGTTATCACAAGTTTGTGTCCGTCAGCGGACGTAAGAAACGCCCATCCGCGGCAGCCTACTGAAAAAGTTGTGATTTAGACAAAACAGAATATCGCGCGAGGATGAAGTACAAATTAAGTTGTACATGTCGCGTTCGTAACCGCGTCATCGCGCGAACATTCTAAGCTGTAATTTAAGGCTTACGCGTACACGCGCGACCGACCAAGTATAAATGTGCGAAGGCAGAGTTCATCATATTCCGTGTGCACTCCACCGCGAGAGCGGGTACTCACAGAGGGCCGGCGCCTGATGCCCCTTGAACGAGCTTCGCTCGTTCGGTGCGCACCTCCGCGTAGGAGCGGCCTTCACCCGCAGGTGATATAATGAAATCCGAAAAGTGCACAGCACTTTTCACCCCTGAATTACATTCCCCTGAGGGGGAATGTAATTCCAAAGCTTCCGCCTGAGGGCGGAAGCTTTACACGTACCCCCGAAGTACATCCCACTGAGGTGGGATGTACTTCCGATACATTCCCTGAGGGAGAATGTATTTCCATTACACCCCCCTGAGGGGAATGTTTCACCGCAGGTGATTTATAAGTCGAAAAGAGCGAAGCTCTTTCATCTCGGAGAAAAGCTATTTCAGCTTTTCTCTGAGATACTTTCCCGTGTATGAGCCATCCACATCACATACCTCCTCGGGCGTGCCGTGCGCTATCACACATCCGCCTCCGTCTCCGCCCTCGGGCCCCATGTCGATTATGTAGTCGGCACACTTTATTACGTCCAGATTGTGCTCGATTACTATGACTGTGTTTCCCCCGTCCGTCAGCGCCTGCAGTATCGCTATCAGCCGCTCGACGTCCGCGGAATGAAGGCCCGTTGTCGGCTCGTCAAGCACGTACAGTGTCTTTCCCGTCGCTTTTCTCGACAGCTCCGTCGCCAGCTTTACTCTCTGCGCTTCTCCGCCCGACAGCGTGGTCGACGACTGTCCTATCTTTATGTAGCCCAGTCCCACGTCGCACAGGCACTTCAGCTTCGACGCTATTTTCGGAATGTCGCGGAAAAACTCCGCTCCCTCCTCCGCCGTCATGTCGAGCACGTCGTATATGCTCTTGTCCTTGTACTTTACGTCGAGTGTCTCGCGGTTGTATCTCTTGCCCTTGCATACGTCGCACGTGACGTACACGTCGGGCAGAAAGTGCATTTCTATCTTCTTTACTCCGTCTCCCTCGCACGCCTCGCAGCGTCCGCCCTTGACGTTGAACGAGAAGCGGCCGCTCGTGTAGCCTCTTGCCTTTGCCGTAGGCGTCTTTGCGAACAGAGCGCGTATGTCTCCGAACAGGCCCGTGTATGTGGCGGGGTTCGAGCGCGGGGTTCTGCCTATTGGGGACTGGTCTATGGCTATTATTTTGTCGAGGTTTTCCGCTCCCTCTATGCTGTCGTACTCTCCCGGGTAGGTTACGGCTCTCATGAGGCTTTTTGCCAGCGAGCGGTACAGAATGGCGTTTACAAGGGACGATTTGCCCGAGCCGGACACTCCCGTTACGCAGGTGAAGCATCCGAGAGGGAAGCTTACGGTAATGTTTTTGAGGTTATTCTCACGCGCGCCGTGCACGGTGAGCGTTTTTCCGCTGCCGACTCTGCGTACGGGCGGAACGGCGATTTTACGTCTGCCCGAGAGGAAGTCTCCCGTGATGCTGTTTTTGTCGGCCGCCACCTGTGCGGGTGTGCCGCAGGAGACGATCTGTCCGCCGTGAACGCCCGCGGCGGGGCCTATATCGATGATATAGTCGGCGGCCTGCATTGTTTCCTCGTCGTGCTCCACCACTATCACGGAGTTTCCGAGGTCACGCAGGCTTTTGAGCGTATTTATGAGCTTTCCGTTATCTCTTTGGTGAAGTCCTATGGACGGCTCGTCGAGGATATACAGCACTCCCGCGAGCGCGGAGCCGATTTGCGTGGCAAGGCGTATTCGCTGTGCCTCTCCGCCCGAGAGGGTTGCGGATTTACGCGCGAGGGTGAGGTAGTTGAGTCCGACCGAATTGAGAAATCCGAGGCGGGACTTCAGCTCCTTTATGATTTCCCTCGCGACTGCCGCCTCGCCGTCGGAGAAGGTCATTGAGTTTGTGAATTCGAGCGCGTCGGTTACGGACATTGAGCAGAACTCATGTATGTTTTTGCCGCACACGGTGACTCCGAGGGCATCGCGGTTCAGCTTTGCGCCGTGGCAGTCGGGGCAGTCGCGGTCGGTGAGAAACTGCTCGTAATACTCGTGATCCCACGCGTTCGGCTGAGCTTTGTTTTCGATCATGCGGAGCAGTCCGTCGAAGGCGGTTGTCTGCTTCTGCGCTCTGCCGCCGAAGTGGCGCACTACCGTGAATTCGTCGGGCGCGCCGTAGAGGAGCACGTCAAGTGCGGCTTTCGGGTAATCGCACAGGGGCATATCGAGGTTCGCGCCGTATTTTTCTATGGCGGCGAGGACGAGCGGGCCGTTCCAGCTGTCGTCGGTGAGGGTTTTGAAGCCGTTCACGGCGACCGCGCCCTCGGAGAGGGAGAGCGACATATCGGGGATTATTTTATTTTTATCGACCGAGCGGAGGACGCCGAGCCCTGTGCAGGTGGGGCAGGCGCCGAAGGGATTATTGAAAGAAAACATACGGGGTTCGAGCTCGCCGAAGCTGATGCCGTGCTCGGGGCAGGCGTAGTTTGTGGAAAACTCGTACTCCTTCGGCTCGCCGCCGTCTCGGGGGACGGTTGCGACGATTACGCCGCCGTCCGATTCGCGGACGGCGCACTCGACGGAATCGGAGAGGCGGACGCGGATATCGGGCTTCATGACGAGTCTGTCGATGACGATTTCTATATTATGGCGCAGGTTTTTATCGAGCGGGATATCCTCGCCGAGGTCGTAGAGGATGCCGTCGGCACGTACTCTGGCGTAGCCGTTTTTCTTTGCGTCTGCGAGCACCTTTTCGTGCCGTCCCTTTTTGCCGCGCACGACGGGAGCGAGAATCATGAAGCGTTCTCCCTCGGGGAAGGACATTATATTATCGATTATGGTATCCTGAGAGGTCTGGCGTATTTCCCTGCCGCAGACGGGGCAATGCGGTACGCCGAGGCGGGCGTAGAGCAGGCGGAGGTAGTCGTATATTTCCGTGACCGTACCGACTGTGGAGCGGGGGTTTTTCGATGTGGTTTTCTGGTCTATCGAGATTGCGGGCGAGAGTCCGTCGATTGAGTCGACGTCGGGTTTATCGGTCTGTCCGATGAACATTCTCGCGTAGGACGAGAGTGATTCGACGAATCTTCTATGGCCTTCGGCGTAGACGGTATCGAACGCAAGGGAGGATTTACCGGAGCCCGAGAGGCCTGTGATGACGACAAGCTTATCGCGGGGGATATCGACGTCGATATTTTTGAGGTTATTGACTCTGGCGCCGTGAACGGAAATGAAGTTTGGCACAGGGACACTCCTTTATGATTCGCAAATATTATTTCTTTAATGGTTATCTGATTTATACTTTACAATTATCAAATACGGTTTTGGCTCACTTTCAAGTGAGGGGGGAAGGCACATTCTCCCTCAGGAGAATGTATTTCGGGGGTTATAACTTTCACCTGCGGTGAAAGTTATAACAATGATGAAAAGGCTACGCCTTTTCGATTTTATTTTATGCTCCTACGCGGAGGGCGCACAGAGGGCCTCCGGAGCCGGCCCTCTGTGAGTACCCGCTCTCGCGGTGGAGTGCACACGGAATATGGGTTAGTTTGCTGTCGCACATTTCAGCTTTATCATCGCGCGTGTACGCGTAAAAATTAAATTTGCAGTTAGGATGTTCGCGCGGTATAGTGAACGTCCCTTCGGGACGTTGGTACGAACGCGGTAAGTTTGGTTTAATTTATACTTCATCTCCGCGGATTATGCTTTAGTCTAAATCACAACTTTTTCATTAGGCTGCCGCGGATGGGAGATTCTCTTGTTTGCTGACGGACACAAACTTGTGATAACGTTTATTTACTTTTGT
>CAVIJI010000083.1:0-2379 GCA_963642885.1 bacterium
CATCTACGACAGTAGAAATTTAAAAGGGACATTAATCATAATAAATATCATATTCTTTTACGGTAATCTACGACAGTAGAAATTTAAAAGGGACATTAATCCCTTGCATCGGCAATATTGCTAAATTTAACAGAAACGGTATATTGAGTTTTTACAAAAATCAATGTTCTCATAAGACTAATGTCCCCCTTACAGTTACATTATAGCATATTCAGACCGAGGTTTGCAAGTGTTTTTTACTATTCAACAATAATAAGTTCGGCATCTTCATTACGAGCATAACCGTATTTTATTATGTTATCGGAATTATTGATTTTAAAAATGTATACGCTGTCCGTTTGATCAAACTGCTTAATCCATTTATTATTTAAATCCGTCACTATGTTGTCGAGAATGCGGTCGCTGTTTTCAATTTCATACACCGAATATTGCAGCATATGGCCGAACTTGCGTATATATTTATTGAATTTCGCTCTTTTCTTGTCGTCCGAAATATCATAACTGACAATTATCATTTTAAATCCTCCATGTTAAATATCGGGAATTTATCCGGTGACAGCTCTTTCATAAACGCCCTGTAATACGATTGAATATATAAAAATATTTTCTCTTTATTTTCGATGATAGGAGTCATAAGTATTTTCACATAACGAGACGATTCACTCCACTTCAGTTTATATTGACCGTTGTATACCGAAAAATCATCTTCCTTTACCTGCCTCAGGTTGATAGCTTTTTTGATTTCGTGATCTATCAGCGGTCTGAACGGTTCCACAAGATCACATACTAACGATTTTCTCATGTAAAACTGGCGATGCATCACACCGCAATATGTGTCAAATCCATAACAAGAAAGCAATGCGTCTATAAATGTGAACAACAAGGTATAACCGATATCCATTGTCGAATTAACATAATCTTTTTTGATTCTCGGCTGTCTTCCGTTCCATTGAATATTATTGAAGTGATTTTTGAAATATAACTTCGACGTCAAACCTTCATACGCCATAAGTTCGTTTAAATTTTCGGCTTGTGATGCTTTTTCTATATAAACTTCTATTGCCGATATAGCCTCTTTAACATATTCGTTTTTGTTTCTGATTGCTTTCAGCTCATATAGCTGATTCGACATTTTATTCGAAGTGATTGCTCTTGCTATACCTAAACCGTTATAAAGATATTGCTTGCGGTGAAGGAGTGTGTTTCCTTCTTTAATCGCTCCGATTACAGAATACAGTCTGAATCCGGGTGTCATCAACGCTATAAAAAATCCGAACTTCTGTGCTTTTTGAATCAATGCGGAAGTGATACTGGTATGACCTATTGCGAAAACTATAAATAAGCGGTAGCACGTACATTGGAATCTGATTTTCCCTTCCGCATCCTTTACAATGATATTTTCATTATTAAACGCAAGCTTTTCTCCTTCATTGAATAGTACAAAAATTACTTGTTTTTTATTAAAATCGGGAGATGTAAACATTTTTATCCTCCGTTCAATGCGGAAAAACTGCATAATGATTCATAAATGCAAAACTTACATTTTTGAGAGCTATCCTGATGAAATTCCGAAAAATCAAAGGAGGACATATCGGAGAGCAGTTTTTCGAATTTTAAAAGCATATCGGGTGTATTCTCCGGAAACGGAACAGGATAAACTTTATTGTCATCCATACTGTACAAACGCATTTGCTTTACAATGTATCCCATCTCGATCAACGAAAAATACTGTGCATAAAGCTGGTATACATAACCATCGTAAACGATCTTGATTTTCTTTTTCCTCTCGGTTAATATCCCTTTTTCAGTGTCGAACGTGTCTATTTTTCCTATTAAGTTGTATTTTTCACAGTATACGGCTGCTCCCTGCAGCATACTCTTCTTTGTTGAGTATGCTGCGGAGTCCGACTTCTCGTGAGCCGCGGAGCCGTTTAATTGGAAGGAATCCTGGTTTAAAACATTATCCTCATCCTCTTCCAATGAATGAAAGTATATTGATACCGGGCAAAAGATGAAATCATTAAGATTTGAAATAATTATCGGATTTTCACTCATCGCTGTTCTGGGTGAATGAAAGCCATTCCGCATTTGTGATTTTGTGGAGGGGTTGCTTCAGGTCATCATCATTATTCTGTTCTTTCAATTTATTGATAAGCAGCAATACCTTTCGTGCAATATTGTATGCACCGTTAGCATCGGCATCGCACGGCAGCGTCGGCTTTTCAACTCCGGTATAATCATTACTGTTGTAAAATTTACCGTTCTTTCCTTTTACAGGTGATATTAAATAATCGACATCCGTTCTGTTTATAAGGCTGTTGCGCATCTGAAGTGTAAGGCTGAGTAAATGCATAAAACGCTCGAAGAAGTCCTTCACAT
>CAVIJI010000083.1:2389-3985 GCA_963642885.1 bacterium
TTTCAACGATTCGGTTTTATCGATACCGTACTTATCAAACAATTTATCAAACTCATCGGTTAATATGACTTCTCGCTGTGCCCATTGAGAATTGCTGCTTTTATCTCTGTAGTTTTCTATTCGGCTGCCGTTTGTACATATAGTCCATTGCTTTTTATCAAATGCACCGCACTTCGGAAATTCGGTCATGTCCGTATCGAATTCGTAATATCCCTCATCGGAATTAAACCGTATGTCGCTTATATGCCGTATAAATTCCTTTGTTTTCTCAACATTCTCGTATTTCGGTTTAAGCATATCGACAAAACCCGTAACAGGATCGATTTTACTCGTACACCAAGCGGGAATATAGAAAATAATTCCGTCTTGATTGGATTTTCGTGTTCCGTTGGTTTTGTTTGTCAGCTGATAAGCTCTGAGCAAACCGCCGTCTGACATAGGATCGGCTTTTTTATCCGCAAGGTAATTGAGCTTTTCGGCCAGCATTTTCTCGAATTTCTGATAAACCTGTTTTTCAACCTTAACACGGCTGTTCTTAAATCCTGCGTTAAGGTCTTCCATAGCGACAACAGCATCGTATTTGATGATTAATTCACATATTTTGTGAATTACCTGGCTCATATAGCCTTCCTTTAATTCTTTTATGTTTTCGATATTCTTCCAGCCTTTTCTTGCCTCGTCTCTTTCTTTCTCTCTGCGATCGAGTAATTCATGATAATCAACTTTATATCCGTTATCGCCTATGATTTCATTTAACGACATTTGCTCGATTATATTGCCTTTTTCATCGATTACGCATACATAAAGAAGATTTCTCTCACCCCTGTCTATACCTATAATGTGACAGCTGTCACTTGACTTTAATGCCTTACGAACATCGAGATCGAGAAGAGAAGCGTTTTGAGCAGAATAGTTCATTTTTATCGGAATGTGCAAATAAAATTGGTTCTCAGTAAACCGTTTGTTTTTTATCAAATCATAATCAAAGACGCTTTCTTTTTTGTGATTCAATACATTTTTATTTTTAATTGCTTCCCCTTTGGGATGAACAGTGGTTTCTGCTAATTTAAGACTTGCCTTTCTGTAGAACATCTCAGCACCACCGAGTAGCTGAAAACAACCGTTCGCTAAGTTTTCCTCGTCAAAAAGCATTTTAAAATACAACGTATGAAGATTGGGAACACCTTTTGCATAATCGGAAAAATCTTTATTGTAAATTTGAAATAGGAATCCTGCTCCGTCATTTACTATATTCATTAGACCGTTCCAATTGATTTCGTGAGTTTTCAATTTATAACAAGACCTTGTTGTATCATCATAAAACTCCGATATGTTTTCGTAATCACTTGAATCTTTCCAATCGAAATCAAAATCTTTATAATCATCATGTCTGATGAAACCTAACTTGAAATAGTCAATCAGTTTGGTTAATGATTCCTTGTATTTTACCGGATCTTTTTTCTTGTAATCAGCTTTAAAATATGCGTTATCATAAAGCTCAATAATATCATTTATCGGAAGATTATACTTTTTTACCGCAGGAGCAAAACTATCTCCTTTAGAACGAATAAATAATCTGGGAGTGTTTTTACTGTC
>CAVIJI010000084.1:0-3602 GCA_963642885.1 bacterium
TTACAAAAGTAAATAAACGTTATCACACGTTCTCATACGTCAGCAAACAAGAGAACCGCCCATCCGCGGCAGCCTAATGAAAAAGTTGTGATTTAGACAAAACAGAATATCGCGCGAGGATGAAGTACAAATTAAGTTGTACATGTCGCGTTCGTAACCGCGCCATCGCGCGAACATTCTAAGTTATAATTTAAGGCTTACGCGAACACGCGCGACTGACCAAGTTCAAATGTGCGAGGGCAGAGTATATCATATTCCGTGTGCACTCCACCGCGAGCCTGGATTCACAAGGAGGCGGCGACTGAGCCTCCTTGTGTGCCCCCTGCAAAGGGTGCCCCGCGCACAGCGGAATAATGAAATCCGAAAAGGCGTAGCCTTTTCAACATTGTTTAACTTTCACCGCAGGTGAAAGTTAAACTCCTGAATTACATTCCACTGAGGTGGAATGTAATTCGATAAAAAATAAAATAATACATGAAAATATTCTATATGCAAAGGTTGTACTATGGCAAAGAAAGATAAGGAATACGCAAGTATTGAGTTCCCCGAACAGAAAATCGTGCCTATTAATATGGAACATGAGGTCACGAAATCGTTCATCGAGTACTCTATGTCCGTTATCGTCTCCCGCGCCCTCCCGGACGCGCGAGACGGCATGAAACCCGGTCAGAGACGTATACTCTACGCTATGTACGAGGATAATCTCACCTACGATAAACCCTTCCGTAAGTCCGCTACCACGGTTGGTAACGTGCTCGGTCGATACCATCCCCACGGAGACAGCGCCGTTTACGGCTCCCTCGTTCGTATGGCTCAGCCATTCTCTTACAGATATACACTTGTCGAAGGCCACGGAAACTTCGGTAATATAGACGGTGACGGCCCCGCCGCTTACCGTTATACCGAGGCGAGACTCTCGCGCCTTTCGGGCGAAATGATGAGAGATATCGAAAAGGATGTCGTGAAGTGGGACCCCAACTTCGATAATACCAGACGCGAACCCGCGGTTCTTCCCTCGCGCTTCCCTAACCTGCTCGTCAACGGCGCGGTCGGCATCGCGGTCGGCATGGCTACGAATATCCCCCCGCATAACCTCGGCGAGGTCATCGACGGTACCATTTACTTAATGGAGCACCCCGACGCGGGCGTGAGCGAGCTCATGCAGTTCATTAAAGGCCCCGACTTCCCCACGGGCGGCACAATCTACGGCACGGCGGGCATATACGAGGCGTACTCCACGGGCAGAGGAAGAATACAGGTGCGCTCCAAGGCGTATGTCGAGGAGGAGCATCACCGCATAATCATTACGGAAATACCGTACATGGTGCAGAAGGCGGAGCTTATCAAGACCATGGCAAACCTTGTGCACGAGAAGCGCATCGAGGGTGTAACCGAAATCAGAGACGAAAGCGGCCGTGACGGACTGAAGGTTGTCGTTGAATACCGCAAGGACGTGAACGGACAGGTTATATTGAACCAGTTCTATAAGTTCACGCAGCTTCAGGATACCTGTTCTGTAATAATGCTGTCTCTTGTAGGAGGAGAGCCGAAGGTTCTCGGACTCAGACAGCTTCTCGGCGTGTATATCGAGCACCAGAAAACCGTAATCAGAAACAGAACAAAATTCGACCTCGACAAGGCGCTGAAGGAAGCGCACATCAACGAGGGCTACAAAATCGCGATAGACAATATCGACGAGGTTATATCCATAATCCGCTCATCCCCCGACACCGCCGCCGCGAGAGTTAACCTCCGTGAGCGCTTCGCGCTGTCCGAGGAGCAGGCGCAGGCTATAGTACAGATGACTCTCGGCAGGCTGTCCGGTATGGAGCGGCAGAAGGTCGAGAACAGACTGAAGGAGCTGTACGCGTCCATTAAGGAGCTGAAGGATATTCTGTCGCACGAGAGCCGTATAGACGAAATAATCAAGACGGAAATGCTCGAGATAAAGGAACGCTTCTCGGACGAGAGACGTACCGCAATAGAGGAGGTCGAAAACGAGATAATGCTCGAGGATCTCATCGAAAGAGAGAACGTGGTAATAACTCTCACCCACGAGGGTTATATCAAGCGTCAGCCCGCGGACACGTATTCGTCCCAGCGCAGAGGCGGCAAGGGCATAATCGGCATGTCGACAAAGGAGGAGGACTACGTCGAGAGAGTGGTAAGCTCCGACTCGCACTCGTACCTTATGCTGTTCACCGACACGGGACGTGTGCACATGCTCAAGGCGTACCGCATTCCCGAGGCGGGAAGAACGGCGAAGGGCACGAACATAATAAATCTCATAGACATCACTCCCGAGGAAAAGATAACGGCGATAGTATCCGTGCCGTACGATGAATCACACACGGTAACGGGAGAGAGAGACGACGGCGGCGAGCTCGTTGCGGACGAGAACGACACACTCATGTTCGTGACGAAGGGCGGCGTTATAAAGAGAACGCGACTTGACGAGTTCCGCATACAGCGCAAGGGCGGAAAGATAGCGATAACGCTTGACGAGGGCGACAAGCTGATATTCGTAGCACGTACACACGGCGACAGCGACGTTATGATAGTGACGGCGCAGGGACTCGCGGCGAGATTCGACGAGAGCAAGCTGAGCGTAATAGGCAGAAGCGGACGCGGTGTACGCGGAATAAAGCTCAGAGACGGAGACTATGTTGCGGGTGCGTGTGTAATCAAGCGTGACGAAGGCTGGAGTGACGAAAACAAGATACTGGTAATCACGGACGGCGGCTACGGAAAGAGGGTATCCTCCGACGAATTCGAAGCGAAGGGCCGCGGAATACAGGGTATGTGCATACAGAAGCTATCCGAAAAGACGGGACTTATATGTTCGGTTGCGGTATGCCGAGAAGACGAGGACATACTGATGATAACGAACGACGGCACTATGATACGCACGCCCGTTGACGGAATACCGACATACGGCAGAGCCGCGGCGGGAGTGAGGGTAATGAAGCTATCCGAGGAAAGCAGGATAGTGAACTTCACGCTTATGGAAAAGGAAGATTCATCGTCCGAAGACGATGAATCTTCCGACGATGAAACATCGTAAGATGTTTCATCAACTGAAATACATCCCACCTCAGTGGGATGTATTTCGAGGGTGAAAAGTGCTGTGCACTTTTCAATCTTATTTTAAGCTCCTACGCGGAGGTGCGCAGAAATTCGGTTTTGCTTAAATTTCTCGTTTTGGAATTACATCCCACCTCAGTGGGATGTAATTCGGAGGAGAAAAGGCTACGCCTTTTCGATTTATAAATCACCTGCGGGTGAGGGACGCTCCTACGCGGAGGTGCGCACCGAACGAGCGAAGCTCGTTCAAGGCTCCGGAGCCGGCCCTCTGTGAGTACCCGCTCTCGCGGTGGAGTGCACACGGAATATGATATACTCTGCTGTCGCACATTTATACTTGGTCAGTCGCGCGGTTACGCGTAAAATTTAAATTTTAACTTAGGATGTGCGCGCGGTGAGTTAGAAGGACGCGGAGAGTTTATATTAAATCGTTTCTTTTTCTCCGCGCGGGGTATTCTACGGTTTAAACTGTAGGTGCATGAGTAGGCTAACCGCCGTCGGCGGATAAACTTCAGCTT
>CAVIJI010000085.1:0-3489 GCA_963642885.1 bacterium
TGAATTACATCCCACTGAGGTGGGATTTAATTCCACGTTTCTCCCTCACTTAAAGTGAGAATCAACTATATTTTGTAAAGCAAAAGATTAAACTAAGAAAGCATTGATGAATCCCGAGGGATTCATCAATGCAAATATAAA
Source organism: bacterium (assembly GCA_963642885.1). GTDB lineage: Bacteria > Bacillota > Clostridia > Oscillospirales > CAG-272 > UMGS1696. The sequence goes on from CAVIJI010000085.1 coordinate 142, forward strand.
AATTTGAGGTTTAAAGAAAATGCAGCGTACAGCAGTCATCGGCATGGGCCATATCGGACACCGCCATGCCAGAGCATATACGGAGTGCGATAAATCCGAGCTTGTCGCGGTTTGCGACAGAGTTCCCGAGCTTGCCCGCGAGGCAGGCGAGAAGTTCGGCGTACCGTACTTCACCTCGGCCGAGGAAATGCTCAAAAGCATTTCCCCCGATATCGTGAGCATTACCACGGGCGGTAAGGAATATTCCTCCGACCACTACGAGCCTACCATTCAGGCACTCGAGGCGGGATGCAACGTTCTCGGCGAAAAACCGATTTCCGATAACCTCCGCCATGCCGCCGAAATGGTCGAGCTTGCGGAGAAAAAACACCTTTGCTACGGCATAGACATGAACCACCGCTTCACTCCCGCCGCGCGTCAGGCTAAAAAATGGCAGGACGAGGGCAGACTCGGCTCTCTCCTGTTCTGCAACATGGCACTGTGGATCGGCAAATTCATGCCGCTCGACTCGGTTTACTACCATCTTAAAGCGCTCAATCCGCACAGCGTGAACATCATGCAGTATTTCTGCGGCCCGATTAAGGAGGTTTCCACCTTCGCAATGAAGGCTCCCGGCAGAGATATCTACTCCACTCAGTCGACGGCAATGCGTTTCGAATGCGGCGCGGTCGGCCACCTTACCTCCTCGTACGACATCAAGCGCGGTCATCCCATGGAAAGATGCGAGGTTGCGGGTACGGACGGAAGATTCACCTTCGAGGATATGTGGCGCGAGGCGGTACTTTATCCCGCCGACTCTCCCGTCAAGCAGGTTTACACCAACCCCGTATTCGACGGCCCCGGCCGTTTCGAATGCTTCTACGACACATTCCGCGACAGAATACACTTCTTCGTAAATCAGGTCGACTCGGGCTGCCGCCCCGAGGACATTGACGGCAGCGGCCGTGAAGGTCTTGAGGCAAGCCGTGTAATTCACGCTATGATTCACTCCATCGAAAACGGCGGAGCGCCGATTCAGGTCAAGGATGTTGTGGATTAATGCCACGCAGGAGACGATTTACTTCACTTTACGTGAAATGATTGAACAAATTTACAAAAGGAGCTCCCGTATATGCTTCCACTTTCTTCCCCCGCACCCGACGTTTACGACATAGGCACCTTTGTCCATGACGGGCCCGACATAATAGTATCTCCCGCGGAACACAGGGGCAGGGGCGGACTTCACTCTCACAGCTTTTGCGAGATAGTATATGTAGCCAACGGCTTCACCCTGCATCAGTCGTGCGGCAAAATGACCATGCTTATAACGGGAGATTTCTTTTTCGTAAAGCCCGGCGAGGTTCACTCGTACATCAACGCATATCAGACAAAGCTGTACAATCTCCTGTTCGACCCGTCCGCTCTGGACGACTCTCTGCACGCGCTGTCCTCTCTCCCGGGACTCGACGACATGCTCACATACGATTTAAGCGGCGCTTACGGCGATGTGTCGGACGGCGACATTGACACCTCGGGACGGCTTGTACACGTATCGATCGGCGAGAGGCGTGCTTTCGAGAGTGCGCTCGAAAAGATGATAGCCGAAAGAGAGGAAAAAAAGATCGGCTGGGAGACGTCGCTGAAGGCAAGGCTGACCTCGCTTCTCATAAAGTACGCGCGTATGTATGCCGCGCAGCGTGATTCGGGCAGCGATTCCACGCGCAAGCGTTCCGACAACGACTACTACGGCTACATATACAAGATGCTGTGTCACATAGACAAAAACTACGCAAGCGATTTATCGATGTCGGATTTATCGGAGGTAACGGGATTATCTCCCGACTACATGACGAGAAAATTCAAGGCGATACTCGGCATGACGCCCGTGGAATATCTGCGGAAATTCCGCATAGCGAAGGCGATGGAGCTGTTATGCACGACCGACATGACGGTATCGGAGATATCGGTTGCGGTAGGATTTTCCGACGTATCGTTATTTTCGCGGGTATTCAAGCAAAACGTAGGCCTGCCGCCCGCGTCTTACCGAAAGAATACCGCGGAATGAAATCACATTTCACAAGCAAAACCAAAGACAAAAACAATAAATTTCAAGGAGAATTTTTATGGAAAAAATCTTCAAAGCAGGCGTCGTAGGTATGGGCGGTATCGGCCATACACACTGCCGCTGCATCAAAAACGATCCCCTCGCGGAGCTTGTCGCAGTATGCGATATCATCAAGGAAAAGGCCGACCAGGCAGGCGAGGAATTCGGCGTTCCCGCTTACTATTCACTCAAGGAAATGCTCATCGCGCACCCCGAAATCGAGGTTGTTCACGTAACCACATCCGGTTTCGAAAACGGTTCATGGCACTACGAGCCCACAATGGAGGCTCTTGACGCGGGACGTCACGTTCTCGTAGAAAAGCCCATTTCCAACAACATCGTCGAAGCGCGCGAGATGGTTGACTACGCCGCAAAGAAAAAGCTGTACCTCGGCTGCGACCTCAACCACTACTTCTCGGGCCCCGCAGACCGCGCGGATGAAATCATAAAGAACGACGGTGTCGGCGAACAGGTTTACTCCATGATGAAGGTCGGCTTCAACGGCTCCTCCACCGCGGTTAACCGTGCCGACAAGACATCCCGTTGGCAGATGCCCTACTCCCACGCCAAGGCATTCCTCACTCATCCCTTCTCCGTAATGCGCCACTTCTGCGGCGACATCACGCACATTCAGGCGTTCATGGACAAGCCCGGCGCGAGACGTCAGTCCGAGGATCTTATGCTGTCCATTCAGTCCGTTCACATGAGATTCCAGAACGGCTGTGTAGGATATCTTCTCTCCCAGAGAGGCGACGCAATGTTCGGTCTCGGCGGATGGTGGTCATTCGAGCTTGCGGGCACACACGGCACATTCTGCATTGAAAACTGTGTGGAAAAGCTGACATACTGGAAGAAGGATCAGGAGCCCGAGGTTATGAACACGGGTATTACGTCATTTGACGCTACATTCCCGCTCAGAATTCACGCGTTCTACGAGGATTTATCGAACAATGTTCCGCTCGAGCATTTGAGAGCCAACGGACGTGACGCGCTTGCTACGATGGAATACATTTTCGCGGCTATTGACTCCTACGAGAGTGGCGGAGAGATTGTAAGACCTCACGCGCTTCCCGCGTACCACGGAGATCCTCACATTATACACTAATCTTCACACAAAGAACAAAAAAGGCTCTTTCGAGCCTTTTTTGTTCTTTTCCGAAGTACATTCTCCCTCAGGAGAATGTACTTCAGGGGTGAAAAGTGCTTCGCCTTTTCGATTTTATTATATCACCTGCGGGTGAGGGGTGGAAGTACATCCCACCTCA
>CAVIJI010000086.1:0-3376 GCA_963642885.1 bacterium
AGGTAGTTAAATACTATGAATAACATATATAATTTTAGTAAAGCGGTACTTCATTACTTTCATGTCAACAGCAAAGATAAAAAAGAAAAAGGTGTTACCCCCATGAAACCGACACATATGCACATGTCAACCGAACGTTGTGTGTTGTGCTGCTGTGACACAGGCATTCCACGTGATACACCGATTTCGGCGCGCAGCTGCTATGTCGAAGGCTGCGGACAACTGTGCGTGAATTGCTGGCGGTTGTTGGTGAAAAGTCATTCATTCGAATAAATGCACAGTAGTCAATACAAGCCGTAAAAATTGATTCCGACAAGAAAAGGAGAATTTTATATGAAAAAACGTATGCTGTCTATGTTTTTGAGCGTCATTATGGTACTCGGTCTCTTAACGATAACGACTTTTGCCGATGATGTAAGAATAAGGGAAACGCGTGAACTGCCTGTCGATTACAAGGAAGAAATTGCCGTAACCAATGGTGATGCCGATAATCTCGACTACGATTATATTACCGATCTTCTGCTCAATGACGATAATATCTCATTTGACTCCGATACTCAGTCATATCTTGTGATAGATATGGACGCCGAGTTGACCGAGAATTTTAAGTCACTGAATATTTATAAAGCCGAAGAAAGAATCAAGGAATACGAACTCACATTTGACGTGTCAATCAATGATACACCCGTAGGTGACGGATATACATATTACCTTGTTTCTCGCGAAAACAACACAATAGAAACCGCAATCGTATCCGAAGCATTCAAGATGGCTGCAAACAGCGGCAAGATTGCGGTTTTTATTTTGAATAAAGGTGACACCTATTCGGCTTCTTTCGATATTGCCGATTGCTACTATAACTATCCGTATAATTATGATTTCACAGCATGGAAGGATGAAAACGGTAATTTTTACAGCGGTTATGCCGCCGAATGTCAGCCGACAAGCGGTGAACTTATCACCGAATACGCCGGAACAGCAGATGAACCTGTTACCGCGACATTTTCTTTCATATGGGATTGGACAAACTATATAGATATCGAAATATGGATGGCTGATCCTATCAATAAAATAATGGACAATCCGGGTTGGGTATTTCCCGAGGGAACAACGGGATATATTAATTTTTGGGTTGAATTGAGAGACGAAAACGGAAATATATCCCCTCTTCCCAAGACATACTACAATAATTACGGTAATAGCGATATTTACTGCATGATGCAAGAAGATGGCGTGATTTCCGTTCCTTTGAACCATTTTGACGGAGATGCAACAGAAGGTTCCGAATACGGGGAATTCGATTTTTTCATTCCCTTCGGATATGACTACCGTATTACACTTCTGTCGTATAGTGTAGACACTCTCGGAGGTTACGCATATTACTACAATCAGGATCATGCCACCGATGAAGACGGCTTTGCCGTTACGAATAAATCTCTTCTTCCGGATACATATGAAGACGGCTCTTTTCTGGAATTTACATTTATGCCGATGAACAAGGAAATTCGCATCGAAAAAAATGTTGAAGGCGTTGAACCTCAAAATGCCGAATACGGATTCCGAGTTGAAGAATTTATTCCGGGATTCGTCGACAAATTCGAGGGTGAACATAGGCTCGACAGCTATAACAACCTGGAGCTGCGGCAAATATTAAACAATTACCCGTACGAATTGTATGATGTCGAGACAGGTGAAAGAATCGATGACGGTTCGCTTAAAACGGATGACAACGGTCATTTCACAATGAAAGCAAATCAATATGCCGTTTTTAAGACATGGGGATTACCTGCAGACTTCGATGATTACGGTGGAATCGGATTCAGCGTTAAGGACATCTACGACTCATTATCCAAGGATATTTCCACAGAAAGCAGATATACAGTCAATGAGGTGGAATGTCCCGATTGCACCACATCCATTACACATACACACAACGGTACGGAAACCGAGATAATCGGTAAAAAAGTTGACAATGTATACGGCGGAGACGCACTGCTTTACAATAACGTATTTCCTTCCTACTCCATCACCTATAAGGGAAATGGTGCTGCGGAACAGGATTTCACTGACGGCGAATACGCCGAGGGATCAATCGCAATAATCAAAGACGGTTCCGTATTTACACGTGACGGTTATACCTTCCTGTACTGGAGCTTCAGTGCGGACGGTGATAAGGCATACGAGCCTTACGATAATGTGATTATGGAGCATGACATCACGTTGTACGCAATTTGGACAAAGGATAAAACAGGCGGTGACATTCCGATAATCCCGCCTTACCGACCTAATATCCCGTCTAAAGGCAGTGTGACTATTGTCAAAACTGATTCCGAGGATATACAGACCTATCTCAACGGTGCTAAGTTTAAAATTTACACAGATGATGATGACCTGATAGGCACATACACAACCGATGAAAACGGAGAAATAACAGTCGGCGATCTGAACAAAGGTGAATACTATGCGGTAGAAATTACTCCTCCGAAGGGATATACTCTGGATTCGTCAAGACACAATTTCTCGATTGTCGGCGGTAAGACAACCGTACTCTCCGTGACAAATGAGCGCAGTGAGGTTCCCGAAATGCTCAACGGCGACGATCACTTTGCGTACATCATCGGACGTGACGACGGTTTGGTTCATCCCGAGGCTTCCATTACACGTGCGGAGGTGACCACAATCTTCTTCAGACTTCTTGATCCTTCCGTAAGAGATGCGAATTTGTCATATACCAATAATTATACGGATGTGAGTGAGGATATGTGGTACAATACCGCTATTTCCACTATGACAAAGCTCGGAATAGTGAACGGACGCACTGCGACGACATTTGACCCGAACGCATATATCACACGTGCCGAATTTGCCGCAATTGCCGCTCGTTTCGATGAATCCTCGCTCAGTGAACCCGCGGATTTCACCGACATAGACGATCATTGGGCGGCTGTGGAAATCGGAAAGGCCGCATCGAACGGTTGGGTTAACGGTTACAGTGACGGAACATTCAAACCCGATAAGTACATTACCCGTGCCGAGGCTATGGCTCTTATCAACCGCGTTTTGAACAGAGCACCCGAAGATACGGACGATCTGCTTTACTACATGGTAAAGTGGCCCGACAATATGAACACCGCCGAATGGTACTACCTCGATGTACAGGAAGCAACAAACAGCCATGATTACAACCGTAAACTAAACGGTTTCGAGACATGGACTGTACTGACAGATGTTCCCGACTGGACTGTTTACGAGAAATAACCCTGTCGGAACAGGCGCAGTATGAAATAGTTCCTGTACCTGTTTTCAGACGTATAAATACCCCGTATAATATAAGAGTAGTAGTTTTTAAAGTTCCTCTCCAAGAACTGTAAAAAAA
>CAVIJI010000087.1:0-3334 GCA_963642885.1 bacterium
TCGTTGAGCTTCTCGATAATAAAACGCAGCTCGCTCCTATTAAGGACGGCACAGTCGCGGTATATGCCGACTTTCTCTCTGAAAAAAACTCGGCGGATTTCGATTTTTCCGTCAAAATAAGTGTCGGTTCATTAGTCGCCATAGCTTTCGGCATTATAGTGTGGCTTATAAAAAATAAGTTCGGCGGCACCGCAAAATCATTTGTCACACCGCAAACCGCGAGTGCTCACGATGATAAAACCGCATAATGCCGTATGCCATAATCAAGCTTTAATCTATATGTAAATAATGATTTTTAATCAACGGAGGTTTTATATGCCTGAAAATTCAAATAAACTCGGAGATATGACGAAATCCTCTCTCGACTCGATTAAAACAATGCTCGATGCCAATACCATTATCGGCGATCCCATACAGACACCGTCGGGTACAACAATAATACCGATTTCGAAAATCACCGTAGGTTATGCCTCGGGCGGTATCGATTACGCCAAGAAAGATGCTCCCCGTGATTCTCACAACAATAACTTCGGCGGAGGCGGCGGAACGGGCATAACGGTTACACCTGTCGCGTTCCTTGTTGTCGGAGCAGACGGTAGTGTAGACATTCTCAATGTAAACGCTCCCGTACAATCTGGAAACACCGATTCCGTTTCTTCCGTTGTGGGATTCCTCGAACGTTCTCCCGAGCTTATCGAAAAAATCAAATCGATTTTCTCGAAAAAGAACGGTGAAAACGATATATAATCCCATCTAATTTATTTGCCTGAAATGGAAAAAATCAGACTTCAGAAATTTATCAGCGAGTGCGGCATTATGTCTCGCCGTGCCGCCGAAAGCGAAATAGTTAAGGGAAATGTTTACGTAAACGGAATCAAGGCTTCTCTCGGTGATAAGGTCGACCCGCAGGTTGATATAGTGTGTATCGGTACTACAAGAATAACCGCCGATGCCGCAGGCAGTGAATGCACATATATCATGCTCAACAAACCGATGGGATATGTAACCACACTTTCGGACGAAAAAGGCCGGAAAACCGTCGCCGACCTGATTAATAACGTCGGAAAAAGGCTCTACCCAATCGGCAGACTCGACTATTACTCCGAAGGACTGCTCTTATGTACAAACGACGGAGAACTCACAAACAAACTTACACACCCGTCTCACATGATTCCGAAATGTTACATTGCCACCGTAACCACTCATTTAACGGAAGATGAAATCGAATTTATCAAAAAGCCGTTCGAGCTTGACGGATATATGTTAAAACCGTTCGGTTTGGAGCTTTTGGGGTATACCGTTTGCGGAAAAGCCGATTCTACAGTTGTTAAATTCACATTATATGAGGGACGCAATCGTGAGATAAGAAATATCTGCGCACATCACGGTATAAAGCTCGCGAGCCTAATACGTATCTCCGTAGGAAATTTAGAACTCGGAAATCTGATGAGCGGCTCATGGCGTTACCTTACCGATAACGAAATCGAATACTTACGGACACTCTGACTTAAAATTTATTTATTCGGTATGTTCCGAAAACTCTGAAACTCAAGGAGTGTTGATTGCTTATGTTTGAAGTACAACCTGTCCGTTCAAAGGATCTGCAGGCTCAGATAGCCGCTCTTTTGAATTGTGCATATTTTGATAACACATACGCATTTTTCGCAGGAGAACTCGATGATGACTGTAATACAATCACCTCGGTTATCGCGCTGTGCCAATTCACATATTCTCCCGAAAAAGCAGTAATCAAAGCTCTTGCTTTCCCGCCCGAATGCGAAAAAGACGAGGCTGTGATTATCCTCGTACGCACTGTCATGAACTTCGTTTACCGTGCGGAAATACCGTACCTGTATTTCGATAAGAACGCCGCCGATGAAAAATACATCAAATCTCTCGGTTTCCGTGAACAAAACGGAGAATTCTGTATCGACTTAAAAAAGTTCTATCTGTCACCGTGCCGCTATAACAATGACAAAGAATAAAATCATTATAGCCTGTGACTCTTTTAAAGGTTCCTGTACATCGGCGGATGCCGGCAGTGCCGTAAAGCGTGGAATGACTGAAAGATTTCATTCCGTCTGTGCGGAATCCTCCGATGATATAGTTGTCTTTTCGCTCGGCGACGGCGGTGAAGGAACCGCTTCCGCCATCGCCTCTTCTCTCGGATACACAAAAAAACTTTTAACCGTATCCGATACTCACGGATCACAGATTTCAGCCGAATACTATGTGTCGTATGACAATTCATCGGCAGTATTCGATATGGCATCGTGCTGCGGTATAGCTCTCGCGGAAAAACACGATTTCGATATTATGAATGCTTCAACCGAGGGCGTAGGTCAGCTGATACGTTATCTTGCCGAAAACGGCGTAATTGATATTACGGTTTGTCTTGGCGGAAGCGGAACGTCTGACGGCGGAGTCGGGGCACTCTCCGCGCTTGGAGTTCTTTTTTTCGATTCAAACGGATATCCGATAAAAGAACGTCTTTGTCCGAACAATCTCGGACTGATAGAATACGCCGACACTGCACCTGCTTTAAGACTGCTCGACGGTGTAAAGCTGATTCTTTTATACGATTCTTCGATTCCATTGTACGGTGAAAACGGTTCGGTTATGATGTACTCACGGCAAAAGGGAGCGGACGACACCAATATTTCTCTTATCGAGTCGAACATTAAACATTTTTCACGTGTTTTAGATAAATCACGAAATGACCTGCTTTCTTTTTCGAGTACATCCGAGGGTGCCGGTGCGGCGGGCGGTCTGGGATACGGACTGAGTGCCGTCGGCGGGGTGCTTATGCATGGTGCGGACAAGGTTCTTGACATTTTAGATTTCGATAGATACCTTTCGAGTGCCTCTCTCGTCATTACGGGAGAAGGCAAAACCGACAGACAAAGCTCCACCGGTAAGCTGCCGTCCGCAATTGCGAAAAGGGCGTCGGCTTTTAACGTTCCCGTTATATGCTTATGCGGAATACACGATGCAGATGATGCTATTTACGACTGCGGAATAACATCCGTTATACAAATCGGCGACATGCCGATGTCCGCCGCGGATTCCATGAGCAGAACCTTGTCATTGCTTGAAAAGACGGCCTTTGACCTTGCGGGACTATATCCCTATATAAAGAAAATCCTATAAAAAACACAGCCGCATAAACGGCTGTGTTTTCATTTGGTAACCATAATAAATCTAAGGTAATATTTCGATTTCCGCCGATGAGTCGGTTTCGCATTTTAAATATGCGACTTCACCCTCTTTCAAGACAAAAGCGTATCCGCGACAGCATGAATTACCGCTGTTCAAATAATGCGCTTCACTCGGC
>CAVIJI010000088.1:0-3280 GCA_963642885.1 bacterium
ATTCTTATGTATAAAAAGAACTAAGTACGGCAAATTGCTGTCGCACTTAGTTCTTTCATATATTAAACAGTTACTTGAATCGATATTTTATTTTCTGATCCAAACGGCCATTTCACGCGTGTCTTCTCTGTTGTCCCAAAGAGCATACGGTATGGCTTTAATTTCCACAGGAATTTCATCGTTCAGAGTTATGGCACGATACAAAGGAGCATCATTCTCCCATAATTTTCTCTTCATTGCCATACCCTTTATATATACCGCTCCGTCAAACAGACTATCATCGCAATACGTTGAGAATGATCCGAAATCACATATTCTCAGACTGTTAAGTACATCTCCGTTGTCGGCAGATTCAAGACAGTAAACTATCGGACCGCGCGTTATGGCTATTTTACCGTTATCTTCTCTCAACAGAGGATCGGCTTCTACGAATTCTATCGGCATCGGAAGAGTCAATTCGATTTTATCACCGTCATTCCAGTTGCTACGTATATACGCATATCCCTTTTTGATGTCACTAATGATGTCTTTACCGTTCTTTGTAATTTTATATTCACGAGCCCATGAAGGTATTCTAACCGCGAATATATAATCTCCTCCGCTGACTTCAAAGGAAATATGGCCGTCCCACGGATAATTGCCCGTTTGAATTACTTTTACGTTTTTATCTCCGACAGCAACATTTGCCTCACCCGCAACAAACAAATGAGTGAAGAGCGTGGTATCATTCGAAGAATAAATATAGCTTCCGAGAGATGTTATCATTCTCGCAAGGTTAGGAGGACAACATGCACATCCGAACCATCCGGGGCGTTTGCTTTGTACATGTCCGCATACACCGGCACGTTTTGTCTCTTCTTCCCACATTGACAACGGATTCGTATAGAAGAAATGATGACCGTCAAGAGCCATTCCGCTGATTGTTCCGTTGTATATCAATCTTTCGAGAATGTCCGAATATTTACGGTCTGCTTCCATTCTGAGCATTTGTTTAGCCATGAAAGCAAATGATATTGCGGCACAGGTTTCGTTATATGCGGTATCATTGGGAAGGTGATAATTAAATGAGAATGCTTCCCCGTAGACCTGCGAGCCTACACCGCCCGTAATATACATCTGTTTGCGGACGGTATTATCCCACAAAACCTCCATTGCTTTTTTCAGTGATTCGTCTCCTGTTTCGGCAGCAAGGTCTGCGGCTCCCGTATAAAGATATCCCGCTCTTACTGAATGTCCTATCGGCTCTGTCTGTTCGCGTATAGGCTTATGAGCTTGGTTATATGCTAAATCAATATGGTGCTGTTCCCCACCCCAGAACGTTTTATAGTCTCGTTTTTTCAATTCTTCCTCAAAGAAGTACGGCTTTGTGCCTCTTTCATTAACCATATACTCACAAAGCTTAAGATACTTTTCGTTTTCGGTAACACGGTACAGCTTCATGAGAGCGAGTTCGAGCTCGGGATGACCAGGATATCCATGCAGCTTACCATCCTCCGGACCGATTTTTGTATCAATCAAGTCAATAAATCTGCACATAACATTGAGCAGTTTGTCTTTACCGGTTGCTTCGTAATATGCAACGGCAGCCTCTGTCATATGGCCCGCACAATACAGCTCATGGCATTCACACAGATTGGTAAACTTTTTATCGGGAAATTTAAGCTGAAAATATGTGTCGAGATATCCGTCATCATCTTGAGCCTTTTCGATTATCTCAATGAGTTCGTCCGCTGTTTTTTCAAGCTCCGGATTCGGTTTAATCGACAGACTATATGCTACCGCTTCTATCCATTTGGCAACATCACTGTCCTGGAAAACGCATCCGCGAAAATCTCCCTTTTCCAATCCGGCGGCTATTTTGAAATTGGCAACCGCATGGCTGGGTTCTGTATCCGGGATTTCATCACACAAAGCTTTCCACTGATACGGAATAATCTCGCTTATGGCAATATCCTGGTAGTGACTCCAGAAATTGTCATTGATTTTAATGTTCTTTAATGGGGCAAAGTTGCTTTCGATTAAACTCATGTTTTCCTCCTAAATAATTTATAGATTTCATTGATTAGTTGTCGGTCAGATAATTATCTATTTGAACAAGCCTTACGGCAAGCAAACGTTTAAGAATATCAATATCATAATCTGTGTAATTTGGGTTATTAATTCCTCTGCGATATTTACTTATTGCAGGATGGCATACCGCAAGAAGTCTCCTTTTTCCGTTGATGTCTGTCCATCTGCCGCATCGTTGTTGAATATTCTTTTTACCGCCGCATGCATCACACACACATGCACCACCTTGTATGTAACAGAAAAGTTCGTCACAGTCAGGCTCCGTTTCGACTGCAGCTGAATAGCGATCAAATTGATCATGAACATACTTGCCGTTGTCTAATCTATATGGGATTACTATTTTAAAAGGGTTATTATGTATCTCAAGTGAATACAATTTTTTATAAAGATATCGGAAAGTGTATGGATCCTTTCTTTCAATATTCAATCCCTTTGACACCGCGTATTCATGCATTTCAACTGCGTATTTCCTGTCTGTGTCTGATAATGGGTAAAGAATGTCATCTAAGCATAAATTAACCTTATCACCGAACAAACGAAAATCGCGACGATCGGCATAACCGCCTAAGTTTTTCTTCTTTTTCTTAACAAGCTGTAAAAGTAATTCAAGGTATTCGATAAATAGAGGATAACGTTCGTTTTTTAGAAGTTTATTCTTTTTATCATAGATAAAGCCGAAGCGGTCTATTCGACTAATATACCATAAGAAATTATTTTTATGATGTTCTATCGGCTTTTTTCCCGTAATCAACCATGCGAGATAATCATTGGTATACCAGCGTGGTCTCTCATTAAAATAGTCATTCGGATTATTGTACATGTCCTCCAGAATTTCCATTGTACAGTTGAAAACCTGTGTACAACCGTCGATAATTTTAGGATCATCAATATCAGCCAAGGAAATCTCAAGCGGAACTATATGCATACCGTACATCCATACGATGCGCTGATATTCACAAACAAATTCGGTTTGATTCCGATCAAATACCATATTAATCTATCCCTTAAAATCGATTGTACTATTATGATACCACATAAAATTAATTTTGTCTATAAAAACTCAAATAAAATTGCCGTATTTAATCGAATTTACCAAATAGTGTTTGGGTATAGAACTCATTATGGGCTTTAGAATTATATATTAATTCAACCTTAAACATTTAAGCATTTTATGATATAAATTCACATAATATCTTGATACTTTTTGTAT
>CAVIJI010000089.1:0-3042 GCA_963642885.1 bacterium
CGTGGATTCACAAGGAGGCGGCTCTGGAGCCTCCTTGTGTTCCCCCCGAAAGGGGTGCCCCGCGCACAGCGGAATAATAAAATCGAAAAGTGCGAAGCACTTTTCTCCATTGTTATAACTTTCACCGCAGGTGAAAGTTATAACCCCCGAATTACATTCTCCTGAGGGAGAATGTAATTCCAAAACGAGAAATTTAAGCAAAACCGAATTTCTGCGCCCCACGCGTAGTGGCGTCCCTCGACCGCAGTCGATATAATAAAAACGAAGCTTAAAGTAAAACCATATAAAATTTTGATATCAAAAGAATTATGTCTGTTTTCGAATCATACTCCCCCTTCATTCGGGAGTTCATCTACTCACGAGGATGGCAAGCCCTCTCTCCCGTACAGGTCGCCGCCGCAGAGATTATCTTCTCTACAAACGATAATATCCTCCTCCCGTCGCAAACCGCGTCGGGTAAAACCGAGGCCGCGTTCTTCCCCATCCTCTCCGAATTCTATGACGATATGCCCGCATCCGTCGGCGCACTCTATATCGCTCCGCTTAAATCCCTCATAAACGACCAGTTCCTCCGTATATCCGAGCTGTGCGACGAAACGGGAATTCCCGTCTACCATTGGCACGGCGACGTTGCCGCTTCCCATAAACAAAAGGCTCTCAAAAACCCGCGCGGCATACTGCAGATTACCCCCGAATCTCTCGAGGGTATGCTCATGACACGCTCGTCCGACCTCATACGCATATTCGGCGACCTCCGCTACATCGTAATAGACGAAATACATACTTTAATGGGCTGCGACAGAGGAAACCAGATTATATGCCTCCTCTCACGCCTGCGCGCGAAAACGGGTGTCTCCCCCAGAAGAATAGGCCTCTCCGCCACCCTCGGAGATATGGATAAGGCCGCACAGTGGCTCGGCGAGGGAAGCGGACACGATACACGAGTGCCGTCAATCCCGCCCGCACGGGTGAAGTGGAAGCTCGGCATGGAGCACTTCTATATTCAGGCACACGACCCCGCCGAGGAGAAAACCCCCGCGGATAATAAGAGAAGCGAAACTTTCTCCCTCGACCCGGGCTATGAGTATATCTACGACGCCACAAAAGGCAAAAAAGCAATAGTTTTCTCCAACTCACGCGAGGAAACCGAATACGTCTGCGCGACACTGCGCGAAATAGCACAGTATCGCTCGGAGCCTGACCGTTTTCTCATTCATCACGGCTTCCTGTCCGCCGCCATACGCGAGGATGCGGAGCTTACGATGAAAAACGACGACATCTCCGCAGTCGTGTGCGCAACCGTCACAATGGAGCTCGGCATAGATATAGGTCGGCTCGAGCGCATCATTCAGCAGAACTCGCCGAACTCCGTCTCGTCGTTCCTCCAAAGACTCGGCAGAAGCGGACGGCGCGAAAACCCGCCCGAAATGATGATGGTGTTCCGCGAGGAAAATCCCCTGCCGAATACCCCCCTGCCCGAGCTCATCCCGTGGGAGCTGCTTCAGGCGATAGCAATAGTACAGCTCTACATAGAAGAACGCTTCATCGAGCCGCCCTCGGTCAAGAAATGCCCGTATTCGCTCCTGTTCCAGCAGACATTGTCGGTCGTGGCCTCGTCGGGCGCCATCCGCGCGAAGGAGCTCGCCTCCGCCGTGCTCTCGCTCCCCCCCTTCGAGTATATCGAGGAGGCGGACTATAAGCTGCTCCTGCTGTCTATGATAAAAAACGACTGGCTCGAGCTGACCGAGGAGCGCGAAATCATAGTCGGACTGAAGGGAGAAAGACTCGTCGGCTCGTTCAAGTTCTACGCGGTGTTCAAGGATACCGAGGATTATACCGTCCGCTGTGAGTCGGACGAAATCGGAGTAATCACCACACCTCCCCCCGTGGGCGACCGCTTCGCATTGGCGGGCAGAGTGTGGGAGGTGGAGGAAAACGACATCCCCCGCCACCTCATTTACGTAAAGCCCGTTCAGGGAAAGATGGAAATAAGCTGGCCGGGAGACTACGGCGAAATTCATACGAAAATACTCGAAAGAATGCGCCGTGTACTGCGTGAGGATACCGAGTACCCGTACCTGCGCGAGGGTGCGCTGAAAAGGCTCAGAGTGGCGCGCGCGCTGGCGAGAAATACGGGGCTTACGGAGTCGTGCATGGTACAGCTCGGCAACAGCACATGGGCGTTCTTCCCGTGGCTCGGCACACGCAGCTTCCGCACAATGAGACGGTACCTTGTCCGCAACGCCGGAAGATATAAGCTGAGCGGGATGGAATACGAGGGATGCCGCTACATGACCTTCAAGCTCGAGGGAGGCCGCGGAGACGATCTTTTACGTGAGCTTGCGGAGAAGATAAGGTACGAGGGAATCGACACAGACTCTCTCGTAGGCGAGACGGAATGTCCCGTATTCGAGAAATACGACGAATACATACCGTCGGAGCTTTTGAGAAAAGCATACAAAACCGACAAGCTGAGGACGGACGAAATTCTCGAAAGAATTTCGAAATTCTAAGAGAATTTCCGAAGGAAATTCCGCAAAAGGGATTATATTATTCCGCTGTGCGCGGAGAGCTTTTGTGAATTACATTCCCCCTCAGGGGAATGTAATTCAGGGGTTATAACTTTCACCTGCGGTGAAAGTTATAACATTGTTGAAAAGTGCTTCGCACTTTTCGATTTATTATTCCGCTATGCGCGGGGCACCCTTTGCAGGGGTGCACACCGAACGAGCAAAGCTCGTTCAAGGGGCATCAAGCGCCGCCCCTCTGTGGGTTCCCGCTGCGCGGTAGAGTGCACACGGAATATGATGAACTCTGCCCTCGCACATTTATACTTGGTCAGTCGCGCGTGTTCGCGTAAAATTTAAATTTTAAGTTAGGATGTTCGCGCGGTAAGTTAGAAGGACGCGTCAAGTATTGCTTAAACTGTTTTTTAGTTTCCGCACGGGGCTATCTACGGCTTAAACTGTAGGTGCAAGAGTAGGCTGACCGCCGTCGGCGGATAAACTTCAGCTTAATTTGCATGAAATAAACCGCCTCCCC
>CAVIJI010000090.1:0-2778 GCA_963642885.1 bacterium
CAATAGTTTTGAAATCACATAGGAGGATGCTTCATACAAGAAGCATCCTCGGGGAGGCGGTTTATCACTTCAGTATAAGCAGTACATAATCCGCCGACAATAGTTTTGAAATCACATAGGAGGATGCTTCATACAAGAAGCATCCTCGGGGAGGCGGTTTATCACTTCACTATTCGTATTACATAATCCGCCGACAAAAATATTCAAAAACCTTTTTTGACTTTTTTCGTTATTTTCCTCCGCAATGTATCTTTTTCTCTTGACTATTACATCACGGAATATTATAATGTTTTTAGTGGTTTTCAACGATTTTTATTCAAACCTGCAGGAGGATTTTATATGCTGAATATCGGAATTACTTCCCGCGCCTATAACGGGTTGACGATTTACGACACAGTGCGCGATATGGCCGCGAAGGGCTTCAAATTCACCGAGCTGTGCTTTACTCACCCCGATCTTCCCGGATGGACATACAACGGAATCGGCCCGCTTGACGGCATAACTCCCGAGCGTGTGCGCGAATGCGCGAATGACTTCCGCCGCCACGGCATCGAGGTCACCTCTCTCGGAATGTTCACCGACCTGCGAAGTCCCGACGCGGGCGAGCGCGAAAAGGCGATTGACTACGCGAAGCGCTACATTGAGTTCGCGGCAGAGGCGAATATACCGTACATTGCGTCCGAATGCGGATTTACCCCCGGAAAAAGAGGAATTAACGCGGACACATACGAAAGCGACTACAACAACCTGAAGGAATGCCTGCGCACGGTCTGCCTCGAGGCCGAAAAATCGAACGTGCATATCGCGCTGGAGGCGTGCGTGCTCGACATAATCCCATCCCCGCGCCGTCTGAAGACGCTCATAGAGGAGCTTGAAGCCGAATCGGGAGTACGACTGGGCGCGATGCTCGACCCCGCGAACTTCCTGGCGAACTCCGACGAGGAGGGAATGTTCTACTATCTGAAGCACGATGTGGCGTACCTGCACGGCAAGGACAGAAAGATAAACGCCGCCTACGGTGTCAACTTGGGCGATGGCGACATAGACTGGGCTAAATTCATGGAGTGCTACATAAGGTACGACGCGTCGAAGCCTCTCATACTGGAATACTGCACGAAAGAAAACTGCGCGGAAATAAAGGCGCGTGCGGAAAAATACTATGATCAGGCATTCACGAGCCTGATGAGGCGTTTAAACTGATTTTTTACGGTTCGCGATTCTCAATCGAAAGTAAAAATTCGGTACCGAATATATAAAAATTTATTAATCTCAAAGGAGAAACACAATGATTAAACTCGGTGTAAACTCAGTGCTGTTCAAGGCCTTCCCTTACAGAACAGCCGCCGAAGCCGTAAAGAAATGCGGCTATGACGGAATCGAAATTTCGGCTATACAGGGCATGTGCGAGCATCTCTGCCTCGACAGCTGGAAAGAACAGAAGGCGGAGCTTCAGGCTATCCGCGATGAGCTCGGACTTCCCTTCCTCGCCACGGAGGTTGCTTCCCTCGACAAGGAGCGTCTTCTCAAGGCCTTCGAGGCGTGCGCGGAAATCGGCATTCCCGTTGTAAACATAGGCCCCGGCGGCACAATGAACGACGAGGACTCGCTCAAGGCACAGCTCGAAACGATAGAGGACAGAGCGCATGACGCGGAGCAGTTCGGCGTATCCCTTTGTGTAAAGGCACACGTAGGTGCGGCGGTATACTCCACGCCCACCACACTGCGCATGATGGATTACGTTAAATCTCCCGCATTCGGCGTAGACATGGACCCCTCCCACATTCACAGAGCAGGCGAAAATCCCGCTCTCGCTCTTCCCGCGGTACTTTCGAAAATGAAGCACATTCATATCCGCGACTGCAAGGGCAACGGCCCCGCTCCGGGCGAGCCGACACTCCAGGCGTGCGGCAGAGGCGACATCGATCTGTTCGGCTATTTCAAGGCTATGGTTGACCAGAACTACTCGGGTCCCGTTGACCTCGAGGTTATCGGTCCCGACCAGGCACTTGAGGATGCTACGCGCATTGCGGCCGAGAGCTACGGCTACATGAACGCGGTACTTAAGAAGCTGGGTGCAAGATAAAAGTGCGAAGCACTTTTTATCTTGCTACCGCTCGATGAAATCGCAATTTCACCTACGGTGAAATACATTCTCCTGAGGGAGAATGTATTTCAGGGGAGAAAAGTGCTTCGCACTTTTCGGATTTCATTTATCGACTGCGGTCGAGGGACGCCACTACGCGGAGGGCGCACCGAACGAGCGAAGCTCGTTCAAGGCTCCAGACGCCGCCCCTTTGTGAATACCGGCTTGCGCGGTAGAGTGCTAACGGGGATATGGGTTAGTTTGCTTTCGCGCGGATTAACTTTGTCATCGCGCGTGTTAGCATAAGCATTAAATCATAACTTAGAATGTTCGCGCGGTGAGTTAAAGGGACGCGTCATGTATTACTTAATCGTTTCTGCATACCCGCGCGGGGCAATCTACGGCTTAAACTTTCAGTGCAAGAGTAGGCTAACCGCCGTCGGCGGATAAACTTCAGCTTAATTTGCATGAAATAAACCGCCTCCCCGAGAATGCATCATAAAATGATGCATTCTCCAAAGTGCATCCCGTCCACAGCCGAGAGAGAACGTGCGATAACGTTTTCACACGTTTGGCGGCTTTACAAAAGTAAATAAACGTTATCACATGTTCTCATATGTCAGCAAACAAGAGAAACGCCCATCCGCGGCAGCCTAATGAAAAAGTTGTGATTTAGACGAAAGCAAAGTTCGCGG
>CAVIJI010000091.1:0-2760 GCA_963642885.1 bacterium
GGAAGGATATTACTTTTCACTCTTTTTACTGTGTGTAATAGGAGATAATCGACGAATGAGAGAAGATATACGCAGCTTTTTGCTGAATGTGGAAAAACCGGGAAGATATACCGGCGATGAAACAAACAGCGTTTATAAGGATTTGAACAAGGTTAATATGCGTGTGGCGTTCTGCTATCCCGATACCTATGAGATAGGCATGTCCAACCTCGGTATGCGCATATTATGCGAATGCTTTAATAAAATCGATGATGTTTGGTGTGAAAGGGCATATGCTCCGTGGGTTGACATGGAGGATGAGATGCGTAAAAGAAATATACCTTTGTTTACGCATGAAAGCGGAGATTCGATCGCCGAATTTGACGTAGTCGCATTTACAATGCAGTACGAGCTGTGTTACACCAATATTTTAAACATGCTGGATTTATCGGGCATACCGATAAAAAGCGAAGACAGAGACGAGGATGACCCGATAATCATAGCAGGCGGGCCTTGTTCGTATAACTCCGAGCCTATGGCCGAATTTATAGATATATTCGCGATAGGAGAGGGCGAGGAAGAACTGCGTGAGTTTGCGGAGCTTTTTCTTGAAATGAAGAAAAACGGCACGTATAGTAAAAAAGCATTTCTTTATAAATGCGCAACCGAGCTTAAGGGCTTTTATGTACCGTCGCTGTATGAAATCAAATACCATGATGACGGTACGATAGCGGCAATAATAACGGCGGACGAAAAAGTCCCGAAGGTGGTCACAAAGAGAGTCATCGAGGATTTCGATAAGTGCATTCCGCCGCTCAATCCTGTTTTGCCGAATATCGAAACCGTTCATGACAGGGTTACCATGGAAGTTTTCCGCGGATGCATAAGAGGCTGCAGATTCTGTCAGGCAGGTATGGTTTGCCGTCCCGTAAGAGAAAGAAGTCCCGAAACACTTGACTGCATAGCCAAAACCATGATAAACAACAGCGGTTACGATGAAATATCTCTTTCATCACTGTCTATATCGGATTATACCAAAATCAGTGAATTGACGGACAATCTGCTGAGCTGGACAAACGAAAAGATGATAAATCTTTCACTTCCGTCCATGCGTGCGGACAGCTTCACAAAGGAGCTTATGGAAAAAATAGCTACGGTTCGTCAAACAACGCTTACGTTTGCCCCCGAAGCAGGTACACAGCGGCTCCGTGATGTAATCAATAAGAATATAACGGAAGAAGAAATACTCCGCGCATGCTCTGTAGCATATTCTGCCGGAAAGAACCAAATCAAGCTGTACTTTATGGACGGCCTTCCTTACGAAACATATGATGATATCGAGGGTATAGCGGCTTTGGCAAGCCATGTAGTTGACGAGTATTATCGTACTCCGAATCGCAATAAGGGAAGACAGCCTCAGGTTACGTTGTCGGTAGCATGCTTTATTCCGAAGCCTTTTACTCCGTTCCAATGGGAAGGTCAAAACACTCTCGAGGAATTATGTGCTAAACAGGATTTTCTTTCATCGAAGATAAAAGACAGAAAAGTACGATATAATTATCATGACGCAAATGTTTCCAGAATCGAGGCAATATTCGCTCGCGGAGACAGAAGACTTTCAAAAGCACTCGAAGAAGCGGCAAGACGCCATGTGCGTTTCGATGCATGGGAAGAACATTTCAGTTATGATAATTGGATGGATATATTCGACACCGTCGGTATAGATCCTTCATTTTATGCCAATAGAAATATACCCGATGATGAAATACTTCCGTGGGATATGATTTCATGCGGTGTTTCAAAGGCATTTTTACTCTCCGAAAGACATAAAGCGCAAAAAGCCGTTGCAACACCGTCATGTAAAGAAAAGTGCTCCGGCTGTGGCGTAAATAAGCTCGTCGATAAGAAATACTGCCGCTGGTGTCCGGGACATCCCGAAAGCTCGGATAGTGCGGGACGAATTACATCGGATAAGGTATTCCCGACACGTGAAGAAACGATGAAGAATACGATAAAGCCGGCAAGATATATCAGAATCAGATTCCGTAAGTTCGGTGCAATGCTTTACATTTCTCATTTGGATCTCACTAAAACTCTTATGAGATCGGTAATAAGATCAGGTTTGCCGGTATATTATACAGAGGGATACAATCCGAAGCCGAAGCTTGTTTTCGCGACACCTTTATCAGTCGGATGCGGAGGCGATGAAGAAGTACTCGACATAAGACTTATGAAAGCCGTAGGAAACGAGGAAATAGTGCAAAAGCTGAGCGGTGTTATGCCGAACGGAATCGAAATCACACGTGTCTATGAGCAGAAGGGAAAGCTCACCGATATAAAGTGGGCTGAGTGTGAGATTAAATTCGGTATAATCGGAGGTGCAGTCGAACTTTCCGAAAGCGAATGTGCCGAGATGAGCGGAATGTTCGACGAGCCGTATGTTATTATGAAGAGAAGCAAGAGCGGCGATAAAGAATGTGATATCTCCAAATTAATAAAAAGAATTTCGGCTGTATGTGAAGACGGTGAGCTTACCGTAAACGTAGTTACATCGGCTGATGCGGAAAACTATTTGAATCCCGAGTATGCGGCGAAAGCAGTCGAAGAAAAATATAAACTCGGAGGAGAAAACAGCTGGCATATTATCACTCGTAAAAAACTGCTGCTCTCGGACGGCGAAACCGAATTCATTTGATTATATATCAACCGCAAAGCCATAACAGAAGGAGACTAACTATTAAAAGTCAAGCCTCAAAATGAAAAAAGTTGAAAAAATGCGCC
>CAVIJI010000092.1:0-2712 GCA_963642885.1 bacterium
AAAGCTTTCGCCTGAGAGCGAAAGCTTTACCCTCACCCGCAGGTGATATAATAAAATCGAAAAGGCGTAGCCTTTTCACCCCCGAAATACATTCCACTGAGGTGGAATGTATTTCCGACACATTCATGAACGAGCTACGCTCATTCATGAATGTGCCATAACTGACGTAAAGTAAAACCGTATTTTGTAATATAAAAGAAAATCAAGGATACACACTCACAGAACGTGTCACACCCGTTCTGTGAGTGTGAAATAAAAAGAAAGGATATTCACCATGAAAAAGTACCCCAATATACTGTTTTTCGGTATAGACTCTCTCCGCAGTGACCATATGTCGCTTTACGGCTATAAGAGACTCACCACTCCGCATATCGACGCATATATCGAGGACGGCGGCATCACGTTCGATAAGATGTACTCCCCCTCCATCCCCACTACTCCCGGCTACGCGTCAATGGTTACGGGTATGGACTGCTTCTCCACAAACTGCGTTGCTCTCCGTCATGAGGGCGGACTCACCGACGCGGTACGCACCCTTCCCGAAATTCTCCGTGACTACGGCTACACCTCCACATACATCGGCGGTCACTCCTGCCGCGGCTGCGACAACTACATCACGTATCCCGACTGGAATCCCGACAAGGCCGAGGAAATGAACAAGGCCGCTATTCCCGAGCTCGAAAGACTCGCCGCTCAGGACAAGCCGTGGCTTCTCTTCCTCCGTCACATGGATCCTCACTCCCCCTACTACACAAAGGAACCCTTCACGAGAATGTTCTATCAGGGCGACGAGTTCGACCCCAACAACAAGTCTCTTAAGCCCGTATACGAGTTCAAGCCGTTCCGCGACTACTTCCTCTCATGGTTCCCCGAAGGCTGTACCGACGCCGAATTCATCATCGCTCAGTACGATGCCGCGGTCGCTTACATGGATCTGTGCATAAGCCACATTCTCGAAAAGCTGAAGGAGCTCGGCATTGAGGAAGAAACGATTGTGGTATTCACGTCCGACCACGGCGAAACGCTTTACGACCACGACTGTTATTTCGACCACCACTCCATTTACGACAACGTACTGAACGTTCCGTTTGCTTTCAAGTACGCGGGCTTCCCGTACGAGGGACACATCGACACCATCACACAGACGAAGGACGTTCTCCCGACAGTGCTTTCTCTCGCTGGAATAGACTGCGGAATCAAGTTCGACGGACGTGACATGACGAAGGCCATCAAGGGCGAGGGTGTAAGAGAAGAGCCCGAATTCTACATTACCGAGGCTACATGGATGCGCAAGCACGGCTGGAGAACTCCCGAATGGAAGCTGATGGTAGCGCTTGAGCCCGATTTCCACTTCAAGCCCGAAATAGAGCTGTACAACCTTATCGAGGACCCGGGAGAAAACCACAACATAGCCGAAGAAAATCCCGACGTAGTGGCATTCCTTCGCGCGAGAATGGAAGCTCACATAAAGAAGCGTGAGGCCGAGGTAGGACACCCCGACCCGATGTACACGAACCTGAACTGGAGCGGATTCGGCAGACCGTTCGAGAGCTCGCAGGAAGCGTACGACAATCTTCACATAGGCGATCCCGCGGCAGCGCAGAAGCTGCAGGACAAGCTGGAAGCTATGGGAATCAAGGACTGAGTCCTTGATTCCATACAATATCGAATTCACCTATGGTGAATTCGATTGGAAGAAAAGTGCTTCGCACTTTTCGATTTCATTTATCGACTGCGGTCGAGGGACGCTCCTACGCGGAGGGCGCACAAGGAGGCTCAGTCGCCGCCTCCTTGTGAATCCAGGCTCGCGGTGAAGTGCACACGGAATATGGGTTAGTTTGCTTTCGCGACCATATGATTACTCATCGCGCGGTTTCGCGTAAGCCTTAAATCACAGCTTAGGATGTGCGCGTGGTGAGTTTAAAGGACGCGTCAAGTATTGCTTAAACTGTTTTTAGTTTCCGCGCTGGGCTTTCTACAGCTTAAACTGTAGGTGCATGAGTAGGCTGCCGCGAAATGTCGACAATAATTGCACAGCCGTAAGAGAACGTGCGATAACGTTTTCACACGTTTGTCAGCTTTACAAAAGTAAATAAACGTTATCACACGTTTGTGTCTGTCAGCAAACAAGAGAACCGCCCATCCGCGGCAGCATAATGAAAAACGAATGATTTAGACTAAAGCATAATCCGCGAGGATAAAATACAAATTAAAACCAATGTACCGCGTTCGTACCAACGTCCCGAAGGGACGTTCACTTTACCGCGCGAACATTCTAAGTTATGATTTAATGTTTACGCGAACACGCGCGACTGACTAAGTATAAATGTGCGAGGGCAGAGTATATCATATTCCGTGTGCACTCCACCGCGTAGCGGGAACCCACAGAGGGGCGGCGCCTGATGCCCCTTGAACGAGCTTTGCTCGTTCGGTGTTCCCCCCGAAAGGGGCGCCCCACGCGCAGTGGAATAATAAAATCCGAAAAGGCTACGCCTTTTCATCCCCTGAAGTACATTCTCCTGAGGGAGAATGTACTTCCAAAGCTTTCGCCTGAGAGCGAAAGCTTTACCCTCACCCGCAGGTGATATAATAAATCCCGAAAGAGCGAAGCTCTTTCTCCGTTGTATAACTTTCACCGCAGGTGAAAGTTATACCCCTGAATTACATCCCACTGAGGTGGGATTTAATTCCACGTTTCTCCCTCACTTAAAG
>CAVIJI010000093.1:0-2685 GCA_963642885.1 bacterium
GGCGCATTTTTTCAACTTTTTTCATTTTGAGGCTTGACTTTTAATAGTTAGTCTCTAACAATGGATCCTATGTCATAGAAAACATCATAACCATCTTTTGTCAAACGCTCATATAGTAGCTGTGCCAGGACATCTCCTCCATCACGACGGTAGCTGATGAAAATCTTATTTTTGCGCTTAGCCATATAAACACCATCCTTATCATTATATTTTATTTATACAATGTCAATGTATAATGGTCTTCATTTACGGATATCGACAAATCATCCGCATACCCGATAACCGGAATATTCCATACTTTTCCTCCCATACAAATGGCTGTATACGCTTTTTTCAGTTCTTTAAGTGACCCGAATTGAACGCTGATAATATGCTGATCTTTTTGCTTTTTGACAATATCACAGAAACCGTCAAAATCGTATTTTTCCATATAAAATCCGTTATACTTGAAATAATTATATTTTTCTGCGGTTAATGTCGGAAAATCGAACATCTCATCAAGCTCATGCGTTCTCGCTAAGGCCTCACTTGTTATACAGAAATATTCATATATAGGCTCATCATATTTGTAGTCCGCATCATCCCATGTAACATCAACATAGTATCCTTCGTTTTCCACATAAATACAATTCCAAGCATGCGGACCACCCGCATCACCTACAACATACATACAATCATAGCCGAGCTTATTCATGATTAACTGAAATGCCTTCGCATAACCCGCACACACAGTTCTTCCGTTCACAAGGCACCCATATGCCGAAAAAATGTATTCACATGAGGCATCGTGCAGTGTATCATAATACTCATCTAATGAATCGTAATCGTAAACAGCATTTTCAATAAGATAATCATGGACATATTGTATTCTCTCGTAATCTGTTTTGTATCCTAACGCCTGAGCAGCGACTTTTTCAACCTCTTCGTCTAACTGCACCATCATGTTTTGCTTATCGAGACTATAATCCCAATATGAATAATTTGTCAAAGTTATCTCTATTACTCCCGTCACCTCAAATAAATCATGACTTTCGGAATAGTAGAATCCACTCCGCAGCCAAAACAGTTCGGGGTGTTCATATGTCAACGCACATATTGCACGATCACAATAATCAACATAATCAGTGTAATTTACATCGACAAATTTGAAGGTCATTTTTCCTTCTTCCGCACCATCGAGAATAACATCATATATATTTTGTTCTTCTACGCTTAACTGTTCATAGTAAGTAAACTTTTGGGATTCACCATCATCGTATAATACATAGTTTTCGTTTTCTTCATAATTATCATCATCAACAGAGCAGTCATCCTCGACAGAGTAGTCATCCTCGACGGTTTCATTTTCACTATCAGAAACAGATACAGATTGTGTATCAATATTTTCCGCAAGCAGTAATGCCGCTATGGATGATATTATAACTATAACAACATATATAAGACATCCGGCTTTCTTCATATAATAACTCCACCATCCAATTTACTTTTCATTTAGCGACTTCCAAATCGAAGGTTCCGTCTCGGGGTGCATCTCTTGTAAAATTTTCTCCGAAAACTTAGCAGTTGATTTATCTTTTGCAGATATTCTTTCAATACCGACGAAGCTGAAACCATACATACAGAAAACAGTAAAGTAAAATAATGTATTAATAAGCTTAGAATTGATCGAACCTGCTAAAATACACAAACTCACTACAATCCACGGAATAAGAACACTTTGAACGATTTTTATCGTCGGATATGCAATGCGTCCCTCGCTGATAATACCCTGTGAAACAAAATACTCTTCCGTATACATAGCTTTTTTATACGCGTTCCAAAGAGTATAGTAATAACCCATAATTATTCCTACAATCAAGTGACAAGGAAGAGATGATATTAATCTTAACGCTAACGTGTCCCAACCATTTACCCAAGCGAATCTCAGATTTTCTACTCCCGCAAAACCTAACGATATAAATACCGAATATACTATACCGTCAAACAAATAATCAAAGTGCGAGTTCTTATAAGTGCTGAAGAAAAGAAGAAGCCATTTGATTAATATTTCAATTAATCCGACACCTATAAAAGCATTGACCGCATTATGTAAAATCATCATAAGATTCGAACTGTAGCTTATCATTCCGTCAGGTGAATACGTAATCATACCAGAAAACAACATATCTATTATGTTTGTTACAAACTTTTCGAGACTCAACGTAGGTATATATGAAATTCCTCCCAATGCAAACAAAATAAGCAAGAAACCAAGAGGTTCTTTTTCGATTTTATCTTTGTAATAAATGTAACCACACAGAAATATGGCCGGAATCAGTGCAATTACCGATATTTCCCATGAAATAAACTTCATATTTTACCTCCAAATTTATTTCAGTCCAATGTGTAAAACCTCACACCGATACCGTATATTACATACGCTATCGGTGTTTCGGCTTTAGTACTACCAAACAATTTTGGGCGATGCACGTTAAATTATTTCAGCGGGTCTTTCTTGCACGTAAACGGTGTTTTAGTGTGTACTGTTTCTTTACCCTTTATCGGATATTTTTCAAGATATTTTTTCAATCCGTTTCCGTATTCATTATTTTGCCTTAATCTCGAACACATATAAGCTTCCGCACGCTCCTCAAGTCCGATTGATACCAAATACTGAACTTCTGCCCATACAGCCATTCCCTCTAT
>CAVIJI010000094.1:0-2254 GCA_963642885.1 bacterium
GTGGGATACAAAGCGGATATAAAATGTGACGGCGTTGCATTCGTACAGAGTACAGTAATAAATGATAAGTCTATTAATGTGAAAAGTACGAATGTTGATAATATAATAGTGAAAGTAAATCCGATTTTGCTAAGAGACTCCAATTTAACGATAAATATTTCAAAACCGGAGATTAATATATCAGATGTCGAGATTGTAGACGGCACTTCCGTTTCTGAAATCGTCGCTCAAATCAAGGATATTTCGTATAATACTTTCCCACGAGGATTGACATATGATGAGCTGTGCGAAAGATGTGATGTTACGCTTCGAAGGATTGATTGCACGTCGACAATACATGATATTATTGAAACATATAAGTCTGAAAATAAATTAAGTTAGTTGCTGTTTATAACATAGGGAGAATTATGTCATGGAAAACAACAAGATGTTAATCAGTATAAGATTCGTTAAAGACGATAAGACATGTGAGATTGATCTTATATTATTACGTGATTGCTCTTTAAGACAACTGTTTGAAAGTATAAAATACGGTTTACAAAAACTATCTAAAACAGAAAGTAAAACAGGTGTTTCAGATAAATCTGTTTTGTCCTATAGCGAGTGCACTGAATTATATAATTCTTATGTTGAAGAATACGGTGTTAATGAATATAAAGAAAAATACCTGAGCAAAATACGCATTTCGTGCTATGACCAAGTTACCCTGAACAAAGACGGAAAGCATATATCTAGATCCAATGGAGGTGAATATGCCGTTTTACTGAAATCGGATTTGGATAAAAGATTGTGTGATCTTGGCTTTATTTCTTCAACGAAGTTACATTTTATTGATAATTTAACTTCAAGTATACCGAGAATCGAAACAGATAAGATTAACGACGCATTTAAACAGAATAATGAATGTACGGATGTAAAATTTCCGAGGTACAATATCAGTACAAGACAGCTTGACTGCCATGACAGAACACCTATTGAAATTCTTTCACCATCCAATCCACCACAGGAACCTAAACAAAACATATTTCTGATGCTTTTGCCAACGATTATTACGATTATTGCATTGTTTGGACTGAGAAGCTTAACCACAGAGCTATACGGTGCTGAGATGTCTTTTTCATTTGTTTTGATGAGTATCAGCATGAGTGTTGTTACATTGTTTACTTCGATAATTTCGTGGATAAAACAGAAAAGCGATTATAAGAAGAACTTGGAAGAATGGAAGTTGCATTACCAGAGGTATATTGACAGAATAATCCAATCAATTGAAAAACGACAAGAGCATGATGTTGAAGTGTTAAAAAACGATTATCCAGGAATAGGTGACCTGATAATAAAGACTAAAGAACTGGATGAGAAGATTTTCAGCAGATATCCTGCACATTCGGATTTTCTTACTGTAAAATTAGGTGATTCCGATCAAGTGGAAAATTTATTTGAAATCAAGGGAAATAAAAAAGACGAGGTTTTTTCACAAGCGACTTTTAGTTTCAATAAAAACGCAGATAAAAATCATATTGAGCTGAATTTAAACGGTAAAGATGAAGATACTGAAAATGTAGATTCATATATAAGTAATCTGCCATCAAAAATATCGAAAGAGTACAGATATATGAACGATGCACCTGTTTTATATTCACTGAAACAATGTGGTGTATTAGGTATTGTATGTAAAGATAATATAACGCAGATTAATAACCGTGTGGACACTCTGATTCGCAGCATAATATATCAGCTTTGCTTCTACCATTCACCGGAAAATTTACAGTTTATCATATTCTTCCCCGAGACAGAAGATGAGAAAAAAATATACGATTACATAGAAGAATATAAATTTCTTCCACATTTTCGAGAATTGTTTGACAATAAATCCCAATTTGTTTTCAGCAAAAAGTCTGCTAATGTTGTATTAAGCAGCATGTTAAAGCTAATGGACGAACGGAATCGTTCTGGTAACGACAATGTTAATGTTCCGCATATAGTTTTCATTGTACTTGAGGAATATAACCTTAAGGAACATGCATTTGCATCGTATATACCGTCAGCTCCTATCGATGGGCAGGCTTATCAGAACAAAAACGGATTAACATTTATATTTGCCAAACGTTATAAGGAGCATTTGCCGGAATATTGCAGTGATATTATAACATTAGATGATGGTAGAGGCAGTATAACACCTTATTATAATAAAAACAGTAAAAAAATTATCAATGTGTTTGAAAATATAGATTATGACTACCAAGAAGGAAAAATG
>CAVIJI010000095.1:0-2053 GCA_963642885.1 bacterium
GCGACTGATGCCCCTTGAACGAGCTTTGCTCGTTCGGTGTTCCCCCCGAAAGGGGTGCCCCGCGCACAGCGGAATAATTAATCGAAAAGGCGTAGCCTTTTCATCATTGTTATAACTTTCACCTGCGGTGAAAGTTATAACCCCCGAATTACATCCCACTGAGGTGGGATGTAATTCAAAAACGAGAAATTTAAGCAAAACCTAATTTCAGCGCCCTCCGCGTAGGAGCGTAAAATAAAGTCGAAAAGAGCCGCGCTCTTTTCTTCTTTTATCCTCACTAACGTGAGAATAAAAGCACTTTTCGGGTACATCCTCACTTAAGTGAGGATGTACCCATCTTGTCGGCGGCAGCCATAATCGCCAACCTCGCACTCTCGTACGTCAAACCACCCTGCATGTACGCGTAGTACGGCTCACGCATCGGGCCGTCAGCCGACAGCTCTATCGATGAACCCTCGACAAACGCACCCGCGGCCATTACCACCTCGTCCTCGTAACCCGCCATCTCGGACGCGCACGGTATTACGTAGCTGTCAATGGGAGACGCCGCCTGTATTCCTCCGCAGAAGGCGAGCAGCTTCTCACGGCTTCCGCACGTCACTATCTGTACTATGTCGCTTCTCTTGTCGTCGTACTTCGGGCTTACCTCGTAGCCGAGACTGCCGAATATGTACGATGTCAGACAAGCCGTTTTCAGCGCCTGCGCTACCGTGTGCGGTGCGTAGAACAGTCCCTTTATCATGTTGCGGTTCTGTCCGAGAGACGCGCCTATGTCCATGCCGATTCCGGGTGCGGTCAGTCTGTTTCCGCACAGGCGCACGCATTCCGTCTTGCCGACAATGTAGCCGCCTACATCCGCCATTCCGCCTCCCGGATTCTTTATGAGAGAGCCCGCGATTATGTCCGCGCCTGCCTCGTTAACGGCTCCGTCGGGAACATAGCAGGGCTCGCTTGTCTCGACAAACTCACCGTAGCAGTTGTCCACCATGAACACGGGCTTTCTTATGCCCATCTCGCGCGAAACCTTCTCGACCTCGTATGCCGCGCGGCGTATCTGGCTTACGGTCAGCGCGGGGCGGAAGGCGTAGCCTCTCGAGCGCTGTACGTATACCATCTTGACCTTTTCGCCGTGGCGTCTTATAAACTCGACCATAGCGGGAATGTCTATAGGCTCCTCGGCGTTAAACGGGTCGGGGAGCAGCTCAAGCTGTCTGTAGTCGACACCGAGATCCTTCAGCGAGCCCTCTGTGCTGATAAGAGGCTTTTCGTCACCGCTGTCGTCAAGGCCGAGCACCTTTGTGAGCGTATCGTACGGTCTGCCCGTCACGGACAGCATGATATCTCCCGGGCGGAGTATGCCGTAGAGAGCGACCGCAAGGGTATGAGTACCTGAGAGAAGGGAAGGGCGGATAAAGCCCGCCTCCGCGCGGAAGATTTTCGCGGCGAGCTTATCGAGGGCGTCGCGGCCTCTGTCGCCCGAGCCGTAGCCCGTGGAGGGAGTAAAGTAAGATTCGGACACGCCGCAATCGCGGAAGCAATCGAGGACGTGTTCGGTATTAATACGGGAGGTATTTTCTATCTCCGAGAAAATCGGAGACAGTATTTTTTCGGCTTCCTCTGCGAGGAGGCGAGAAGAACTTGAAATTTGCATTTTATTTTCCTTATCAAAAACTTTCTTTTTATTGCAAAATGAGGGAGAAAAGTGCGTAGCACTTTTCGATTTTATCATATCACCTACGGTGAAGCATTCCCTTAGGGAATGTTTCGGAAGTACATTCCCCCTCAGGGGAATGTATTGGAAATACATTCTCCCTCAGGAGAATGTATTTCAGGGGTACGGGGTTAAACTTTCACCTGCGGTGAAAGTTTAACAATGGAGAAAAGTGCTTCGCACTTTTCGATTTTATTATTCCGCTGTGCGCGGGGCACCCCTTTCGGGGGGAACACCGAACGAGCGAAGCTCGTTCAAGGCTCCAGAGCCGCCTCCTTGTGAATCCACGCTCTCGCGGTGGAGTGCACACGGAATATGATATACTCTGCTGTCGCACATTTA